>JAJEJA010000072.1 GCA_022828145.1 Candidatus Poribacteria bacterium | reverse complement strand
CACGCCCAAAACCTATCTGCAAGTGTGAGGTCTTTGTTCTTATATCCACACTTATGGCACGTTTTAGTCGTAGGTTGCCACCTATCTGCTTTTGCAAATGTTTTTCCAAACTCCTTACATTGCCATTCAAGTATCTGCGAAAACTCACCAAAAGCAACATCAGACACTTTCCTGCCCCACAACTTCTTCATACCCCGAAGATTGAGAGTTTCTATGGCAATGTAATCGTATCTTTTACAAAGTTTCAATGCTGTTTTCCAAAACCAGTCTCTACGCCTATTCGCCACATGCTTATGAACTCTGTTTAGATGTTGTTTAGCACGAAACCAACCACCCGATAGGTATTGCTTTCGGGACAACGCCTTACTTGCTGAACGAATAGCATTGAGACTTTTCTTATAGAACTCTGGCGATGCTATCTTTGTACCATCTGATAGTGTAAGAAATATCTTCAGCCCAAAATCTATCCCTGCTCTATTACCTGTCTTGGGTAGATGGTCTGAAGGTTCTGTATCCTCACAAGAAAGAGCTAAATAGTAGTCGCCTATAGTGTCACGCTTAATCGTTATTGTCTTTATCTTCCCAGACCAGTTGCGATGCTTCCAAAAAGTAAAGTGTTTATCAAGTCCTCTGATATGTAATCTGTTACCATCTATACCCCAACCCGCCTGTGTGAATGTTATAGATTATACTTGAAAGACTTGCGCATGTCTACTTTCCTTACCACATTTATGTTAGATTATCAGATCGCTTTTTCCATTCATGTTTCAGTCTCCGTCTACATCCCACAAACTAAAGCATGGGGGTTTGACGGAAGATCGTTAAATGTGCTATTTTCTAAAGCTAAAAACAAAACCTCTAATAGTTTAGACACTCATGTTAAGAATTATAGCACTTTTTTCAGTTCTTAATCCATGTATATCTGCACAATTGCACAATGACAATAAAATCTCTTTGACATGCTGTGACAATTCATGGTATATTACTTAATATTTTCAATATATTCCTATCTTGACGACTCTAAGATAGCGTAAGAGAATCATTTAGAATGAAACATCACTCTTCCAAAATATGGCAATATCAGACACCCGATATTGATTTGAGTTTTACACTTGCTGCAGGCCTCAATATCCCCCCTTTGGTTGCACGACTCCTTGTCAAGCGGGGTATAAGAACAGTTGAGGAGGGTAAGGTTTTTCTTTATCCGACTTATGCAGATTTGCATTCGCCATTTAAAATGGCAGATATGGACAAAGCTGTTGAACGTATCAGACGTGCGATCAAAAATGGAGAAGAGATATACGTCTACGGTGACTATGACGCTGACGGCACAACTGCGACCGCCCTCTTAGTCAATGCCTTCCAGCACTTGGATTATCCCATAAAATACTATATACCACACCGATATGAGGAGGGATACGGTCTTAATAACGATGCTATGAAAGAAATTAAAGAGAGTGGATGTTCTTTGATGATCACTGTTGATTGTGGGATTACTTCTGTCCGTGAAGTAGCGTGTGCAAACGAATTAGGTATTGATGTCATATTAACTGACCATCACCAACCCCCTGAAGAGAACCCGCCACCGGCTCACGCTATTATTTCCCCTAAAGTCCGTGGCAATGAATATCCGTATTCAGAATTAGCAGGTGTGGGATTAGCATTTAAACTTGCACAAGGTTTGATAGAGGATGAATCCTTTCTGACTTCATTACTTGACCTCGTTGTGCTCGGCACAGTTGTTGATCTTGCACCGCTAACAGGTGAAAATCGCACACTAAGTAGACTCGGATTGGCGGAGATAAATAAGCAGGAAAGAATTGGTATCCAGAAATTGTGTGAGGTGGCATCACTAAATGGAAAACCCCTTGTTGGCAGATCTCTTTCGTTTGGATTGGGTCCACGCTTGAATGCAGCAGGACGGATGGACACAGCGTTAAAAGTCGTCAAACTCCTTACAACTGACTCCAGCGATGCCGCTGAGCAGATAGCACTGGAGTTGGATCAATGTAATCAGGACCGAAAGACTGTTGAAAAAACTATACAGGAAAAGGCTGTTGAAATTCTAAATCAGGATGAAAACCTGGAAGAGATGAAAGGATTGGTAGTTGCAAGCGATGCATGGGGACATCAGGCAAAAGGGGTTGTCGGTATAGTTGCTTCAAGGCTGCTTGAACAATTCTATCGTCCCGTTTTTGTTCTTGCAATAAAAGATGATGAAGCGACTGGCTCCGGACGTTGTATTGATGGTATGAATCTCGCGGACTGTTTGAACTACTGTTCAGAGCTCTTACTCAAACACGGTGGTCACAAAGCAGCTGCTGGTGTTACGCTAAAGCGGGACAACATTCCGAAATTCAAGAAAGCATTCAACGATTACGCAACTGAGCACCTCACAGTAGACGCATTGACACCCAAACTCACTTTGGATTTTGAAACAGAACTATCCTCTCTATCGTTAGAAACTATAAGACAGTTTGAAATTTTAGAACCGTTTGGTTTAGAGAATACTTCTCCCACGTTTGTGTGTAAAGATGTAACGGTCCAGGGAGAACCGAGGTTAATGGGGAAAGAGAAAGAACACATCAGAATGTTTATCACTGATGGTCGTATACAAAAGAAAACAATCGGATGGAGAAGAGCGCAAAACTTTACAACGTTTAGACGACCCAACATAAAATTAGACATCGCATTTAAACCAGAGATTAATGAGTATATGGGGGAATGTTCAGTACAACTCATTCTTGAAGATTTTAACGTCCAAGAGCGCATGTCTAATCTACCTGTCTATCCAGTTGAAGATATAGAATCAGTTGGGAGGGTAATTGATCGCCGCAATCAAAATAAAAAAGACCAGCTGCTTTCCTTGCTTAACGCGAGCAAACCGTGTATAATCTATGTATTGAACAGCGAGAAGATGCACCAACTTCTGACAAAGTTAATTCCTGAAAAAGCAGCACTCTTAAGGAAACACGATGAAGCGACTTCTGAACAGGAAGAAATTGCACTGTTAGAAGAGATTCAGAATGGTCAGATAGTTGGTATTGTTTCCTCAGACATATTCTCAGAATCTGCATTAAAAAACGTTCTTACTGTTGAACACATCGTTTTCTGTCATCTAACACCAGAAAAGGATATGTTTTTTAAAAGGTGTTTTGCAGCTGCACATACACAGAATACGACATCCATTCATCTGTTGTATAATGAAGAATCCGATGTTCAACTCCTGCAAAACTGGACAGATTGCATTTACCCAGACAGAACTGAACTGACTACATTCTATAGGAGATTGCGTGAAACTATCAATACCGAATTTACACCACTTGAGAGTTTCACAAGCACGTTTGAAAGCCATTCTGAAAGACTGATTGAAACAGTATTAACCATTTTTGATGAATTAACCTTAATTGAAAGAAAAACTGAAAATGGTAGTAGTCAACAGTTGGTAAGACTAATTCCGAACCAGCAGAGTCAACTTGATAGATCAAGAACATTTCTAAAGTGTCAATGGTTGAAACAGAATTCTCAAGAATTCCAAAAATTTCAACTTGAAGAGAACACACAACGTATCTGGGAGCGTATCAAAGATGAGTGTCGAATCTCTGATCCATCAAATCCAGAAAGATAATCCAGAAGCTGAAACCGATTTTGATTTTCTGAAAGATTGCTATAACTTTGCTGAAGAAGCACATAAGAATCAGTATCGTAAATCTGGTGAACCGTACTTCATGCATTGTGTCAGAACAGCTGAAATACTTGCACAGCTGCGGTTAGATATGGATACGATTTGTGCAGGATTGATGCACGATGTGTTAGAAGACACGGGTATCACACGCGGTGAAATGGAAGAAAGGTTCGGGGTAAATATAGCAGGTCTGGTTGAGGGTGTCACGAAAATTGGTAGGTATAAATTCGGCGGCGGTCAACGTAAGAGACAGGCAGAGACTTACAGGAAACTATTGCTTGCAACAGCTGAAGATATGCGGGTCATCCTGATAAAACTCGCTGATCGTCTTCATAATATGGAAACGCTTGAGCATTTATCTCAAGAGCAGCAACAACGTATATCAAAAGAGACACTTGAAATCTATGCACCTATTGCACATAGACTCGGTATATGGTCAATGATGAGCCGTCTTGAGGACATGTCTTTAAAATATCTGCTTCCCGATAGATATAGAGAAATAGCCGATCTACTTGATGAAAAACTTGAAGAGAGACAAGCATATTGCAAGAAGATGGAAGCTATCATCCATTCGGAGCTGAAGAAGCACGGAATTCCCGCGAATGTCAGAGGAAGAACAAAGCACATCTATAGCATTTACCAAAAAATACATGAAAAAGGCACCCCTTTTAAAGATATTTGTGATTTGGTAGGACTTCGTATCATCGTTGAAGACGACTGGAGCTGTTACAGTGCACTCGGGGTACTGCATCTTAGATGGAATTATTTGCCTGATAGAGTTAGAGATTGGATTGGACAACCGAAGAAAAACGGGTACCAGTCGCTTCATACGACTATATTGGATAACGGTAAACCGATAGAAATTCAGATTAGAAGTAGAGAAATGCATCAGATTGCAGAAAACGGTATCGCCGCACACTGGAGCTATAAGGAAGGATTACCGACAACCAAAGAGGCACAATCGATATTTGCCAACTATAAGGAAATGCTTGATGATATCAAAGACACACAAGATGTACCGGATACATTTACTGAGTCAATGAAGCTTGAGCTTTTCCAAGATGAAGTCTATGTTTTCACGCCAAAAGGTGACATCCATGCACTTCCCGTTGGTTCAACAGCGATAGATTTTGCTTACCGAATCCACACAGATATTGGTAATACCTGCTGTGGCGCAGAGGTCAATAACGTGTTAACACCGATTCGCGAACCATTAAAGAATGGGGACAGGGTAAATATCCTAACAAGTCCAAATAGTATGCCGAGTAGGGCATGGTTACGCATCGTTAAAACTACCAATGCACGTAACAAAATACGGCATTGGTTCAAGGAAAAAGATAGAATAGATGCAATTGAGTTAGGTAAAAGATTGCTTAAAGCGGAGTTCCAAGTTTCATATCTAAATGCTACCGAATATATGAAACAGGGAAAACTGATTGAAGTCGCAAAACAACTTGATCTTGAAACCGTGGATGAACTCTTTATACGAATAGGAAATGGTAGCGAATCTGCAACACAGGTCGTAAATCTCTTAAAACCGGAAAAAGTTATAGAAGAGAAAACAGAGGAAGTAGTCCACCGTCCTGAGCCAACTATACAACTTGATAATGGTATAGACTTAGGAATGGTTCGGGTCATGAAGTGTTGTAACCCAATTCCGGGTGACGATATAGTAGGATATCTCACGAGGGGACGCGGTGTGTCTGTCCATCGTTCGGATTGTCTCCGCTTACTTGATGAACCCGAACGATTCGTATCTGTTAATTGGCAACCGGAGGAAGGCACAAATTTTCCAGCACAAATCTATATTGAATGTCATGATAAACCGGGAATGTTAGGTGAGATTACGACAGCCATTGCAAAGTTTCACGTCAACATCCGTGAAGGCAATTTTAAACCCTCAACGAAAACTACGATTGACGATACCGCTACAGACTATTTTACGTTGGATGTTTCTGGTGTTGACCAACTCAGAGAGGTGATGGATGCGGTAAAAAGTCTGAACGGTGTAGAAAGAGTTGACCGAAAAATCTAATGTTAAGATGGTGCCACTGGCATACGGGAGATAACTTTTATAACTTTTCCGCTACGGATACAGGAGGTACAGACACGAATCCTTCTCGTTCCAGTTTCTGTTTTGACACGGACACGTTGTAAATTAGGAAGCCAACGCCGTTTTGTGTGTCTGTCTGAGGCACTTATTTTATTACCTGTTCGTGGCCTTTTACCACACATTGTACAAACTCTTGACATTTTCTTTAATCCTTATAAATAGTTTTTCAAATGACGAATAGAAATTAACTCTTAAAAGAATAACACATACGAGGTTCAAATGCAAATTATTCTTAAGATCAGTAGATACCTTATGCCTTTACTCATTTTATCCTTGATTTTCGCCTGCGGTACTGATGAAGAGGATGAACCGGATCCGATAGTGCCACCTGAACCACAACAGTTTGGTACTGTATCAGGCATAGTCACTGATGCTGTAACAGGTAATCCATTGCCTGGGGTCCAAGTTACACTGTCTGACGTGGCGGTAGAGACTGAAGTTGATGGCGGTTTCGTCTATAATGACATCCTCTATGGTGAGGAACAGGAGTTGACAGTTCATGATCCGCTTTATCAGGCCTATTCAACTCAGATTGTATTAAATGAAGTTCGCTTAGTACACAATGTTGCACTTGCGCCTTTAAACGATCATCAGGAGGAATTGCTTGCGCTCCTTGAAAACTTATCTGATTTACTTGAGTCTTTAGATATGGACAATTTACCTTCCCTTCAATCCCTTTTCTCTGAATCCTATTTTGCTGCGGATGATGAGGTTACAAAAATTGGTGTTATTTCAGGCGTAGTTCCACCTAATTTTGAAGGTGTAATTCCAACATTTACAAGTGTGTTTGAACAGTACTCTTGGTTGAATTTTACTTACGACAATTTGGTATATGATATTACCGACGCCAGAAAAGCATCCTTACAAATGTTGATAGGTGTGGACTCAGAGAATGCGGAAGATAAGAGTATGAGGAGCCTTGAGGGCACCTGCCAGTTTGACTTTCGTCGTGAGGGTAGTGAGTGGAAAATAGTGTATTGGCAGCTTATGACTTTAGATATTAAGTTGTAACCGCTCCGCCAAAGCAGCGAATTCGGTAATATCCAATGTTTCTGCCCGTCTTTCGGGTTTGATGTTCAATTCTTCAAATGTCTGATTTAATCTATCAGATGATGCAAACCTTTTTAGTGCGTTTTTCAGCATTTTTCTTCTGCCTCTAAACGCTTCCCGAACCACTCTAAAAAAATGTGCTTCATCCTGCACTTCAACCCTCGGTTTGTCTCTCATTGACAGTTTTAACAGAGCAGAGTCTACTTTCGGTGCAGGATAGAAATTTTCAGGTGAAAGTGTCACAATTAGCGAAGTATCAGCGTGATAGGCAACACCAATTGTGAGTGCTCCATAGTCCTTTCCGCCGGGTGGTGCGACTATTCGCTCAGCGACTTCTCTCTGCATCATTAATAGACAGGCATCCAGTTGATTTGTGTGCTCCAGTAGTTTCCACAATATCGGTGTCGTAATACCGTAGGGTAAATTCGCAATTACCTTCGGACGCGTATTCGGGGAGAAAAGAGAGGTGAGTTCTATTTCAAGTATATCTGCTTTGACAATCTGTACAGTATCACATGTTGAAAATTGGGATTCTAAAACTTCATTAAGAATAGGATCAATCTCAATAGCAATAACGGTTTCGGCTGTTTCTGCCAAAGCCTGTGTCAGACAACCGAGTCCTGCTCCGATTTCTATCACGACATCGGTATCGGTGACCTCACCAATATCCATAATGATCTCTAATACTTCCGGATTTATTAGGAAATGTTGACCTAACTTTTTATTGGGGTGAGTGGGATGTTTTTTTAGGAACGTACGCGCCTGTTGTTGAAGGGACATCATTTTATGGTTTTGTTGTAGTTGGTGTAAAAACTTCGGTAATGACTATGCTTAAAGCAGCTTCACGATTCTATCTAATATTGCATTCGCAACATCTATCTTAGGTAAGATCGGCAGTTGTTCACAATTTCCATCTTGGTCAATAATAGAAACGATATTTGTATCTCCAGCAAATCCTGCTCCTTCAGCGAGAATGTCGTTTGCAACGATAAAGTCACAGTTTTTACGGATTAACTTGGCTTTCGCGTTTTCAAGAACGTCGTTTGTTTCAGCAGCGAAACAGACTGTAATCTGATGTTTCTTATTCTTTCCCAGCACCTCTGCGGTATCAGGGTTTTTTTCTAAGTCAATAGAGATAACACCCTCATGTTTTTTTATCTTCTGGTGTGAGATCTCTGACGGTCTGAAATCAGCGGGAGCAGCAGCCATAATGACAATATCTGCTTGTTCAAAATGTGCTAAAACCGTCTCGTGCATTTCCTCTGTTGTTTCAACATGATCAATATCTATACCTGTCGGAGGTACAACGGTTGTTTGTCCACTAACCAATTGAACTTCTGCTCCTCTACATTCTGCAGCTTGTGCGATGGCATATCCCATTTTTCCACTGGATCTATTCGTAATGTATCTTACGGGATCGATGTATTCACGTGTTGCCCCTGCTGTAACAAGGATACGTTGTCCTTTTAGGTCTTCGCGAACATGCAGTATTTCTTCTGTTTTTTCCAAAATTGCCTCAATTGTATTTAATCGTCCAATACCTTGATATCCGCAGGCGAGATCACCACTCACAGGCTCTACAAATTCTACACCGTTCTGTCTTAGCGTTTCTACATTCCGTTTAACATAAGGGTTCTGATACATGTGTCCATTCATTGCGGGTGCTAAGAGGATAGGACAGTGAACAGAGATAGCAACGGTAGAAAGTGCATCATCAGCGATACCGTTTGCCATCTTTCCGATAATGTTTGCAGTTGCGGGTACGATGATAAGTAAATCAGCGCGGTCGGCGAGATCTATATGTGGTGGTTTCCAGTCATCACCTGTATCAAATAGATTGAGGAGAACGGGATTTCGTGATATAACCTGAAATTGTAAAGGACTGATCAACTTCGCAGCGTTTTCTGTCATTACAACATGAACTGAAGCCCCCGACTTGACCAATTGACTGGCAAAATCAACGGAACGATGGATGGCAATACCACCTGTAACACCTAAGAGTATAGTTCGGTTCCTCTTTTCCATTGTCATTCTGTTCTTATTCTATATAACGTGAGTTTGATAAATCAGAACAAATAACTTACGTAGGTTGGGTAGAGGCACGAAACCCAACATCTTGACCCATTATAGAGCACTACCTGTTGGGTTTCGTTCCTCAACCCAACCTACAACGCATATTGCATTTAATTATCAAACTCACGTTATATGCCAAATGCTTTAGCAAACGTTGAAGTTCTAATAGGGTTAACACGAAGTCTTTCTGCTACAACGATAGTTTGAATTTGACTGACTGTCTGTTCTATCTCGTTTTCAGCGTTAATTACACAATAGTCGTATTCTTCCATTTTACTTATTTCGGCTTTTGCTATTTCTAATCTCTGTGTAAGTTGTTTCTTTGATTCGGTATTTCTCTTACGGAGTCGTTTCTTTAGATGTGAAGATGATGCAGGAATTAGAAAAATTAGAACACTTCTTGCTGGGGATAGGTCATGTTCCCTGACTTGACGTGCTCCGTTCACTTCAATTTCCAAAATTGTATCTTTACCTCCTTGACGCGAGGCAGTGATTTCAGATTTCAGTGTGCCGTAAGAATTGTCTCCATACTTTGCCCATTCTAAGAAAGCACCCTGTTCAATCTTGTCTTGGAATTGTTCCTGTGTTAGGAAATGGTAATCAACGCCGTCTACTTCTCCTCGGCGGGGATTCCGTGTGGTTGCCGATATAGACAGTCGTAACGTCTCGTCTGCTTCACATAACCTTTTAGCAACAGTACTTTTTCCACTTCCTGAAGGACCTGAGATGACGACAATTAAATTGTCGTGATTTATATTAGCAGAAGCCATCTTATTTATGTGTGTTAGTTAGTCTGCAGCCTCAGCCAGTTCCAATAGTATAGGTGATTCTATACGGATCGCATCCTTAATACATACTTCTTCACACAGTTTGCAGCCAACGCAGTCTTTGGGTTTTACTAATTCGCAGATACCGAAGAAACTTTCAGCATGTTCACCTGTATCGGGGTCAATCAATTCCAGACACTCCCATGGACAGATATGCACACAAAAATCACAACCCGAGCAGAGTTCTTCGTAGATGACAGCGATGGGTCTCTGTGATGGCGTTGGAATAAACTTACAGACTTCCCCAAACTGGTCACGAATTGCCTCAACTGGACACACCATACCACATGCAGAACAATCAATACAGATATCAGGATCAATAATGTGGAGTTTATTTCGGGCTCCAGTAATCGCGTCAACGGGACAGTTTGTCAAACACGCTAAACACCCGATGCATTCATCTGTTATAAAATATGCCATTTTAACACCTCCAGATTACATCTATTTTAACATGACAATCTGAAAAAGTCAAATTGGAATTATAGATCGGGTTTGTAAAATTCTTGTCATCCTTATACTTGCTTCCCTGAATGATATATGTTTAGACAAGAAAACGCGTATCGGTTATTCATTGTTGCCGTTCAATGCTTGGGTAAACTCTTCCAGAGTTTCCACTTGCATTGCGACATGAAATAACTGTTTAAGACGTTGCAGATCGTCAATTTCCTCTAAAGCGGGTCTTAAGGTTGATACTGCTTCGATCTGTAATCGTAAGGCGAGAGTCTCAAGGATAAATTCGCGTGTAGTTTCTTGAGCCCCTTGCTGTATACCTTGTTGCCTACCTTGTTGCCTACCTTGCTGTATACCTTGTTTTATACCCTTTTGCCTGCCTCGTTCGTGTGCTTGTGGTGCCACATATTCAACAATTTGGGGATGTTGCATGGTTTCCTCCGTAATAATCTCTAAAATCGTTTGTACATCGTAAACTAAATTCCCTAAAACAACCATACTTCCAAGATATTCTAGTTTGTTCGGGACATCCATACTATCTGCTGTTTGAACGCACCTGCGAAGCCATTGAACAGCGTCTATGTCTGCCGGATGCTGCATTAGCGGTGTAAAAGGGACCAAACCCGCAAGTTTTAAATCCAGAATCGTTTGTCCCTCTATCTCACTTAGCCGAAAAACTTGATATTCAATAGAAATGTTATGGTTTTCCAGATTTTGCGTGAACTTCCCCGGGTCGTTTCTCCCCGCGTTAGGTCCCAAGTAGAGGACATTGGAATACACTGGTAAACGGTAGGTTTCAATCGCTCTAATGATGTAACCTGCCATCCGTAGCGACATCTCCGGATCATAACTGTCAGCAGTTTGAAACTCGAAATGCACAAGTACTTCTCTATCTTCGTAAAGGACTTTGATAAGCGTGTCTGCCTGATGCATTTCAACTTTTGGTTGTTCAGGTGTAATAACTTCCAGCACTGTAATATCTTCCATTCCGAACTTAAAACAGAGATGGACAAAATCTCGAGGGTTTGTCTCGGCCTGTTTCTTAGAGGCAATATCAAAACTTGACATTTGCTTCCTTTCTAATAAATTATAGCATACATTTGGAGTGCATGCCAATTGCGTTATAGATCTATTGCTAAAAAATATTTGACAAATAGAATTTTGTGTGGTATAAATAGTGTGCCTGATTTTCATTCACAATTCAAGTGTATAATATCAAATATTAATTGTTAAGTGATATAAAACCATCAGTATTAGGAGGTGTAGGGTGGCACGCAAAAGGATGACAGTGGAAGAAATGGAAGAAAAATATCCAAACATGTGGCTTTTTATTGTTGATCCAGAAAATCATGAAGGAACTACACAACTTAAGTCTGGCATAGTTGATATACATGATGTATCACGGGATAAAGTGTATGAAGCATCAAGAAAATTCAGAGGTAATGCAGCTATAAGATTTATGGGAGATGATTCAGCACAAAGACAACGCCCAAAAATGACATCATATAGACGAAGAAACCTGAATTGACTTATTAAATAACAGATATACGCTTATTACAATATATTGTAATAAGCGTATATCTGTTAGAAAGACTATGGAGAAACGTAATGATACAACACGACATCCTTCAAACCATTCTAAAAGACAGCAACTACCACCTTGACCTATTCAATGAATCCGAAATACAGGATTTACGCCAAAAGGTGGAAGGAAACGAAAAGCCAATAATTTACTGTAGTGTTCGGCGGAAAGCAGTTCAACTAAAACCGGAGGAGGTTGTCCGTCAACTCTATGCAGCACGACTCTTAAAACAATTCCGTTACGATCCAGATCGCATCCAATTTGAACATTCTGTGAACTTCGGCAGAGAAAAAAAACGCGCGGACATTGTTATCCTTGACAAAGATCGACCTGATACACCTTATATTATCGTTGAGGTAAAGAAGCCGAAACTCCAAGACGGTAAAGACCAACTCCGCTCCTACTGCAATGCCACAGGCGCGCCTATCGCCGTATGGACAAACGGACAACAGATTTCACACTATCACCGAAAAGACCCAAATTACTTTGAAGAAATTACAGATATTCCTAACGCCGACCAAACCCTCGCTGACATCCTCAACGAACGGTTTACCCTCAAAGACCTCATTATCAAGGATAAACTCGCAGCGGAGCGAAAATCTCTAAAAGACATTATTTTAGAGTTAGAGGATGAAGTGTTGGCAAACGCAGGTGTAGATGTTTTTGAAGAGGTGTTTAAGCTTATCTTTACCAAACTCCATGACGAATTTGAGAGCCGTTCCGACAAAGAGTATATCAACCGCATTTTAAGACGAGAAATCAACACGGTTGTTCAGGAATCCATTGAGACTTACGGTTCCAAAGGTGCAGATTATGAGACTATTAAGAAAATTGTTGAAACGATTCCAGATGAAGAAATGGAACGTGCAATGGAGTTTAGAAATACTGGACAAACGGATAGCGAACTGAAGTCAAAAATTCAGCATCTTTTCAATAACGCAAAAAATCAGTGGAGAGGTGTTTTCCCAGAATATTCGGAGTTTGAACTTTCGGATACGCACCTTGCAGTCTGTGTCTCAAGTTTGCAAGATGTCAAATTGTTTAACTCTAATCTGCAGATTGTTGATGAGGCATTTGAATATCTGGTCAGTAAATCTGCTAAAGGTGAAAAAGGACAATATTTTACACCACGGCACGTGATTGATATGTGTGTCAAGATGCTCAACCCGAAACGCGGTGAGTATATGATTGACACCGCCTCCGGTAGTTGTGGTTTTCCAGTGCATACCTTTTTTCAAGTTACCGGTTCACCTTTCACCAACGCAGAAATGTCCGCACCCGACAAGCAGTATGTCCGTGATAATATATTCGGTATTGACTTTGACGAAAAGACGGTACGAGTAGCACGAACACTCAACTTGATCGCAGGCGATGGTGAGTCCAATGTCTTACATCTCAACACGCTTGACTATGAACGTTGGCGTGACAGAGCTGAGAAAGATCGCGTATGGATAATGACTTACGGCAGAGGATTTGACCGACTCAAAGCGTTAAGAACGGAAAGAGACCAAAATAGACTATTCAATTTTGATATTTTGATGGCAAATCCCCCATTTGCTGGAGACATCAAAGAGAACCGTATTCTACACCAATACACGCTCGGCTTTAAAGGGAACGGCAAGGCACAAAACAAAGTTGGTAGGGATATTCTATTTATTGAGCGCAATTTAGATTTCATTAAACCTGGTGGCAGAATGGCAATTGTGCTACCGCAGGGAAGGTTCAATAACACATCTGATAAGTATATCCGTGAGTTTATTGCAGAACGTGCGCGTATTTTATCAGTAGTCGAACTTGATAATAATACTTTTAAACCCCATACCGGTACGAAAACCAGCGTGCTGTTCCTACAGAAGTGGAACGATGATCCAGACAAAGGACCGCTTTGTCCAAAAGTTGAGGACTATCCCATCTTTTTTGCTGTTTCCGAAAAAGGTGGCAAGGATAACTCTGGCGATTATGTGTTCCTTCAAAATGAAAATGGACAGTATAAGTTAGACGAAAACGGTCACCTGATTGTTGACCACGATCTACACAATCACAATGAAGAATTACCCGACGGGATTGCTGAAACTTTTATTGAATGGGCAAAAAGTGAAAATTTGACTTTTTGGGAAGATGCTGAATGAAAGGCGATAGATGCTGTCCTGGATGGACACGCCAACGTACAGTATTCAATCGTTAATTTCAGTGAGGTGAATTTGCATCGAGATATGAGATTAGATGCAACACATTACCATCCATGGCACCTTGAAAATCTGAGTAAGATTAAGGAAAAGTCTCAACCTCTTTCTGAATTTATTACACATATATCTGGAGGTGCAACCCCGCTTGGAGCGGTTTACCCGGAAGAAGGCACCCCTTTTCTGAGAGTACAAAATATAATGCCAAACTACATATCAGCCTCAGGAATAAAATTTTTATCCCCATCCCAAAACCAAGAAATTATAAGAAGCCAACTAAAAAAGGACGATGTTTTACTAACTATCACAGGTTCTTATGGAAAATCAGCAGTCGTAACCGATAAGTTTGTAGGTGCAAACATCAATCAGCATTCCGTAAAAATGACGGTCAAAAAAGTTGCTCCCTATTTTTTGTCAACGTTCCTAAATTGTAAATACGGTTATTCACAATCAACGAGGCATGTTGTAGGAATTACCAGACCAGCGTTAGATTATTCATCTATTAGAATTTTTTTAATACCTGATTTAGATAAGGAATTCCAAGATATGATAGCGTCCTACTGTCGTGTCGCAGAAAAATTAAGAAAAGATTCAAAAGAATGTTATACCGAAGCACAAACTCTCCTCCTCTCCGAACTCGGACTTGCCGACTGGCAACCGAAGCAGCAGCTAACCTTCATCAAAAACTTTTCAGACACGGAGCGTGCTGAACGATTTGATGCAGATTATTTTCAACCGAAATATGATGATATTGTAAACGCCATCAAAAGTTGTACAGGTGGTTGGGATACACTGAAAAATCTGGTCACACTGGAAAAGTGTATTGAGGTTGGCAGCAAGGCGTATATTGAGGATGGTATCCCTTTTGTTCGGGTAAGCAATCTCAGTCCGTTTGAAATCACACAAGAGAAATACATTTCTGAGGAATTGTACGCAGAAATTACGGAACACCAACCGAAACAGGGAGAGATCCTTTTGAGTAAAGACGCAACCCCCGGCATAGCCCACTATTTACGTGAAGAACCGGAAAAAATGATCCCTGCTGGCGGTATACTCCGCTTGAAAAGTAAAACAGATAAAATCGGAAATGAATATTTGACTTTGGTGCTTAATTCTATCCTGACACAAGAACAGGTAAAGCGGGATGTAGGCGGTTCAGTTATTCTGCATTGGAGGCCAGACCAAGTTGTTGGAACAGTTATTCCTATTTTGCATCAAGATAAACAGGTTGAAATTGAACAGAAAGTCACCGAGTCCTTCAACGGACGGAAGCGTGCCAAAGAACTATTAGAAAACGCCAAGCATGCTGTTGAGATTGCCATTGAGCAGGACGAACAGGCTGCTATTGATTGGTTGGAGTCTGTTTTATAAATGCTTGTTATTCCGTTTACATGAGTCTTCTTGCAATGCAGCAGAATCACCTTTTGGACACCTACCTCTTTGAGGTCTGTAATAATAATTCGTTGAAGTGATTTGACATCGGGGGCCTCCTATATTGCAGGATAACAGAAATTCGTGGTGGATGTCAAGCAGTTATTAGGAAATAATTTTGTTTGACATCGAATGCAAAATATTATAAAATAATTATACTTGTGGGGCAGGTGTTCCATCTCGGCACATTCCCGTGCCGAGTCCTGTCCATACCCGTGGAACGGTAGCAAGCAAGGAGCAAGGAATACAGATATCGTTTTTTATACAGAACATCATTCTTTTCCGCGGAAAGGTAAACTTATATGACCCTTATCGTATCGGTCATATCTGCTGACGGCATCGTCATTGCTGGAGATAGTCTTGCATCGCTGCATGGACAGGTTAACATAAGTCAAGCTAACGAAATTATATGTCCGCATTGTGATAAAACGCATGTAGTACAAGCAAACTTTCAGGGCAACGTCCGACAGTCTACTTACTCCCATACTGAAAAGGTCTTTCCTTTTTTGGAAAAGTATGGAATTGGGGTATTTGGGGCTGGGCTCATCGGAAACTTTTCAGTGAACTTTTTAATCCGTAGCTTTGAGGACTACGTTAAATCACGTATAGCAAAAGGAAACCTATATATAAATGGCGTGTCCGACCTCGCAAGAGAAATCGGGGTAAACCAGCATAGCTTGTTAGTAAAAGAAATTGAAAGACACAATCAATCACTTGATGATTTCCCAAATAACCATCTCTTTGTTGGCTTTCAAGTCGTAGGATACGATCTAAAACAACCAAAAATTATTGAAGTGTTGTTGGGAAAAGAAGTAAAAATGAATGTTTTTGAAGGGCTAGCTTGTTATGCTTCAGGGAACACAAAAATTGTTGAAATGATTAGAGAACATTACAAAAAAGAGATCGGAACTGAACCTTTATATCAAATATTTTCATTGCAGGACGCAATTGACTACGTAGAATTCTTGATACGAACAACGATTGATTATCAAAGATTTTCCCCAGAAATTCCAAATGTAGGGGGTAGTATTGATATCGCACTCGTGACACCTTATGATGATTTTCGGTGGATTCGTCAAAAACCACTTGTCCAACTTATACAAGGAGGCATTCCATGAATCAGCATCTGACCCCATTCACATACACTTTAAGCCCGTTCCCTGAAATGCCGTTAAGCCACACGACTATAAGCATTGCTGTAATGGTTCCATCTATCAAAGGGCAACACAGCAAAAAAGAGGTATCAGTGCCCCCCGTAAAAACATCGCGCATACGACTTATTGAAATTGAAGATACTGCGTTTCTTGAAAAATACACAGCCTATGTAACCCAAAAAGCATCGCGCTGGTGTGGTTGGATACCTGAGTTTCCTGACTTCAGATATGAAGAAAAAACCAAAACAGCATTGATCGAAACGCTTACAAAGGAACTTCATGAAACCTTAAAGGAACGCGATAAGGCATGGGATAAGCAAATTGAAGAAGATATAAAAGCAGGGAAACTTGACCATCTTCGAGAAACAGTTCTTGAGGATATTCATGCAGGAAACTTCACGTATCTATAAAACGACTTCAGAAATTTTAGTGAAGTAAATTTGCACGAAGATAAGAGGTTAGATGCCGATCATTACCATCCATACCATTTGAAAAATCTTAGAAAATTTGAGAACAAATCCCAACCGATTTCTGAATTTATTACGCATATCTCAGGAGGGGCAACGCCTCTCGGAGCAGAATATCCAGAGGAAGGTATACCCTTTCTGAGAGTGCAAAACATAATGCCAAATTACATCTCAGAATTCAATTGATAAACACAACATATCAGTGTTATAATTACAGCAAAGAAATAGGAGGTGAATAACTGTGTCTGAAAGGGACGCACTTTTAGAAAAAATACATATCAAGAACTTTCTAAGTTTACGGGACGTTAAGCTTCCATTTAAGCCGCTGACTGTACTCGTTGGACCGAATGCAAGCGGTAAATCAAATACCTTAGCGGCATTGTATCACCTTAATAGGATGATGATTGATGACAGATCTTATTCCGATGAATTGAGTAAGGATACGCTTTGGACAGGTGGAGCACGTGAAATCACCTTCCAATTACGGACAAAAGTAAAAGCTCACCAAACCTTCTATCACTTAGAAGTAAAACCGAAAACCGATTTTCCTTTCTATGCAGAATATTTATCAGTAGACAATGTAAAGGTTATTTCAATCCAAGACTGGCAAGGCGTAATACTGGATGAAAATGGGGAGAACGAGACAACATATCACGCCAATAAACCGGCTGTGATATCTGTTGGAAAATACGGATACAAACCGATTACACGCGCCTTAGCTGACTTTATTATGAAATGGCAATTTTATGATTTTGATACAGGTCTTATACGGCAAGAAAGCGATATGAGATTCTCGCCTGCTGAAACAGAGATACAAGAATGTCCTGAACTTACAGATACTGGCGAGAATTTAGTAGAAGTTCTCTGGAACTGGTATAAGAATTCTCCTGACAGTTTTCAAAACGTCAACGATTCTCTTGCCGCAGACACAAACCGCGAAATAGACTTTCGCCTGATTGATGGTCAATACCAACTTTTTATGATAGAGGGGAACGAGAATCTGATCCCAATGCAAAATGCTTCTGACGGCATACTACGTCTAATTGCTTATTACACTCTGCTCAACGAACCTGAATTATCCCCACTCATCGCCATTGAAGAACCAGAGCGAAACCTACACCCAGGTGCCCTAACACACATTGCACATGTGCTTGAGCAAATTGCACAATATTCTCAAGTCATTACTACAACCCACAGTTCACGATTGCTTGATGCCTTTGATCCAGCAAGTCTGTCGGATTCACTCGGGGTTTTACTTTTGCAAAACCGCCCCGGTTTCGGCACAGAGGCAATAAACCTTGAGGATTACCGCGGCAAAAGGAAAGCACTTGATGGTTGGATTGCAGATTTCGGGATTGGTAGTGCTGTCTTTGATAGTGGACTGTTGCCAGATGTGATGGAAGAAAAATCCTAATGATAAGCATAAGAATTTGGACTTTGGAGTCAGACAACGATGCAAAGGCAGTCGGGTGTTTGGCAAATAAGTTAGTGGAATTTATGGAACTCATACATACACCAGAGGCATTCAATTGTCGGTTAAACGCCTATTTTGATATTACTTATTTTGTCCGATACACATTTAACCGTTGCCTTCACACAAAAAAACTGTCAAACTGATAGCATCGTGACCATAATCAGAAAAGGAGAAACCGATGCAAAGCATGATAAAACTACCCACTAACTTCGCTGACTACCTAAAAATTGATAACGCAGAACTACGTTTTGAAGAAGCCACCGATGTAGCCAATAAAATCATTGCTGCTGGTATACAAATCTATCCAAATATGGATCATGCTGCTATTTTCTGCGATCCACCACACCTTGTAGCAGACGGTTTAAAACAACTCGGATACGTTAACGGATGGGATGCACGCTGTTATCCATCACCCGTTGATGGATGCGACTATATCAATGTTTCAGCGAAACTACCGAGTGATAGTCCAGCACACACAGACGGTTGGTTCGATTATGTTGCCGTTGTTCATCCAGTAGACAACACTGCACGTGAACACATGCTTGGACAAGGGTATGGTAATCCGTTTATTCACCACCTGACGTGGCGAATAGTTCCGAATATGAAAAGATCAGCCTCCGATTTTAGTTTTGCAGGGCACCTGGTTCGCTTTATGGTCGAGAAACGCAATATCATTGGTGATGCCATCGGTGATGAACCAGGGACTCTCATAATTGCACTCCCTGAGCATGTCATGACACATCCACAGTTTGAGGACAAGTTTCCAAAATGGATCGGTGACCTTGAACCTGACGAATATCAGGTTGAACCCATGCAAGGTGGAGGGTATCTAATTCAATTCTTCGTCCTAACTGGTGGTAGAATTGAAGTTGCAGTACGTGTAGATACAACACAAACCTTCAATCCAAAGAGTGTCCACAAAATCTCGGAAGATGAGATAAGTGCTGTTCAGGACAAATAGATGTGTTAGTGAATTTAACATTACGAACATTTGGCACCATTGCCTATCCAACACTTGCTATCTCCAAATGTGTTTTCCAATGTGCCTGCAACATTCTTTTCATCAATTGGTGTTCAGGTTTTTTCAGGTGCGGATCCTCTCCAATCAGAAGCATCGCTTCCCTCTTCGCTGTCTCTAATAGGGAAGCATCACTGATGATATTCGCAATCTTGAATTTCGGCAAACCTGATTGTCGTGTTCCAAAAAACTCGCCAGGGCCACGTATGTTCAGATCTTCCTCAGCAATCTCAAAACCGTTGTTGGTTCTAACCATCACCTGAATTCTACGATACGAATCTTCTGATTTTGCTGTAGCAACAAGATAACAGAACGATTTATCGCTCCCTCTACCGACTCTTCCCCGTAACTGATGCAACTGTGCTAAACCGAATCGTTCCGCATTCTCAATCACCATAATTGTTGCCTTCGGCACATCAATACCTACCTCTATCACAGTTGTCGCAACAAGGATATCCAACTTGTGTGCTTTGAATTGAGTCATGACTTCCTGTTTCTCAACAGACTTCATCTGTCCGTGTAGAAGTCCGACACGCAAATTAGGAAACACATCTTTCTGGATATGTTCAGCCATACTCGTTGCAGCTTTCAGTTCCTCAAGTTTCTCGGACTCCTCAACCAGTGGATATACGATGTATGCTTGCCTACCATTGCGGATTTCTTGTTCTACCTTAGTATATAATTTTGTCCGGTCTTTCTCTTTTATCCATTGCGTCTCAATTTTCTGCCTACCTGGTGGTAACTCATCAATCACAGATATATTCAGGTCCCCATATATTGTTAAAGAAAGTGTCCTTGGGATCGGCGTAGCAGTCATCACAAGAACATCCGGTGATAATCCATCTGTTTCAACATCTCCATTTGTGACAGTGGACGATTTTGCTTTACTCCGAAGCATGGCGCGTTGCATAACACCAAAGCGATGTTGTTCATCGATGATGACAAGTCCAAGCTTGAAAAAATCAACCCCCTCTTGTATTAGTGCCTGCGTACCAACAATTAGGTCTGCAGACCCATCCGTTATCGTTGTCAATGCTTTTTCTCGTTCCGATTTTGGTAAATCACTCTTCAGAAGCACAACCTTTACGCCAAGTGGTGACAACAGTGATGTAAGATTCTGATAATGCTGTTCAGCAAGTATTTCAGTCGGAACCATCAACGCACCTTGATAACCGTCTTCAATTGCACATAATAGAGCCATTGCAGCAACAACTGTCTTGCCAGAACCAACATCTCCCTGAATCAGTCTGTTCATTACGCTATGACTTTGCATATCATCACGAATCTCAGTGAAGACTTTCTTTTGCGCGTTCGTCAACGTAAATGGTAAGGAATAGACGAATTGCTTAAGCAGGGAATCTTCTGGCATCGGTGTCTGAATTCTAAACTGGATACCATTTTGTGATGTCCTCTTATCTTTACGCATCTCCATGCCTAAACTCAACAGGAAAAACTCATCAAAAGCAAGTCTACGTTGTGCTGCTTGTCTGTGGGATTCTGAAGTTGGAAAATGGATCTCATTTATTGCCTGCTGTCTATCAATCAATTGATGTTTCTGTCGTAACGATAGCGGTAAAATCTCAGGTATCTGTTGACCATAGACATCTAATACGTTCCTGACAGCAATCCGTATCATTTTGGCACTTAACTTAGCAGTCAGAGGGTATTTTGGCACAATACGTCTTGTGTGGATCATTGTTTCTTCGTCAAAAATTTCAAACTCATAATCTGTCGTCTGAATTTCATTATATCGTCTTGTAAACTTACCACTAATTACCACTTGTGTATCGACAGGTAAAACTGCCTTAATATACCCTATCCGTCTTCCGAAATTGACCAACACTGCCACACCAGTACCATCATAAATCGCAACCTTACCAATGCTCTTACGTCCTTTCGCAACAGGCGGAGAAGTTACATGATTAACCACTTTACCTTGAATAGTCTCAGGTTCATCCATCGCATTTCTTCCCACTCTATATATCTCAACGATCTTAGATCTATCAATGTAATCTCTTGGATAGTATTCTAACAGTCCTCCAACAGTTTTTATGTCTAACGCCTCAGATAACGTCTTCGCTCTGTGAGGTCCAATACCTGAAACGTATTGAAGCGGACCATTGAGATAGTCAAGTGAATCGGTATGGGTAGAAACTGGTGTATCACCAATCTGAACGGGTTCTACAACATCTTCGATCTTGTCGTCTATATCAAGTAAAGGTGACCTACCGAGAGGAAGTGACGATTCTTTACTTGGTAGCCTATTATCAACGGTTTCAGTTTCGACAGAAACACTGTTATCTGACACTGGTGTATCGGTATCTAAGTCGGGTTTCCTATCACCGAATAGTGTCAAGTGTTCGACCTGTTTCTTAGTTGCCTTATTTGATTGCTTTTTCTTCTGCTGATTATTCTGTATTTTTGGGGATGCGTTGGGTATCTGAACACTGCTTTCTGATTGAGAAGCAGCCAGTGATCTACCAGACTGCAATAGCTCTAACTGTTCTGTCGCAGCATGAATTGCTTTGAGTCTATCTGGGGGTTGCATCGTAGGATAATCTTTAAAAAGATTTGCTATTCTATTGAGAGTGTTTTCCTGAACAGGTGTTAGGTTAAGTGTTCGCGCTTGTCCCAACCAGAGATCAATATACGACCCTAATCCATCTATGACAACATCATCCCTACATCCTTTGCGAATTTCTTCCTTAAAGGGACGGGAAATAGTGGCTAATATCTGTTTTATGTCTTTCATAACTTATAATTAAAATAGGTTGGAGGTATATTAACTTGCATTCTTTAACTTTTCAAATAGATCTCTAAAAATAGCATCCCGATTCACACCGGTCGCAACTCGCATTAGGTGTCTGCTATTATCAAAACTCCAAGTAACCGAATCCGTTAGAATCGGACTATGTACTATTTCTGTAGGAACCCAACTACTATTGATAAGATAGGCAGTTGCAGAAATATCCCAAATTACCTTTGACCAACCGTAATGATCTTGTTGATACTCTTTGAATATTTTAACAAGATAGTCACCTATCTGTCCTTGTCCCTGGACATATCTCTCCATTTCTGAGACTGTAGTCAACAGATGCGAAACAACACCACGTGTGGGAAGAAGTACGAATGGCACTCCCGAATCCAAAACTAATCGTGCAGCATGTATGTCTTGAGCGAGATTAAACTCACGCGTATGTTGCCAATACAGCGGATTCCCCCCAAGCCAAACGACTATAATACGTTTAATTATCTCCGGTTCTATTAGGATTGCAGAAGCGACATTTGTAATCGCACCAACAGCAACGACATACAACGGACCGTCGGTGTTTGACATGGCGCGTTGAATCATGTCCCTTGCTGCTTCGCTCTCTTCTGGCGTACCTTCATCAGTAAGAAAAGCACGTGATCCACGAAAAACAAAACTGTCATTAGTAAAGTCAAGAAAATCCAATAGTTTTATTATCTCATCATAGCTTTTCTCCATACCCTCCTCTGCACTTGAAGAACGGTTATTGTGGAAAGGCGCAGCATAGATTGCTTCAACACTGAGTTCATTGGGAGAAAGCAGGGCATGGACAACCGCAAATTGGTCATCTATTTCATTATATGTATCTGTGTCAAGCACAATTTGAACAGGATGCTGTGGGGGTTGTAGCATCTCTAAACGTTTTCCATCCGATAATTTTGGGAAGTTCATCAATAAGAATCCTAATAGAGTAAACTCTTAATAGTAGCAGGCACACTCCGTGTGCCGTTCTCTTAATAGTAGCAATGTTCGTTGTAGGTTGGGTTGAGGCCCGAAACCCCACAAGTATTGGTCGATAATGGGGCAAGATGTTGGGTTTCGTGCCTCAACCCAACCTACGTAAGTTATTTGTTCTGATTTATCAAACTCACGTTATGATAGTTTCACCTATATTGTAGCACATAATGTATATAGAATTAACGAGAAAAAAGCGAATTGCGTCAATTTTTTTTACATTTCATATTTTCGCAGTAAAATGTTTCGTAAAACTGACGAAAACATCTCCATGAATCCAAACTATTGACTTAATTCTCATTTTGTAGTATAATACTTGACAGTGTTTCAGTTGACTAACTTTACCAGCGATTTACAGAAATAACCCTGCTGAATCGGAATTAATGTAGTGAAGTAGATATAACAAGACTTGACAATATCTGAACCAATTGCACCAAGACATGAATGTAATCCGCCATTTTGTAAACGGTTTCTTGATAGGAATAGCAAATATCATACCAGGAATGAGTGGTGGAACTATAGCTCTTGTATTGGGAATATATGAACGTTTAATCTCTGCACTACATAGGATCGGACTAACAACGTTAAAAAGTTTAGCTGGGCTCCTTACATTTAGAAAAAAAGGATACTCAGATTTCAAATCTGAACTCAGAAGGATAGATTTTGGGTTTCTGTTCACGTTGGGAATTGGTGTAATTGCAGCAGTGTTGGTGTTGACAGAACTGCTTGAGTATCTATATCATAAACACCATGAGGTTACTTACGGTTTCTTTTTCGGTTTAGTTTTAACATCAATTCTCATACCCATGAAATTACTAAAGGGGTTTAGTTGGCGAGAATTGCTAATACTGATTATTGCTATTGTGCTAATTGTATGTATAGAAGAATTTAAGAAGAGTGCTGCATCAGAAACAACTAATTCAACTGAACATATTACAGTTTCAATCTGGAGATTAGTCTTTTATTTTACTTGCGGCGCAGTTGTAATATCGGCAATGATTCTTCCGGGTGTCAGCGGTTCCTTTCTTTTGGTTGCATTTGGTGCTTATTTCTCTCTATTGTCAACGATCAATGATCTAAAAGAGGATTTTTTGACATTATTTAAAGGAGACGTATCAACTTACTTTGTAGAAAACATAATGATCCTAACTGTATTTACAATCGGATGTTTCATCGGTATAATAGCATTTACAAGATTGATAAACTATCTTTTGAAGCGATATCGCAATCTAACACTTGCGTTCCTAATAGGTTTAATGGTAGGTTCGTTGTATAGTCTTTGGCCCTTTCGAGAAACTATTATTGTTGGAGGAAATCCCTACGATACAGCACATTTATTGCCCAGTCTTGATCAAAGTTTCTTGGTCACTGCAAGTGTGTTCTTGGTTGGTTGTGCGATTATCTTAGTCTTTTACCGATTAGAGAAGGAGACAGAATGACGAAAAAGATAGGTCTTTTTGTCAATACAACAAAGGAGAATGCAAAACAGGTTGTAGCTGATGTTATTGCACTGCTAAAGAGCAAAGAAGTTCAGCCACTAATTCCTAACGAACAGGCTTTACTACTTGGATTAACACAAACGGGTATCTCCACCGAACAGATGGTTGATGAAGCAGAACTCGTGATCGTTCTGGGAGGGGATGGGACACTTCTGAGCGCAGCACACACAACAAACATTGAAAATGTTCCTATTCTGGCAATAAACATCGGTAATCTCGGTTTCCTAACAGATGCGTCAATATATGATCTGATACCAACACTAAAAGCAACATTGAACGGTGAATATCGCATTGAACACCGTATGATGTTAGAAGTGAGTGTAAATTATCACGGAACACAGACATTCCATGCTTTTGCACTTAACGATGTGGTCATACGGGAATACACACGACTTATAGAATTGGATGCTTATGTTGATGGGGAGTTCTTTATACCGTATAATGCAGATGGGCTTATTGTTGCTACACCAAGTGGATCAACAGGATATTCAATGTCAGGGGGTGGGACAATCGTAGCACCACAGCTGGAGGCAATCTTACTCACACCTATTGCACCACACAGTCTCACTGTCCGACCGTTTATAGCACATGGAGACGCAGAGATTAAGGTTGAGATGCATTCCACTTATGAGAGTTTAGACCTGTTTATAGATGGACAGCGAGAAACACACACATTAACCAGAGATGCAGCAATAATCATAAAGAAAGCAGAGCGAACTATTCAACTTATACGTTCTAAAAACCATAGTTACTATAAAGCACTACGTGAAAAGCTCATGTTAGGCGAAAGAATAAAGTAAAAACCAAAAGGTAAATACCGTGATAGAAGAAATCTCTATCCGTAACATAGCTTTAATAGATGAATTGGAATTGGAACTCTCCCCAGGACTTAATATTTTTACAGGAGAAACCGGGGCAGGGAAATCGGTTATTCTGAAGTCTATCGGTTTAGTCCTCGGCGAGAGAACTTCAGTAGACATAGTCCGGGCAGGCGCGGATTCTGCCGCAGTAGAGGTAAGTATTAGTTCTACTGAACAGATCGATAAAGATATAACAGAGAGTGATTCACTTATTCTCTCAAGGCATATCAGCACAAACGGGAGAAGCCGCTGTCGGGTAAATGGAGAGTTGGTAAATCTAAAACAATTAGAAGAGATCGGGACATCACTTGTAGATATTCACGGACAACACCAACATCAGTCCCTTTTTAAAATAGAGATGCACCTTGAACTTTTAGATGACTTTGGAGAAACAAGCACAGAACGAGAATCTGTAAGTGAGAAATATAATCATCTCCTTGAATTACAAAGAGAGATGGACACGCTATTACATACATTAAAAACTTCTGAACGGGAGAAAGAACTGCTCGAATTTGAGGTTAAAGAACTTTCGACAGCGAATCTTATTGACGGAGAGGAAGAGGAACTAACTGCAGAATTAAGTATACTAAACAGTGCAGAACAACTCTTCGAATCTGCAAATCATATATACAATCACCTTGAAGGAGATATAATGGGCGAATTCAGCACAACCAGCACCAGTAGTAGTGTGTCGACCTTGCAGAATCTCAGGGAGGCAACAAGGGTACTTTCAAAACTCACTGAAATTGATCCCTCTTTAACTGATTTAAGTGATAGACTTGAGTCATCCTTATACGAATTGGAAGATATAGGACAACAAATAAGCAACTACGCTGACTCGGTCGAATTCAATCCTATGCGGCTCTCCGAAATTACAGAACGACTGGATCTTATATCAAAATTCAAAAGGCGTTACGGTAATACGATAAAAGAGATGTTAGCATATCTGGATGATGCTCAGAAAAAGTTAAACGATTTAGAACTCGGATCAGATAAAATAGAAGAAATTAAAGAACAAATTCAGGATGAGGAAGACCAACTAAGGAAACTGTGCCTGGCACTATCCGACAAGCGTACTAAAGTTTCAAAAAGACTCTCCTTATTGGTTCAGAATGAACTTCAAGAATTAGGTATGGAAAAAGCAGAATTCCTAACCGCTGTTGAACCGATTAAAGATGAAAACGGATTTATAAAGAGAGATGGAAACAGTTACGCTGTTAGAGAAAATGGGATGGACAAGGTTGAGTTCTTGATCGCACCGAATGTTGGTTCGGATTTGCGTCCATTAACAAAAATTGCTTCGGGCGGTGAAATCTCACGGGTTATGCTTGCACTAAAAACTGTACTTGTACGAGTTGACAATATACCAACTGTACTGTTTGATGAAATTGATAGTGGCATCGGTGGAAAAATCGCTGACGTAGTCGGCAAAAAACTAAAAAAACTCTCTCAGAATGCACAAGTTATCTGTATCACACACCTACCACAAATTGCCCGGTTCGCTGATCGGCATTTTTTAGTGGAGAAAAAAGTTGTTGGTGAACAAACATTGATTTCAGCTAAACCACTCACAGACTCCGAACGGGTTAATGAGATCGCGCGAATGCATGGTGGGGAAGAAACAGAGGTCGGACTCGCTCATGCCCGCGAATTATTGAGTGGATAGACCAATAAAAGGATCATGTAAAATGGATGAAAGGTTTACGCAATCTGACGATACAAATGTCTATACCGGCTGTGAGCTACTTGTCAAAGGTTCATTAGAAAGCGGGGTCAGTCTACTGACAGGGTACCCTGGCTCCCCACTTGCAGAAGTCTTTGATGTCATGGAGCGAAATACTGACCTCTTCACGTCAAATGGGATAGTGGCTCAGATCGCGAATAATGAGGCTTTGAGTATTGCCAGACTCAACGGTTCGCAGATGGCTGACATGCGTGCTATTGCCTTCATGAAGAGTGTCGGATTACATGTCGCTTCAGATGCTCTTGCAATCTGTAATCTTGCCGGAACTACAGGGGGTGCTGTCGTCGTTGTCGGCGATGACACATGGTCATATAGCACACAAGTTCCCGCAGATTCAAGAAACATTGCACGTCACCTATATATGCCGTTATTAGAACCATCAACTTGGCAGGAACTCAAAGATTGGGTCGATTATGCATTCCAGATCTCCGCTGAAGCAAATCTATACACATGTTTCCTAACTACACAAAACCAAGCTGACGGCGGCGGAATTGTTGCGTTAAAACCTAATGTCTATCCAACCATCAGCAATTTAACCAAAACAGAACTGAATTCAGAATTAATCTCCGTAGATGATAGAGTAATCTTACCACCAGATACTGTACGAGTAGAGATCGATACGCTCCAGAAAAGATTCCCTGCAGCATTAAAAACAGCAAGGAAATTAAACCTCAACAGGATAATCTATCCTAACGAAACAAATGCTACTTCCACCAAAAAAGAGAATAAGATCGGATTCTTAGCAGCTGGTTTCAGTTATACTTATCTCGAACATGCATTAACTGAACTGAATCTAAGCGGAACCGTACCTATCCTAAAACTTGGAATGACACATCCAATTGATCACGATATCATCCATGAATTCGCGAAAAATCTGGACGAACTGTTTGTTATTGAAGAAAAAAGACCCATACTTGAAAACGAAGTCAAAGCTATATTGACTGATATGTATCAAAATGAAATAATAGATAGATACGTAAAAGTCTGGGGAAAACAGTTTCCAAATGGATTATCAGGAATACCAGTAGAATCAGGGTTAGACACCTCTATCCTGATTGACAGACTGATACCGTTGTTTTCAAAAAATGGATCAGAAAACAGACAATACATTCCTGTACCTGTTGATTTCGATCATTTACAAGCAGAAGCTGAATTACAAGAACACGTTTCACAATTAACAGCTGAAATTCCCCAACGTACACCAACTTTCTGTCCGGGATGTCCACATAGAGATTCATCAAGTGTATTCCTTGAAATTACCGATCAATTCATGGATGCAGAATATATGAAAAAGAATCATGATTCTCCACCAGTGGACCTCATCTTTCATGGGGATATAGGCTGCTATTCTATGCTAAAGTATGAACCCTTTCCTCGTCTCATGCACAATCTGTCTGCAATGGCATTGGGAGGTGGGGCTGGTGCGGGAATTGACCCTTTTATTCTAAATAAACAGATTGTATTCATGGGAGACTCAACATTCTTCCATGGCGGCATGTCTGCGATATCAGATTCAATCAAGAACAACCAAGACATAGCCTATATCATTCTTGACAACCAGACAACTGGTATGACTGGACATCAACCCACTCCGGCTGATCCGGTTGACATCCTCGGTAATCCAACTTTTGCACAAGATATTGAAAAAGTCGCGCACGGATTAGCAGGTGATTCCGAGATAACTATTGTACGAGTCAATCCAGAAGACAGACTCAACTACAAGAAATACCTTGAAAAAGCCATACTAAAAGATGGAATAAAGATTGTTATAGCAGACAAAGAATGTGCTATCACACTACATAGAAGACTACGACGAGAAAAACAGACTATAATAGAGAAAAACGGATTCTTAAAAAAAGAAAAACACATTAACATTACACCAGAGGTCTGTGAATTCTGCTTAGAATGCACGAAATCCACGGGCTGTCCTGCGTTGAAGATAATAGATACAGATTATGGCAACAAAATTGCTGTTGATCGATCAAACTGTGTTACAGATGGTGCCTGTGCACGAATTAAATGGGCATGCCCCTCTTTTGAAGAGGTCGTTATTACACGAAAACGACCACCACGCACAAGAACAATACAACAGATACAAAAACCTATCAAGACAGAAACGAAGGATGAGAACGAATGGGAAGATCCCGATCTCTCAACGCTACTCTCCCAACTTAACATTGACACGACATATCCTCTACCGCCACCACCTGTAAAAACTATAGATAAAATTTGGAATGTCTATGCTGCAGGAGTGGGTGGAATGGGTATAGGTACTATCTCTAAAATCCTAGTCGTAGCTGGTTATTTGCAGGGATATCACGTAGATTTCTGTGATAGGAAAGGTCTAGCAATCCGCAACGGTGGAACATACACACATGTCACATATACGACTGAAGAAATGAAGATTTCACCTATAATACCTTACGGAAAAGCGGATTTAGTATTAGGACTTGACATATTAGAGGCTGTCAGGGGTGTCGTTTCAGACTCTGTTTTCAAGATTGCATCTGCTAAACGGACAGCAGCAGTTGTAAATACTGCCAAAACTGAAACAATTTCAACACTTATCGGTAAAGATGATTTTGATACTGACGATTTAGAAGAGACGATAGAAAGGTGCACAAACTCATATTTGGGAGTTAATCTGTTTGATGTTTCTGAACACTTGTTCGGAACAAAATTGTACGCGAATATTATGCTAATTGGAACTGCATTTCAAAGCGGATTGATACCACTTGAATTACAGCCACTTCGCATAGCATTGAAACAGATGGTGAAAAGATCAAATCTAAAACAGAATATAAACGCATTCGAAGTAGGTAGATACTTAGCAGTCTACGAAATTGATGAAAGCCAACTCTTACAATCGGTCTACGATACACCCAAAGAAACTTATAAAAAGACATTACAGGAGAAACGCCAAATTCTCTCTGGTAAATTCCGAGGTAAACACCTGTCAACCCGCTATGCCAATTTAGTCGAAAAAACAATTGAGAAACTTAATCTTGATGACCAAACGAATAGATGTCTCGCGCTATATACCTATGATCTAATTCAATTTGAGAATGTCAATTATGCTGAATTATATATTGACAAAGTAATACATATCTTTGAAAATGACTCGGGTGATTATGAAGCAACAAAAGCATCTATTAAATACTTACACAAGGTTATGTTGATAAAAGATGAAGTCTATGTGTCTCATCTACTTACCAGTAAAGAAAAACTCGCGCGTGATAAAATCCGCTATAATGTAGATGAGAAGAACGGAGACAGCATCAAATATCTACACCTGAACAGACCGCATTTCACAGTGATGGGTATTGATATTGAATTTGATATGGATACCAGAAATTGGATGTTGCATATAATGAAAAGAACGAAATTCCTAAGAAGATGGTTATCAAAATGGCATGCAAAAGAACGGGAATTCAGAGAATGGTATATTAGGGAAGTTATAGACACATTTAATCCGGATAACGAAGAAGCGTATACAAAGCATGTAGAAGCAATAAAATGTGTTGAATCTGTTCGTGGGTATAGAGAGATACGGTATCCAACGATGCAGGAAGCAAAAGAAACTGTAGCAAAACTGCTTGCGTAAGATTACGGCGAATCTTTAATAGTATTATACACTTACATACAAAAAATTCAGTTATATCGTCAAATGGACATCTCACATCAAATTACGGGTCATACGAAAGTTATTGGGGTGATTGGTTCACCCATATCGCATAGTCGTTCTCCGCAGATGCACAATGCTGCGATTTCTAAAGCATGTCTCGACTATGTTTATGTCCCATTTCATGTAGAGGTTGATGCCATTAAAGACGCAATAAATGGATTCAGAGCGTTAGATGTAGTTGGAATAAATGTTACCATACCACATAAACAGTTGGTTATGCCATTTCTTACATCTATTTCAAGAGAGGCAGAACTTATCGGTGCAGTCAATACATTGACTTTCAGTGATGGAGAAATTCATGGTGAGAACACAGATGCCCCCGGTTTCATAAAAGCTATGGAAGAAGCTGGTGCATCTCCTCCTAAGGGCAAAGATGTTGTCGTAATCGGAGCTGGCGGTTCAGCAAGAGCTATTGTTGTCGCATTAACACTTACAGGAGCAAAAAAAGTTACTATTGCAAACCGAACTGAGGCTAAAGCAATCGCTTTAGCTGAAGATCTTTCTGATAAAATAAATAAGAACAACGAAACTGATGGTAACATCACCCAGCTAATCGGTATGGGACTAACAGACGCAAGATTGTCATACGCAGTGAGTGAATGTACACTGCTTGTAAATACCACATCTGCAACTATGGATAACACACATCCACTATTAATAGACGAGAATTGGATACAGTCAAGCACAACAGTCTATGATATTGTATACACTCCTCCAATGACAACGTTATTAATAGCAGCATCTAATAGAGGATGCGCCGTTGTAGGGGGAATTGGAATGTTAGTCCACCAAGGTGCAATTGCATTTGAGCGATGGACAGGTGTTAAACCGTGTGTAGATACCATGAGAGCTGCACTTGCATAATGCATATTCGGTAGTCTACTATAATCCAAAGAAAACGGATTTACTAAACTATATCAGAAAGGATCAGAAATGCAAGAAGAACAGAAAACAGATGAGACAGAAGAACAGAATACGGAAAATCAGGAAGAACAGCAAAGTGATGATGAAAACCAAACTGAGCAAGTCGGGCAATCTATTAGATTTGTTATATTAGGCACACACTATACAATTAGGCCTACAGATGAATTAACTGCCGATGACATTGATGTTCTAATAACTTATGTCAAGAATCGAATAGATAGATATTCACAGAGAGGCTATGATCATACACGCATACCAATACTCGTTGCTTTTGATATTGCAAACGAACTGAAGGAATTGCAGCAGTTCTATGAACTTCCGATAAACCGTGCAATAGATAAGCTTAAATTTGTACTTGAACCCGATTAAATCAGCATTTACTGTTTATGAAATATCACACTTCCAGAGGTATTATCAATCTGAAATAGTATAATTTTAATTTTTTTTGAATTAAAACTCAAATTGTGTTAAAATAATATAACACGTCTTATGTGAAAAATATAACTTACACCGTTTACACATCAATATTGGAGGAATTCCATGAAAACCGTAGGAACACTTTCTATTACTGCTTTTCTTTTCATGAGTATTATACTCATAGGCTGTGGTAAACTCAGCGAAGAAGAGTTTGAAATGTGGAAGAATGAACATGTGGCACAGATTGACCAGTCAAACACCGAGATCAAAACAGAAATTACTAAATTAGATGCCAAAGTTGAGCAGAACAACAAAGCAACTATGGAGGCAATTTCTAAGGCGAAAGATGAAGCTATTGCCGCTTCACAACAAGGGGATGCAGATACGATTGCTGCTGCAGAACAGAAATCCAAAGAAGAAGACGCAAAACTGCGTGCAGCTTTAACAAAAGATATTAGTACGCAAGTAGAGAAAGTTCAGGAATTTGCAAAAGCTGAAGACGCAAAAACCAATAGCCAGGTAAAAGGTCTTTCTGATTTACTCAGCGCATTAGCCGATGATGTAAAGAAATTATCTGCAATGGTAACTGAAAATTCTGATGCCATCTTAATTCTTAAGGAAGAAGTCGCTTCAAAACCGACGCTTCTTGTAACAGTAAATTTCAACAGTGGACATACTGTTCTTTCCAAAGAAGGTAAAGAAATGCTTGATGGAATTGTTGGACAGATATTAGAAAATCCAGAAGCAGAAGTACTTATTGTAGGACATGCAGATGGCACACCAGTTCTCAGCGGCAACCATAGAAGCAATTGGGACCTTTCTCAATCAAGGGCAAATTCTGCTGCAAAATACCTAAAAGGAAAAGGGGTTGACGCAGCCAGAATAAAAGCAATTGGAAAAGCACATACTGACCCAGTTGCACCGCAAAATACGACCGCCGGTAGAGCAATGAATCGACGGGTAGAAGTCATTCTTAACCCTTCTGGTTCAAACTAATCGGAAGTTCTTATTATTATTACACGGGTATAATATCTGAAGGTGTTAGGATGTCCTACAACGGGCATCCTTATTTCTTATGAGTGTATATACTTACCGGTAGATTCTATGCGTCTTATTACAATCATAATGCTTCTTGTTTGTCTGTCTACTGGTTTTTCATTAGGAGAAACCCGTGAAATACCGACAACCGATAGTTCTTCTACTTACATTAATTTCTTCGGTCAATACATCAAATCTTCTTCACTACAGTTCTCTCTATACTCATATAAACCATCATTGGAAGGACTAACAGATACACTACAAGTATTTGGTATTCAGAATGTTCCTTCAGAATTCATGTCAACACTATCTATAGTATTCAACCATACATCTGAATTAGATTCACGTTTAGAAATTGGATACTGGCAGGCACAACTTGATACACCACCACCGACTGCTGTTTCATTGAAAGCAACCCTAGTCCCAATCTCATATCAGTTAATCTATCGTCCTGTCCTCTTATATCATTATATACCAATCTATTTTGGAGCGGGTTTTGGTACTATGAGAGCGAATTTCGATGGCGACATTGTCGATTTACTTTCAGCAGGTGGAATCGCACTGACAGATGATGCCACAACAACAGTAGGATATGTAATTCTTGGCTATGAATTGCTGCAATGGAAATCACATCAGACAAACAGATATACACTTGGTAAGAATGTATCAGTCAACCTTGAATTAAAGCATCTTCTCAAAACTATTGAAACGACAGGAAATCAACCCATCAATATTGTCTTAGATGGTACTGCAATCGGCATTAGTATAAGTTCTAAGTTCTGATTTCTCTCTTTTGGATATCCTTGAAACATGTAAAGTTTCCCCTTTTGCTTCTAATTTGCCTCGTGTTCGGTGTAATCATCGGGTTCTATTCGGAAACACCTATTGCACTCCTCTGTTTATTAGCAGCAATAGGTGCATTTGTATTTATTAGTATGGAATTAGCGATCTATGTGTTGCTAATTTGTCTACCGTTTTCTTTCCGTTATATTATTCCAAATCTACTTGAGATACAAACACCAACGGAACCGTTGTTAGGTATGCTGACAGCAGTCTATCTAATTATAAAGATTGTAAACTATGTCCTCGGTAAACAATCAGAAAGCAGTAAATTTCCGTTACGACTACCAATCTGCTTATTCATTATTGTTGCCTTCGTATCTGCGGTCAATACACCAGACCTTTTCGGCACGATAAAGGGTGCTATACGAGCTTCAACTTATGTCATGTTCAGTCTGGTAGTCTATGATGTGATTCAACATCGCCAGATGCTCAAACGTATATATATTGCATCATTCCCAAGTGCTGCGTTAGCTGTTGTGTGGACAATAATTGTGTTATTCTATAATATAGACCAATGGCAGTGGACAAGTTCTTTTCGTGCCTCACCCTTTACAAACTACTCTGTCTACGGTTCGTTTACAGCTATCTTCTTCCTGATCTGTCTCAGTCGTCTGTTTTTTGACAATAGTCAATATGACCGTGTCTTGTGGACAGGATGGCTAATTTGCTTTGGTTTTGGATTGATTATGTGCTTCTCAAGAGGGGTATGGCTTTCAGTAATAATTGCTGTCGGTTTCATGATATTGCAGTTAGGTAGAGGCGTTACTCACAAAAAGTTAATGTTTGTCGGTGCTGTGGGCCTGATTCTCTTGGTATGTTTAAGCTTACCAGGTGTCTACAGTGCTGTCATTGAGAGAATTTCTACTACGGTCGATGTGGGTTATGCTTCTAATCGTGCACGCCTCATGCGGTGGGGACAGGCAGCAACAATGTTCCTTGAAAGTCCTATATTAGGAAAAGGTTATGGGGCTTTTGCGATGTTATATGAGGAGGATGTCTCTCTCGTTGGCAGCTACATCGCGCAATTCCAGTTAGGTGCACATAGCGAATACCTTCAAGTCATGGCAGAGATGGGGATCATAGGTCTCGTTATTTGGATGTGGCTAATTCTGTCTTTTCTGCAATACGGATTTCGCGCACTTACAAGAATTAAGGATGCTTTTTTTAGATCCATAATCATTGGTCTCATGGCAGCTGAAATTTCATTGTTGGTACATTTCATCGTAAACAATCTCCTAAATGGTGATGCTATCGGGGTTCCATTTTGGGGTATTTATGGTCTACTGCCAGCTGTTGTGAAAATTGCAGAAAACAGCGAAGAAAACCTACCACATGAAACTTAAAATAAGGTATAATCTTAAGATGAGATTGCTACTTTAACCGCGCTGACCCCGATCTAAAGATACGGGGATTTCTGACCGCTTGCATAGCATTGTCCTTAGATTGGAAGCAGTGCTGGTTTGGCGGCGTGCAGGGTATCCAGGACCGACCCGAGTTGATGTTGGAAGCACGCATGGTTTGCTGGCGTCTGTGGTATGCAGGATCGACCCGAGTCGGCAGCGTCAGCGTTTTGGATTGGAAACAGGGTATGGATTTACTGTTTGTCGCTTTGGGAATTTCATTTGTATCCTGAAAGTTTGATAAATTCTATTTTATATGGCATAATGTTAATTGATGGTTTTGAAAATTATTTTAGTTGATTGAAAATAGGGCATAGTTCTTTGACAAGTCTGCACTGCTTTAATTCATATAGTTTTTTCAGCATTTCAGAGATGTATCGATTCGTTCTATTTTCAAATTCAAGTACCTTGATGATTTTCTCCATCAATTCTTCGCCTGAATATTCATTTTCATTCATTTTATATATCCTTGTGTGGTAATGATATTTAGGTGAATCATGCAATGGTAGTTGCATAATATTTAGAACCGACAGGATTGTTGTGAATCTTGTCGGTTCGCTCTTATGATGTTAATGATACTACACTATTACTCCAAAGTCAAATCTATTTCCATCTCTTAAATGACGGGGATTTCTCGATGATGAGAACCCGTCGATTCTCTTGTTTTCAGCGTGTTTGGTATGCAGGTGCAGACGTGTTTTGATTATTCCAGCGTGATTGGATTGGAAACGGGATAGGATTTATGTTGTATTGAACTTGAATTTTTGTTTACGATATGTTATAATTTATATATCATTATCTGACAGTTTTAGAAATTATTTAATTTGACTAAACTTTTATTTAGGAGGTTAATAATGGAAGATCAAAATCAAGGACTTACATATAGCGAGCAGAGAAGTTTAGAGGCAAGCAAAGAGCTGGAAAAGCCGAATACTAGATTAAAAGCAAAGAGTGTATGCAATAGGATAGGCAAAACAATCGGGGTATCTGGTGAAGATCTTACTTTGCTAGATGTTCTTAGTCGGATTAAGCTGATGGATTTGCTTGATTGCATTCTCGATGATTTCTAATCTATTTTTAAAATCATCGCCTGATTTGAATTCAGATTTTACAGATATAGTTACTGAGTGATTGAGATCAAAGCATGCAGATATAATCTTTGTGATTGCTAGGTTATAATATACAGTTGCAAGTTCAATTTCGAGTGGCATGCAATCATTATCTTTTGATATAGAAGTAATAGCAAAGTTAAACTTTCCTATAGCTTTATTAAAAAATCCGTCCTTGCAACAATCCACACCTTTATTATTGAAGGTGTAGATGTCTTTAGATCCTTCTAAGTATTGAAGCGTTTCCAATAAATCTCTGATATGCATATTTATCTTACCTCTCAAATTTTTTAACTTTTAGCTTGACAAATTTCAAAATATATTTTATAATTATGCATGTGAAATTGCAGGACAATCCTCGCTAAAGATAATCCTGCAATAGTTTGTAACAACGGAATAGTTTTTTGCTATCCCTTGCTATATTTAATTGTATCACATGAAAATTGAATTGTCAAATATTTATTACAGTACGTAATCGGACCTACTAAACAATTCATGTCAGGACCTCAAGTACTTAAATGACAATTAGATTTGCAGAAGTGTCGATTCTTTATTGGCGGGGGATAGCAGCTATTCCTTATCTGAATGGAGGAATCGGCATGTTTGTTTTAAGGAAACTTATCCTATTATCGATCATTGCAGCTGTTATGATTGGTTGTAGTGAGGACCCAGCTTCAATTGCATCAAGGGTTAGCAGCACTGGATCAAGTATGGATGATATGGAAAATAATTCGGATGCAATCAATGATCAATCAAATGAAATTGGTGCAGGCGATAATGGGGATACTGACAAAGATGATGGAATTTGCAGAGTTGGCGATATCCTTTCAATAGGCGATTCATGCATTATGGAAGGCACTGATTTTCAATTTAAAGTAGAAAGGCATCGTGTACTATATGGATCAATCAGTGTAATTCAGTTTGAAGAGGGTGGCGATGTTGTAGATGCAACACCTTTAATAGATATAATGCAAGATGAATCATGGGATTTTATTGCCCACAAACAAGAAGATGGCACATGGAAGATCGACAGAGTGCCACCTGTCCCAAGCGATGAAACTGTTGATGAAATTCCGTGAATTAAATAATTAAGTCAATTTCATAATTAATTTATCAGAATATATTACGGTGTAAGTCCTTCGGATTTGCACTGTAATTGCTATGTAATCTACAAGGATAATGAAATCTGAAAAGTGCTAGTGTAGCACTTTGGGATGTCAGAATAACTAACAGCTTATTAAAAGGAGATACATAATTTATGAATAATCCATTAATCGAAGCGCAGAATGGTCAGCCTATACGGCACGGAATCCAATTGTATAAAGAAGGTCAATATCAAGAATGCTATAAACTTTTTCAGGATATCTTGAAAAGAAGGCCTGATGCACCTATTCCAATTCTTTACATAGAAATAATTAAAATAAGATTCGGCACTGATAAATTAGGAGATGTATCAGTGTCGAATCTTGAAAAGGTTGCAGACGAATTGCATTTAGTTAGTGAAGAATTAATTAGAATGCGAAGAGCACATGGAACAGACACCAGATGACTTAAATTCTTCTAACTCTGATCTTGCAGCGCGTCGAATCATATAAGCCATAGCTTCATCTGCAATAGGGTCGTATGGAGGTGGAAAATTCTCATATTCTTCACAAAGTTTAATATAAGTTTTACAGGAGTTGATGGATCTTTCTTTTTCAATATCTCGCCACGATCTGTGGCATGAATTACAGATAACATCAGATCCATCATATACTGGTTTTGGCTCTGGTTTTATTTCTGATTGTAATCCATTTGGTAAAAATGACATTGTTGTAAATCTCCTTTAGTAATTTGCTACAACTTACCGTAAAATCAGTATAAAATCAAGTGAATATCCCATGAATAAAATGGGGTTTGAATATGTTAAAATTAAGGCAGATACAAATCATGAAAATTGAAAATGATGTAGAGATACAAAATAAGATACGAGTTCGTGAGATTGAAATTTTAGATGATGATAATAACATTGTAGCACGCATTGGAAGGAGGAATGGTATATTCGACAGTGATGGTCAACCTATTATAACTATATATGATTCCGAATATTCAGATGTAGTTAAAATTGGAAGGGATGAAGATGGGGGAGAGATCACTGTCTCAGGAGATGATGGATTTGTAAATATATGCTCAGGTAGTGATGGGGGTATGTTGCATATTAACCATTATCACAATGATGATAAGTATAGAATAGTTATAGCAGCTCGGCAAACAGTAATGGGATTATTCAGCACATTCCTTCGGGGTTTTATTGAAATACATAAAAACGATAGAAAGATCAGTCTTGAAGCTAATATTGATGAAGGGACATTATCTGTTCGCGGAAAGAATAAAACAATTGATACTATCAAAAAGATATTTACAATTGGTAGTTAAATAATGTGTGGAATGATTTTGATGATCACAATATGTCTGAGTTTTGTTATTGGAAACCATCCGATACTGTTCTTTGTCGGACTGTTTTCAATAATTATTATATGCCGAATATTAGATAAATTATAGAGGAGAAATTATGAAAATGGATAAAAATAATTCAAATCATGAAAACAGTGAATTAGAGAGTTCAATGGTTAAATTGATGAATATTTTTAAGTTTAAGACAATTGGAATACATGAGATGGTCAGCAGCAATTACCAAGATGCAATCGATTCATTTGAGTCATCAATGAAAGCAGACACAGAAAATCCAGATTTTATATCTATGGTTTATTGGATAGCATGTAAATATGAGATTTTGAAAACTGAATCTAATATAGACATCAAGCATAAAACTGCAGATGAATTAATCTCAATGATGAATAAATGTATAGATATTATTAACTCATACCAAAAAAATCTGATAACTCAGGATTAATAGATAAAACCTCAGGGTTTTTATGCATTATAGAGTATAGCAAATCAGCTTTTTCATGCTCATCAAGATTAGATAGATTCAGAAGATCTGTTAATTCAATTTTCCCCTGCTGGAATTGAATGATCTGATTTGCTGTTAATTTAAGTATTGCCCTGACTATATTTCCATGTGTTCCTAATATCATTTCCATTGTCGGATCTTGACAATTTAACGGCAGTAAAGGATCATCCCATTTACTATATTCTGGAGATGTATTAATTGATTGCATTGTACTCATTCCTTAATTAAAATTTTTGTATTATATTACAAAATCCTCGTAATAAAATCAACTCAACTGAAGGCTGCATATAACAATCGTGCTATTGCTAAGTATCAATCATCATTAGTCGACATAACAATTTTTTTCGGGATCGAATTTAACGTTGCGAACTTCTCTTCCGAACTTGAGAGGTTGCGACTGTTTTGTAATTTGCTCAGTAAGTTGTTCTAGTATAGGCTCGACTCTACTAATAAAATCAGAAAGCATATTATTTAACTCCCTGACCTCTTTTGTAATATCTTCATTAATTTCTGATTGCATTACATTGCTCCTTTGAAAATTTTGTGTTATCATATTACCAAAACATCAACATAAAATCAAATCAAATGGGGGCATGTTATGGTCGGATTTTTGACAATTTTTGAAGAGTTGTTTCTATTACTAATATTAACAATATGGTTTCTAAATAGAAGGGGAGAATCGAATAACTTAAAAGCCAATATCCTAATATTCATAATTGCAATATTAATCATCCTTATGATGAGATTGATTTAGGTGTGATATGATACACATGTTTTTGGCGATGGCATCAACCTTTATTTATACTATTGGAAAATATCCGATACTGTTTTTATTCGTGATGCTTTCAATCTGGTTTATATATAGAATATTAAAAATGAATGACCCAAAAGAGTTTTTCACTAAGGGATGGACAATATCCATCATCGTGATATTGATTGTTCTTGCGATAGCTTGTGTTATAGAATATGTGCTTAATTAAAAATATCCTTGACACTATATTTATTTCATGATACATTAATCAAAGTGCTAGTGTAGCACTTTTGAATTTCAATCATTAAGTATTAAAAGGAGATCAAAATGAACCGCAAAATTTACTGGGGGATTGCTATCCTCATCATGATAATTAGCACTGCAGCTGTGTTCCTTATTCGACACGAACTTGCAGAACATCGTGAACTAAATCATCAATTAGAAGATGTAGAAAAACTGGCAAATCAGATTAAACAACGCAAGATTGCAGAGGTTAATTCGAGCATTGAAGTGAAACGCAATCATGACCAGCCAGATCGCGTAACCGATAAACCATTTAAGAAAGTCACCTATACGGATGGCAACGGAATCGCACGAGAAAGAATTGAGTTTGAAGGGCAAATATACCGATACTTTAAACCAGGCGAGAAACATCTTTTCAACTACAGATATGAAGATGGGATATATAAGGGCATGACGTATCATGAAGCTTACAAGGCATGGGAAACAAGAGTAAGAAAAGCACGAGATAGATGGATGGCAAGCATTGACATATCAAGCGAACTTACACAAGCAAAGATTGACTCAGCTAATGCCAAGTTATTAACAATCCTTAGCATCTTCAAAACCCTATCACCCGAAGAATTAGAATTAGCAAAATCCGAGACAATAAAAGAGTATCCAGAACAAGCCGATGAATTAGAGTCTTTTTTCAACGACATTGCTAATCACAGCACAACGAAATCACTTGAAGAAATAGCTAATGATTATGAATTCATACTTGAATCAGATAAAGCTATATGGACAGCAACATATAAAATCCGTGCTGAAGTTGATAAGAATTATGCAGAACTGGAACAAGCTAAGAAAGAGAAGCCACAACGCCCAACTTTTTAATAAAGGAGTATTTACAGAACCATGAGAACACAAAATCGCATATTCACAACAGTCGTATTAGTTATCTTTGTTTTATGTCACATTATACCTTTACACAAAGCAATATCGCATTGTGTAGATGGCAACGTATACAAAACAGTTGAGGACTTAGATCAGCTTTACAAAGACAGATTCGAAGCCGTAAAGCAAGCTGAAGATACACTTAAGGAAAAGGAAAATAATGATTTACTCGGTTCTGCTGCATCAAATGCATTTATATTAGGTAAAACAGGATTAATATTCGGTTTAATATCATCTCTTGCATCAGGCAATCCATTGCCAATGGCAATTGGATATGCTGCGGGCGTAACAGCAGGCACTATAGCAGCCATAAGATCACACTATAAAGCTATAGATGATGCAAAAAAAGCATTGGAAAAAGCCGAAACAGATCTTGACCATGCAAAAAAGAAATTAGACGAAGCGAAACAATCTGAAGCTGATGCGAAACAAGCCAAAGCTGATGCAGCAATTCAGCCAGGCGAGTCTCAAATCAGTGTCTATCAAACGCATACCATAAGTATATCAACAGACGCAATAGGTATACCGATTAAGAATGTTAACGCCTATTTTATACCTCAAGACCTAACAGATCCAATGAGTGATAGCATGCCTTTTGCTTTAGATACTGGGAATTTTTCAAGCAATGTATACTCAACAACACTTTCACACAGCTTTTCATCAAAGGATAAAGGGTTGCACAGCGTTTCAGTTACAATTTACCTTATAGACGGAACAGCACTAGATCGATCTTATCAGATACTGGTAACCGACTAAGAACGCAACCAAATTTAATTGCAATGCTAATGTTCGCATGTTATTCTATAAATACGTTTCACAAAAGCACGCCGACCGAAGATGCTGGAACATCTTCGGTCGGTCATAGTGCCTTGTAATTTACAATAAGGAGATCGTCTCATGCAAAACGGACCTAATTTACAAGATGGAAATGATTTGATATCCGATATCACTGAAGCAATGCCTTCCCGTTTGAAGGGAATTGAAACGCATATTTATTCATAGCTGCATTTCCAGTATTGAGTTCATAAATGCATTCCTTCCCGTTTGAAGGGAATTGAAACCTATTCTATCACCTAAGGTAGCCATTAGAATCCCGTTGATAAAGATCTTCCCGCATGAAGGGAATTGAAACACTCACGATAACTTCAAATTCATTTCACGATGGCATTATGCCAGTATGTCATGTAAATATCAACTCGGATTTCCGTTGAAATCCGCAACTATTTTTAGGAGGTTTTACAACAATGAGAAATTTAATCTACGCAACGATTATAATTTATGTGATGATGCCTTTAGCGAGTGTTCTATCACATGATACTTTTCAGACAGTCTATCAAGACAGCTACTACGACTATGATGGCAGCTTCATAATATGGGGCGAATTAAAATCTGGTGCAAGTGATGAGGATGCCACTGCAAAGGTTGTTTATGTCAGATATAATATTGTCCAAAGTGATGGGACTCTTTTATCACTTACAGTCTCAGGTTCATACTACATCAAAGTAAATCATGAATGGGAATTTGTCTGGGGATGGTATACAGACTGGGATACGATTGATCAGTGGTTTGAAGACAACACGCATTGATCAGAAATTATATTTGACAATTGAATATTTTAAGGTTATAATTACAGAGTATTGGAATAAGTAAAAAATGCAAGGCATCAGAATAAATCTAATGCCTTGCATTGCACAATTTGATTCAAGTCCATGTGACAAGTCTAACCAGACCATTACATGCCATTTCAAGCCTTTGCTACAATGCGAGCCGAGTCGGGTTAACTCGTCCCATTTCAATCCAAATCAAGTCGAATCGAGTCATTCCAATCCGAATCAATACAGGTGCTAGTTGTTTACCCAACTAACACCTGTATTATACCACGTGTTAACAAATTAGTCAAATCGGTTTTGTGTGTCCATGAAAGGATATGCTAAAATTATGCAAACAGTCCATTGGAGATTTATCAGGTACTTATGGCAAAGTCGAAGTACCTGGATCTAAGTTTGTGCATACAAGAAAAATTTGATTGACTTTGAAACAACAAAATGGTATAATAATTGCCGTATGAGAAAATTCGTTATTTTTGACGGATTTGCTTAAGTTTGCGTTCTATATCTTTTAAAGCATTCAAAGCTCTGCGTCTTTTTATTTCACGCATGGCTCGATTGTGTTTAGAGCGTGCTTTTGTAATGGGCATTAGCTTAACTCCTTTTTTCATATTTAGGGAGTAATTTTAGGCATTTTTCTCATATTTAGGCAGTGATTAGGCACACTGCCTTTTTATTTTTACTTGACGTAATTATACCACAGAGGATTTGATAGTGCAAGTAAATTTATTTCTGCTCACAAAACTTCAGATAAGCTTAATTAATATATATGAGTTATTAGTCGATTTGATTAGTGAAATGAGGTCTGCATGGCACAGTGTTCAAAGTACATTTGATTTTATACTGGATTGCTGGCATACTTACACAAATTTTAGTAAATTAGGTGGTAAAAAATCATGGAAAAAGAAGTCACTCACTTGAATCAAGATCAAAAATCTCGTGATACAGAGGCTGAATCTGCCGACCTTTCTCGGCAATCATCCAACACTTCTCCAGCTGAATATATAGATTGTCAAAAACATCGATCGCAGAAGTCTCAAGATTTTTCAAATTTTTTCGGTTTGGCATTTCTTGAATCTCTTCAATCAAATTCTTCAGATTGTTAAGATTATCAAGAAAGATATGTGTTGCATTTGATCGATCTGTATTATCTGATGCCTTATGCATTGAATTAAATACCTCAAACTATTATGATTATAGAATTAGATTATATTTAATTTCATGCACCTTGTCAAGTAAATTTATTTCTGCTCACAAAACTTCAGATAAGCTTAATTAATATATATGAGTTATTAGTCGATTTGATTAGTGAGATGATGTCTGCATGGCGCTACATCCCCATGATACTGCTAACGGTTTTTGTGAAACTCCTTATAATCAATACCTAATTGATTAATGATAGCCCGCAGAGTTCCTGTTTTCAAATCTCTGCCACGCCAATCTGGAATGCATGCCTCTTTCTGATTATTGGTATTAATCCATATTCTGTGAGATCCTGATCTTCTATCAACAATTTCTTCACACCCGAATTGTTTCAGCTTTTTGACTATTTGCCGATATTTCATTAAGTGATACCACCGTTTCAATCATAAAATCATTTGAATTATTTAGTACCTCATCTGCACCCTTAATACTTTCTGGCAAAGGTCGATTTCTGTATTGATATAATTCAAGTATTGCAGTAAAAGCATCTAAAACATTTTCTTTCATATCATCTAAAGAATCACACTCCGTTATTAATTCTGGTAATTCTTTACATGTTATTGTGAATCCACCTTCTTTTTGAGATTCAAGCCTAAGGGTTAATTTATATGCCATTTTATATCTCCTTCAATATCCTGTCAACATGCATGATAGATTATTGCAATATGCCACACATGATCCAAAAAGTCAACTATATTAATCCTGCTCACAAAACTTCAGATAAGCTTAATTAATATATATGAGTTATTAGTCGATTTGATTAGTGAGATGATGTCTGCATGGCGCTACATCCCCATCATAAATGATGGGGTTTTGCGCCACAGTTCTGATAAAAGGGGTATTTTATGAACATAATCCATATTATTTCAGATACATTTAGACGTGATAACTTAGATGTCTACGGCGGCAAAGGATATTGTCCAGCACTCAACGCATTTGCAGAGAAGTGTATTGTATTCAACAAAGCGTATATTACAAGTTTCCCAACAGTACCGATTCGAGGAGATTTAGTCACGGGTGAAGTCGGGATATGTCGACGCGGCTGGGAACCACTTCAACGCAATATACCTGTAATAGCAAACCAACTCACACAAGCTGGTGTTATAAGTATGATGATCGCTGATACACCGCATCACCTTAATAACGGATTCCTATATAATCGAGGATTCACGGGGTGGAAGTGGATCCGTGGACAGGAAACTGATGTTTTAGAAACACATCCCTATAATTATGATACAGAAGAAGTTCAACGATACCGTAAACACACACGACCAAGTCCAGATAATTTACCGCCAGGTCTTAGAAATCATCTAAAGAATTCAGACTTTAGACAGAATGAAGGGGATACGTTTGTTGCACAAACTATGCAGACTGCCTGTGACTGGCTGGAAAGAAACTATCAACATGAAAACTTCTACTTGATGGTAGACACATTTGACCCGCACGAACCTTGGGATGTACCAGACTGGTACATCAGAAGGTTTGATCCAGATGACTACGATGGTCCTGAACCCATATACCCGACATACGGTCCAAATAGAATGGATGAACGCACAACCCAAAGACTCAATGCATTATACCGGGCAGAAGCGTGTCTTGTTGATAATTGGATTGGACATCTCATACGAAAAATTGACTATATGGGTTTGATGGAGAATACGATGATAATCTTCATGGCAGATCACGGTTTCCTATTAGGTGAACATGGACTCATCGCTAAAAACCTTACCATGTATGAAGAAGTCATACATATTCCACTGCTTATTTATCATCCTGATGCAACACCAAGACACACAGATGCCCTGGCAAGTATTATTGATATTCCCGCAACCGTTGTTGATGTATTTGGAGCAGAACGCGGAAAACAGGTAGAAGGTAATTCACTGTTACAGATTATTTTAGGTGATACTGAAAAAGGGAGTGAATACGCGGTTTCTCACGGTGCGTGGGGTGGTGGATGGAGTCCTGATGGAGGTAGTCCACACGGAAGCATTACAGACGGCGCGTGGTCGCTACTGCTTGAACATAAAGGTGCACCAAATAAGCTTTTCCATCTACCTTCAGATCCTGAGCAGAACAAGAATAGATTTGAATCTGATAATAACGAAGCAAGAAGACTCTACCAAGCGTTCTTGGACTATCTGGGACAGCACGGTGGACCTGATGAAATGGTACAACAGTTTAAAAACAGATGGTTGTGAAAACCGATGAAGAAAAGAATTCTAATGGAGTTTTAGATGAATACGCGTAATTTAGTCGCTGAATTTATTGGCACCTTTGCCCTGATTTTTATTGGGGCAGGTGCATTAGCAATCACGCAAACTAATTTAGCTAATTTAGATAAAATTGGTGAAAACGTCTACGGATTTGACAATCTTCTGACGGTAGCACTCGCACACGGACTGGTTATAGTGGCATTTTGTTATGCTTATGGACACTTCTCTGGGACCCACATAAATCCAGCAGTGACCTTGGGACTGCTTGTAGCAAAAGAGATAAAATTCACTACAGCTATCGGATACTGGATAGTTCAATTTGCTGGAGGGATCTTAGGTGCATTAGCACTGAAAGGAGTTCTACCTGTTGATGGAGACCTCGGTGTAACTATTCTGGCTGATAATGTCACTATAATACAAGGCATTTTCGTAGAAATCATATTAACATTTTTTCTTGTCAATACTATCTTCAATACCGCAGTTAGTGGTAGGGGAGGAAACCTTGCTGGGTTAGCAATTGGTCTGACGCTAACAGTATGCATATTGATGGGAGGTCCATTAACGCGTGCATCATTCAATCCAGCACGCACACTCGGTCCTGCTATAGCAAGTGGTATTTATTCTGATATTTGGTTGTATTTCGTTGGACCGGCAGTTGGGTCTGTGATGGCAGCGGCACTCTACGTTGGTATTCTCAAAGATAAAAAACAGAAATAGGCTAATGCACAATGCACGAGCCTAATCTCATCTACTCTTCAGCATTAATCGGTATTTGTGTAGGTTTAGACGTTTCTGGTTTCGGCACTGATACAGACAAAATACCATCTTTAAAATCTGCCTTAATTTCGCTTGCTTCGGTATGTCGTGGCAGTGGAAACGCATGACGAAATCTACCAAATTGTCTACTGGAGCGACGTACTTTAATGTTATCGTCTGACTTATGCGGCTTTTTTACTCCCTTAATTGTCAATCGATTCTCAACAACGGTAATGTTTATATCCTCTTCAGAAACACCTGAAAGTTCAACATTAATAATAATATTGTCATCTGATTCGCAGACATCAGCAGCTGGAATCCATCTGAATCTTCGTCCAACATTGTGACCACGCCGATTAGGAGATCTTCCTTCAGATGCTTTTTTCCTTTTTCTTTCCGGTGAAAATGCGCCTTGCCGATGGTTACGCGATCTGAAATCAGCCTTATTCATGGATGGACGTTTTCTTCTCCGTGATGAGGGAGAATGTTCTCTCCTATCTTTTCTATTAGATGCGTGCATCTGTCGTAAGATTCTTCTACGATGAATGGGTGGTCCTTCTACTTGTCTTTCTTGGCTTGATGAATGTTCTGACCTGTCATTCCTATTTCTTACACGATTTCTATTAACACGGTTTCTCCTTCTCTGACCTTTGAAAGGTCCTCTCCTGTGCTCATTCTGTGAATGTTCCATTTTCAGTTCTCCTTTATTAGTATTGGTTTATTCACTAAATTCGTTATTTAAGACAATTACATTATCGTTATGTTCGAATATTTTGTTTTGTAACGCAAAAAGGACTGATGGTTTTACCCACCAGTCCTTATGATGCATAGTTAAGTTTAACTTTCGTCGGAGGTTTCATTCGCAGCTTGCACACCGATCTGAATCTCTTTCGGTTTTGCTGCCTCTGCCTTCGGTATTGTTAGCGTAAGGATACCATCCTTATAGTCAGCCTTTATGTTTCCAGTATCAACATGTCTCGGCAGTGTAAAACTTCTTTGAAATGTACCGTACCGTCTTTCTACACGGTGGTAGCTCTTATTTTCAGTTTCCCGTTTCTGATTTTTCTCGCCTTTGATTGTAAGTAAATTGTCAGTGACAGAAACCTGAACATCTTCTTGAGCTACGCCGGGAAGTTCAGCGTGGATTTCAAAGCCACTATCCGTTTTATAGAAGCATTAACGGGATGGCGGCATATGTTTGTTTGGGCGCGTAGAAAGACAGTGGATTGGCAGAACTGGCAATGGACAATGGAAGATGCGCGTGTGCGATTAGAACATATTAGAACATCTATACCCGAACAATTAGATTGACTGTCCATTAGTCAGAAGGATTATACAATAACTTTAAAACTTCCTTAGCAAATTCCTTGTCGTAATTCTTATTCAAGAATTCACTTGCCAACTTTCTTTTATCCCCGGTAGATATATCTTCCATAGTATTTAAAACTTTACGGACTTCCATAGCAAGTTCCGTTTGCATTTCAACAGTCCTTGCTTTTAATTGACTTGTATCTGATACATTTGGATAATACTCTTTAAATTCCTCAGGTGTGAAATATCTTGATATAACCACATCAAGATATTTTTCACCGACACCAGATAATAAACCTTCTAAACTTTTATTGTCATTAGAATGAGAACTAGATTGACTAGTAGACTTATTTAAAGTAGTATTATTTATTTCATCATTATTCAATAGCTCCGCTTGCATTTCATCTACCATTTCATTCACCCAGTCGTGATAATTACCATCAGGGAAACGTTCTTTTAATATCTGTTGCTTCATTTTCTCAATCTCTTCGTCAAAGTTTCTTTCAAAATCTAATTCATCTATACGCTTATTTAAAGCTAATAAATGACTGCGATAAGTTTCAGCAACTTCCATATCACCACGGGCCTCCGCATCAGTAATTAAGTTCTCAGTCTCAGTAATACTAGAATTGACGCTTGCAATTTCTGTGTCGTAATATAAATCTGGATCAGTTTTTAATAACTGCCTCCGAATTTTCATTTTTTCGGTAACTTGTTCATCTATATCCCTGGTAATAGATATTTGATTTTGTGTGAAATGCACAACCATAAGTAATTTTTGATCTTTGGTTAGCTTGCCACCATATAACCCTTCCAAACCTTCATAGTAATCAGTTAATATACCACGTAATCCAGGAAACCTTTTATCGTCAGGAAAAAAACCTATAAGCGTCTCTATAATAGCCTCTTCGGTCACCGTGTCCCCTGTCTTGAATTTTGATAACATGGTTTTTATTTCAAGCAAATCATCTTGCGTAATTTCATCTGATCTAATAGACTTTAAGATTGAATCCATGTCTATCGGTATACTAGCAAGTTCTTTAGCAAATTTAGCATCTTCTAAAGCCATTTGTTTATCCCACTTTTTTTGCCAATCTTTTAACCACTTTTCATCAGGAACAAAATCTGGTATAGGAGGTCTTTTGGGTTCATTCATAGAAATAACTGAGTCAGGATTATCTTTGTTCGCCTTAATACCTATATTTCTTTCCACGTCTTTATTTGTAAAAAAATATACTAACATAGAAACTGACACTAAAACCAATATAATTATAGTAACTAAGACTATACGATTCATTTTGGCACCTCATAGTAGAATGTATTTGATAAAATGTAGTCTTTCGATATATTAGCAGATAATTCTTACTACATTGATAACCGAGAGACTACATTAAAGATCGGAATTAGTCATTTCGGATTTGGCAAAATCTTGCATTTGACATTTTTATTTTAACTATCAATTCCATCACCAAAAATCACTTCTGAAGCGGTAGATATTTTAACACAAAAGATATATTGTGTCAAATCCTGAATTTAATGAGGGTGTATCCAGTTTTTGTAGAAACACATAAATGAAGAGGGGTATGTAAGGTTTTTGTAAAAATACCAAACCCAAAAGGAGAAAGGTGTACAGAAACGTTGGATATACCATAATAAACCCAAAGAAGTCAATTTTAGGGATCAGTCTGTTTTCTTGATGTCTTCAGTCCTGTAGGGACTATATGTTTATAGAAAAACGTTGATATTACCCTCTTTGTCCCGTAGGGACGATATGTGCGGACCAATGCCGTGTCCATAAACATAGCATCCCTACGGAACTGAAGAGGGTTATTCATGTTTAGAAGTCCTTAAATTAGCCCCTACGGATATACCTATAATAAAACCCAGAGGGGTGAAAGGTATATCATGTATCGGAAATCAATATGCACTATACACTTGTTGTACAACTGTTACTTGGTCTTTGTCAAACACAATTCAGTCAAGTAACCAAAACTGGACATACCCATTTAATGGCTTCTGATATATTCAACAGAATATTGCGTACTAGGATCACTCATCATTTCAGCCCATTCATCAGGATAATTAATTTCAAGTTCATTTAGTGTTTGCTTGGCAGCTTCAAAATCACGCTTCGCTGCCTCTACTTTTGCTCTCTTCAAAAGAATATCAGCTTCCAAACCAGATAGCTTAGTTCCTAACCTGTCTAGTTCAGTTCCAAGAGCAGTCCATTGATCATGAGCGTTGTCAGCTTTACTTCTATGTGATCCATACTTTGCCTTAGCACTCCACCATTCATTATACGCATTATATTCCGCAGTAATTTTTGCTCCAAGATCAGTCTTCGCTTGATCCCAAGATGCTTTATCTGCTTTCTTAGTATCTTCCCAACTTTGCCAACTGTCGTATGCTTCCTGGCCAATTGGACATAGATTAGAACCTACGCAGTAATAACATGATACAGTATGATTCATATAAGAATCTAACGCCATTTGTGTATAACGAGCACTTGATTCGTAATTAGCACGAGTTTGGCTTTCCCTCGTTTCTGCAGTTGATTTTTCTTCAATAACCGTTTCCCATGCTTGACGTTTTGCAGTCATATCAGTCTGTGCTTCACTTGCCTTTTGATCTTCAGACTCATAAATTCCCCATTGAGTAGCTCTAAGATCTGTTATCCTTTCAATTTCGTCTCTAGTCTCTTGGGCTTTCTCTTCCTTAGTTTTTGTCAACATTTCAATAGTTTGCCATATCGTTAATGCAGCTAGACCTACACCAATCGCAGAAAGTATAAGGCCAGCATGCACACTATAAAAACAAGTCAATAAACATAATGAAACGACTAAAATTAGTAAAACTATATTCCTTGTATTGATCATACTTCTAAAAATTGACATTATTAATCTCCTTAAATTAATGTGAGTTTGAAAAAGAACTCATAGCAAGTAACATCAAAAAAATGTTAAAAGTCACACGAAAATCTATCAAACCGAACTTACGCAAAATGCGGCAAACCGATTTTTCCAAATTGCTGCATAAAATTGCTTTCATACTTAAAGACAATATTTTTTACCCCAATAGGTGCATAAAATGCTGTATAAAACGAAAAAAAATGAATTTTTTCTAAAATTTCAGTCAAAACGGGCAAAAAACGATAGATTCCGTCAAAATTACGCAAATTGAGTTCCTCTAATAAATCATCAATTAGATTTCCAACAAGCATGGAATCTGATCGCATTTTTACTCTTCATAGCTTAAGACACAGTTTTATACCGAAAAAGGTGCAAAAGCATGAAAAAGACAAAGTAATTGTAAATGACAGGAGAACATAAATGCTTATGAAACCCATTTAAAACAGTACTGAAGCACAGATGAACATAATGCAAACTTAGTTCCAACTAAACAACCCGGTGATCTGAAACTCACAAAACGTGATTGAAAGAAACCCAATACTTTTGTCTTGGGAGTAGGTCAAGAGTTTTCCTCTCAGAAAACATCCGATGATGGCTATATCTTACAGACATCAGCGATTAACTTTTCGGCACGAGCATAAATCTCATTGACATTCCATATTTCATGGACACATATTTCTTTATTCAATCTCACCACTGAACTTTTTATCAGGACTTATGCCTTTTTGTAAAATGGTGTATACTATTCTATTATGACTACATTTACACATTATAAAAAGAGGGAAAACCTATTTTCCGATTATTGCCAATTTTTGATTACTATATGCCACTGAAACGCAATCGTCTTGTAAACGATACAGATGGAGTTGAACCGCACCAACAAGTCCAATCCCTATCTTGGAACCAGATAGACAGTCGGCAAAGGAAACGCTTGTACATCAAGAAGTTTCCAAAAGGACATCAAGTGAAGTAATTCTGGATTGCCGCCTCTAACGGACGCACGGAATATATTGCGATAAACGATTTATCTCAATCGGATGCAGATGCGGCACAACAAGAATGTCGCGTGCGTTGGAAGATCGAACAACTTCATCGTGAGCTCAAACAAGTCACCGGTATCGGTAAGTGTCAATGCCGCAAGTTGCATGCCCAAAGAAATCATATATTGCTTGTTGTCTTCAAGTAGGGGTCTGTTTCAAACGTGTTGCATGTACACTTGTCAAAACAATCTATGAAGTTAAACAAAGTTTATTGGATGATTATATGCGATATCAACTCTCCAATTTGCAATAATTTTAAATAATGCGTAAGTCCTGTCAAAATTATAAAAAGACACAGAAATGTCAAGAACGAATCTTAAGCGTTTTGTTTCTATAGTTCCTTGCTGTTGCACACTGTGCAAGCAGCAAAAAGCATCGGGACATCCCCAATGCAACAACAAAAGTCCGCGAAGAGACATCTTGTCAGGACAAAGCGCGCGAGCACAAAGATATAGCAGTTTTCTAAATCCTGCAAGTCCGAACTTATGAAGCGAATTATCAACGAATGTGAAGTGAGGGAAGGGCAATCAACATAGGGTTAAAATTGTTCTCAGCAGTATTACCTACACAAAAACCTTGGTTAGATGATAGGTGTCTGATGTGTTCATCTCTGATTAGTAATCCCATTTGCGAACTTTTCATGGTTAAAGTTAAATCCCATGAATATGAGAAACTAAAATACAAAATACGCTGTAAGGCAGTTTCTTGCTCAGACCATGCAACTTACATTAATAGTATCTACACATGTCTGCGGAAGGGGTGTGTAAAGTTTATGTCACTGGATTGTCCTTGATAGTTGTAAAGTCTATGAAAAAAGTTGAAGTGCCATCGATTTTTTAGACCAGAATTCAGTGTTAGTTAAGACAAGTTTTTTCCTCAAATTCAATAGGATTTCTCCTTTCAATTAGATTGTAATTATTTCACAATCTTGTCTAAGGTAGTGGTCTAAATTTCCGATGGCAGTACAAAATAAAAATACACCTATTGAGAAGTCCTAACAGGATAAAAATGTCCAAACTATAGTTAAGTTTAGATATAAACGTTATAGGTATGTTCGAATATTTTGTTTTGTAACGCAAAAAGGACTGATGGTTTTACCCACCAGTCCTTATGATACATAGTTAAGTTTAACTTTCGTCGGAGGTTTCATTTGCAGATTGCACACCGATCTGAATCTCTTTCGGTTTTGCTGCCTCTGCCTTCGGTATTGTTAGCGTAAGGATACCATCCTTATAGCCAGCCTTTATGTTTCCAGTATCAACATGTTTCGGCAGTGTGAAACTTCTTTGAAATGTACCGTACCGTCTTTCTACACGATGGTAACTCTGATTTTCGATTTCCTGTTTCTGATTTTTCTCGCCTTTGATTGTAAGTAAGTTGTCAGTGACAGAAACCTGAACATCTTTCTGAGCTACGCCGGGAAGTTCAGCGTGGATTTCAAAGCCGCTTTCCATTTCAGTAATGTCTACTGTCGGTATCCAAGAGCTGTTCTCTTCAGTACTTTCGCTGTCATTAGATGACAGAAGGTCTCCAAAGACTCTTCCTATTTGGTTGTGAAGATTGAAGAGATTATTGACGGGTCTGCGTGTTGCTAAATATGCCATTTTTTTATCTCCTTATTTTGTATTGGTTATACTTTTATAAGCAATTTCTATGCCAAATCAAATTTGCTAAAAATGTTAGTCAATATACTAATCCTACTTAAGCAAATATGATGCCAAAACAGTACAGCAGAATTGGAAATTAGAAAAGACGTATCTAACACTTAGTCTGTGACAGGGTTTAGAGATAATCTCAAGCAGTCCTTATTGGATTATTGAAGATTTTGTATCAATGGTAAGTCGGGCAATTTTAGAATAGCACAGAAGAACTAAATTGATCAGAATGTCAAATTGACATTTGTCTGTCATTATGAAATGATGCCAGTGTCAAAAAGACAATATAATTAGCCGCTTCTATCTGTGCTGATTTTATTGGTTGGAAATGCAGGGAATTTCAACTATGCGGGTTATTTAACATTGAACGTATCCCCGATGCAACAGTTTGCAGTGCGACTGGATTGGCAGTCATGTAAGGAATAATTATATCTGCATACTGTTTGCAAGATTCAGTATAGACAGGAAAATTAGGAATTACATCACGTCGATACCAACTGACGACTCTTTCAAGATCACCGTGTCTACCAACATCACGGAGTATTCGCCGCAATACGCGCTCATGGGCATCAACATCTAAATATATCTTCAGGTCAATTAGCTCACGAAGTTGTTCGTTCCAGAAGATAAGGTGTCCCTCAACAATCACAACACGACTCGGTTGGATAATCTGTTTATCATTACCACGTTGTGCGGCACGTGTTCCAAGAGCAGGTGTTTCAATAGTCTTAAGTCCTCTGAGTTTTTTTATATCTGAAATAAGTACATCCCATTGTACAGCATCAGGATGGTTTGCAGTAATTACCTTTTCCCGTTCTTCTGCTGAGTATTCTGACCAGTCTCGAAAATAGGAGTCTTGATGAAGTATAATGGGAGAATAATCGGTAAGTTGTTCAACCAAAGCAGCTGCGAAGGTTGTTTTACCTGATGCTGAACCACCCATGATACCAATAGTTATTGGACGTTCTACCATGATGTTATTTACGCATTTCTCCATAAGTTTTATAAACAGATTAAGACTATCACAGAATTGGAATAATGTCAAACTCCGATTTATTTGATTTCTGGTGGAAGTTCATGCTATTCTAATAGTATCCTAAAGGATAAAATTAAACATAATGTAAAGGATGAAAGCTTTGGAGATATGAATATGTTCTGGGAAAATATTGAATCACAATACAATGTTGCAGCAGCACACCAGTTTTTATTGCATTTTAACGTAGATGATTTGCAGTTGGATGAACACTTCGGTTATTTACCAACATTAGATTTTGTGATGGAGCAACTCAATGCACTCGGATGTCGCTTAGTTCTCGGATATAATGCTACACAAGGATTCATGTTGCCAGGAGTAGGCAATTGGATTAACACTCAGAAATTACTCGGATTAATTCCTAAGGATCAAGGAGTACCTGATGAGACTGAAGATAGAAAAAGGATTAATTCACGTCTATTAATACATAAGGTACATGAAGACCCTTTCTATAGAAGTGACCCATTGCCAACTAAGGATCTGGCAAATAAACTGCATAATCTTCTAAAACAGGATCGTGTCAGAATTGGATTGGTGATAGACAACCTTGAGCAGATTGCACCAAGTAATTATTCATCTGACACAGGTATTCCAGAGAATGCTAAATTTTTCTTTCACCAACTGCAGAATTGGGCTTCAGACCTTGAAATTCGCAGAAAGAAACATATTATTATTCTTCTAACGCAGAATACTTTTGACATTCATCCTCACTTTCTTGTGAATCAAGAAATACCTGTAATAGAGGTACCATTTCCAGACTACGAACACAGATTAAAGTTCATTGAACATATAAGCTCAATTCCACAAGAAATTACGCAGGAAGGAGAGCCGGACGAAAAAGCAGAGGTTAAGTTAAACCTCGGAAATGCTCGTGATAAGCAGGCGTTAGCACAGGACACGGGGGGCCTCAACCTTTTCGCAATACACGATTTAGTCCGTCAAGCAGCATCTTTAAAGCAGAAAGTTGAAGGTCCATTACTGGCAAATTATCGCAGAGAAAGCGTAAAGGTATTCAGCCACGGGATTATAGAAGTTCACGAACCTCTTACAAATCCCAGACAACATTGGTCAAATCATGTAACAAGACTCATAGAAGATATTGTTGATGGTTTAAAGGAAAATGATTTGCGTCGTGTACCTCGTGGGATACTTCTACTGGGACCAACAGGGAACGGAAATATTTTCGCAGCTCGAATGTTAGCAGGACAGACTAACATGGCATTTGTTCAACTCCGATATGCTAATCAGGTCAGTGAAGTGACGATAAATATAAGTGAGAATGGGAACAGTTATGAGAGGAACTTGAATTCTGCTATAAACTATATACGCGGCCTTGCTCCTGTTGTTGTATTTATGGATGAAATAGAACAGGCTTCACCCCATCACACAACAATTAAGACTGGTAGCAGTGAAAGACCACTTCCTACTATTCTAACGAATGCTATTAGTGATGCTACATTGCGCGGTAGAGTTATATGGGTTGGAACATCAAGCCGTCCGGACCTTATTCCATCTATTTTCCGGCGTCCGGAAATCTTTAGTCACAAAGTTGTTTTGTTACCACCAATTCGAGATAGTCGTGCCGGTATATTACAGTTTTTCTGCCGATTTCATACCCGTGAAGAAATGAATTTTCAAGAAATAGCAAGAGACCCAAGGCTACGTGGGGTGAGTGTAAATGACCTTAATCAGATTGCACAGCGAAGTCATAATATTGCAAAACGGAAGAAACGTAACGCATTTAATGAAGAAGATTTACGTGAAGCAGTAGCAGACTATATGCCAGACTATTCACCAGAAATGCGTCTGTTCATGGTCCTATTAGCATTACAAGAGGCGAATTCACGGGCTATGATACCCGACAGACTTCCACCACCGTACCAAGAATTTGTAAATGAAAACAGAATTGATAAGACGAAGGTTAACAATAGATTGATGGAGCTCAGTAAAGAACTCGGTCTAAGTACATAGGACTTAAACTGATTTTGTCTACCATTTAAACAATAATGCTTCTGCTGAGTTACAACAGAAGCATTATATCGATTCATCTGTTTTTACATTTAGTCCTTATATTTCCCAATTTTACGTCAGACGTTACGAAATTAGAAAAAATGTCTTAGACAAATTGTCCTTAAGCATTTTTACTCTTCTTCATAACGGCTTTGGTATCGGGGTGCAGGACGACGTTCACGTGGACGCGCAGGATTGACCTTCAACGGGCGTCCCATCAATTCTTGTCCATCAAGAGCTTCAATCGCACGTTCACCATCTTCTTGATTTTCCATCTCAACGAAACCGTACCCTTTAGAACGACCATCGTATCGGTCACGGATAATTGTTACCGATGCAAGCGGGCCGTGTGGTTCAAAGAGTTCTTCCAAATCGGTTTCTGTGGCTGCATAAGGGACATTGCCAACGTAGATGTTCATCTCGTTTCTCCTTTTGATATTGAAATAACGGGAATGTGAGAAAACTGAGTACTGTCAGCAAGTTCTATCGGCAGGCATTTGGCAGCAAGCGAAGATTGGCAAAAATGAACTCGGATTCTTATCAATCTTTTTCGGAAGGCATCACAATCATCAAGGATGTTACAGGTTCCAAAACGTAAAACTGTCAAAATACTATGCATAAATCGGTTCGCAGACACCATCACATTTCCCAAACGTTAACATGATACTATAAAATAATAAAATTGTCAAATTTCATTATACTACAGATAATTATTTCGCTTCCATCCAATTATCACCAATACCGGTCTCTGTTCGAAGCGGAACTCTTAACGTCATGGCTTTTTCCATCTCTTCTGAAACTATTTTAGCATGGGTTTCAGCAAGCTCAGTAGGGGATTCAAGCACCAATTCATCATGAATCTGTAGTAACAACTTCATATCTAACTGATCCTTATCAATTCTCTGTTGAACTTTTACCATAGCTGCTTTGATTAAATCCGCAGCTGTTCCTTGAATTACAGTATTAATAGCAAGGCGTTCACCTAGACTCTGACGCCTCTGAGAATGTTCAAATATTTCAGGTATTGCGCGTCTACGACCTGTTAAAGTCGTTACATAACCATTGTCTAATGCCTGTTGGATACACCTGTGGAAGAATATATTAATACCGGGGAAACGCGCCTTATAATTTTTTATTAGATCGCGTGCTTCATCTGTATTCATTCCTTGAATTCTACGTGCTAATCCAGACGGTGAAACACCGTAGATGATACCAAAGTTTACAATCTTTGCTTTGTCTCTTAATTCTCTGGTTACTTCCTCTATTGAAACCTTATATACCTCTGAGGCAACCGTTGTATGAATATCCAAATTCTGATTGAAGATCTCCATAAGTTTAGGGTCTTTACTAAAGTGTGCCAGTACACGAAGCTCAATCTGCGAATAATCTGCACAGATCAATTTATGTCCTTCAGGAGCAATAAAGGCTTTGCGCAACTGACGACCAATCTCTGACCTAACTGGAATATTTTGAAGATTAGGACTATCAGACTGTAAACGTCCGGTAGCTGTTGTCAATTGATATAAATGTGTATGGATACGTTTTGTATCATCATTCACAGCGTGTTTTAATTGTCCAAGATATGTACTCTGTAGATTACGATACTGTCTATACTCAATGATTAAACGGGGAACAGTAGTTCTCGGATTATTGATGTCCTCTTGTGCTGCAAGAGCTTCAAGCACGTTAGCATCCGTTGAGTTTTTTCCCGTTTTTGTTTTACGGACAGGTGTAAAACCGATCTCATCAAACAATACTTCGGCAAGAACACTCGGCGAACCAATATTGAATTCGTATCCTACAAGATCGTGTATCTCTTTCTCTCGTTCTTCAACAAGTTGGTCAACAATTTTTCTCTGTTTATCAATCTCATCGGTATCACACACAATACCATTAAACTCCATCAAAGCAAGCACTGGACCGAGAGGCGATTCGATATTTCTTACAAGCTCATCAGTGTGTGTCTCCTCAAGTTTTGGCTTAAAAAAAAGATAGAGTTGAAGGACAATATCAGTATCTTCAGAAGCGTACTGTGTTACTTCTTCAAAAGGTATTTTGTCTATAGATGTAGAGTCTTCTTCATCACCAATCAAGTCAGAGAGAGGAATCATTTTATGGTTTAAGTGGAGTAGTGCCAAATTATCGAGATTATGGGATGGTTGTCTCGGATCAACGAGTTGACTTGCCAACATTGTATCAAAGACTACACCTTGTAACTGAACACCGTGTCTAAGGAAGATGCTTGCATCAAACTTCAGGTTGTGTCCACATTTTGGTAAATCTGGATTTTCCAAAATAGGTTTGAGTTTAGATAAAACTGTTTCCTGATCTAAATGTTTTTCAAGAGTAGGTGATTTGATGGGAACATAAACTCCTTGTTTTGGTTTCCATGAAAAACTAATGCCACACAGACCGGCGTTGCGATATAATCCATCAGTCTCAGTATCAACGGAAATTATATCCTGTTCTGAAAGTGTCACTACAAGTTCGGAAAGCTGTTCATCAGTCGTAATTGCAGTGTAGTTACTAGATTTAGCTGTTGTGAATTTTCCTTCTTCTATGATCTTCTCTTTCTCAAGTTCCATCGCTTCGATCCGTTCTTTCCTGGTCGTTTTCACATCAACTTTGACTTGGTCAGTATCACCATTTCCATTTGCATAAGCCGAAATCTGGTTGAGATATCGTTTTAGTTCAAGTTGTTCAAAGAGAGGTCTAACTTTACTCATGTCAGGGGGTTTGACGCGTGCTTTTTCCATTGTGAAATCAAGGTCTGCATCTCGTTTTAATGTGACAAGTTCTTTTGAGAGTGATATATACTCCTGAGCCTTCTCTAAATTCTCGCGACGTTTACCCGTAATCTGCTCAATATTCTCATAGATGCCATCTAAAGTACCGTACTCTTGAAGTAGTTTAGCAGCATTCTTCAATCCTATCCCTTCAACACCTGGAACGTTATCAGATGTATCTCCCATCAGAGCTAGCACATCTATAACTTGGTCCGGTGTAATACCTTTGTTTTCCATGAGTGATTCAACGTCTATAACAGTGTCTTTATTTATGTCAAACATCGTAACGCGTTCACACAGTAATTGCTCTAGGTCTTTATCTTTTGAGACTATTCTAACATGAACATCTTGTGTATCGGGTGCATCAAGTATGTGCTGTGTGACAGATGCGATAATATCGTCTGCTTCTAATTCCTGTTTTCCAATGACGGGAATCTCTAATGTCTCGAGCAGTTGTTGAATCCGTGGAATCTGTGTCACCAAATCATCTGGTGGAGTTCTACGATGTCCTTTATATTCTGCATACAGCACGTTCCGGAATGTGTCTCCTGGTGTGTCAATAGCAGCGATAATATACTCAGCTTTAAAATTGGTTAGTAATTTCATAAGCGTGCCGGTAAACCCGAAGATGGCATTTGTTGGCTCTCCTGTAACTGAGCTGACAAGACGGGTCTGAATAGAATAAAATGATCTAAATATCTCTGCCATCGTGTCAATAATATAAAGTGTTTTGTGATTTTCGATTGATCCCATATAATAGTCCTTTCGGTAGATAAATTCAATTAACGATAGATTGTAATTTAGTTATTTGGATAGTGCCACTTCCTGAGTGAATCGGAGGCGGATAAACCTGCTTCTTGACCGAGTGCAAAAGCGGTTGCAATTAAGTTTCGTTCGCCAGATATAATGTCACCTGCTGCAAAAAGTCCTGGAATTGGCTTCCCATTACTATCTAACATTTGCATATCTTCATTTGTAACAATCAGTCCTTCTTCATCTTTTTGGTAATCCCATCCATCTAAAAACTTGGTGTTTGGGATTAGTCCTTCATCAACAAGGAATCCGTGGAAGAACAACTTAGTTCCGTCCATCATTTCAAAACCCAACAGATCGGTTTTTTCACCGATATGTTGTTTTATTTTTGTCTCAATTATCTGAATTTTTCTTTCTTGAACCTGTTTCAATACTGAAGTGGACATACCGTGTGGTCGTCCATTGGTTAGGATTGTAATTTTATCTGTAAAATCTTGTGCGCCGATTGCTGCCTCATAAATGTAGTCTCCTACGCCGAGGAGGGCGAGGTGTTCATTTACATGTAAGTGACCATCGCAACGGATACATACATGCCATCCTTTACGATTACCGGCGTAACGGAACACGGTAGCGTACTGTTTATAGAGACGTTTTTCATCTGCTTGAAACTCAATGTCGGGCCATTTATCGTCAAAACCTGATGCTACAATCGCTGTACGAGATCTGAAATGTTGAAGCTGCATCGGTTTATCCTTCTTTAAAGCAGCAGTTGATGCTTCTATTTCAAAAAGATCGTTGTCTCGTGTTAGGCGAGTAACCATTCCATCTTTGATATCGATACCTGTTGTATGTTTTTTATCTCCCAGCATGAAATTTACTACTGGTCGACTTTCCATCCATCTCATCAGTTCTTTAGCAAAGTTAGGACCTGTAATTCCGGGGAATACGGGTGCATCTTCAATTTCCACAGATTTTGACCAATATGCTCTTCCTCGGCTAAAGCTGACTTTACCGGAATGTAGTACAAGCACATGCCGCATCTGATGGCTCGCGGAAACTGCAGCTTGTGTTCCTGCGGGTCCAGCACCAATTACCGTTACATCGTAAATCGTTTCAGACATATCTTCATCTCCGACTGTTAATGCTATAGACCGTATTTTTTCCAACGTTCATTTACAAGTTCAATTATTTCTTTAGACATCTCAATTTCAGGTGGCCATTCCCGATGGTAACCTTCTTCTTCCCATTTAGTTGTAGCATCAATACCCATTTTTGAACCGGCACCAAGTAGTGGTGCAGCGTGGTCGAGCACATCTACGGGTCCTTCAACGATAGTAACATCTCGTTTCGGATCAACATTACTACCTACATAAAAGAGGACTTCTTCAATATTTTGTACATCAACATCCTTATCAACGACAATGATGATTTTGCTGAACATCAGTTGTCCGAGCCCCCAGAAACTATGCATTATTTTTTTCGCTTGGAATGGGTATCTCTTATCAATTGAGATGAGTGCAAAGTTGTGAAATACACCGAACAGGGGCAAATTCATATCAACTAATTCAGGAAGTTGTGTTTTAATTAATGGCATGAAGATACGTTCAGTTGCTTTTCCCATATAACAATCTTCCATTGGTGGTTTTCCAACAATGATCGTCTGATAGATAGGGTCTTTTCTGTGTGTTATAGCGGAGATACGAAATACTGGATACTCATCGGGCATGGAATAGAAACCGGTATGGTCACCAAAGGGTCCTTCTATACATGTTTCATCTGGTTCAATAAATCCTTCGATTATGATATCTGCGTTAGCGGGTACCATCATATCGATTGTTTTAGCAGCCACCATTTCCACATTTGATTTTCTTAAAAAGCCAGCGAATAGGAGTTCATCAATTCCGGATGGGAGCGGGGCGGTTCCGATGTATGACATAACTGGATCCCCACCAATTGCGATGGCGACAGGCATCTGTTTACCTGCTTGTTTATATTCGCGATGATGTGCTGCGCCATCATGATGTATTTGCCAATGCATTGCTAATGCGTAGGGATTTAGTTTTTGCAGACGATATGTTCCAACGTTGCGTTGACCTGTATTGAGGCTATGTGTATAGACTTGTGGTAATGTGATGTATTTGTCAGCGTCCATAGGCCAACATTTAATTAATGGCAATTTATCCAAAGATGCGTCTTCGCCTGTCAAGACGATTTCTTGTGATGCTCCTCGTTTAGTTGTTTTGGGTGGAAAATTAGTTAGTTGTGAGAGAATTCTAAGTATTTTCACCTTATCCAGTAGGGATTCGGGTGGGCCGATTTTTATCATTCCTTCTATTTCGTAAGCGATACGGGACAGGTCATCGACGCCGAGTGCCATTGCCATTCGTGTGTAAGATCCGTAAGTATTGATCAGCAATGGCATTTCACTACCTTCAACATTTTCGAACAGGAGTGCGGGTCCATTTGTTTTACTGATACGGTCTGTTATTTCGCTAATTTCGAGATCGGGTGAAACTTGTGTTTTTATACGTTTGAGTTCACCGGCGCGATCTAGTGTTTTTACAAAATCTCTTAGACTTGAATATGCCATTTTATACCTCAGTATTTTATTAAGTTAAAACGATAGGTTTATAGAATCATCTTCATGTTTTTATGTGATCGGTTTAGAAGTCGAAGGACAATAGCGTTTATGCATCATTTTCTGACTCATGTGATGATGTAGGTATTTCAGAGAGGCAATTGTGTGAGATTTGTAAAATTCAGCGAACTTGTAGAAAAATGGATGCTCACGTTGCCGTATAACGCATTTTTTTTATGATTCCGATATATTATTCACGGGATACATTTTCAGGACGCATTTGACGATTGATGAAAATCGGTGAGTCTTTTTTTATTTATGTATGTTTGTTGAACGCTGTCTCAAACCGTTGTCGTAATATATCTGGGCTTGTGTGCATATAGATCAGTGTTGTATCTAAGCTGGCGTGTCCTAATGCGATGCGTACTGATTCTAGGTCGTGTGTTGCTCGGTATAGTTCAGTACCGAATGTATGTCTTAGGTCGTGTGGCGTGAATCTTAGACCTATTTTTTCTGATGCGGATTGCATGATGCGTTGAAAGTCTCGTGGTGCCAGTCGTTTTTTTGTCCGTAGTGTGCAGAAGAGTGGGCTATTTAGGTCATTTTTTTCATTTCGTTCTATTTTCCATATTAGGAAGTTGTTGAGTGCGTCTCTAACGTCTTGTACGAGTGGTATTCTTCTTGCTATTTTATTTTTTGCGATTGTTGTTCTTACTTCTAGTGTTGTGACGATTTGTCCTAATTTTTTTATATCGCCGACGTTTATTCCGCAGGTTTCTGCGTTTCTTAGTCCTGTTCTGAGGCAGAAGCGTATGAGCATTCTATCTCGTTCTTTTAGTTCTGTGGATTCTAGTAGTATTTTTTGTTGTATTTCGTCGAGGACTCGTGGTTGTTGATTTTTTCTTCTTTTATTTTTTTCCATTTATGTACTCCTTTTAATTTCCGTATAGGATTCTATAATTTTTGTATTTCTGTGTCAATGATTTAATGACGTTTTGCACGTATAATACGTCATTAAATATAAGTACAGCTACACTTAACATACCGTTATCTGATCCCAACAACCTAAAACCCTACAAAATTTTCTCACCACATCATCCAAAATTAAAAAATCACTTGCATTCGATTCCTTAATCGTGTACCCTCTTTATAAATCTCTGATCTCAATATCAATTTCATATACTCAAAAATTAATACACATCGAATTCTATACCTCTTAATAAATATGTCCATTAAGTATCTTACAATTTCACAATACAGACCTAAAAAAGATAAGTTAAGTAAAACTATGCGAAAAAATATAAATATACGTTGTTGATAACTGTTCTCAATAAAGAACACGCTATTGAGAATACATCTCAATAAGCAATACACTGTTGAGATACAATATCAATAAGACAAATTTCCCACTACGTAACAAACATAATCCCAAATTCCGTAATTCTCAACCGGAGGAACTCAATTGAATAAAAAAATCATAACACTTATCATTGCCATAATCACAACATTACTCATAGTAGATAATACCACAGCAACAATTAAAGTCGGACTAATTTATGACGTCCACGGACGTGGCGACCTCTCATTCTGCGACGCCGCATACAACGGCGCAAAAAAAGCGCAAAAAAAATGGAATATCACACTAAAAGAAATTAATCCAACACAAAATACAGATACCGAAAGAGCACTAAGAAGATTCGCTGAACTAAAATTCGACCTCGTCATCGGCGTCGGATTCCTCTTCCGTGAACCCATAAACCGAGTAGCACCCGATTTCCCAAACGCCAACTTCGTACTCATCGACGCAGAAGCAAAACCAAATAACGTCGCCTCACTCATATATAAAGCACACGAAGGAACATTCCTCGGAGGAGTCATCGCTGCACTAAAAACAGAAACTAAAAAAGTAGGATTCGTGGGTGGCATGAAAATACCACTCGTCGAAGCCTTCGAAATCGGATTCAACGCCGGTATCAAAAAAACAAATCCTAACGTTGAACTATTCGTCAACTACGTCGGAGTTACACCAAAAGCATTCAACAATCCAGCAAAAGCAAAAGAACTCGCCCTCGCACAATTCAATAAAGGAGCTGATATCATCCTCGTAGCAGCAGGTGCAAGCGGATTAGGTGCCCTCGAAGCAGCAACACAAACAAAGAAATATATTATCTGGGTCGACTCAAACGGAAACGGATTACTACCAGGACAAATCCTCACAAGCATTATCAAAGGTGTCGAACTGTCTGTATACCAAATGATAGAAAATACAATAAATAATTCATTCTCCGGAGGCGTTAAACATTACGGACTAAAAGAAGGCGGTGTAGAATATATCGTGGATAAAGATAACAAAATGCTACTCTCCGATGAAATCCTAAAAACAGTACAAGAATTCAAAGAAAAAATCATCTCCAAAGAAATCACAGTGCCGTATAAACGATCACAAACAGAAAATAAAAAATCAGAAAGGAAGTAACCTTTGAATCGACTAAAGATCGTTATACCAGGTGATGATCCGCCACAAATACAAGATTCACCACACCTAAATCGACTAAAACCCTACGGAGACATAATACTGTATAAAGACCGTCCTAAAACAATAGATGAAAAGATTAACCGAACAAAAGAAGCAGATATTATTATCAACTCACGAGGACTGGTTAAATGGTACGCCGATACACTAAAACAACTACCAAAACTAAAACTCATCTCGCTCTGCTCTATCGGTACAGATATGATCGACCTCGTTGAAGCAAAAAAGAAAGATATCACCGTTTGCAACCAACCCGGACGCACCGCCCCCGTTGTGGCAGAACATAGCTTCGGACTCATGTTCGCATTGGCAAAACATGCCGCATATATGACATCAAGTCTAAAATCGGGAAAATGGTACCGTATGGATAATGTATACCTACAAGGAAAAACACTCGGTATCATCGGTACAGGACACATAGGATCTGAAATGGCACGACTCGGAAACGCAATCGGTATGAACGTGATCGCCTGGACCTACAATCCATCTAATGAACGCGCACAAAAACTAAATATAAAATATGTAAGTATGAATGATCTACTAAAGACTTCAGATGTCGTAAGCCTACATGTCAAACTGACCAATGATAGCTACCACATTATAGGAAAACGAGAACTCGCATTGATGAAACAAAACGCTCTGTTAATTAATGTAGCACGCGGACAGGTGATGGACACAAATGCTGTCGTTCACGCTCTCAAAAACGGTAATATCGGCGGAGTAGCAGTTGATGTGTATGATCAAGAACCAATACCCCCCGATCACCCTCTCCTAACATGTGAACATGTGATTTTAACACCCCACTGTGCAGACATGACACCTGAAGGCGTAGACCTACTAAACGAAGGTGCCGTAGACAATATCATCGCATTTCTAAATAATAAACCGCAAAATGTAGTTGTGTAAAAACTGTGTAACTGAATGCTGTTACCTTAATATATAGGCAATTAATGCAAAAAGAGAAACTTACAGGAAAAATTGGTGTTGACACAGGCGGAACTTTCACCGACATTGTTCTGTCCGCGCAAGATAATTTGTTTACACATAAAGTGCTTTCCACACCACAAAATCCCGCAGACGCAGTCATTAAAGGTGTCAGCGAGATTATGAAGATGCACAATATCAGTTCTTATGAAGATATCGCTATTGTGCACGGGTCAACTGTTGCAACTAATGCCCTACTTGAACATGCTGGGGCACACATCGCACTCATTACAACAAAAGGATTTGAAGATGTTATAGAAATAGGTAGACAAACACGAGAAAATATCTATGACTTATGTGTGCAACGCCCTAAACCATTAGTTCCCGCTAAACATAGATTCGGGATTAAGGAAAGAACCTTACATACTGGTGAAATCCAAACTGAAATATCACAAAATGAACTAAATAGACTTTCTCGAAAACTCAAGACATTAGATTTAGATGCAATAGCAATCTGTTTCCTATTCTCATACATAAATCCAAAAAATGAACAGATCGTTGCTGATTATCTTCATGACCTGAATATACCGATCTCTTGCTCTTATGAAATCTTACCAGAATATAGAGAATACGCAAGGTTCAGTACCACCGTCGCTAACGCTTATATCCGTCCTGTTCTGGAGAAACATCTGTCAACACTGTCAGACTCTAACAAGTTCCCAAAATCATTCCACATAATGCTATCAAACGGAGGATGCATCTCAACAGAGAATTTTGAATCCGCAGGAATAAATACCGTCCTTTCTGGTCCAGCGGGGGGCGTCATAGGTGCTTACAACATCGCAAAACCCGCAGGATTCGACAGAATCATCACTTTTGATATGGGCGGAACTTCTACAGATGTTAGCCTATGTGATCAAAGAATATCAATGACGAGTGAAAGCACTATCAGCGGTTTACCGATAAAAGTTCCACTAATTGATATCCATACAGTTGGGGCTGGAGGAGGTTCCATAGCAACTGTGGATTCTGGCGGTGCTCTACGAGTCGGTCCAGAAAGCGCAGGCGCTATACCCGGCCCGATATGCTACGGAAACAGTGGAGAAAACATCACAGTCACCGATGCAAACGTCTTCTTAGGTCGTATATCTCCTGAGATGTTCTTAGGTGGAAATATGTCTCTTGCGGACGATGCTATTGATTACCATCTAAGAAATTTCTCTGATAAAATCAACCTTACTTTACAAGAAACTGCAGAGGGAATATTAAAAATCGCAAACGCTACAATGGAACGGGCAATTAAAGTGATTTCAGTCGAACGTGGTTACGATACACGTGATTTTACACTTGTTTCATTCGGTGGCGCAGGAGGATTACATGCAGCATTCCTAGCAGAGAATCTGGGTATAAAAACTGTACTGATTCCCCCCAATGGCGGATTACTATCGGCATACGGTATGCTATTCGCTGATGTAGTCAAGGATTATTCACAGACAGTCCTATGGAAATCAGATAATCGTGCTGAAGAATTAAACAGACAGTTGGAAATCGGTTTTGAAGCCTTACTAACACAGGCTGTAAAGGATATGAAAAGAGAAGGATTTGCCTTGGACCAACTTCTTATCAATCGCTCACTGGATATGCGGTATGAGGGACAATCCTATGAATTGTGTATTCCATACCATTCCAAGGAGAAGAACTTTCTGCCAGAATTCCATGCTATGCACCAACAAAGATTTAGCTACGCACGACCAGATGCAGTGGTAGAAGTCGTCAACTTAAGGCTCAGCGCAATTGGAGAAACAGAAAAATCTATAACGAAAAAAGCACCCCTCTCGAATTCTGATCCCTCAAAAGCGAGGATTAAGAAAGATCAAGTCGTTTTTGATGGTAAGAACTGTTCAACTGGGTTCTACAGTCGCGAGTCCTTAAAACCGGGTAATCGCGTCAAAGGACCAGCAGTAATTACCGAATTTAGTGCTACAACTATTGTCCCACCTAATTTTGTTGCGGATGTTGATGGATTTGGGATACTAATTCTTAAGATGTGTTTATAAATAAGCGGATACTGCATTGTCAGACAGATAAATTTGACAACCTATATGATGAGTGGTATTATATTAATCTGACAATACATAACAGTTATTAGAGTATTAATATGAGCAATTCTCCAGAAACCATCTTATGCAGATATTGTAACACAGAAATAGAAACCGATGCTTTTTTAAGAGATTACAAAGTCTGTCCAGTTTGTGATGCGCACTATCCCATGGGGGCAAGCGAACGGCTCAATCTTCTCATTGATGAGGGGACATTTCAAGAAACCGATACGAACTTATACTCAATTGATGCTTTGGAATTTCCTGATTACACTGAGAAGCTTGAACGCGACATCGCAAAAACTGGGATGCGTTCAGAAATGTTGACAGGTACAGCGAAAATTGGAAAAAATGACATAGCCATCGCTATCGGCGACGTCGGTTTTATTGGAGGAACCTGCGGTGCTGTTATCGGTGAAAAAGTTACACGTTGCATAGAACACGCAAATGAAAACCACTTACCGCTTGTAATCATTTCTGTTAGTGGGGGTATGCGAATGCAGGAAGGAACATTGGCGTTAATGCAAATGGCGAAAACTGCTGCTGCATGCACTGAATATACGAATAACGGTGGTTTCTATATATCCGTTCTTACCGATCCTACGTTTGGAGGGGCAACTGCCAGTTACTCATCCCTTGGTGATGTGATTATTGCTGAACCGGGGGCACGTATTGGATTTGCAGGTCCCCTTGCTGTCGCAAGTTTACAGGAAGAACTCCCTGAAGACTTCCAGAAAGCTGAAACATTGGTAACCTACGGATTTATTGACAATATCGTCCACCGTTCAGGGATGCGGCAGTTGCTAATTGACCTTATCTCGTTTGCAGACGAAAAAGAAGCGAACTAAAACGCCACGTCTCTCGTCATATATTACCTTGAGTGAATCATTCATGAAGAGTATACTGTGCCGATTTCTGTCACTTTATTGGATTTTATACGTATTAAATAAAAAAGTTGTTTGAATAAACAATCCGTATGTTGCTTTTAGTAGACGTATTAGAACTGAATATAGAGACCGTAAACCAAACAACTATAAGTAAAATAAGGAACTCATTAAACAAAATGTCTAAGTCATTAGTAGTTGTGGAATCTCCAGCAAAAGCAAAAACGATTGAGAAGATTTTAGGGGCTGATTATATTGTTGACTCATCTGTAGGACATATCGTAGACCTACCAAAAAAGGAACTAGGTATTGATGTCGAAAACAATTTTACACCGAAATATGTAACGATCCATGGGAAAGGTAAAGTTGTCAAAGCAATCAAGGAGAAAGCAAAACAAGTTGATTGCATTTACCTCGCAGCTGATCCCGATAGAGAAGGCGAAGCCATCTGTTGGCATCTGGCGAATGAACTGAAGAAAACAAAAAAACCCATCTTCCGTATCGTCTATAATGAAGTCACGCAAAGTGCAATATTAGAAGCAATAGAGAATCCTGGGAATATTGACCAATCACTCGTAGACTCACAGCAAGCCCGACGGATATTAGATAGACTAATCGGATGGAAAATCAGTCCACTTTTGTGGAGAAGTGTCAAACCTGAATTGAGTGCAGGTCGAGTACAATCTGTAGCTGTTAGACTGATATGTGAACGTGAAACTGAAATTGAGGCTTTCAACGCAGAAGAATATTGGACTCTCACCGCTACATTAACACCCAATACAAAAGAGCATCTCTTTCAAGCAAAATTGCATAAGATTGGTACGAAGAAAGGTGAAATAAATATCTACGGATTTCGAATAGACGAAGAGCGTGCCAATACTATAGCAGATGATGCTAAAGAACAGGCTTTCGTAGTTGAAAAGGTAAATAAACGGGAACGAAAACAGAAGCCTGTCGCTCCATTTATTACAAGCACTTTACAACAAGAAGCTGCTCGGAAACTCCGTTTCTCGGCAAAAAGAACGATGATAGTTGCACAGAAACTCTACGAGGGTTTAGAGATTGGTAAAGAAGGTTTAGTCGGATTGATTACATATATGCGTACTGACTCAACTCGTGTCGCACAAGATGCTCTAACTGCTGTTAGAAGTTATATCAAAACAACTTATGGTGGTGACTATCGCCCCGGGCGCGCAGTCAGCTACCGTAGAAAAAGTGGCGCACAAGATGCCCATGAAGCGATTAGACCGACGCTGCCATTGAGGACACCGGATTCTTTGAAAACACACTTAACTTCTGAAGAGTTTCGTCTGTATGAATTAATATGGAAACGGTTTATCGCCAGTCAGATGAATCCTGCAATACTCGATTCAACAACTATAGACATAAAAGCGGGGCGATATCTCTTCCGTGCCACCGGTTCGGTTATTAAGTTTGACGGTTTCAGACGCATCTATATGGAGGGTAAAGACGATATATCCTCCGATGAAGAGAATAGTAGTGACGAAAATACTACACTTCCTGATGTTAATGAAGGTGCAACGCTTGACCTAAGGAAGTTAGAACCTAAACAGCATTTTACACAACCCCCGCCCCGTTATAACGAAGCAACCCTTGTTAAGACGTTGGAGGCAAAGGAGATCGGAAGACCGAGCACTTATGCATCTATCCTCTCTAAAATTCAAGAACGGGGATACGTGACGAAAGAACAACGAAAGCTTATGCCAACAGATATCGGAAGACTTGTTAACGCCCTTCTAATTCAAGCCTTTCCCGATATTGTTGACGTCGAATTCACAAAAGAGATGGAACAGAAACTGGATACAATTGCTGAAGGGAAGACTGCATGGAATGACACACTTAGCGAATTTTATCCGCCTTTCCAGGATGCATTGAAACAAGCCCCAGATAAGATGTACGAAGCACGGAAATCAATGGAAACTGAATCTGACGTAGCATGTGAGAAGTGCGGTAGCAAAATGATCGTTAAATGGGGACGGTATGGACGTTTCCTTGGATGTGCTAACTATCCTGAATGCAAAAACATAAAAGCATTAAACGGGGATAATACCGCATCTGAAGAGCCAGAAGAAACTGACACGGCCTGTGAAAAATGTGGCGAACCGATGGTTATAAAGCAGAGTCGGGCAGGAGCACGTTTCTTGGCATGTAGCGGATATCCAAAATGTAAAAACGCAAAACCTGTACCTATGGGTGTAGACTGTCCTGAGACTGATTGTGACGGTTACTTAGGTGAACGGCGAAGTAAACGAGGAAAGGTCTTCTACGGTTGTAGTAACTACCCTAAGTGTGGATTTGCCAGTTGGGATAAACCGATCGCACAACGGTGTCCGGAATGTGATGCAGCATATACTGTTGAAAAAGTACTGAAGACTGGAGAAAAAATACATGCATGTTCAGATAAACTTTGTATCTACACCAATGAACTGACAGACTAATTTTTTAGGAACCTTAGGACAGTATCACTGATTCCAACATCGGATATAAGAAATAATGATTCAACTTCATCAAGTGAGTTTCAGTTATCAAGATTTAAGCGTATTGGAAAGAGTCAGTTTCCGACTTGAACGCGGTGAATTTGGATTCCTTATTGGTGAAAGCGGTTCAGGTAAGACAACGCTACTTAAGTTACTCAATCGAGAATTGCTTCCTACAGCTGGATCATTAAGTGTACTCGGACAACCCCTTGAGGAACTAACTTCAGCAACGATTCCATACTTTAGAAGAAAAATAGGTGTAGTGTTCCAAGATTGGAAATTAATCGATACTAAAACTGTTGAACAGAATCTTGAAATACCCCAAAAGTTAATTGGGACTAAGTATCGTATTTTGCGTGAAAATGTGAACAATATGCTACATCAAATGGGTTTAGTCCATCGCAAGCATGCACTACCAACCCAAATTTCAAACAACGAAAGACAACGACTTGTAATTGCAAGAGCAATCATCAACAGTCCTTTACTGTTACTCGCTGATCAACCAACGGAGACACTTGATCCTAACATCTCACTTGATATGCTGTCTCTTTTTGATGCACTGAATTTTCAAGGCACTACAGTGTTAGTTACAACTTCTGATCCTGATCTTCCAGACCGATTTGTACGTGAAAAGAATGCTTCACCAAAACGTATATATAAACTACAGGATGGTAGCATTACATCATAACAATTTTAATAATAAGTACTAAAATTGCTGAAATACTGGGATAGTATAAGATGCGATACAAAATACAAAATATCTTTACACATATTGGAAGGACAAGATTAAACAATTTGTTGTGTATTCTCACGCTTGCTTTCTTCACACTTGTCCTAAATGCCTTTCTGTTTAATCACACGTCGGTCTACAAGGACCTTGAACTCAATGAGGATGTACCACCACTTGTCGCTTTTCTTAATGATACTGTAATTGAGGAGGATGCTAAGACTTTTGCTAATCAGCTACAAAAACAGGATAAAATCCTCTTTATTGACTTTGTGTCTAAGGAAGAGAACCTAAGTAGAGCAGAAGAACAGTTTGGATCCCTTGCAAAACTGATAAAAGGCGGTTTTTCTGATAGCAATCCATTTCCCGCTTCTCTTAAAATATTTGTAGACTCATCCAATGTTTCACGAAAGACATTAGAAGAAATCTCTTATGAGATTAAATCTTTTGCGCAAATAGATGATGTCAATCTAACAGGAAGTGGAATTCTCACGGATTTATTTAGACAAACTACGCGTATGACAATTGCTTGTATCACAATAACTGTTCTATTGATAATCTTCACCATTCGTGCTGCGGTCATAAAAACCGCAAGTTCACGTCAGGATGAAATACAACTCATTAACCTTATAGGAGCAACCAGAGGACATATCAGAAATCCTTTCCTTTTCCACGGACTCTTCTTAGGTTTCTTTGGAACGCTTGTAGGTTTAACTTGTTTTTATTTACTTTATTGTGCATTTACTTATCAACTCGGTGTTCTGGAATTCCTACCTTATAATCAACTTCTCAGTGTTGTATGTACGGGTGTCTTTCTTGGATTATTTGCCGGAATACTTGCAAATAGAAAGTATACTAAAACATACTTGAATAACATATAAATTAAAGATAAAGTTATGCAGAATATAGAAATTAGCAGGATCTTCAGTAATATAGGAGATTTTCTACAGATTCGAGGAGAGGCATCATTCAAAATTCGGTCATATCAGAAAGCTGCCAGGATTCTGGCCGATTTGACAGTGGATGTGAGGGAATTGATCGAATCGGGTAAATTTCAGAATATCCCCGGAATCGGCAAAACAATAGAAGAAAAAACGAAAGAGATTCTTGATACCGGTACATGTGAAGCATATCAAAAACTCAAAACAGAAATGGGTTTAGAGTCTTTAGAATTATTGGATGTTCAAGGCGTAGGAGGAAAAACTGCTAATAGACTATATTACGACCATAATATTAAAAGTGTAAAACAACTTGAACAAGCAGTACAGGATGGCAGCCTACAAAGTGTAAAGGGTTTTGGAAAAAAAACATTACAAACAATTGCAGACAGTCTTCAATTCATTAATACAAACAGAGGTATCCGGCTGAGTTCAATTGCTGATACTTTTGCGCAGAATCTTTCGTCTATCCTAAATCAATGTGAGACCGTCGTTAGATTTGATTTGACAGGTGAGGTGCGACGATGTGAAGAGGTGTGCCGCAGTATTGAGATTGTCGTACAGGGCAGACACAATGTAGAGACTACCGAGAATGACATCCTTGAGAAATTTTTAGAAAATAAACAGAAACTGGCATTAAAAATGGTCGAAATTGATGAGAATGTAACAATACCGACTATACTAAAACGGTTTCAACAAATCCACTTTCATATTGACAACAGTTTTCCTGTTGTCATATATCTATGTGATTCCTCAGAATACGATTCAATTCTCTTTCTGACGACAGCATCAGAAGAACATCTCTCAGCACTTCCTAAAGATGCTAACATTAACATAGACCTGCATTCAGAGAACACAGAATACTGGATGCATACTAAGGATGATTCAGAAACACGGATATATGAGAAACTGGGTATGTGCTATGTATCACCCGAACTTCGTCAGTTTTCAGATGCCGTATCATTAGCTCTGGAGAATAGACTACCGTCATTGATTGAATTGACAGACATACGAGGTGACTTGCATACACATACTGAATGGAGTGATGGTAGGAACACGATGGATCAGATGGTGGAAACTGCCAATGCTCAAGGTCTTGAGTACTTAGGCATTACCGACCATTCTGCGTCATCTACTGTAGCAAACGGTTTAGATCAGAAGCGATTATTAGAACAGATAGAACACGTCCGCAAACTTAATGAGAGCATTGAAGGCATTACTCTATTAGCAGGATCTGAAGTTGATATAAGACCGAACGGTTCACTTGACTATCCTGATGATGTATTGGCACAACTGGATATCGTCATAGCAAGTATACACAGTCAGTTCACACAGTCGGAGGCTGCTATGACAGAACGTATGATTGCTGCGATCGAGAATCCTTATGTGAAAATCATCGGGCATCCCACAGGTCGACTTCTCGGTAGTAGACCCATGTATCCGATAGATGTTGATGCAGTAATCCGTGCTGCCGCAGAGAACGATACTGTTTTGGAGATTAACGCGTCTCCAAGTCGTTTAGACCTGGGACCAGAATATGTTCGAAAAGCAAAAGAAGCTGGTGTCCTTATGTCTATAAATACTGATGCACACTCCAAATCACAGTTTGAATTCCTTAGGTTTGGGGTAAACGTTGCTCGTAGAAGCGGATTAACGAAGGATGATGTAATCAATACTTATACTTTAAAGGAACTCCGTGAGAAAAACATCATTAAACCGTAAATGGAGGAGTATATATTGAAAAGATCAAAACTATCTCCCGCAAAACGCGCCATAATAATTGGAATGGATGGGGCAAGTATGGAGCTTGTAAACAATATGATCACATGGGGACATACACCCAATATGGCAAGACTTCGTGAAGTTGGTGTTCATCGTCCAATGATCGGCGTTTTTCCAACGCTAACCCCACCTGGGTGGACAGCCCTTTCTACAGGTTCGTGGCCTGGTACTCATGGCGTTATGGACTTTAACATACGAGATATTGGAAAGAATCTTGATAAAACAGTGTGGGGGATAAATACGGGTTTATGTCAATCCGAATATATATGGAACTTGGTAGAACGATCAGGCGGAAAACCTATCCTTGTAAAATGGGAAATGTCTTGGCCTCCTACAGTTATGAAAGGTATTCAAGTAGAAGGAACTGGACCAGGTGTCTCAAACCATCATCAGATTGCCGGTTACCATCTATTTGTAGCTGGGAAATGGGCATCACGTCCAATTGGTGGACAACGTGATCCTGAAACACTTGACCCAAGTGCATTACAAAAAATAAAACACATCGATTCAGTTAATATCAAGACATTTGAGAGTGAAAGATGGCAAGGAGCAGCTATTGAGTCTAACAAACCTATAAAAGAGGTGGAGTTGACGATTCAACCATTAGCACGTGGAAGAACGGATATGAATCGGGGTAAATCAGGAATACCGAAGGCATTCTACGGTTTAATCTATGCTTCTGGGGAAAATGGATATGATCGAATAAAGATCTATAAGAATCGTGCGACAGATGAAGTCATCGCTGATCTCGGCGTCGGTGATTGGAGTGAATGGTGGATAGATGACTTTGAAATAGATGCAGAAGAGATTCAGGGTTATGTCCGTATGAAATTAATCACCCTAACATCAAACGCCGATGCATTTGAGCTTTTTGTTCCACAGATATGGCCTCGGATCGGATACACTGTGCCTGCCGAAATAGCTGCTGACATTGATCAGAATGTTGGGTCTTTCCTGCAAAATCCGGCAAGAGATGCACTCGGTCAGGTAGACGATGACACATACTTTGAGTTGTTAGACTATCATCATAATCGATTGGCAGATGTCGCGACACATCTTGCAGAAAACAACGATTGGGATGTACTCATGGTGGAAACACATGCACCCGATTATGCCAGTCATTTCTTTCTAAGTCAAGCCGATGAAATAAGCGGTGCTTCAGCAGAAACGATACACCGTTGTCGTGAAGGACTGCGACGCACCTATGAATCGGTAGATCAGATGATAGGAAGGATTGTAGAACTCGCCGATGAAGATACAGTTGTATTAATCTGTGCAGACCATGGGGGAACACCTAACCAATATCGGGCAGTAGACATTGAAAAGGTGTTGGAAGAGACGGGTTTTATCGTTAGAGATTACGAACAATCTATAGACTGGACAAGAACCCGGGCAGTTAATGTCGGATTAGTACATATCTTTATAAACTTGGTTGGTCGTGAACCCAACGGTATCGTTCCTGCTGAAGATTATGAAACAACTCAACTTGAGATCATTGATGCACTTCATGCCTACACCGATAAAGCAACAGGAAAACACCCTTTTTCATTAGCGGTCACCCACGCCGATGCTGAGATGCTGAACTTACATGGCACCCTTGTGGGTGATGTCGTATACGCTCTGAGGCCAGAGTTTGATGGTGCACATGGTAAACAACTACCTTCAGTGAGTTTTGGTATTGGTGGTCAGCATTCAACATTTATTTTATCGGGTGCTGGTGTTAGAAAAGGAATAACTTTAGAACGGCAAGTACGTGTCGTTGATGTAGCACCAACGCTCTGTTATCTTTTGGGACTACCGATGCCTACAAATGTTGAAGGGGGCGTAGTATATGAAGCATTGGAAGATCCAAACTGGCATTTAACACGTTTATTGGAATTTGAAGATTAGAATCTGAGAATTGTGATTATTCAGGAATCCGCTGCATATAAATGTCGTAATCATCTCCACGAGCATCACTCCAGATTACAATTGCACTACCTGCTTCCGTTGAAATTGCTGTCGGGGTTATCTGTTCTTTCTCTGCGTTACAGACAGGTATCCCATCTTTGTTCCATAAGATGTTTCCACTAAAATCAAGTCTTTGTGCATATATAGCATCTTCAGTTATGTCACCAAAATCATTTCGATAATCAAGCCAATATACGATACAACCGTTGGCACCATCAGATACCAGTTTAGGGATTTGTTGAACTCCCCCTGCAGTGCAAACAGCAATGCCATTGGGATCCCATGATAAATTTCCATCTGAACTGATTCTTTGTGCATAGATATCAGCAAATATATCTCTATCATCCCACCAAGTGACGATGAATCCTCCTTTGTCATCGCTGACGCTATCTGCTTGTTGCTGGTTTACCGACATTTTGCAGATTGGGATACCATCCTTTTCCCAAGATGTCTTACCTTCTTTGGTGAGATGTTGGGTATATAACTGTGAACTTGTGAATAGATTTGGGTCGTTTCGGAAATCTGACCATACACAATATGCTCCACCTTTACCGTCTGAAATGAGCTGCGGTGATCCTTGATTTCCTTTGGCAGTACATACGGGAGTAGGTTTCTCCCACTGGGTATTACCATCCCTATCAATTTTCTGGGCATACACATTCCAATCGGGAGTATTAAAATCCCACCATGCTACGATTGCTCCACCATCGTTATCAGGTATCAGCACAGGATCGTATTGGTCACCTTGGCTGGCATACACCGGTATACCATTCTGTTTCCAGATTGGTATACCGTCTGCAGCTATTCTCTGTGCGAAAATGTCTTGGTTCCCTGTTCTCCAATCCTCCCAGATAACAATAACGCCTCCGCTACCATCTGATACAGCCACAAAATCATCTTGTAGTGTTTTCTCAATGCATACTGCTACACCGTCTGGTTCCCACATTTTCTGTCCTTTAGAATCTATCCGTTGTGCATAGCAATCCTGGGATCCATTTCGAGTGTCCCCCCAAATGATAATCGCTCCACCTTCCATATCTGAAACAAGAATTGGCGGACCTTGTGATGATTCGTGGTCACAGACAGGTATCCCATCAGGTTGCCAAAGCATGTTACCTTCTTTATCCATCATCTGGGCATACACATCATAATTTTCATTTCGTGCATCACGCCATGCAACGATTACACCATCATCCTTGATTTTTGTGGCTGCTGGGAAATGTTGTGCTTTCTTTGCAATACAAACAGCGAAATTCTCTATGGGATTCAATTGTGAAAGGACAGGATAAGAAAGAATGAGGAGTAAGCAGACAGTCAAAAAAAAGTGGGATAAAACTGTCCAGCCGATACTGAAAAAACCATATTCAGGATTAGATTTAGATTGCATTGATTTATTGTTCTTATGAATGGGTAGAAGTACTGTATCAAAGCGTCGTATTTTTACATCAATAGTTCTTCACCTATTGGAAAGAATTGGTCAGCCATAGCTTGAAGGTCCATTGAAGTATTATGTTCAAATGCTACTATTTCTATACGTTTTTGTTGCTGTTTGATAAGTTCCGCTAATGGGCAAAAGTCACCATCCCCACTTGCTAAAATTACAACATCTAAAGAACCTAACATAGAGACAACATCAACTGCAATTCCAACATCCCAATCACCTTTTGCGGAACCATCGCCTCTCAAACGTAGGTCTTTACTCCTTATTGTATAACCGTTGTGTTCTAACAACGAAATGAAATTGGATTGTTTGATTTCTGGAATCTGAACGATATATGCAAAAGCTGAAATCAGGTGCCGAGGTCCTACAATGAGATCAAGAAGTTTGATATAGTCTACTCTTCGTTCAAATCGGTCTTTTGCTGCATAGAACATATTCTGTACATCAACAAAAACACCTACGCGGGGTTGAGACGATTCGTTCCTGACGTTAAAGTTAATATCCAAAGGTGAACCATCAAATTGACTAACAGTCTGACGAATCTGATTGAGAGTTTTACGAGATGTTTCATAGCGTTTGTCTATGAGATCAAAATGTAATTGAAGATCACTTTTTAGTTGGTCTAATGCGCTTTTTTCCTTATAGATTGCTTCTTCAGCTAATTTTAATTCAACTTGGAATGATTCATTTGCGTCCTTAAGTTGAGTCAGTATATTAAGCTGAGATGTCATTCTGTTATTCTCAGACAACAGTGCATTATGTTTGCCTTCTAAATTTTCAAGTTCTTCATTAACGTTACTTAATCGTGTTGCTTTTTCATGTAGGCTGATATTCTCTTCTCGCAAATCAGAAATTTGTTTCTCTTTTTCTTGAAATACTACAACTTTCCTTTTGTAATTCTCATTTTCCTCAATAAGGTATTTGCAATGTTGTTCCAGCAATTTGTTCTTTTTTTCAAGTTTGGTCTTCTGTAAATGTAAATTGTCTATACGCCTCCTACCGTTTTCAGATTCATTTGTTTCATTCCCATCCGTTAAATTTGTATCTGTTTTTTTTGTTGTTTCTGATGCAATTTCCAGCGCTGCTATCTCACAATTGCTGTCACGAGCATCTTCATTTTCTGTTACTTTGTTAGTTTTTTGCGCGTATGTCTGATTATCCGCCTCATACGCGGCTGTTAATAACTTGTATCCGTGGGCGCGCACCTCTTCGCGAGCATCAGACAGAAGTGCCCAGACGACATCACCAAAATCACCAGATTCAATCAACGATTTAGGAGATTTAAAGTATGTGTGTATTTCATCCACAACCATGTATCCTATTCTGTTTATTGCAGTTTCTGACTTCTCCGAAAGATGTTGGGTGATCTTGTCATCTATAACAGAATGTGTGTAGAATGCAGTTGTCAACATACTCAGTAATTCATGAGATGATGAAGAATGTAATCTGTCTGGGTCAGTAAATAGATTGCTTCTTGTCAACAACTGAAATATCTCTCTTTCGTTCAGATGTAGTGTTAGAAACCAATTGAGTTGGTCCCTGTGTATATTCATTTTTAACTGATCTTCATTCATGAGTTCCTCCAATTCTCAGATTTAAACATAACATTGAAAACTTTTACTATAATAATAGATAAATACGTAATCTTTGTCAACACAAATTACCTTCTCAACTATTCTCTCTGAAGTGTCTTTGGAGTAAGTCTATCATGATAGCGATGGAAAGTAGCATTAAACCAATTAGCATATTGGTCTGTTTACCAACCATTGGGAAGCAGTATATAGATTTGTAAATACCTTAAGCGGTCTAATTGACGCGTGAGTATTGTCACCTTTGGTATAGGTTTTATACGTCTTCTGACCATGTCCTGTTAAGACTAAAATTGGTATTGCACCAGCAGCAGCTGCAGCTTTAATGTCTGATGAAGAATCTCCAATAAAATGGCTTTCTGAAAGGTCTACGTTATTATCTTTTGCAGCCTGATGTAACATTCCCGGTTTAGGTTTTCTACATTCACAGCCATCGTCTGGATGGTGAGGACAATAATATATCCTTTCTATATGTCCATCCGCACCTTGGATTGCTTCAATCATTCTGGCATGTGTTGCAGATAGTTGTTCTTCTGTGAAGAATCCTCTACCTATGCCTGATTGATTCGTTACTATATAGATTCTGAAACCGTTCTGAGATAGAATGGATATTGCTTCAAGAGAATTATTGATGAAGACAAGATCTGACCAATTACAAACATAACCGCTATTGTGGTGATTTTCGTTAATCACGCCATCTCTGTCAAGGAATATAGTTTTCATCAATCTTCGGGCAAGAGACCCCATGCTTTAGCTTGGGGAGGAATGCCCGCTCCTATTTTTATTTTACAATATATGCTAAAATGTGTTATAATATATCCCGCATAGTTGGTAGAGAATGCTATCTGCACCACTTGGTGCAGTCTCTACCGAAACCGAGTAGCATCGGGAACTATGCGGGAGTAAACTATGCAAAACAAACATACATGCAGAACTTACAAATACAAGATACGCAACCATCGTAAGAATAAGAAGTTTGGCAATATGATGGATGATCTTGCTGATGTCCATAACCATTTTGTGCGTCTTGAACAACGCTATTATCGTATCTATGGTAAATATGCAGGCAGATACAAGTTGCAACCGCATCTTACTAAGTTGTTGCAGACCACCAAGAAACACTGGGCTTGGATACCAAGAGACACGCTTGACGCTGTAATTATCCGTATTGATACCGCTTATCAAAGAATGTTTGATGGGCTTGGTGGCAGACCTAAGAAAAAGCGTAAAGGTAAATACCGTTCTGCTAAATTCCAGTCTGGATACAAGCTGGAAAATGGGCGTGTTCGTATTTCTTTCAAGTCCTGGAATGCATCCAAGCAAAAACTTGTGTTTGATAGAATCTGGTTCTCTTTCCATCAACATCGCGACTGGAATGGGACTGTAAAATACATTCAAATCCTTCGCGATAGTGTTGGTGAATACTGGCTTTACATCGTTACTGATGACACTTCTACTGAACCCTTTGCTGCCACAGGTGAGAGCGTGGGTATTGACTTCGGATTGAAGACGTTTTTGACACTTAGTAATGGTGAAAAGATAGATAGCCCAGAGTTTTTGAAACAATCCTTGAGCAAGTTGCGGTCTGCTAACAAGTCTGTAAGCCGTAAGCAAAAGGGTTCTAATAACTGGTATAGGGCTGTGCTTGAACTTGTCCAACTCTACCGAAAGGTTGCTAACCAACGCCTTGATTGGCAATGGAAGATTGCAACTAAACTTTGTAGGAAATTTGATACCCTTGTCACTGAAACACTCAACATTGAAGGTATGAAACGATTGTGGGGACGCAAAGTTTCCGACTTGTCGTTTAGTCAATTTGTCACTATACTTGAATATAAGTGTTTCAAACATAATCGCACCTTTCACAAAATCGGACAATGGACTTCCACAACTAAACCTTGTTCAGATTGTGGACACTCTAACAAAAACCTTTCTCTCTCTGATAGACAGTGGATATGTTCTGAATGCGGTTCACACCACGATAGAGACATAAACGCTGCTATAAACATTTTACGGGCTGCTTGTTATCCCGTTGTGGAGCAGATGTAAGACGTTTATCAAAAAACGCTAACTGCTATGAAGCACAAGCCCCAGCCTTGAGGCTGTGGGTGGCTTGACTGTTATGCTATGTAGCTAAATGCTGAAGGAGCACAATATTAGTGTCTACAGAACCAAATGATTCCCGTTCCGCCCATGCGGCGGATATTGTTCATCCTCAACCTGTACCTTTTATACTAATTCATATCGCATGTTTTGCCATTTTTTGGGTGGATGTTCAACCCACGGATTGGATTATTTGCGGAGCCCTTTACGTTATCCGTATGTTTGGTATCACTGGAGGATTTCATCGTTATTTTTCACACCGAGCATTCAAAACAAGCCGTGGTTTCCAATTCTTTTTGGCATTTCTTGGGCAGTGTTCAGCACAACGCGCAACACTCTGGTGGGCCGCTAAGCATCGTGAACATCACAAGTATTCCGATACAGAAAAAGATGTTCATTCACCAGTCAAACACGGGTTTTGGTATTCCCATATAGGTTGGATTCTGTGCTCACGCGGCCTGAGTGTAGATTACAATTTAATAAAGGACTTTCGAAAATATCCAGAACTCGTTTGGCTTGGAAAATTCCATTCACTACCCGCAGTAATATTAGGTATTTCTGTCTGGGCAATAGCAGGCTGGTCCGGGCTGGTAGTGGGTTTTATAATAAGCACAGTACTTCTATATCACGGAACTTTTTCAATTAATTCTCTCTCTCACATTTATGGGAAACAAGATTATGTCACTGGGGACAATTCTCGCAACAACATTCTTCTTGCAATCATCACACTCGGTGAGGGATGGCATAATAACCACCACCATTTTCCAAGTGCAGCACCACAAGGATTTCGTTGGTGGCAAATTGATATTACATACTATATCCTTAAGTTATTGTCCGTATTTAGAATTGTATGGGACCTCCGCTTACCACCAGCACATGTTGTTGAGGGTAAACGCAGAATGTCACTCACTACCGTCGAAAACGCTGCACAACAACTTGCTGCGAGCTTCTCTATTGAACATATTAGCAAAACGATTTTACAAATATGGGAACATACGCCAAAATTAGAAGAACTCCGTAAACGCGCTCGTATCGGTCAAACAGAGGTTGAAGCATTTCTCAAAGAGATGAAGATACTTGAGTTACCAATAATAGGTAATATCAAAGGTAAAGCACAAGCCATGTTTACACACATACCATCCATAAATCCGATTGTTGAACGGACGAATCAAATCATCGTTCAGGCAGTTTCGGTGTGGCTGCTTCAGAACGACATGTACGAACAACAGTTAGGGTTTAGTAATTACTGATTAGAATTGGATTAGATGGATGGCAAGGTTTGCAGATAAACATGTTTCATGACCAACTTTAACACGAATTCAAATAATTACTTGACTCTTTAGGAAGGAGATTTAATGGCAGCACTGAATGATTTGCGAAACGGATTAGTCATCCGACTTGACGATGTAGTTTACACGGTTGTAGATTGCCAACATGTGAAGCCCGGTAAAGGGGGTGCTTTCGCACGGACAAAAATCAAACGTGTTATTGACGGGGCAGTACTCGACCGGACTTTTCGCTCAAGTGAGAATATAGAGACCGTCCGACTCAGAGACCAAGAGATGCAGTTCCTTTATAGTGAGGGTGAAATGCTCTGGTTTATGGATAACGAAACTTTTGACCAACATCCACTCCATCAAGATCTGCTTGGTGACGGGATAAAATACCTGAAAGAGGGAGAAAATGTTACAATAAAAATGGATGCAGGGACACCCTTAGCAGCGGAACTACCTACGTTTGTTCAACTCCAAATTGTTGAAACTGACCCCGGTTTACGAGGTGACACTGTAAGCGGCGGAACAAAACCTGCTAAATTAGAAACTGGCGCAGTCGTTAATGTTCCCCTATTTGTAAAAAATAAAACAGTAATTAAAGTCGATACGCGGACAGGGAAATATGTTGAGAGGGTCTAAAGATATGAAACACAACAAAAAAAGTGAACAGATCGATGCTTCTGTTGATACAGACGCTACATCTGATCCTATCCTAAAACGGCTTGAACGGCTTATAATGATAGCGGAACAGTCAGACTTGGCGACGGTTCGGATACGAGATGGTGAAGTTGAAATAGAAATCTCACGCGCAACAACCCAACCGATAGCATCTGCCGCTGCTAATATGACACCCTTTGAACCTACCGTCGTTACTGGCATTCAAGCGGATGAGGATATGATATGCTCGCCAATGCCAGCACGTTTTTATCGATCACCTGCACCTGAAGAGCCACCTTTTGTAGAAGTCGGTGATACTGTTTCATCCGGGGCATCTATTGCAACTCTTGAAGTCATGAAAACATACAACGATGTTGAAGCACCCTTTAATTGTGAAATTCTTGAAATTCTTGTTGAGGATGGGCAAGCCGTTGAATACAATCAACCCCTTTTCCGAGTAAGGCAGACATAAGACGATGTTTCAAAAAATACTGATTGCGAATCGTGGTGAAATCGCTATCCGAATTATCCGCGCCTGTAAAGATATGGGTATTAGGACGGTGGCAATTTATTCAACAGCAGACAAGAATGCGCTCCATGTAGAACATGCTGATGAAGCGTATTGCATCGGACCCCCTCCATCTAATGAAAGTTACCTTAAATATGCGAATATTACGACTGTTGCAGGGTTCGCGAACGTTGACGCAATACATCCTGGGGCGGGGTTTCTTGCTGAAGATGCACAGTTCGCAGAGATCTGTGAAGCACATCAAATAAAATTCATCGGTCCATCCATTGAACACCTAAATACTATGGGAGACAAGGTGCGAGCACTTGAAACTGTTGCCAAAGCAGGTCTAAAACTGGTTCCCGGCAGCCACAACAGAAAACGAAAAAAAGACAAAAAAGCCACCGTTGAAACAGCAGAACTCGCAGCGGAACTCGCAGAAAAGATCGGTTATCCTGTCGGAATTAAGGCAACCGCAGGTGGTGGGGGACGAGGAATTCGCATCGCACAGAATCGTCCAAGTCTGTTCAATCTTTTTCACATCGCTAAAGCTGAAAGTGAAGCTGCTTTCGGTAACGGTGATGTCTATATCGAAAAATGGATTGAAGATGCTCGACATATAGAAGTACAGATTTTGGGGGATACACACGGGAATGTGGTACATCTGGGAGAACGCGAGTGCTCAATTCAACGCAAACAGCAAAAACTGCTTGAGGAAGCACCATCCGCATCCATATCTACTAAAACGCGGAATGATATTTGTAAAGCCGCAGCAAAAGCTGCGAAATCAATCGGTTATGCAAACGCAGGTACCATCGAATTTGTTGTTGATAAAAATGAGAACTTCTATTTTCTTGAGATGAACACACGAATCCAAGTTGAACATACAATCACTGAAAGTATCACAGGTATGGATCTGATAAAAGAACAGATACGCATTGCCATGGGGGAGGAACTCGGTTACAATCAGTCCGACATAGATTTTTCCGGACACGCCATCGAATGCAGAATCAACGCGGAAGATCCTGCTAATCAGTTTACGCCTTCGCCTGGGTTAGTTTCAGATTATCAACCCCCGGGAGGTATCGGTATCCGGGTAGATGGGTTTATATATAACGGTTATACGGTGCCACCCCACTACGATTCGCTTATTGCTAAACTTATAGCAACTGGGAGAAATCGGGAAGAAGCTATTTCAAGAATGAAACGTGCGCTGTCTGAGTTCAAGATAGACGGTATCAAGACCACCATTCCCTTGCATCAAAGAATTCTCAATGATGAAAGGTTTCTCAATCGAACCATTTTTACAAACTTCCTGGAAACCTAATGTTCTGTCAACTTCTAAATGATGGTATAACTTTCTTCTGTAGGTCGGGTAGAGCGGAGCGAAACCCGACACGTATTGATTGGATCTATCATGTCGGGTTTCGCTCCGCACAACC
>JAJEJA010000007.1 GCA_022828145.1 Candidatus Poribacteria bacterium | reverse complement strand
TATATAGTGAATTATAGAGATATGTTGACACTTTTTTGTAGGAGCGATCTCCGAATCGCGACTTAACTGAAAAACAGTCGGGAATCGGAGTTCCCTCCTACATCTCAAAATGTCAAGTTAATTGTAAAATCCACTATAATTGGTAAAGTGTGAATGAATCTGAAATCGAATTTCAATTCTCTTTACAGAGATGTGGATTTATGGTAAATTTGAGTTTGTAAATAAATCATACAAGTGCTTAAAAGCACACAAAGGAGCGAGTATGGAACCTCTTCGAGTTGGATTTCTTGGTGGTGGTGGTTTTGCCAGACACACAATCTATCCCGCTTTGCATTTAGCACCAGTGGCATTGCAAGCAGTTTGCGATATGGACGAAAACAGGGCAAAATCTGCTGCTGGTAAATTCGGTACAGGTAGATATTATACGGACCGTCATGAGATGTTTGAAAAGGAGGATCTGGAGGCAGTCATCATCTCAATGGGACCGGATCCGAGACAACAACTTGTACTTGAGACACTTGCAGCGGGGTATCATGTGTTTACGCCGAAACCCCCAGCACCATCGCTTGAACAGACCCTTGAATTAGCGGAGGCATCTGAGAAGCATGGGAAGACATTGATGGTGAACTTTCAACGTAGATTTAGTCTCGGCGTGCGGGAAGCAAGGAGGATTATGCAGACCGAATCTTTCGGGCAACTCACGCAGCTTTTCTGTTCATTCTGTAGTGGAGCCTACGGTTCAGTCAAACACTATCTCCTTGATTTTGCTATCCACCATTTTGATTTAGCACGACATATTGCTGGTGCTGAGGTGAAGGAACTTTGTGTCTTTCACAATGAGGTAGGCAATCAAGGCTCGTTTGCTGTTGCGGTTGAGTATAGCAACGGGGCGGTAGGTACTTTACAGCTGAGTAGCCAACGTCTGTGGCAACGTAATTATGACCATATTGAAGTTACGGGTCAGCATGAATACATCGTCTTAGAAGGACTATGGGGTTTTGAGCATTATACGGGTAGTGGCAATACCTTTCATTCGAACTTTTCTGATCAACGCAATGGTGAGCTAACGGGTGACGGGATCAGTCTTACGGAGTTTGTGAACGCTATTCGTGAGGACAGAGAACCTGTATCCAGTATTCAAGATTGTGTGGGCACGATGCGATTTTATGATGCTGTGTTGCAGCGTAAGAAGGGTGTTATTTCACTTGCGGGTTAGTAGGAACGTGAGTTTGATAAATCTGATTTTCCCAGGCCGGTAGGTTCGGTTAGAAAACCGAACCTACCGACCTGAAAGTTATATTGATACTTTCTAAAACCTCAAGACATGTTTTCCCGTTCACTAATTCATGATAAAACTGTGCGACGCGTTTGCAGAAATCCTGATTCTGATTGAGTGCGTTGTCGGGTACTGCGGTCTGAGGTGACCATAGGGTTGCATCTGAAAAGATAGTATCAAGACGGTTTGTGATGTTGCTCAAGTCTGCTCCAAAGGCACCATTCAATACTTCCTGTATTGTGCGGTCAGGGTCTCGGATTTCGTATTCTGTGCCAGTGTCGGTGATACCTCGGTAGTCGTCACCTGATATTGTGTGCGGTGTGAGAAAACGGAGGACTGTGGCAAAGGAATACGCAAAGTCGGCTTTGAAAAGTTCTGTGCTGCGACTGTAGTTCAGTGATCGGACGATGTCTGCAGCACGTTCGCGGAGTTTCACTGTCTCAATGATGTTGATCCGTGCGTTGTCGTCTTTGACCTTACGGATTCTATCAATGAACTCTTGTGTATATGCATGTGCACTTTTACCTTCTATCGGAATATCCGCAGCTACAATGTCAGCATATCCGCTCATTAACCGCTCCAGATGCGGTGAGTATACCGGATGTGATGCTGCCTCGTTCACATAGTCAATTCCAGAGAGAAAACCTTTATGCGTAATTCCCGGCACATGCACGGAATTTACCAATAAGAGTTTCCAATCGTGATAAGGTTCAATGGACTCTCGACTTACGACAACACCAAAGTCATCCAGTTCACCAAACGGGACGCGTAGACTGTTCTCTAAGTCTTCTAAGATGAATGGTGTTGCTGGCATCTGTTCTGCATAAGTTATCAACGCATCCGAACCGTCAATCTGTGCTTGTGCTGTCTCCTTAATCTCATCAGGCACTGCGTAGACTTGCGGTACCAACCGATCTCCCATTTCGTTGAGGAAACTTACGTTAGTCTTTAGCCAATATTCATAGTCGTCATTCCGTTTCGGATACTCGTTTGTCAGTATGTCCCTGATGACATCTCCATTATTTCTTAGATTGTCGGTATTGATGACGGTGAGGGTTGCGTCTTGACCGTGATTGATATAGTAGCGATGAAGGGATTCATCTAATACATCCATCGCCAGTTCACCTTTTGCGATTCCTGCTTCAGTTACACCAATTAGTATTAGGTCTAACGGATTATCAGTTTGTGTGTAGAGCTGCTCGCGTCCTGCTTCTGTGGCAAGCGTTGTTGCGCCAACGACACTCGTAATCTGTTGAACGTCATGAATACCGTTTAGGTCAAAAGTGACAACATGATAGACGCCATTTTGTGTGTTGAATGCGTCCGCTTTTTCGCTACCGCGTGGTTGTCCGACGAATATCCCGCCGTTGTAGAGATTCCGTTCATTAAGAATATGGACAAATTGGTGTGTTAAGGCGCGTTGTAGTCCGCCTGCACCTATTGCGAGAATTTTTATTGGCAACATGTAACATTTCTCCTCTTATTCGCATACGATTGACTCAATGATCCTACTGTTCTGTCAACACATTATTGTAGGTCGCGATTCGGAGATCGCTCCTACCGATGGACTGCTTATGGTAGGAGGGAACTCCGATTCCCGACCCTTTCAAACCCATCAATTAGCACTTGACCATGCACTACATTCAACCAGATGAGAGTATATCCGCATAAAGTTTGAGATATGCGTCCGCTATGTTTTTCCAGTCGTAAGGTTTTACCTTTTTGATGCTTGCGTTCCCCATCTCAATACGTTTTTCACCTGTGTTTATTAACTTTATCAGGCATTCAGCAAGTTCATCCACATCACCCGGATCGAACACAGCACCGTTGACGTTTTCTTCAACAAGCTCAGCGATGCCTTGCACCCGACTGGCAATGATTGGGAGTCCTGTCCCCATTGCCTCTAAAACCACAAGCGGCATACCTTCAGCCAACGAGGGTAAGATGAAGATGTCTGCTTCACGATACTTCTGTGGTAGCAATACTTCATCAGTCGTCGTCTGTTGAGGGATTGCTGAATAGGGTACCGTCCCAGCAAAATGGATGTATGACGATACCCCAAGGTTTTCTGCTAATTCTACGAGTTCATTCTTATAGGGACCATCTCCGACTATTTCCAACGCAAAGTTGTGTGAGACCTTATCAAGTATCTTCGGAAGTGCCCGAATGAGGAACTGAAATCCCTTACGTGGAATGAGACGTCCGATAGCGAGACAACGTACTGTGTCAGGATGTGCCTTTCGCTGTGTTGGTGCAAAGGTTTCTAAGTCTACACCGTCAGGGATCCCCTCAATGTTAAGAGTCGGGTCTGTTTCATGTGCTAAATCGCGTAAACCGTCACTACATGAAACAACTGCAGCAGCGTTGTCCCAAATTGCACGAATGATGGGTTTTAGCAACAGATATAACCAACGGTAGTAAGGTGGATCTGGGTCGGGACGTGGGACATCTCTGCCTCCCAAAAATATGGTGTAGGGTATGTTCCTACGTTTCTGTAGGAGATATGCTCCGCCTCCTGCCGGTATACCAAAAAAGACTTGAACAATATCGGGGTTGAAATGTTTTGCGAATTTCAACCCGTAGAGACTTGAACTGATTGCATACGTCAACATTTCGTGGACTGCACAGACATTTGGACTTTTACGTAGGGCACGTACGCGATGCACATTTATGCCATCTACGATTTCACGACGCGCGCAATCCCGAAATTGTGATGTAATCAGATGTATGTCGTGTTCTGCTGCCGCGAAGTGTTTACCCAAGAAATAACTAACTTGTCCGCCGCCACCCCCAATTGGAGGAAATTCATGATTGAACATTAAGATTTTCAGTTGCTGGGAAGTCAATTAATTACCTATACTTTCTTGAGAATGATTTTCTGCTAATTGCACTGCATATTCAATCATAGTCTTTGCAATGTCCATTTTTGTAACAGACTCCAGCTCCTCAAATCCTGGTGATGGATTGACTTCTAAGATGACGGGTCCATTTTTCGTCTCAAGTATATCCACGCCAGCGATTCCCAGGTTCAGTGCGTTTGCTGCATCAACAGCGATGTTTTTGTATTCATCTGATAGTGTTAGCATTTCACCGTTTGCCCCTTGATGTATATTTGCTCTGAATTCACCTTGAACGGCTGACCTTTTCATCGCTGCGATTACTTTTCCACCGACGACAAGGACTCTAATGTCAACACCTGCAGCCTCAGCGATAAAGGATTGGATGACATAATCTCTATGCAAATCACACATCGTCTCTACTGCTGAGGAGAGCGATGTCGGTGTGTCTAACAACATCACGCCGATGCCGTGGGTGCCATAGAAGGGTTTTAGGATGTATGGGTATTCACCTAATTGCGGAACAGCCTCTTGTAAGAATGTAGCGGAACCGACAGTCAGGCTCGGTGGTACGGGTAATCCGTGTTGTGCGAGGATGCGCAGAGACCGGAATTTGTTTCGTGCATCTGAGATGGCATCTGCCGAATTGACTGTTGGGATACCGAGCCATTCAAAATGAGAAACGACCTCTCCACCATATCGTGCCGTTGCCCCGCTGAGACGTGGTATCACGACATCAATGTTCTCTGTGGGGATGCCATCATAAGTGATACGTGTACCGTTGCCACCTATCTGAAGGTAGAAACCGAACGGGTCGTGGACTTTGGCGGTATGACCGGCTCTTGCCGTGGCTTCCGCGAGTCTACGGGTAGAATGGTTTTCAGGTCCGCGGGATAGGATAATAATATTCATAGGAAAAGAGTATTCAGTATTCAGTATCAGTTGTTAGTTTTCAGTAGATTGTAGGTTGGGTTGAGCAAAGCGAAACCCAACATAATAGACATAATCATTACGTGTTGGGTTTCGTTCCTCAATCCAACCTACAACTATGCCGTTAATACTATTTCTTGTCATCTTGTCCGTTTCATTAGTCCCATAGGGACGATATGTCTATAATTCAAACCCAATAAACGTGCAAACAACCAAAACAAATTGTCAACAAACACAGGTCGTTAACTTGGGTTTCATGTTTATCAATATGGGTATGTTTTCTTCAAAAACTCCTCTAACTCCTCAAATGTATCAAAAATCTTATCACATAAATTCTCGAAGAAGATGCTTCGCGTCTCGCTGTAGACTGCATAGACCGGTTTATTGTGACGTGTGGCGTAGTTCATTTCGCTTAAGACTCCTGGAGATAGTTTGTCCGTAGGATATATGACAACGACAAAATCGCTCTGGTGGACAAACTGATAATCTCGTGAGATGGTTCGTGTTTTGATCTGTTCAATTACGTCATCGTCCAATTCGCTCATCGTTTCAGGTACATTTAACATCTCGTCATTACCATCAGCTCTTGAAGAGGTAACGAGTGCCATATCCTTAATCGTTAGTGGATCAAAGCAGATATACTTGTTTGATAGTATTTCACCCAGTTTGCGTATTTTCTGTATCTCTTCTGGTGTATCTCTTAGCAGTGTTATTGGATAGCTGAGATAGAACTTCGGTTTATCTGAAAAGAGAAGCTCAGCGAAGTTCGCAAGGTCGTGTTGTCTTGCGACGGTGAAATGCGGTTTATCTGATAGATGCGCGAGTTGTCTGGTGAGGAATTCCTCCTCGTCTAACCAGACGTTGAGTGCTGCCTTTCTGATACCAGACCATTGTGTGCTTCTTTCCATCCGTGTGTAGATGTCTGCGATATTGTCCACTACGTTGATGAACATGTCCGGTGGTATGATTTCAATGTCTTTGAATGAGAATCCTTCAAGGAGACTGCCACGCCAACGGAAACACGCGTGTAGACCTATGATTGCGTGTTCGTAAGATTTTGCGTCTCTTGCGATTTCGTAGAATGCGGTTCGGCGTGCTAATGATAAAACGGCTGGGTCTGAATCGAGGACTTTTTCTGTGAAATGCACGCGCGATTCCGCAGCAACACGGTGCATATAATCACCAACATTGAAAAAGCCGATATTAAGCTCTCTTTGCACACAGAGTGCTTCAAAGTCTTTGAGGAGTTCTTTGCGTCCTGAACAACTGATACCTGTACAGAAAATGTTCACTGTTTGTGACCTATGCTTATTCTGAAAATCTGATACTCAAACCTTATTATACTTCAAAATTCTAAATATTTCACCGAGTTTTATTGCCATCTCTTTAATTGTTCCTTCACCACCAAGCATCAATTTCTCGATATTTTCTGTTTCTGTGTCAGTGATCTTGTAATAAATACAATATGCAAAACGATGAGAACGGAACCAACCTTCTATATCTTGCACAGAAATATCCCTTCTGAATCCTAAAACTACCATTTTTACCATTTTTTTGCCCGAAGGAGGACTTAAATGACTTAATAGTAATTCCTCATAATGCACCCAGTTAATATCTACTAATGACCAATCTATAGAAGAACCTTTTGCTTCTTCCTTCAGAATTTGTTCAAATATTTTGTCAAAATCAATCTTTCTTTTTTCCATTATAAACCTCTATAACATTGAAGAAGTCGATATTGAGTTGCCTCTGTATACAGAGTGCTTCAAAGTCTTTGAGGAGTTCTTTGCGTCCTGAACAGTTGATGCCTGTAGAGAAAATGTTTATTGTTTGGTGACCTTTACTTGTTTTCAATTATCTCTATTCATTTTCTTTCTCTGTAGGAGCGACCTCCCGGGTACGACCGCCGTATACCACACGCGCAGTCGGCGTTGATTCCCGCACCAGAAGAGCAAATAAATTATTGAATTATCCTGAATTATACTTTTCATCAATAAACCTTGCAGTTTCTCTTAATTCATCTATTATTTGCCGAGCAAAGCAAGCAAATACATACAAATCCTTACCTTGAACATGAGTCTTTTGCACATTATCAAAATAATCCTTGATATGCTTAAGGGTATATTCAAGATGTTCGTATTCATACGAATTGTTGTCATCTGGTTCACCACGTTCCTTTAACCCGTCCCTAAATGCCAAATAGCATCCTAAGATCCTATCCACATAACTTCCAACAAGTGTAGCATGAGCTGAATTTTCATTTAATACTGCATCAAATATTTTTTCAAATGGATATGTTACATCTGAAAAAGCATTGTCTAATTTCTTACCTGTAAATTTTTTCCTATGATTCATTTCTTCTTCCTTTAAATGCTTAATCACATTTTCTAAAACATCCAGAAAAACACTTTGCTGAGTAGCAATTAAGTCTGGAATGTTGATTTCCATATACTTGGTGTTACCGTATTCATCAATTGTTGTTAGTTGAAACTCATGAATACCAAGATGTATACGTGTAATAAAGTTAAATGCTGTTTTGTTATGGTTACATCTGTTTGTTGGGTGTCCTGCAACATCATTCCGAATTTCCCTGATATCTTTTATCAACGGATCCATCGTGTATGGTATATCAAGGCCATCATGTAAATGTCTAACTCCATCTTGTTGTACATAGAGTGTCTGCAATGCCCCAAATACAAGCAGATACTTTTTACCTAAATCAGAGCCATCAGCATCTTCAGCAAGATAACTTTCTAATGCAATTTCCATGTCTTCAATTATATCCATAGAACTACAAAGCATATACCACATAGCAGAATCTTGCATTAATGCCTGCTTTTTTCGTGGACTTGTGAAGTTAAGAAATTCTCGTATTTTATTAATTTTCTTATCAATCGGATATTGCATGATTACTTCTTTATTGATCTGTTTTCATACAGTATTGGTTACAAAAGTCCAGGAGTTTCCATATTTGTCGTTTCGTGTCTAATTCACCACCATCACTATACATCTCCATTATCCATCGCCTGCTCCAGTATTTCACTCAATTTCCCTTTGAATTCATCTCTTACTTGTTTACTATAAAATTGTCCGACAGCAAGAATGAAATACTTATGATTATCAACAAGTATATGACTGATACCTTGTTCCTGTATCTCTTTCAGAAACGTCTCTTTCCATTCATCCCGTTTTTCAAGAAATTCACCTTTGGGTTCAATGAATAGTTGATATGTGATTGTTTCCCCATTTTTCTGTAGCAGAAACAGCACAAAGTCCGGTTCAAAAGCGCGTCCATCCGCAAAATTGAAAATTTTGAAATGTCTCTCGTTCCGAACAAGAAAGATTTCGTCGTAGTCATCTGGTAAATTCTTAATCCATTCATCAATTAGTTTTACCAGATCCCGTTCCTCATCCGTGGCATAAAGACCGTTATACGCAAGCCACTTTTTCTTTTTGACGAATTGATTATTAAATTTCCGACTTTTTTGACTGATACGCGCATTACCTTTACTGAACTTAAGTATTTTATCGTCAAATCTATCTTGAATTGGTTCCCTATGAAAATCTGTCGTGCCTACACATTCCGTAAAGTTATCTTTCAATTCAGATTCAACTTTCTGTAGCAGATCACAACACGCCTTGAGTTTCTCACGAGGATAGTCATCCAGCTGAAATAACTGATCTGCTTGCCCTCTGAATTTGATAGTTAACCCGCCCAAATAGTCTGTCGAAGTCCGAAACACTTTCATTTTACGGAGGTTGGGGAAATATCGCGTAAGTTTGTCAAATCTGAAAAAAGGATTACGTGCAATAGCAGCCTGAATAATATTGTGTTCAATATCTGTGAGAAGTACATTTTTCGTTTCAAGTTCCGTTATTTCATAAGTGTCGCTATTGTCAAGTATCCTTGTAGCAGCACCACTACCCGCTGGGAGTGTATGTTCATGAAACTTCTGTTTCACACGCAACTCCGTTAAATCGTCAAATGAGTTCACATGTTGCATGTCTTTTTCCACTTGTTGATTCAGCCAGATAAAACCTTGGCGATAGAGTTTAGATTTCTTAAAAGCCTTCTTACGTTTCACATTTTTTCTGATAACTTTTTCGTCCAATAACCCGCGTTGTCTCAATTCTTTTTCTATTTCGTTGATATAGGATGATTCATCCTTGCTGTGATAGTGGAGTTCTTCAATCACTCGGAGATCGTTCTTCATGTCTTTGTCAAATTTGCGTTTAAACTTGTCGTCATACCCTTGTAACGTAAACGGAAAATAACGCGCACCCCGACCAATAAGTTGTGCTTCCGCAGTTGTTGTTGTCTGAGTGCTGCCAGAATCATAACAACGCACGATATCAAACAGATTAAGCACATCCCAACCTTCACTCAGCATCTGCACAGCAAAGATTGCCCGAATTGCGTTATGTTCAAGATTGTTGACCTCCAACTGATAACTCTCACGCTCCACTTTAGAATTAACAGCAAGGCAGTATCTTTCATCAAAATCTTCTCTCAGAGAACGCGCGACCTCATCCGAACTAATTCCATGATCATCAAAATAGCGAAAAGCACGTTTGATAATGGATACTTCAGACTCCCGTATTGAGTCAATATGGTTCTCGGATAGATTCTCTACTATCACGTGAAATTCTGTTTTGTTCTGTTTAGATTCCGGTATTGTCCTACTTTTAAACAAGATAACAGGTTTCAGTGATATATCGTTCTTATCCGCCACAATCTTCTTGTAATATTGGAGAATTATCGCTTGTAGCATACGTTCTGTGAGATTAAAAGCAGAACGCACAATCGAAATGTCTTTTGAATATTTGTCATTACGGAATTTCACCAAATTGTATCGGTATAAGATTTTGTCACGATATTTTTCTTCAATTGCCTGGGTATTGATTTCAAATGTTGCTGAAAATTCCAATAACACGTTCTGCTCATTCGCAACAAATATCTTTTCAACGGTGTTTTCCCAAGACGGATCTTGTTCTTCCAGTGGTAAATCCATCTGATCCCGTGTAGAGACGTTAGTATGATGTGCTTCATCAGAGAGTAACACGATCTTCTTTCTTGCAAAATCGTCATAAGTCAATCCGTTCTCTCTTACTGTATTCAAATCGCTGTGCAACTTCTGGATAGTCGTAAAACAGATACTGATATTGTCCGAATTCACACCATCAAAATTCTCTACCTTATCAATAGAAACCTGCTCCCCGTTCAAATAAATGATTTCATTGAATTGATATTTTTTTGACTCTTGATTTAGGAAGTTATCTTTTGTTTTTTCAATGATATTGTCAGCATTCACAAAAAAGAGAAAATTTCGGTAACCCTGTTCATATAAATAGAGAATCAAACCCGCCATAATAAGCGTCTTACCGCTACCCGTTGCCATATTGAAAAATACGTGTAAAGGCTTCGGTGCGGGGTTACCAGAGATACCTTTTTTCTGATAGTGAATAAACCTTGCAAACGCTTCTATTTGATACTCTCGGAGTGGATATTTAGGACTCAGATTTTGTGTAATACTCTGCGGCATCTGTTTATCTATAACATTATTATCTGAAAGTATATCCAGAGTTTGATCAAGCATCTGATTATTATTCATCGTCAACATCTCCATTCGTAGCGTAGAAATCCGTATTCAGTTGTATATCCGATTCGCTGACTTCAAACGTCTCGTCCGCGATTTCAGACAGATTCACATAGAGTTGGTTTTTGTCAAGTTGCTTCGCCAACTCCTGCTTCTGTTTATCCAGTTCTTCTAACGCAATAAATTCCGCTTCTGCCTTCTCAGGTGCTTTCGGATTTATATACCAGTTGAGAATAGACTTACGTGGCATCTCGCGCCAGATTTCAAGCAGTTGATCAGTAGATTCTGCCGATTGGATACGCTCCATAAATGCCTCATTATACGCCTTCATTTCACAACTAATAAAATTGGCATTCATGCTGTCTTGTTTCATAACTTTCTCAAGTCCTTTCTTGCAAACAGCGACATGTTCCTCTAATTGTTCAATAAGGATAAACTGACGATTACCGTCATCTTCTTTGTTTAATTTTAACACAGCATGCCCTGTTGTTCCTGAACCAGCAAAGAAGTCGAGGACAATATCGTTCTTATCTGTTGTTAGTTTGATAATATCTAAAAGTGTGAATATGGATTTTGGATGCTTGAAAGGAGTTTGTCCATCGAACAATTTTTTCAGACGGATAGTGCCATGGTGATTCGCATCATAGCGAGGATCAGTCCACATCGTTTGAGCTTTATTTTTTTTCCTGGCTATCTGCCAATGAATTTCATACATACACTTGTTTTCTTTAACCACGATTTTTTTCTCTTTCAATTTCTGTAAAAACACTTCACGCTTGCGTTGCCATGTTCTCATACCATTTCTATTTTCTGGTAAGATTTTAACAAAGCCTTCACCTTTTTCATCTAACGTAATTTCCTTCGTTGTCGGGTTGTAAAATATAGGATAAAAGTAGTTTGGTTTTTTCTCAGGACTAGCATCTTCTCTCGCCCGAATAAAAGATTCTTCTTCCTCCACTTCATGTGTATCAAAACGGAAATCTTTTGTTATTTTCGTAATGTCTTTTGCATAAAAAAGTGCATATTCATGAACAGCAGATAGAAAACTACTCTGTGTTCTACCACGTGGATGATGTCTGATAGCGACTACTCCTATTTTGTTATTTCTACCAAACACTTCATCTAAGAGCACTCCCAAGTAATACATTTCGGCATCATCAATAGCAATAACTATTATTCCATCTTCCCTTAGCAGGTCTTGTGCAACTTCTAACCTATTTTTCATAAATGTCAACCATGTTGAATGATTAAAGGAATTGTTATAGGAAAAAATGTTACCTCCACCAGTATTGTAAGGAGGATCAGCATAAATCATATTAACTTGCCCTTGGAATTCCTTTTTTAGAGAATGTAGAGCAATAAGGTTATTACCCTTGATGATAAGGTTCTCGCGTATTATCCCATTTTCACGTTTGATTTCCTTAACATCATCTTCTTCATCAGGAATATGTTGCTTCCAGTTGGTAAACACTTTCGGTTCGAACATCTGATTTATTTCGTCCGGTGCGATCATTTCATTAAAAAAGATTTCACATTGCTTTTGCTGTTCTTTTGTCTGACCACCTTCAAGCACACAATCCTTATATGGCCACACAAGAGAGACTTCTCCACGTTCCTGCGGATATTTGCCATCAATATTCAAACCAATTTTGTTTTTGAACTTCGTATACGACTTATCAAGAAAGTTCACATCGTTGAGATAAGCAACGAATTTATTATTATTGAAAATCGAGCGTCCAGCGATATCCTCAAAAAACGCTTCCGTGACGGTCTCATCCTGAAGTAAAAGCATGATAAGATCTTTATCTAAATCGTAAGCAAGCCGTTTGATACGTTCACGTAGCAGTTCTCCAGTATCATCATCAACAAAATCGTTCTCTGTTTTCAGTAGATCAATAAACCTTTGTTCAAATGTTTTATCAGACATTTATAGATAACCTCTTTCAATTGTCGTTTGTTTTATAAATAATCTTATTGGGAACGTAAACTGTGGATATTCCGATCATATATTTTATTGACTCCATGCTTTCTTCGGATGTCGTTTCCTACTCGTGATAAAATCTTACGGTGCGGACTCTTCTCGACCTTTTCAAGGATATCAGCAACACTTCTCGCCCATAAGACTACTTCATCAATACTAAAAAGAGGAGTGCCAAGGACAACGAAATCGGGAACATCTGTCATATTAACATTATGGATAAAATGTGCGATAAGTGGATGAGGATGGGAAGTCGTAGATGTATATGAAATCGAAAATCGTTGTCGACCTCGCGCGCCTCCTATTTCATAAGGTATCCACGGCGAATCAAATGTTTCGGGACCGATAATTCCCAACAGTGCCGAAGCATTATCCAATCCTTTCTCAATACATTTAGCAGTCTCAATGGATTTCCTAGCCTTGGATACTGAAGCACGCGCTCTGGATAAACATTCGTCTTTTTGATCTATCCAGTAGGTGATCCCAGGTACATCCTCTAATCTCTCTGCACAATCAATCGCAATCGGCAGATCGGGATCTCGTTTGTAAGAGATAAACACAATTGATTCGTCGTAAGGGTCAAAGCCATCCAATTGACTTGCTTTGAACTGGTTTTTTGTTAGCACACGATTTCGCGTTTGCACTCTATATTCCCTTTTGATTGGTTTGTGGGATCTTCGATTCCTGCCATCTTTGCCAATACAACTGAATAGGCACTCAAAACTTCTTGGAGTACTACCAGCTCCTTACGGAATTTGGCACATTTCGCTTTACTTTTAAAAGCACCTTTAAGTTTTTTACGATGCCATTTTGTAGTGAAAGGACGGACTTTCTGATTAAGAACGGCGAATGCTACTTCAGATAATTCGACACAACCTGGACCTGCTTCTTTAAGAATATCTCTGGTTGTTTTAAATAGCGAATAAACGCTCTTTAACGCTGTTTTCTCATCACCGTGTTTTGGATGCAATGGCTGCGTTATAATTCTTGTGTTCATTTCAACATACAACTCCCATGCTGCTTTTCGGTTATTATCTATTGAGTTTGGTTCTGTGTTTAGGTTTTTCTCTGAATTTCGCTTTTGCTTAAGGAATTTATCACTGAAATCTACTCCGAGTCTTATGAGCGGGACAACTAAAGTCCCAATTGTGTTAGGGTCAAACTCTATCATTTAATTATACCACCTTTCGCCCGAACGGTTTTGTCTAAACGAAGCACGAGAATTGTCGGGCAGTATCTCTGTGCTTCGCCTCCGTTGAAAAGCATCATGTATCCATGACTGTACGATATACGGATCATCACTCCATTTGTGGATTGTTGCGAACCTACACTGTATGTTATCGTACAGTCTTGGTGGAATTGTGTAAGGATCAGATTTGTTTAATAGATACCCAGGATATGTCGGTAACAAAATCCCTAAAAGTCCTGAACGGGGGTTGTATTCTGTCTGGCGTATACTGGATCCGATCTCCCAATCTACGAACTTCCGTTGCCATGTATGCTTACCAACGAGAACGACTGTCACTGTGGAATCCCGCAGATATTCGTCACGTATTTTTTGACGTATTGTTTCTGTGTTGAGGTTTGGATCAATGTCCCCAATTTCGACAGATTCTGAAATCATTATGTCATGAATATCTGAAAACAAAAGTTCAAATTGATTCCGATAGTACTGATCTTCTTTATGGTAATAACTAACAAAAACTCTATGCCGTTCATTCTTCTGATTAGAAAATCCAAACGGATTATTCCGCTGATTGGAAAATCTGTTTCGGTAATGCATCAAATTTTATCCTTAGAATGTTGAGTCAGGTAGTCAAGAACTTCCTTTTGCATTTTTTCTATTTCTACCCGATACCCACTTGAAACGTATAAAAATTCTTCAGGGGTGGCTTTAACCCGCAGTTGCATGACCAAGTCTTGAAAATAGGCTATACGTTGTTGACTTGTTTTGAGTTCTGTATCATTTTTAATCATTTCTGACCTCTATTGTGGACGCGCACAATCTGTAATCTTGGTTCGACAAAAATCCGCTATTCAAATAAATAATAATACCGCAAGCGAGGAAGATTATCCTGCCCACGATGTAATCATGGGAAGTTTCAGACTATAATTGTTGTGTGAAAACTAATTTAAGATAATTTTTGTTGTTTGTCAAGTCCAAAATGAAAGGAGACGTGATCTGCAAAGACTCCATTCCCATTTTTCAAGCCAGTTTGAGAAATTCATTTTTACCACATCTCAGTTAATTGCGCTTTCTCTGTCAGATAGATACAACGATTACATATTGGGTTTCGTTCCTCTACCGGACCTACAAGTTTAACATGAACTAACCACGAGGTCTTATGGAAACAAAAGAAGTTTCTTAAATGAAAGGATTAGAACAATTAATACCAACATCAACGATGGAATAATAGTTAGGAGCGGACGAGTCCAATCATTCTTTAGTTCATTGCAAGAATTTGCAATGCTTTTCCAGAATGTAGGAATTGCTACAAATTCAGCGGAATCTTTATCAAAAAGTTCTCTTTCAGTCCATAAGTTTTCATCTTTATATCCAATGACAACTTTAACTTTATTACTTTTAGGGATAAAAGATCTGTTAGTATTGATAGATAGATGATGCAAAATACATTCTGCTTTTTTAAGATAGAAATTTCTTCTACGACTATCATTACCCATTGCCACAGAAAGACGGATTTGCCATGAAATATACAGAATATGTATGAATAGTAACACTAGTGATAGAATAACAATCACCCGCCAATTAACATCTATTACATATTCGGATTTAACCTTAATCGCATAGTAAGTTGCAAAAATGAGTGGAGTCATATATGAAATAAATATTCTGAATTCAACTGTCTGTCTTTGATCCATTCTGGATGAGGCGAATTCAGCCATTTGTAACATATTTTGGTAGTTTTCTTGATCGTTTTGCATGGTATTGTTCTTTTATCAGTCAAGTGCTTTGTCAAGTGCTATTTCGTAGGTCGGGTAGAGCGAAGCGCCAATAAAATCTTAACTGGCGACATAATAGACATAATCAATACGTGTCGGGTTTCGCTTCGCTCTACCCGACCTACAGAAGAAAACTATACCTTCAATTATAAGTTGACAGAACACTAGACAGTACGATGTCTATCCTATACTGTAAATGTAGGTGGCCCAACACAAAGTGCTACTCTGAACTATTTTGTTGAGGAATAGTATGAATCTGCGTATTATCCCGTGATTTCCATGCTGCTATTAATTCATTGTTTGCAGCAATGTCTATTATAAACAATTCAATATCAAGTTCTTCGGCAATATCCAATAGGTATTGCGTTTTATTCCAATTACTTAACGCAGTCTTAATGTAACGACCTGGCGCAATTTCAAGTTCCTGATTAGATCGAGGTTCATTTGAAATGAGAGGACTGTTTGGAGATCCAATACCAAGATTGTACACGTCCTCCACTCCAAGACTTTTAATGACTTGATTAAAAGTCTCTCTTGGACTTTGACAGCGGATAGGTATTCCATTTGGCATGATGACTATAAATTTACCACTTGTATTCCAAAGTCCTCTGTGTTGTTCCAGATCATTTTTGATTTGTTCAAGTAGTTCACAAGTTTCAGTAAGAAAACTATCACGTGTTTCATTCATATTGTTGTCCTCCTTAATAGTAAATCTAAAATATGCGGCCACTCCCAGGTAGATGCGGTTAGGAAACCGCATCTACCGGTCCTGGTGTAAATTGGGATTACCGAATTAAAACTTAATCTTCATTCAAAGGGAATGTGTAAGTCCTATACAAGACTAAAATTGTTTGAACGGTTCCACTTACGTTGTGTCCGCTGTATCTTCAAGATCAGTTAAGTCTTCAACATCAGCAATATCTGCCAACATTCGAGAGTATTTAAGTAATTCTTCTTGTAATGCAGCCAATTCTTCGCGAAAGACGGTACGTTCTGTTTTGTCCTCAAGGTCTCCTGCGAGACTTTTTCGGTGCCACTTTGCGGTAAATGGACGCACCACTTGGTTAAGAACTACAATGGCGATTTTTGTAAAGTTAATACATTCCGGTCCATATTCTCTGATAACATCTCTTGTCGTAGCGAACAGTGAATACACACTATCTAATGCAGCTTTTTCATCACCGTGTTCAATGGGTAAGGGTTGTGTCGTTATCCGTGTAAGCAATTCAATGTAGAGTGCCCAAGCCGCATTTTTATCTGCATCCTTTAACGTCCACTCCATTTGCAGAAAGGGAGGCGTGATTTTCAAAGATTCCATTCCCCATTTTTCAAGCCAATTTGAGAAATTCATTCGTACCACCTCTCACCAAAACGATCATTAACAAAAGAAGGAAAAGAGTTGTTTGGGGTTATCTTTCAAAACTACTTGTTGCGTCTATTTTTGTTTAGTTTCCATACAACTATTGTAAAATAAAATTCCCGTTTTCGTCAAACGCAGGAATTGCTTTTGTGCCTAATCCAAAAGATGCATACACGTCTTTTACTAAATCGTAAGCCACATGGTCAGGAATAAAATCACATGGTACCCGTTTTTGGGTCTGAATGGGAGCTGTTCCTTCGTAGGTACCTCTTTCATCAATGAATGCCCCAAATGTAGGATAGGTAGGGGGTCCTTCTGGCAACGCATAATTCTTGATATTGTAGTAAGTCTGTTGTATCAAAACTTCAGAGTTAATGCTTGCTACATCATATATTGCCCTCACTAATCGCATAAATGAGACAGGGAACTCAATCACTACATACGGGTACAACCATTTTACAGAATTAGGAATTGCGAATTGCGGGGAACCCCATCCTCTTTGAAACTGGCAATTAATGGGACATAGAACTTCAAGATATCCATCTTTAAGTAAGGTAATTTGACCTCCAGTTATGTTGTGTCCGCTTATGCTTTCTTTCGATTGATACACTTCCCGTTTCAATAGTCCTGTAACACCAAAACCAGCCCAACGTTTATTCGGTGGATTATACAAAATATCACATATACGTTGATCTTCAGTAGAAACTACATGTCCAGTGGATTCGTTCGGTGATGCAAAGATGTGATAATAGGGTTCGTCAGATATAGCCTTAAATAAAGATTGGTCATTGATTTCAGAAATGGGTTTAGCATCAAATATCATTTGAACAATAATCTCACCTTATAGCAAACTGGAATGCTTTTTCTGAGGTTGTGTTAATACCTACTCCCTATCTGCCGCCAACGACTTAAGCTTCGCCAACGCCTCCTGTTCCTCTGTTATCCAGGGACGGTGGTCAGGTTTCTCCAACCTTTGTCCCGGACCGCTAAACACAAGGATATATGCCCTACGTTCTTGATCTGTGCTGTTGGGTGCGGAATAGTGCAAAGTCCGACAATGATGAAATGTTGCACCACCTGCAGGTATGGGACACGCAACGGCTTCCGATGGATCAACATCGTCTGTCACCAAACCATGCACGAGCGGATCGTTGTCAATATGCCGATGCCAACGCACATCCCCTTTGTGAGATTTTGGGATAAAATGGAGACAACCACTCTCAAGGGTTGCTTCGTCCAACGGAAGCCATACACTTAAACTATGTGGCAAGACTTCGGGATTCCAGTATGCCTCGTCTTGATGCCAGGGTGTTTCGTTGCCGTAGTTTGCAGGTTTTAATATCATGTGTCCGCCACCTCCGACTTTATCCTTTTCAACACTGAGCAGTTTTGCCGCGAGTCGCTGCGCGTTCTTGAAGTAGATCGTCTCACGGAGTTCAGGGAACTGTGCTTCTGGACCCAATACCTGTGGGAGTGTTTCACGTCCTTTGTGGGCGCGTGGACCGGCAAGATCAAAATAACGTCCCTGTTCCTCACCAGTGCGTTCATTGAAAAGTGTATCGTAGATACCTTTTAGCCATTCTATTTCATCATCTGTTGTGATGCGTGGGATGCTCAGGTAACCGTTGTCTTGAAAAAAGGTAACCTGTTCATCCGTAACATCAACGTCAAAATTGTCTGTATGCATAAAATCACCGAATAATAATATCGTAAGGTAAGGCAGTGACAACCCGTTCTTTGTCAAATAGGGTTAGCCAAGTTGTTATCTGATGCAAATGTTTGCTTAGCATAGAAAATGCGGGATGCTGTTGTACTGCCTGTAAAGGTAAAGGGGTTGGGAGTGCAGCTTCTTCATCAAGCATGCTCTCCATCATCTGTTCAAAAAAGGTTTTCTGTTCAGGTAGAACGATAATATTGAATCTATCATCTTCCGCTATTCCACCCTTTTCTTTTGCGATAGAGAGTGCGGTATCAAGTCCACCGAGTTCATCAACGAGCCCGAGTTCTTTTGCCTGTTTACCTGTCCAGACTCTACCCTGTGCTATTTCATTGATTTCGTCAAACGTTTTTTCTCTTCCTGCTGCTGCTTTCGTGACGAAATCTTCATAGATAGTTTTCATCATTTTTTTGACGCGTTCTCGTTCTGTGTCGGAGAAACCACCGTAGTCAGAATAGAGGGTGGCGTTTTTTCCACGAGGGATGATCTCTTTTGTCAAACCGACTTTGTTATAGAGCCCCTTCATATTGAGTTTACCGCCGTAGACACCGATTGAGCCTGTAAGCGTTCCGGGTTGTGCTACGATTGTTCCTGCTGCCATTGCGATATAGTATCCCCCTGATGCTGCCATATTTGCCATAGAAACGACAACAGGTTTTTCGCGTTGTGTGAGGATGACTTCACGCCAAATCAGGTCAGATGCCATCGCTGAACCGCCTGGACTATCTATGCGAAATACGACTGCCTTAATCTTATCGTCTTCACGAGCCTTTTTAAACGCTTTCTTGAACGTTTTGGGTGAAATCAGAGATGTCGTAGAAAAAGGCATACTGATGTCAGGCAATATAGGACCGCTTGCATAGATGAGCGCGATCTGTTTATCCGCAGCCCGAGGTCTGGCGCGTTGCGAAGAGGTGAGCATGTTGAGCAGCTGCATCAGTCCGAACGGACTGTTCAGATCTGGTAATTTTCTTCCCTTTTTGTCATCCTTTGTTGACAGTTCTACATCGGGTTTCTCTCTAATTGTATCCAAGAGTTCATCATAGTAGTGTAGTTCGTCAACAAGTTTTGCTTCAAGTGCTTCCTTTGCAGTAAAGGGACCAAGGTCTATCAAATCCGCGGCATCGTTTGTTGTAATCTCGTCTCTGCCATCAGCGATCTTCGTTAACATTTGTGCATATATGTCATCAAGTAGACTCGTCATGGACTCACGGAAAGCATCTGACATGCTGTCGCGTGTGAAGGGTTCAACACCGGATTTGAATTTTCCCATTGCGAGCATATCGGCTTCAATATCCAGTTTCTCGAATAGTCCTTTGAAGAACATAATTTCGGAACGTATACCTGTTATGTTAAGCATTCCGACAGGCAACAGGACGATGCGATCCATCGTAGTAGCGAGTAGATATTCAGCGTTGCTGCCACTTTCAAGATAAGCGATGAGTTCTTTGTCGGTTTCTTGAAATTCGTTCAGTTTATTGCGAATTTCTTGTAGATTTCCCCATCCGATTCCGATATTTCCTATTTTGAAGATAATCCCTACGACTTCTTCGTTGTTTTTGAGTGCATCTAACTTTTTCAGTAATCCACGTACTGTTTTGGTTGAGGCAGTCCCGAACAAGCTCATCTCTTTTATATCGGAATATGTGCCACTAAGTGTGAACTCTACGTATTTTTTAACGGGTGGTACTGCTTCTTCTTCTCCGTGTTCATCTGCTGAGGTAGGGAGAACTATCAGCGTAAATAGAAACAGTGGTAGCAGTGTTTTCCAGAAGGCTTTTGATGTTTTCATGGTGTCTCCTTTGAGATCGGTAATGATGTTATACTATTTCTATTAATTTTTCTCTCATTACCGGCTGTTTAAAAATCAGACGTGTAACGGCACAAACTGGAAGTTTATGCTACAAAAGAGTGACATTTTCAATTAGAAATGGTATCAGTTACAGTACCTGTTTTTTATGTATTTTACAACAGTGAAAGGGATTGTGTCAATCAAAAAGATGAATTTCAAAGTAAGTTCAGAACTAACCTATAAAAAGCGTGTCATGACTTAGGGAATCTCCCACCCAGGGCCACTCTTTTTCCTTTGGCCAGTGATTGCGTAACGTTCTTGGATCCACGTCAAGTGCCTCTATTGCTATCTTCGGGGTATTATATAGGTATGGTGATCTGCGATAAATACTCCTCTCAATTTGAGAAATTGTCATGCCTCCGAAATAGATATAACCGTGCTCTTTGTTTAGACGTTTAGCTAGTACCTTCAAAGCAAGGTGAACAGTCCGAATTTGACCTTTCAGGCTTTTATCCCGCCATTGCACACGGGAGAAATTATCCAAAACAAACGAAATAACTGATTTTGTAAGAAGTCTTTTGATTTCATCGCTCCGAAATGGTGCTGGTCTCGATTTAGGTGAAGGTTCTATTGGGGTTCGAAGTCTATTCTTCTCATCATTCCTGTCATCATTAGTCCATACAGATATCCATTCCTCCAACTGCCTTACAGGAATATGCAATGCCTCTGCTGCCTTTTCACGATCCCCTTTATATTCCTCTTCGTTAACGATATACGAGAGTCGCTTTTCCAGTTGTTCCAGATTCATATCTAACTCATTCGCAGCCTTTTCTCTGTCGTACCCGTGTGCCTTTACGACTTCGTGTAGAACTGCTGTAAGGCTACCTCTGTGTGTTCTTCCTTCAATACTGATGGGTTCGGCTTCCTCTATGGATTCGGTAGCGATCTGATGTTGATGTGATATTTGAGCAATAGCGGCGTCAACCACCGTCTTAATACGTTCCGATAAATCAGAAAGCGCAAACCAGGTCGTGTTCCATTCTAATTCCCATTTTTCAATTTCATCTCGTGCCTTAGCCACTCGGTCGAGTCCATCATCAGAGAACTTGCTCCACCATGCGTCAGGGATACCCGATTCCGCATCAGCGATGAGTTGGCACAACACGACGACTGGTAGATCAAAAAGGTTTTCACGGACAGGGGTGACCAAAGTATCAGAAGATTGTCTCTCTTGCCCGTTTCCGTCGGAGCCGCCGTTGCTGTTATTACCATAGATTTCTGGTGGAAGATCATTGAGTAGAATCACATCGTCTTGTGAATTGGCAATCGCGGCTTTAAGGCAGTTTTCTAATTCTCGAACGTTTCCGGGCCAATTATACCCTTTAAAAAAGTTTCTCACCTCTTTAGACACACCGTATATGGGTTTATTATTTTTTTCTTTATGTTGTAGAAAGTTTGCGACGAGTATCGGAATATCGTCTTTCCTTTCTCGCAAAGGCGGCAGTGAGATTTTATATGCACATAACCGTTGGTATAGGTCCTGTCGGAATTCCCCTCGTTCCACCATCTCCTCCAGTTTCTGATTGGTAGCACTAATCACCCGTACATCTGCTTTACGTTCCTCCGTTTCGCCAACACGCGTGAATTCTCCTGTTTGCAGCACATTCAGGAGTTTCATCTGTTGGGAGCGAGGCATATTGCCAACTTCATCTAAAAAAAGCACACCTTTATTAGCTTCTTCGAATTTCCCTTTTTTATCTGATATAGCATGTGTGAACGCCCCCTTTTTATGACCAAACATTTCACTTTCAAAAAGGTTTTCGGGCACTGCGCCACAATCGATAGTAACAAACGGTTCCTCTGCCCGATCACTATCTTCATGAATTAAACGTGCCGCCCATCCTTTCCCGGTGCCTGATTCACCCTCAAGCCACACTGAAACATCTCTGTTGGCTACACTGCCGATCGCTTTATTCACTTCAAACATTGACCTATGATTTCCAACGAGAAAATACTGGTTTTTCTTGTTTATAGCTTCATCTTCATCTTCATCTTCATCTTCATCACTTTGGTCAGATGGACGGTTTAATGCGCGATCAAGCATTCCCTTATAGATATCTCTTATACGGTCGGCAGCTTTTTTTCGGATAGATAACCGCTTAAACGCCGATTCAAGCACTTCATAGATTTCCTCCATATCGTTACTTTCAGGTAGCACATCTAAGGCATTGAGAAGTTTTCCCTTTCTCGCTGTTTGCACCCCTGCTCCGATCAAAATTACGCTGACCTCTGGGCGGCCGTTCTTAATCTGCTTTAATGTCAACAAACCGTCTTGTCCTGACGATTCCACATTGATCAGAACAACTCTCAAGTCCTTGGATTCCCTAATCTGATTCAAACCCTCTTCCTGGGTGTCAACGGTGATCGGCGAATAATCCTTTTCCTCTAAAAAATTCACCAATTCATCTGAAGGTTGACTGTTGGCAATTATGAGTACTTTCTTCATAACATGGTCTCCTATGTTTCCAATATTGTGCCTTCGCGTATACGCAATATTCGCCTGTTACTTCTTTATATTTAGGACTTACGCAATCCCCCTTATCAAGGGGACTTTAAGAGATAATGCGTAAGTCTTAATATTATACCGATAGTTCATTTTTCTTTGCATAACTTCTGCAAATTACACAAGACTTATGAATAGTTCTTACAAAGATTGTGCTGATATTACTATTCAAACGTGAGTTTGATAATAGGTATATGGACTTCATTTTGCTCAAAATATCACTTGCATAGACCCGGTAGGTTCGGTTTCCTAACCAATGCCGAATACCAAACGCGTATTCTGCAGGCTTTGTGCCACTTGCGTTCATAAAGGTTTTCGCGTAGGATCCGGTTCGGTTAGGAAACCGAACATACCGGCCTGGGAAAATCTGATTTATCAAACTCACGTTATTCAAATAACTATTTTGTATGTTTTATTCTACCGATAGATTAGTTGGCATGCATCTTGCACTTACATTGTAGACGAGTATACAAAAATGGACGTCGGTATACAGAAATTACGTGCGGAATATGCTATGACCCGTTAAGAATTGTTGAATACCGACTGTGTTACACAAAAAATTGAAGAACAATTAAAAGATAGTAATAAAAACGTTGTATTTTATTTTGATTTTTGGTAATATATCTTCGGCATCCGTAAAATCCTTTATTGGTGGTTCGGCGAGTGTGCAAGACTCCCGAACCGCGGCACTGCCAAGCGAAGATTGCCAGTGCATGTTTAGTATACCATATATCAGAATTGATAATCATGGTATTTTAGACATCGTCATAATATACTTGATTTCTATCGGAAATCTTGTACCATTACGAATGGACGTTGGAGACGGAAAGCCAGGGTAGAACCGTCTATCCCCGTCTCCACCCATCTGGCAATGGGTATGCGTTTAAGAATGCAACGTCCAAATACCCTATTACTTTTGATTCAGTGATGGTCGTGCATCTATAACTTACTGCCGCTTGCTGCGTGCTGGTATTGTTGACGATGTACTGAACATCAAGACCTAAAAGTTGTAATACACCATCATCAGTTATGATGATATTGAGGTGTAGGTGCGATCTCCGAATCGCAATGTTATAAATAATAAAGGGGAATTTACGATGAAAACTAAAGAAACCATTTTGGTTACCACGATTATACTATTTACGCTATCACAGATCATATTATTACCGCAAACTTTTGCGGACGAACATACGACACTCTCATTACCGGAAGGGGCAGTCGCACGCCTCGGTAAAGGGTGGATTAACGAAATTGAGTATTCAGTTGCCGGTGATATAATTGCTGTAGCAAGTACTGTTGGAATCTGGCTGTATGATGCCGAAACTGGCGATGAGCAGGCACTTCTCACGGGACATACCGAACCAGTAAGAAGTATAAGTTTCAATTCAGATGACACCGTGCTGGTGAGTGGCAGTGAAGATAACACAGTGCGTTTATGGGACATTAATACGAGAACTCTCAAAGCAACACTCATAGGACATACAGGTGATGTCAAGAGTGTCGCTTTCAGTCCGGATGATTCGATGGTGGCAAGTGGGAGCGCGGATAATACTGTAGGTTTGTGGGATGTTACCACAGAAACACGAAAAGCAACTTTGTGGCATAGGAAGGAAGTCAATAGTGTGCGATTTAGACCGGATGGTGAGACGCTCGCAAGTGGTGGTGATGATGAATTTGTGCGTTTATGGGATATTGGGACATTAACACAGAAAGCAACCTTAAATGTTGGTCGTGAAGTTTATAGCATAAGTTTCAGTCCAGACGGCAACACTATCGCAACAGGTGGTAGATACCTTTATGGGACATTGTGGGACGTCGGTACAGGTACGTTGTTAGCCAACCTTAAACCTGAAAACGGTGAAGGTGAAGTTCATCATGTCAGTTTCAGTAAAGACGGGAAGACGCTTGCTTGTAGCAGTCCAGGTGGAACGTTGCGTTTGTGGGATGTTGATACGCGGACTGAAAATTCAACGCTTATTAAAGAAGGTGATTCAAGATATAACGGAAGTGTAGATTTCAATAAGGACAGCAAGACTCTCGCTACTGCAAGTTGGGCTGAAGTGCGATTATGGGATGTTGCCTCAGGAAAAGAAAAATCTACACTTACAAGTCATAATCATGCAGTTCGATCTGCTATATTCAGTCCTGATGGTTCATTGCTTGTAATTAGTGATCCGACCGGAATAGTACATTTATGGGATGTTGCAACAAGAACACGAAAGACAACTCTATGGCACGGAGATGGTCTATCGGTAGTGTGGTTCAGTCCTGATAGCTCAACACTCTTAAGTCAAACTTGGGGTGGCACGGTGCGTTTATGGGATGTTGCTACAGAAGCTGAAATGATCTCCATGAGTGATGTTTACGGTGCAAGTTTCAGTCCGGATGGTAAAAAGTTCGCTACCGGTCATTATCACAATGTTCAATTGTGGGACCTCACTACGATGACACACATCATCACGTTCCCATCTCCATATCATAATCTAAACCTGAGTTTTAATTCAGATGGGTCCATGCTTGCAAGTGGCAGTACTGATAACTCAGTACGATTATGGGATCTAACCACGTTGGAAAGAAAAGCTGAATTCTGGCATCGTTATGATGTTCATAGCGTGGAATTCAGTCCGGATGACAGCACACTCGCGAGTGGTAGTGAGGACGGTACTGTACGGTTCTGGGATCTTACAACGTTGCGGGAAACAGCTCGTCTGCCACATAACCACGAAGTCTGGACTGTACAATTTAGTAGAGAAGGAAATACGTTGACAAGTGTTGATGGAGGATATCAAGGCTGGGGTAAAGCCTTGCATTTGTGGGATGTGTGGGATGCCCAGACAGCAACCTATAAAGCAAGTCTAATACATGATAATAATCTTAATCATTACCATTTTAGTCCGGACAATTCCACAATTGCAACTGCAAGTGATGATAGTTTCGTCCGTTTGTGGGATGTTGCTACAGGCACACTAAAAGCAACACTTAGAGGACATACAGCGGATGTATCAAGTGTGAATTTTAGTCCGGATGGTAGCATCCTTGCAAGTGGAAGTAGTGATGGTTCCGTGTTGTTCTGGGAGTTTTCTTCCGTGCGGACTGTCGGTATTGCACCAACTGTCGTAGAATCTGCTGCTATCGGTGAACAATTGACTTTCCAAGTAAGAATCACTGAAGGAAGCAATATCGGTGGGTATCAAGCAACGGTGGAGTTCGATCCTACCGCACTCCAATATGTAGAGAGTACAACCGGTGATTATTTACCTGAAGGAGCTTTCTTTTTAGAACCTATCGTCAGTGAAAATAGTGTGCAAGTCGCTGGCACTTCACTCACGGGAATCAGCCAAAAAACAGAAGGCAGCCTTGCGACACTCACGTTTGAGGTGTTAGCAATCAAGGAATCTATTCTCCAACTCTCCAATGTCATTGTTACAGATATTAATGGTGAACATCTACAGCACTTTACAGTGAGTGGACGTGTAGTCAAACCACAACCTAAAGCATCGTCCGCGATTGTACATGTTACACCTATCTTAGTCAACTCACCAGAGGTGGGTGAAACGATAATTTTCAACGCTGATATTACTGGTGGTGAGAACATTGCATCCTATGAACTATATTGGCATTACGATTCATCCGCACTTGAGTTTCTTGCAAGCGAAAAAGGTGGTTATATCCCTACTTCAGGAAGATCAAAAGGTATAGGTAACGGGGATGGAACGCTGGAAACAGCATCATTCCGAGTGAAGACTATTAAATCCTCGACTATCAGTGTTACAGGTTTTTTCACAGCACCAAATGGATTGATCTCTATTCCTACTTTTGAAAGCGCGCAGGTAAACGCCTTTGTGTTCGGAGATGTTAATCGGGATGGGGAAGTGAATATACAGGATTTAGTCTTGGTCGCAGCAAATTTCGGTAAACCTGTTCCTGATGAGGGACACCCAGCAGATGTCAATGGGGATGGAAAAATTGATATCGTAGATCTCGTGAAGGTCGCGGGTGCGTTAAGTAACGGAACATCCGCACCAGCACTATTGGCACAAGTTCAAGACATTGATCTGACAAAGAAAGATGTTGAGCAATGGCTTTCACGAGCACAGCAGCAGAAGCTGACAGACCCGACATCGCTACAAGGTATTCGTTTCCTTGAGCAACTTTTAGTAGCATTAACACCGAAAGAGACAGCGTTATTACCTAACTATCCGAACCCGTTCAACCCAGAAACATGGATACCGTATCAGTTGGCAAAATCTGCTGATGTGAGCATTTCTATCTATGCTGCGAATGGCACGTTGGTTCGGACGCTTGACTTAGGACATCAACCTGTCGGTATCTATCAAAGCAGAAGTCGTGCCGCGCACTGGGATGGCAAAAACGCTGTCGGCGAACCTGTGGCAAGCGGTGTGTATTTCTATACACTCAAGGCAGGTGATTATTCTGCTACGCGCAAAATGCTTATACGGAAGTAGGAATTTCTGCATATCCATTGAAATCTGTAGTGTCACGTGGATTCGACACAGACGAGTGAGTTGAATAGAGCCTATAAAAAATCACATAGAGAATCTGATCTAACATTCTTGGAGGAACTTATGTTACGTATATGTACTTTACCAACTACCGGAATCTTGTTAATACTGATAACCCTTATCTGTCTGGGATCGGCGTCTTTTGCCAGTGCCAAAGAAGTTCACGCGCTTCTCATCATAGTCGGAAACGATGTGAACATCCGAAAAAGCGTCGAAAAGAGTGAGGAACGTATAATGGAAGTCATGAAGCTCGTCTCACACCACTGTGATGTGCATTTAACCGTTATGAAATCTGAAGATGAGCTACTCGGCAGTATCACGAAGATGACTCTGATCCAAGGAGAACCTCACGGAATTGATTCCAATCCTCAGGGAATTATAAAAGCAACACATGTGAAAGACTATCTTCACAACCTATCCACTAAGAAAGAAGATACGGTGTTTATCTATTACAATGGACATGGAAGTATACAGAGTTTTGATAATAAGCATGTTCTCAACTTTGACCAGAACAAAGACGTGGTCCCTCGCGCAAAGTTGCGTGAATTGTTGGAACAAAAAAAGGCGAGTTTGAAAATGCTTATCACCGACACATGCAGTAACTTCATAAGGCCTGCCGGACCGGGCTTAAGTGTCAGTTTCTCAACGGCTCTGCCACCAAACCGTCTCTATACCGAGGATCTTTTCCTCAAACATACTGGGACTCTTGATGTCACTGCTGCTTTCCCTGGGCAATTCGGTTTCGGAGACGAAAAGGTCGGAGGTTACTTTACGGCTGCACTCGTTGAAAGTTTCACCGCTGATGCCGATGGAACTTTAAACGATAAAAAGTCAGCTGATGGATTTCTGTCCTGGGATGAGGTGCTGGCACAATGTAGATTAAAAACGGCAAACCTCTTTAAAGACGAGAAAACAGCGCAGACACCCATGATCCATTCACTGCCATCAAGAATTGGGGATTCCCAGGATAACGACACAATCGCTACCTTAGACATCAAAAGCGAGCCGACTGGCGCAAGAGTCCATATTGATGGAAATCTGATCGGTAAGACACCATTTATCCTTGAAATTAACACCGACGTACAGGGTGGACACGTGACAGTTCAGATAACGCATGACGATTACAAAGACAGTGAGAAAAAACTGATCTTGAAAGCCGGAGAGACAACAACCTGGAACGTCACGTTAGAAACTGAGGATGTACAACACCCATTTGGAGCAATTAAATGGGAAAAAGACGGAGCTGAAATGGTGTTGATACCCGCAGGGGAATTTCAGATGGGTAAACCCGCAACAAAAAAAGAGCACGCACCCAGCTATCCAATTCATGTTGATGGATTTTACATGGACACACACGAAGTCACGCTGGCACAATACGAAGAATTCCTCAAGCAGTCCGGACACCGTCCCTTACCCGAGGAGACTTACACCGACGCTCCATTCCCAAATTACCCAGTTGTGAATGTGACATGGGATGACGCTGTGGCGTATGCCGAATGGGCAGGTAAACGACTTCCGACTGAAGCAGAATGGGAAAAAGCCGCACGCGGCGGTTTCGTCTTGCAAAAATATCCATGGGGGAACACCCTACCGGATGGGACACAGTCTAATCTAAGTGGAGAAGCAGATAACCATCAACGCATTGCACCTGTCGGAAGTTATCTCCCGAATGAGTTCGGTCTATACGACATGCTTGGAAACGTCTGGGAATGGTGTAGCGATACAACTGACCCAAAGAAGCGCGTGTTGCGTGGCAACTCCTGGCGTGAACTCCCCCGTACCGCTTGGATTACTGAACGCTACTTGATACCTTATTCTCTACAGCATATCGTGGGAGGTACCATCGGATTCCGATGCGTCGTAGATGAAGATAAGGTGCCATAAGGAGGTTACGATTTTGCATAAAGATGTACCGACAATTGATGAAACAGTTGAAGGCACTGATACAGAGACGACTGATCAAGAACTATCCCTTGAAGAACAGGTTGATGATACGCACACCTCACCAGATGAAAATGGTGGTACGGTTGACGAAACGGAGCCGCAAGTGCCAACCAGTGAACCTGACGTATTACCACCAGATACGGATGTTCTTGCCTCACTGCATCAACACCTAACAGAATTACATGAACTGTTCAACAATCAGATCGCTCGCAACCAGAATCAGAAACAGATGTTCGATACGATCTATCGTGAAATGAAGGACTATAAAGAGAATTCTCTCATGGAAGCATTTCACAAACCGATTATCCATAGTCTCATACAATTCTATGACAACTTTAGAGATGTCGAATCCCAATTGAATGAGATCAGTGAAACAACAGAAACTTTTGGTGAGTTGTTTGATGAAGTGGTAGGTAAACAAACCAGGAAAACACTCACGAATGAACTACCGAAGGTTTGGATCGAACTGAAAGCAAGGCTGTCTGATTTTCAGAACAATATGGAAAATGTCCGAATTGAGTTGGAAGAGGTGTTATACCGCATAGATGTTGAACCTTATGCGGAACATCTAAACAAACTTGACCGGAAATTGCACAAAACCATCAAAACGATACCGACAAATGACCGCGAACAGCATCAAAACGTTGTAGCAGTTCATAAAATCGGTTTCTATTGGCATGAGAAGGTATTTCGTCCAGAAGAGGTTACTATACTGCGATACACACCACACACAGACGAAGCAACTGTCGGTGAAAACCCGACAAACGAAAAAGGAGATGAAACAGATGGGTAAAGTTGTTGGCATAGATTTAGGCACGACATTCTCCGCGATAGCGCATGTCAACGAACATGCACAAGAGGAAATTATCCCTAACGCAGAAAGTGATAGGATTACGCCATCGGTAATTATGTTTGAGGATGACCTTGTCACCGTTGGGAAGGTCGCAAAACAGAACGCGAGTGCGGTCCCAGAGGATATTGTTGAGTTCGTCAAACGTGAAATGGGTAAATCTAAAGAAGAATTCTCACGTGAATTTGGTGGAAAGCAGTATTCAGCTGAAGAGTTCTCAGCACTCATCTTGCAGAAACTCAAACAGGATGCTGAAAAGTATCTCAATGAAGAGGTCACGGATGCAGTTATTACTGTCCCTGCCTATTTTAAAGACGCAGAACGCCAAGCCACGCGCATCGCCGGAGAAATTGCTGGATTGAATGTACTGCAAGTCGTAAACGAACCCACCGCAGCAGCTCTCGCTTACGGGATTGACCAACACGGTAGCGATCAAACTGTGTTTGTGTTCGACCTCGGCGGCGGGACGTTTGATGTAACCGTCATGAAGGTCTCAGGATCCAAATTAGAGATGATCGCTACGAATGGAGACCATAGACTCGGCGGGAAGGATTGGGACGATAAAATCATCATTCATGTGGCGGACACCTTTGAGAATGAACACGGAGAAAACCCATTACAAGACCTTAATGTATATCAAGAGATACAACTGAGCGCAATTAGTGCCAAGGAATCTCTATCACAACGCCAAAAGGCACGGATCAGATGCAGCTACAACGGTAAGAGTAGCAACATAGAGATTACACGAGAAAAATTTGAAGAACTCTCTGCAAACTTGGTCAATAGATGTGATGCACTCTGTGGGGTCGTTCTCAGTGAAGCACAAATGACCTGGGATGATATTGATACAGTATTAATGGTCGGCGGTTCCACACGTATGCCGATGGTGCAAAAGAGGATTACCGAAATCAGCGGGAAAGATATCAATCCAAGCGAAGTTAATCCCGACGACGTTGTAGCACTTGGGGCAGCCATCCAGGGAACACTACGACAGATTGAAGAGGGCACAAGTGGTACATCTGATACTGTAGTGACTGAAGATATTCCAGATGCAGTCAAAGACCGATTCATCGGTCCTGGAGGGGAGCTCACTGTTAAGGTAACCGATGGCGCGACACATCACCTCGGAACCGTGGTCCTCAATGAAAGAGACGAAGCGCGCATCCATGTGATGATACCGAAGATGACACCTATCCCTTGTGAAAAGGCGGAAACCTTTGGAACACGGGACGACAATCAGAGTTCTGTCGTCGGTGTCATTGTACAGGGACTTGAACATGATCAACTCAAAAACGAAATTCCCGATAGCGCATTTGAAGAATTTAAAATCGGGGAATGTAAGCTCGAATTACCACCAGGGTTACCCGCGGGATCACCCATTCATGTTGTCTACAAATATAACCTGGACCAAACCCTTGAGGTGATAGCGGAAGGACCTGATGGCAGGACCGCAGAGGTTACTATTAATAGATCAACACTTAACGAAACGGAAATTGCAGAAGCTACCGAACAGATGCAACGTCTGGAAGTTGAATAGTAATAGGAAGGAAATGGGAATATCATGGAATATAACTATTTTGAAGTACTTGGGATCTCAATTGACGAGATTCAAGGCAAAGATGAGACTACAGTAAAAAACCTTGTCAACGATGCTCACGCGGAACAGTATAAAAAGACAATTGGTTCGTATGCAAATGTACCGCGTTCTGATGGCTTAACCCAAGCACAGTGGCAGAAGGTTTTGATTAAGGCAAAGGATATACTGCTGGATCCAGAAGCGCGTCGCAGACACATTGCAGACCTCACGCAGGAACCAGAAGAATTGACGCAGTCAGTCTTGACATTCCCTGGCGGTGAAGAAGCAAGTAACATCACACATCTAACTGACCTAATGGAGAAGTATGACAGCGTCGCCACTGATGCACTTTATGACGGGTCCTTAGAAGAAAACTTACGCAGTGCTGAACAGGATCTGTTTGCTAATGCCGCAAGAGCAACCGTAGACAGGTTTCCAGATGATCGCGATACAGGATTTATGGCTATCATCACGTTGCTCCGCGGTGAGATGCGGATGCAGAAGGGAAAAGGGGTAAGCACACCGAAACAACTCGCTCGCTTGATAGACAAGAATTGGGTACAGGCAAGCACCTTGCTATATAACGGGTTCTTTGCATTTTGGCTTGAGCACACCAATCAAAAGCAACTCGCAGCTACCGCAAATGAGATCACCAATGACTATACTGACCAGCAGGACATAGGTTTAGAAACCTTTGTTCAAAAACTTGACCCAAAAATCGGAAATCCAATCCCTTACATTAGCCACCCCGAAATACACCTCAACGTTGAGGATACGGGAATGAAGAAAGCAGTTCAATGTAAAATTAGGAATGTTGGGCGCGGTTTCCTTTACGGTAAGGTCCAATTAGCAAACGATATACCAGGACTACATGTTTCTGATACGGACATCTATGGCGAAACCGTTGTTAACATTGATGGGAACAACCTAACAGCTGACCAAGTGAATGATACATCCCTCGTCGTTAGAACCAACGGGAAAGAAATGGATGTTCCAATCTATATTAATCACGGGATTAAACGATTATTCTTCTCAGTCGGGTTGAGTGGTGTCTTAATGGCGGTACTCCTCTTAACGACCCGTCTCATCATGACCCAATTGCCTTATACAGTATGGGTGGGAACTTTTATTCTTGGGATAGGTGTATACGCGCATTGGCTCCTTGTCGTTACAAAATCGTTTAGTTGGCAACGATTTTTGATGCCAATTTTGCCAATTAAGAATCTCTTTTATGCACAAGACCATAACAAGTTAGTAGAAGTTCTGGTACGCTTAATGAAGTCTGTCTGGAAATTTATCAAGTGGTTTGCCAGGGTCTATATCAAATTTGTTCAATCCTGCTTTAGGTGGCTACGAAACATTGTCGTTGGCGCGGCAGGTGCCTATATACTTTCTCCATGGGCTACTTTCGGAAGACTTGTCCTCGTAGTTTTTCTTGCACTTGCTGTTGTCTTTATGTTAGTCGGAGCTCCGCTCTTCATTATGGGAACCGCTGTTCTGTCAAGTATTATAGGCATTCTTTATGCCATGGCATCCCCATTCATCCTTTTAGCTTACATCGGAACACTGCTTTTTCATGGAATGGATAAACTGTTTGATCTTGGATTCAATCTACCTCTTTTTGTCGGTTGGGCTTTCTGGGGACTTGTGATTGGTCTGGTAATACAGGGCTACCGAACGATAGGTATTTACGGTCAGAAACGGATGAAGATCTGGATAGCAGTGGCACCGCTCCTTTTATTAGCACTTATGGGTACAATTAGATATGTTAGCTATAGTAGTGCATCAAACTCTTCAATGACCGAAATAGCCCCTGTAACTACCCAAGACACGACCAAATTAGCAACGGAAACCATCTCAGACGAGGCATCAGAGCAGAATTCCACAGAACAGACGGAAACGGAAGTAAAGGCAAAATCTATCCCGTCGGAGACACCGAAGGTTATATCTAACGAACGGGATATTGCACAATCCTCTTCAACGGAACAGAGTGGCGCGCGCGAACCGAGACAGGCTACACCTAAGCAGTCGACGGTTACACCGCCGGATCCGACACCAGAACCTGTAACACCAGCAGTTCCATCAGTACCGGTTGTTACACAACAGATGACCGCTGAAGAAGACAGAACATCCAATCCATCCGCAGAACCTGTATCCACAACAAAGCAGTCTGATCCTGAACCAACACCCAGCGAACAAGCAGTTGTCACGCCGAAGCAGGAGCTTAAAACAACACCGACTCCGGAGCCGAAACCCATAACGGTTTCAATTCCATCAGAAATGGTGCTAATCCCCGCAGGCGAATTTCAGATGGGTAGTAACGACAACACCGACGAAAAACCGGTCCATACCGTCTACATAGACGCATTCTATATAGACAAATATGAGGTGACGAACGCACAATACAAGGCATTTATTGATGCGAATCCACAGTGGCGTAAAGACCAAATACCATCCAAGTATCACAATGGAAACTACCTTAAACATTGGCATAGAGATAATTATCCGACAGGAAAAGCAGACCATCCAGTTACCTCCGTGAGTTGGTACGGAGCGATGGCTTATGCAAAATGGGCAGAGAAACGTTTACCCACTGAAGCTGAGTGGGAAAAAGCAGCACGAGGAGGCAAATCTGGGCAGCAGTACCCATGGGGAAACGCTGTTTCAAAGGGACAGGCGAACTACGGCAACCATGTAGGTGGAACAACAATTGTCGGTAATTATGCCGCGAATGGATATGGTATCTATGACATGGCGGGTAACGTCTTTGAATGGTGTCTTGACGCATATTATGGCGATTTCTATTCCTCCTCTCCGCGTCGAAACCCGCTTGCAGGCGTAAATACAATAGACAATGCAGATTTAATCCTATCTGACTTCACGACCGTTACAACTTCCCGCGTAGCACGTGGTGGTGCCTGGTACAATACTGAAGTCCAAAACGTCCGGGTCGCCTATCGCAACAGGGTTTCACCAACACTTACGAACATAGCCCTCGGCTTCCGTTGCGTCAAGACTATTACGCCTATAGATAGAGATTAAAGGTGGCACCCCCAGTCTGTTACACAAAAAATTGGAGAATCAAAAAAATAGTAATAAAAACGTTGTATTCTATTAACATTTTTGGTAATATATCTTCGGCATCCGTAAAATCCTTTATTGGTGGTTCGGCGAGTGTGCAAGACTCCCGAGCCGCGGCACTGCCAAGCGAAGATTGCCAGTGCATGTCTTAGTATTATCGTATATCAGAATTGATAAGCATGATATATAGACATCGTCATAATATACAAGTTTTCTTTCGGGAAAGTTTGTACGATTACGAATGGACTTGGAGATGGATTGCCAGGGTAGAACCCTCTACCTCCCATCTCCACCCATCTGGCAATGAGTCTTGAAAATGCGAAAACACCCCAGCAACGTTACTTACTTATGCACAGTTTGATAAAAACACATTTTTAATTGTGCAATAAACGGTACAACGATAAGGAGGAAGAGAATCCTATGCAACTCAGATACTTATTTCTAACGATAATGTTATTTTTAGTTGCTATTTACTTCGGTTTCGCACAGCAATCGACAGAATGGATAGCACCAGAAGGCACGATTGTGCATCTGGCTGAAGAACCAATTAATGATATCGAGTATTCTCCTGATGGAAAACTTCTCGCTGCGGCAAGTGACAGCGGTATTTGGCTCTACGATACAGAAACGCATCAAGAGGTCGTAAACCTCGTGGGACACCGAGGCTTGGTCAAAAGTATCTCCTTTAGTCCGGATAGTAAGAAGTTAGCAAGTGCGGACACGTATGTTTACCTATGGGATGTTGCAACTGGCGAACTCCTACAGCGTATTGATCCCTTCTATGGGGGCACAAGTGTCTCGTTTAGTCCGGGTGGTCAGACGGTGGCAATTGCGGGATCTAATAGAGGGGGTAGACTATGGGATAGATCGGATTGGAGGAGTTCATCAGTAGTTAATAGAGAACTCCAAAGTGTCTCTTTTAATCCGAATGGTCGAATGGTTGCCTTTGGACTTGTTGACGGAAGGGTTTTTCTATACGATGTTAGGTCTGATAGGATCCGACATAGGCTTGAAGGACACACCGATTCAGTCTTAAGTATTGCCTTTAATCCGAGTGGTCTGATTGTTGCCAGTGCGAGTTTTGACCAGACAGTGCGTCTATGGGATGTTACGACTGGCGCGCTCCGACATACCCTTGAAGGACACACTTATGATGTAAATAGTGTCTCGTTTCGACCGGATGGGCGGATTCTGGCAAGTGCTGGGGATCAGACAGTGCGTCTATGGAGTGTTATCACAGGTGAACATCTACGGACACTTTACGGACACACCGGTTTCGTCAATAGCGTCTCTTTTAGTCCGGATGGTAAGACGTTGGCAAGCGCGGGTTCGGATGGGAAAATCCTTATCTGGTCAGCAGGATGGCCCGCTGCCGATCTTAATCGCGATGATAATGTCAACATACTGGACCTCGTCCTCGTCGCTGGTGCATTTGGACAAATCGGTGAAAACGAGGCGGATGTCAATGGTGATGGCATTGTCAACATTTTAGACCTTGTTTCTGTCGCCGCAGCATTCGGAAGTTAGGACATCAACTTGTCGACAGATATCAAAGCAGAATCGTGCTGCGCACTAGGAAGGGAAAAATGCTGTTGTTGGTGAGTCTGTGGCAAGTGGTATCTATTTCTATACACTTACTACAGGCAATTTCACTGCTACACGAAAAATGTTAATCTTAAAATAGGGGACCTATTCATTGTAAGAGCGATCTCCGAATCGCAACATTATATCTAAAGGAGAATTTACGATGAAAACAAAAAAAACGACTACGGTTTGCGCGATTATACTGTTCACACTTTCACTCTTTATTTACATTCCGCATACCGCTGCAGTAGATACATCGACATTGAATTTGCCGATAGGAGCTAAAGCACGATTGGGTAAAGGCAGTATCAGTGGCTTAGCTATTTCTCCTGATAGAACTCGTTTTGCGGTGGCGAGTAGTGTCGGTATTTGGATACACGATACCGATACAGGTGAAGAGTTGTCTCTATTTACCGGTTTGGGTTTGCTTGGAAAAGGCTTGGAAATTGATAGTATTGTATTCAGTTCGGATGGGAAGACAATCGCAAGTGGAAACAGCGACGGTAGCGTTATGTTATGGGATGCAGAGACAGGTCTCGTACAACGCACATATCAGAAACACACAGTTGGTGAGAGTGTTACTCATGTTGCGTTCGGTCCGGATGGGAAGGTCCTGGCAAGTACAAGTGCCAATGGGAACCTTCACATATACGATGTGACGACAGGTGTCGTTCTCCGATCAGAATCGCCAGTATCGAACGGGCAAAAGATATCTTTCACGAGTATAGCATTCAGTCACGATGGAAAAAGACTGGCGGGGTCAAGTTCAGATGGTGCCATCTTCTTGTGGAATCTTGATGAACATGCACAGATACCCGCACCCGTTGTTACAGGTCCCTACCTATTTGGTATAAGAAGTAGTGTTTTTACTGTAACATTCAGTCCCGATGGAAAAACATTGGCGAGCGGTAGTGTGGCAGGAATCCATTTTTGGGATGCCAAAACTGGTATACACCTTCATACATTCACAGAGCATTGGGCAAAAAACACTTCAAGTTTCGCATTTAGTTCAGATGGAAAAACACTCGTAAGTGCAAATACACAATTTATTTCTGTATCGGACGTTGAGACACGCACCAACCGTGACATCCGACTAAACAGTCTGTTCAATAGAACAATCGGATTCTACGATAGCTTAATACTTACCCCGGATGAAAGTATATTGGCGAATTATAAAGATAAAATCAATTTGTATGATTTTAATGAGCTTACCCTCCACTACTCCGTAACTGGATTTGAGGCAGTTAGACGAGAATACGACGTGGCATTTAGGCCTACAGATGGAAAGATAGTAGCGAACAGTGGTAGCAAAGGAATCTACTTGTGGGATGCGGAAACAGGGGCTTTTCTTAAGCTGCTTTCTACAGGAATCGGAAGTGGAAGGGATGCTTATAGGGGGCCTCAAATAGCATTCAGTCCGGATGGTAAAACCCTGGCAGCCTGTAAAGGAAGTCGTATTGACCTATGGAATGTGGAAGATGTAGAAACAGCCACCCTCCGCCGCACACTCACAGGTCCGCCAAGTAATTATAATCTCGCTGTAGCATTCAGTCCGGATGGGAAGACATTGGCAAGCGGTGCTTCCTCTTATACTTATGGTACTGGTAACTCTTATACTATACAGTTATGGAGTTTAGAAGAAGGTACCATCCGTCACACACTCACAGGTGTTAGTCATGTATTTGACTTAGCGTTTAGTCCGGATGGGAAGACATTGGCAAGTGGTGGAGTTCGCAATACTATCCTGTTATGGGATGTGGAAAATGTGGAAGATGTAGAAACAGTCCCCATCCGCCACACACTCACAGAGACTGGCGGACAGGTTCAATCCATAGCGTTTAGTACAGATGGAAAGACGGTGGCAGGTGCGTCAGGGGGTGTCTACTTATGGGATGTGAAAACGGGAAGGAAACTGAAGAGCCTTTATAAGGGACAAGAAACCGGTGTTCCTTATCAATATGATGGTTACATCGCAGCGTTTAGTCCGGATGGTAGGACATTCCTTGCGGTAGGAAAACGGGGAATCACCCTCTGGAATATGGAGGAAAACGCCCTTGGACGAAAAGTTCCGGTAGACATCCGCAACAGACTACCTACAAATGCGTTTCAAGTCGCTTTCAGTCCAGATAAGCGAACACTGGCAAGTACGTCTGAAGCCGGTGTTGTAATGTTATGGAACACTCCCTCTGAACCGGTAGAGGAAAAAGAGATCTTCCGTAACACTCACATGCTCCACGGGCATACAGAAAGAGTTCGGGATATAGCATTTAGTCCGAATGGTAAGATACTTGCAAGCGGTGGTGATGATAAAATTATCCGTCTATGGGATATTGGAAGAAATACCGTACTTCGCTCACTCAAAGGACATTGGCATCATATTCTCGGGCTGACGTTCAGTCAGGATGGAAATACGCTTGTCAGTTGGGACTATGACACCATCCGCGTATGGGATGTGTTTCCAGGCACTCAACGTTACATGCTACCCGCAGATTTGTACGCATATCGGCACAACTACTTCTACCGTTCTGTCGCACTTAGCCCGAATGGGAGGACACTTGCGTGTGCAAGTGGGGAAAGTGGGAAATCAATCTTCTTATGGGACGTGTTAACAGGCACCCTTCGGCACACCCTGGAACATACGCGTGAAGTGAAATATCTAAAGTTTAGTCCAGATGGGCACACGCTTCAAACTATCTCTTGGAATGATGTGAACGAAGAGCCAACCCATCTATTCTGGGACGTAGTAATAGGTACTCTGACATCCTCACAAGATAACTTCTTCAATGATCCAGATAGGCAGATAAGAATAAACCAAAGTTTTTATTGGTCGCTTGGTGGGAATATTCATTACATGGAATTCATAGATAAGGAAACAAATGCTGTTGTGAGGAGGCTCCCAATGGAAGATCCGGTTCGCATTATAGGATTCAGATCAGATAACAAGATACTCCTCACTGCTAAAGCTGATGCCAATAACCAGCTTGCTTCTTGGTATGGCGCAAGTGGCACGTTAGTGATCTATGACGTAGAAAAAGGCACCCCCCTGCAAACAGTGGAAGAAGTGAAGAATCATACCGTGTTCCTAAGTCCGTACGGAGAGACCATTGCAACAACTTATGAGAATACTGTGTGGTTGTGGGATATCGACCGTGAACCAAGCGACGATATAACAGATACCCACGGTGATGTAATTGTAAACATCACAGATGATAGTGACACCACCTACCAACCGGAGGTTAAGACAGAAGCTGACTACCGGTTTATAGATCTCAACACCAAAGTAGATGTGATGAGATATTGGACTAATAGCACAGTGTTAAGTCCGGATGGTAAAACACTTGCCAGCTTTGCCGATAATACAATTAATCTATGGTATACAGAGACATCTCTACGCCGTGATACAATTACTGTGGAGCAAGAGTATGAGTTTCGCGATAATTTTAGAGGTGCAGTATTCGATCCGGATAGCAAAACCCTCGCAACTGCTGTTGACAAAACTGTACTTTTATGGGATATGGAGACGCTCGCTATCCGACAAAAGTTCACAGGGCATATAAATATCACTTCCATGGCGTATAGTCCAGATGGAACAACACTTGCAATTGGTGGACCGGATGAAATCATCTTATGGGATATAGCAAGAAATACACATATAATCGGTCAGGGTAGCTTCATTCCCCGAGATATAACATTCAGTCCGAACGGCAAAACCCTCGCAATTGTTAGTGGCGGCGGCAGTGTCCTCTTTTTGGATGTAAAGAGAGGAATACTTAATGGAGAGCTTAATATTGCGTCTTATCCTCGAAGGGCTAATAATCCTCGTGGTCGCGACCAAAGTCTTGTTAGAGCAAGTAGAGTAGTATTCAGTCCGGATGGTAAAACACTCATAGTTCAACATGATTATTCTCCTAATGTCTCTTTTTGGCACGTGGAGACAGGAATTAGTCTTCATTTTATTGAACAGAATTATTTGCTTTATAACGATATTTCTACTACGCAATTAGTTGGTCGTGGACGGAACCGACCCGCGTATTCAATTACAAGTTTTGCGGTCAGTCCGGATGGTAAAACCCTGGCACTTGGGCAAAGTAGAAAAGGAATCCAAGTATGGGATCTTAATTCAGGTACCCTCCGCTACGCCATTACATCCGTTTCACAAGCTGCTACACAATCTTCGGACACACGCGTTGGAGCCATTGAATTAGCATTCACGCCGGATGGTGAACTTGTAAGCGTTGATGTCGATCACATCGTTCGTATATGGGACATCGCACCTAAACTGGGAAGCTCTCTTATTAATACCGGCGCAACCCCGCCAGCTGCCCCCCGTCCTGTTGTGCATGTAATTTGGTATTATCCTTACGATGAAGGACGCTATACCAGCACCAACAGTAATTGGGTTGTAAATAGTGATACTATAGATGCAATAATGGAGGATGTGCAGGATTTTTTTGCTTTGCAGGTAGGTAACACTTTTGATTTTAATATCTATAACATAGAATCCACATTTGTGCAGGGAGATTTACTTACGTTCGTTAAGGACGACAAACAGGTTGAAAGGGTATTCAGAGACGTAGGCGCAAAATTGGTGCTTCTTCATAATATGACGCACCCCGATAAGACACAAGACTATTATCTTGTTGTCGTTCAATCAGACAGCCCGTCCATATTGTCGCATTCTCCGGGATCCTATGTACGCGGACTGGCAACCGGCCGATTCAGCATCGTATCGACAGGGAATTATGGATACGGTGTAGGGGGTCTGAATATCGCGAAGGAAGAGGTTAAGACCCATGATAGTATGGCAGGATTGATCGCTCATGAACTCGGACACAACTTTCGGCTATCGCACACACCTGATGCGGGTCTTATTATGGGATATGAACGGGTAGAGAATGATTTGTGGCAGAACCACTTTACTCCTCCCCAAAGGTGGTGGCTACGCCGTGTCTTTGACAATCCCATGCCCGTGGTGGGGCAAAATGTACTTTTTTCTGTTTCGCTCCAACCGGACCATGCCTTAAAAATAGAAGTGGCAACACCGGGTAGCAACGTAGCTGATAGTGTTAGTCAATTGGTTGTTGAATCTCTACCCAATGTAGATCCCCTATGGGTAGCTGATGAAATGTGGGAAGGCAGCACTTCAGATACGATTTATTATAGCAACTGGGGCAACCCACGCGTCCAGATAAAGACTATTGATATAAATGGACATATCACATCCTCTATTCACGAACTCTTTGACCTATTAAAAATGGCTGCGGATTTAGACGGAAATGGAGCTGTCGATATCCTTGATCTAAGGATCGTTGTGTTAAACTATGGGAAAAGAGGACAAAGCCCTGCGGATGTCAATAGAAATGGAGTTGTTGACATTACGGATCTGATGTTGGTTGTATCGGTTTGGAACACAACAACGACAACACCCGCTCCCGCTGCGAGCACACAGGTGCAATCCTATTTCACCGCCTCACAACTTCAAGGATGGCTCGCTGAAGCACGCGCATCAGGCAATACCTCTGTTACCTATCAGCAAGGTATTGCTTTTCTTGAGCAACTCTTGGCACTGTTTACACCAGAAAAAACCGCGCTGCTCGCGAACTATCCGAACCCGTTTAACCCGGAAACATGGATACCGTATCAGTTGGCAACCCCTGCTGATGTGAGCATTTCTATCTATGCTACAGATGGCACATTGGTTCGAACGTTAGATTTAGGGCATCAAGCAGTCGGTATGTATCAAGGCAAGAGCCGTGCTGCACATTGGGATGGCAAAAATGCACTTGGTGAGTCTGTTGCAAGCGGCGTGTATTTCTATACACTCACGGCAGGGGATTTTACTGCTACACGAAAAATGTTAATAGTGAAGTAGGTGCTAAACACTAATCTAATCAGGATGGACGCAAATTTGGGTAACCCTATTTAGAGTTTTGTTCATACAAGGATTTACTCCCTAATCACGCAATCGGGGAATGCGTCTATCCTGTATATTATCATACCGTTGTAACACAAAATGGCAGAGATTTTAGCTAAAAGGAGATATTAAATGAAGGCAATTATTGATAAATTTACGATATTTCTGTTGCTACTTATGTTTTCAATAAACGCTTCTGCTCAAGTCCAATTGGGAGGGAATCCAGAAGGATTAAACCTTTTCGCGTTAAGTCCAGATGGTGAAACATTGATAGGTGCTAATTTCCCTGGCACTATACATTTGTGGGACACTACTACCGGCGCAGAGAAAGATGTCTTCATAAGTGAGTTCACCATAGGTGCCGGTGGTGAATCTCGTGGCGATGTGGATGGACTTTATTTGTGGGATATTTTCAACGAGAACAGGAAAATAATCTCTGAACCACGTAAGTTTGCTGGGGTTAGTCCAGACGGCACATTCTATGCTGTTGAAGTGCAAAAAGAGGTAATAGAGGGAAATAATACGAATACATACTTGCTATGGACTATATCGCCTGAAGAAGCTTTTATGGACGTTGCCGCCCACGGTAAATTGGCGACAAGATGGGCGGATCTGAAATAGTCCAATCTGTAATCAGTATAATTATAGGAGAATACTATGTTCAAAAGACTTTTATGCAAGCAGAGAACTATGATTAAATGGAATATCCTGTTTCTTGTATTGATCTGCTTATCATTTATCAGTTGTGCTACACTCTTCACAGCACAAGAGTATGTGCTCATTGATCAAGAAATAACGCAAAAAATTACAGCGTATGGTGTGATTTATACTATCCCGGAAAGAGCAACAATCCACAAGATTGTACTCCTCGGTACAGGAAAAGTTCAGAATTACGCGATCGCCATACGTGATAAAAGGAATGAATGGAAACCGTTTAAACATATAAAAAGAGTAATTGAGTTTCCGTTTGAGATCCAAATAAATGCTGAGACAGATGCTATCAAGATATCCCATTATTCTGTAGTTGGCAGAGGACGTGTCAACGCGATTCAACTTTATACGCTTGTAGACAAGAAGGAGTAGTACCTGTCAGCCTTTTATCTCTTCAGTTTACCCCATAAAACAGTCAGTTTTTCAGAAGGTTCTACAGCATAAGCAGCCTGATATATTCCATGCTGCATAATGTTCTTGACTTCCTCCTCGGTAAGAGCATCATTAAACAGTCCTACCTCGTCCATAACACAAGCAGATAGAAAACTTGCACCTTTATCTGTGGCAAGCCAAGCAGTTTGATCCTGATCTACAAGTTGAAACTTCGGTACTGATTGTGATACTTTTACTTCTCCATTTACGTAGATTTTTGCTGTGTTACTGTCGTAAGTGTTTGCAACGTGATACCATGTTCCTGCTTCAACGGTAACACCGCTGCTGACATTCCATAGATTACTCCAACTACGGAGAACGTTTGGACCTTCTTTATATGGAACATAACGGTTATTGCTCTGATCATGTATAGAGAAATAGTTTTGTTGTCCGCTAAGATCTGTGAACTTTATCCATAGAATAAAACTCATTCTATCTGTTATGACACCTTTACCGAATGGAATAGTGACTGTGCCACCTTTCTTTATGTCAAGAGCCCCATTAACTTTCCCTTGAACCCAATCTGATTGTGTGATTGTCCCGTTATATCCGTTTCAGATGCATCTTCAGCTGTATCACCATTAGTTTCATCAAGCAACCATATACCTACGATTTTCTCAGAATCGATCTGAGCATTGCAAAAACTAACGAATAGTCCAAATGTTAACGCTGCACAGAAAACAGTGAATATCTTCATATACATAATTTGCTCCTTAATTGAGATGTATCATTTCATATCGGTTGTTTTATTTATTATAGATTGTTTCTATGAGTCATGCAAGGGAATTGATAACGGAGGGTGTGTAAAGTTCTGGTTAGTTGTCTGAACCAAGATTTTCTGGATTTCCAGATTTTCAGGATAAGAGGTATCTTCTCGTATTCTATTCTTCTGAAAATGTGAAACCTTTTCTGTTTCATCTCTTGTCATATCCTGGTGAAATCCTGTAAATCCTGGTTCAAGTTTGCAAAAAACCTTATATTATGTCATAATACTAATTGCACTTTATACATAAGATTAATATTGACCGCTCCCCGTCCTAAAGGAGCGGGGATTCTTTTGTCCCTACTCCGAACAATTAGGATTTAGTCTCACACCCATTTGGTGTTTTTGACTATGGGGCCATCTTCAGACTTCTGTTAGGTATGAACCGCTAACACGGTG
>JAJEJA010000033.1 GCA_022828145.1 Candidatus Poribacteria bacterium | reverse complement strand
GGGGAGCATCCGAAACATACGATGAGCTGCCACGCCCAGAACACCCGATATATTACTGTAGTGAAGATCTCAATCCTTGACAGGGAACGTTTGGCTACGCTATGTCAAAGCACCCACGCTTTAGCGGGGTGATCTTTACATATTACTCACCTATAACCACGCCATACGCACCGACAACCGCGCCTCTATGTCCGGATTGATAATGCAAATGTCTCTCACCGACAATGGGTTGTGAGCTTTGTGCTTCAACAGAACCGCGAATATTCCCCATTGCAGCTTCGTCCACATCTGCACAGCAACGCGGTTTTATCCTTCTATGAATCTGCCGTTTGACTTCTCCCTTTCTATTTCTAACGACGATATTTACCAATGCATCAGCCTCGCCTACATTGAGAAAACGGAACCAATCTCTTGCCCCGCTTGCAACTTCAGGGAAAAATAACCTGAGTCCAACATGTCCACTTTCTTCAGATGCCCCGGGAAGGTCAATAACTGCTGTTCCACTGTGCATGTGTCGTTCAGCCACGATAGGTTGATCACTCCGTACAAGGATTGAGGATTTGACTTTAATGTCTTCCATCTTTGGTATCCAGCACTCATAGGGATCTATTTCGCGTTCCATTGTAGTCACTGGATCGCCTGTGCCATCGTCATGTGCTATCATTGTCACCTGTGCGCTTTCTCTACCGACATTGACAATAACCGCCCAGTCTTGCCATGCAGGACCCACTTCGGGAAAATAGAGTGTTCGTGGTGCATCAGTGATAACTTGTCCGTATTGTCCTACGCACGTTTTGCCGCCTTGATAATGTAGATGTCGTTCACCGACAATGGGCTGCGTGCTTTGTACTTCAAGCGTTCCTTGTACATTTCCCATTATGCCTTCGGCTATATCCCAACAACAGAACGGTTTGATAGCTCGGTGATGTTGTCTGCTAATGTCTCCACGTCGATTTCGAACAATTATATTTACCAATGCATCTGCCTCGCCAACGTTCAAAAATCGGAACCAATCTAATGCACCCGGAACTAATTCTGGAAAGAAAAGTCTGAGTCCCACAGTCTCATATTCTTCTGCTGCGCCGACAAAATCAAGAATATTTGTTTTGTTGTGCATGTGGCGTTCTGCTACGAGTGGTTGATCTGCTGATAACTGCATTGAACAGTTCTGTTTTATTGCTTCTACATTTGGGGTCCAGCATTCGAAAGGTGAAATCTCTTTCTCATCTGACCAGACCGGTTGTCCATTTGCAGCATTTCTTGCTATTGCATTCACACGGGTCTCTTCAGTGCCTACGTTGATAACTTGAACCCAGTCTTCCCACTGCGGTCCTACCTCTGGAAAATATAAAGTTGTTGCAAGTGCCATCTGTTTCTCCCTTGTAATTTTACTACGTTTTTGCTTGATATAATCTTATATATCATATTCAATTTTAACCTAATCTTAGCTTATATTCCAATTAATTTATTGTATGAGATGGCAGGTGTATTTTCAATGCAGACAGTTCAGTACCTAAAACGCTACGCCCCATAGATTGTTTTTCTATTGACAAATTCTAAAGTTCTGTGTATTATATAAGTACTTAACACGAAACTCACGTAAAAGTGAGATGCATTTTTATAGGAGTATGTACATTATGAAACTTACGCTAACCTTAGCAGTATCTGTGTTGATGGTATTCTGTTTCTTTATCAACACGAACGACATAGCTTACGCAGAGGAAGTCTTAGGAACAGGAACGGGATCCCTTATAGGTGGTGACCTAACTGACCCGGAAGACGACGGTCAACCTGATGTAGATCAGGGGTACAACGCGAAATTCTCATCCAGCGAGGAACCCGGATTTGGCGGTGGCGAATTTGCGTTTAACGTCTTTGATAACCAACTTGGTCCCGGCAATGCCAAATGGTGCTGAGGACCTGCATCCCTTCCGGCGGGAGGCATACACGTGACAGCTGAGTTTGATCAGGAATATGCATTGACACACTTCACCGTATCTTCAGCGAACGATGTTCCTGGTAGAGACCCCTCAGTATGGGAGATTCAAGGGTCAAACGATGGTGAGGATTTTACAACCATCTATTCTTATGATGAGGGGGATAGTTTGTGGGATCAGCGGCTGCAAGTCATCCGATTTGATGCTGGTGATGATTACGACAAGCAAAAAATCGGCTATCGGTTTTTTCGATTTATCGCTTTTGAGACCGTTCAGCAGAATTTTCAGGTTGGCGAAATTGAGTACTTTGGCGATACGAGTTTTCCCGTAGACCCTAAAGCAAAGCTCACAACCACATGGGGAAGTATCAAAGACATCCGTTAAACATAAATTTCGGAGTTTCTCTAAATCGGTTTGAATCCAGTAGAACCTGGGTTTAAGCCGATTTTCATAACACATACAAGAAAGAGGTATGCATTATCCAAAAACAAGCACCAGTAGGGCGAAAGGTGTATAGGAGGACATTGATGGCACGCAAAAAACTAACTGACACTGAGATTCAGAACAACTTGGAAGAACTTGACGGTTGGTCTGTAAAAAATGGTAAACTCCATAAAGAGTTCAAATTTGAGAACTTCGTTGCTGCTTTCGGATTTATGACACAACTTGCGTTGATTGCCGAATCTATGAATCATCACCCAGAATGGTTCAATGTGTACAATCGTGTGACAATTGATATGATGACACACGATGCGGATGGGATAACAGAATTAGACATAAAATTCGCAGAACATGCAAACGAACTTTCTGAGTGAGGAAACAAACGCGTAATTCACGCGTTAATCCAGATAGAATGTAATGGCACAAACCAGTATCATTTTAATTGCCGGACTCTTTTTTCTAATTCGCTATGAACCTACCGAATTAGACACAGAAGTCAATTATACAGTCATATTCTTTTGGGTATGTATAATCACATTTGTACCTATTTTACTTGCCTATCTCACGCGGAGATGGGCAAAATTACGTGTTACCATTGTTTTTGAAGTGTTGAGTCTAATAGGTTTGGTCTGCACGCTATATCTATTGCACCTTCCAGATTTCGTTAATGAACAGTTTGCTTTCTTAGAACCTGTTCATCATTCACGCGAGATTCTTCCTTTTATACCATTTTTTGTGAGCTTGCTGGGTATACGTTTCGTCATGTATGATGGACTACACTTCATCAAACACTTTCCGACCCACACGAGATATGGGATCCGTTTTGTCATGTATGGATTACGAAAAAGTTTGGAACAGTCGTGGGAATATCTTGGATTCAATTTTAGAATGTTGCTCCTACCACTGTTTCCGATGTTATTTGTTAGTGCTGTTCAGGACTTCACACACCTATTTCCCGAACAGATAGCCGCTTATGTCGGTTTGGGGCTTTTACTGCCACTGATTTTGCTCCCATTCGTCTTTGCACCTTTATTGATGCAGTTTCTCTGGAAGACAGAGCCACTAACAGACGCAGAATTAAAGCTGAAACTACAACGTCTGACAGAACGGAGTGGTATGAAATACAAGGATATCGGCGTATGGCAAACGGGTAGTCTCTCTATCGCGAATGCCGCTGTTGCGGGGATAATTCCACGCAACCGTAAAGTCTTTATAACGGATACACTCTTGCACAATTTCCCTGATGAACAAATTGAGACAATCGTAGCGCATGAGATTGGTCACATACGTCATAAACACCTGCTTATCTCTACGCTACTCGTACTCGGTTATCTATTAAGCTCGGTTATCTTCTATGGATTAGTAATGGAACCCCTCAAGGAACCTCTTACAGGATTTCCTATTCTCTTATCCATTATTTCCATACTCTTTTTTGTGTTATATTTTAAGGTTCTCTATAATTTCTTATCGCGTCGTTTTGAACATCAAGCCGATTTGTACGCCGTTGATCTAACAAATAACCAGCAAGCGTTTAAGTCTGCATTAGAGAATCTCAGTGGTTTTAGCTCGTTACCTAAACCTATCCGTTTTATACTTGAATTATTTGAAACCCATCCATCTCTTGAACGAAGGTTATCGTTTCTGAATAGAACTGATGAAGGCAAAAAATCCGTTGATAGATATAGGAAGTGTTTGCTTGAAGTAAAAGTGTTGATAACTTCAATTCCCGTTCTGATTTTCCTCATTTACCTGATATTTAGATAACACATTTTCAATGTTAGATTAATCCCTATTATAAGGTGGTAAAAACATGAATCAGAAGATTTATCGTGTAGCAGCAATTGGCCATACTGGTGCTGGTAACTATGGACACGGATTACATACTGCATACCAGAATATAGAAAACGTAGAATTCATCGCCATCTCGGACCCTGATGAATCTGGAAGGGCAAAAGCAGTGGAAGAAGCGGGAGCAAAACGCAGCTACACAGATTACCGTGATATGTTAGATAAAGAATCTTTAGATATAGTGAGTGTTTGTCCCCGTTGGGTGACAGAACATCTTGATATGGTAACCGCTTGTCTCGAAGCGGGTTGTAGTGTCTACTGCGAAAAACCGATGACAGGTTCTCTTGCTGAGGGAGACAGAATCGTTGAGACAGCAAAACGGAACGGATTAAAAGTCGCCGTAGCACACCAAGCAGTCTATTTACCAGCAACGCACACAATTAAGCAGATGCTCAACGATGGTAAGATTGGTACAGTGCATGCCATCTATGCCAGTGGTAAACAGGACAGACGTGGTGGCGGTGAGGATATGATCGTCCTTGGGACACATCTGTTCAATATGATGCGCTTTTTCGTAGGTGATGTTGAGTGGATGCAATCCCATGTTACCATTGACGGTAAAGAGGTAGCTTATGGTGATGACAGCGAACCGACTGAACCCGTTGGTCCCGTGGCAGGAGACTGCATAAATAGTTATTTTGCTTTCAAGAACGGGGTTTCGGGCTTCTTCCAAACGAGACGCGATCAAGGTGGTGCAGGTAGATACGGTATGGAGATTGTTGGTAGTGAAGGCACTTTTTCTTTGCGTGGTGATGTGGCGAATAGGCTCATGGTTTATCCATATCCTGTTATCGTACCCTCAAATGCTGACCAGCAGTGGGAAGCGATTGATCTTGACGATACCCCCTTTTTCAAAGGCAATGAACTGGCGATTCTTGATCTGATTGATGCGATAGAGAACGACAGAAAACCTATCTCCGCAGCTGAGGATGCAGTCGCTGCATTGGAGATGATTTTGGGTGCTTATGAATCACAACTTTCAGGCCAACGAGTTCCCTTCCCCATTGCAAACCGTGAACATCCTTTGAACCGAGAAGCTTAAGCAGTTGCTGCTTTGCTGTCTGGGTGCTGTCTGAATACCTTGACAATGGCACTATTGTAAGGTATAATAAAATCTAATCTAAAATTATACACAAGGAGTCATTCATGGAAAAAATACAGTCCTTTAAGATACATGATAGGGAATACGAAACAACCTATACTGCTAACATCCAAGAAAACGGGGATGGTTGGATCGGATGGATAGAGGAACATCCTAAGGTGAAGTGTCAAGATACCACGATAGATGCACTTTTGAAATCGCTTGAGCACACACTTTATGAAACTTTGGAGGCAGATTGGAAAGCATGGGATAAGCAGTTAGAAGAAGATATCAAAGCAGGCAAACTTGACAAAATATCCTTCTAAGTTCTGGATCTTTTAGATAATCCACTATGTTAAAAATAGGAAATCTAAACATTCCAAATTTCCCACTGCTACTGGCACCTATGGAAGATGTCAGTGATCCACCTTTTCGCGTTGTCTGCAAAGAGAACGGCGCAGACCTTATGTATACAGAATTCATCTCCTCTGAAGCACTCATCCGGGACGCTGCAAGAAGCGTTGCGAAATTGGACATCTTTGAATACGAAAAACCGATTGGTATTCAGATATTTGGACATAATATTGAAGTCATGCGAGAATCAGTTGAAATCACTGAACGTGTTCAGCCAGACATTATTGACATTAACTATGGATGTCCAGTGAAAAAGGTGACGTGTAAAGGCGCAGGCGCAGGGATTCTACAAGATATACCCAAAATGGTCAAGATGACTGCTGAAATGGTGAAAGCCACTACGTTACCCGTCACAGTAAAGACACGTTTAGGCTGGGACGATAACACGAAATACATCGTTGAAGTTGCAGAACGGCTCCAAGATGTCGGTATCCGTGCAATTGCAATCCATGGTAGAACACGAAAACAGATGTATAAAGGTGATGCTGACTGGACACTCATCGGAAAGATCAAAGACAACCCACGCATGAATATACCTGTCTTTGGCAACGGTGATGTAGATAGTCCACAAAAGGCAGAGAGAATGCGTCAACAATATGGTGTAGATGGTATCATGATTGGACGGGCAGCAATTGGAAATCCATGGATTTTCAATGAAATAAAACATTACTTTGCTATAGGTGAACTACTCCCCGCACCTACAATTGATGAACGTATCGCTGTCTATAGAAAACACTTGGACTTTTCTATTAAGTGGAAGGGTTTGAAACTGGGGTTACTTGAGATGCGTAGACATTATACGAACTATTTTAAAGGCATTCCTCATGTCAAACCGTTTCGCACTCGACTTGTAACATGCGATAGTTATGATGGCGTGTTAAGTATCGTGGAAGAACTGCGACAGCATGCGTACCGTGCTGAAGAACATAAGGACAATTTTACTTATGACCCTATTCTCAATTGAATTTAATTGACTTAATTTGTATTAGATTTTATCATCTATGTAGATAAAATTTTCAAGGACTTCGTATGAATAAAATACCTTTTATGAAACTCAGTGGTGCAGGGAACGACTTCGTTATCATCAACAACCTCAATAAAGTCGTTGATAGCACAGAATCGGACTTCATGTCATTCGTTACAAAGATTTGCCAACGGAGGATGTCAGTCGGTGCTGATGGCATTCTCCTTGTAGAGTCGGCAGACGATGTTAACTTCAGAATGCGCTATTTCAACGCGGATGGCGGTGAAGTAGAAACATGTGGTAATGGTGCAAGATGTATCTCAAAATTCGCTTACCTTAACGGGATCGTATCAGAAAAGATGCGTTTCCTGACGAATGCAGGAATTTATGAAGCAGAAGTAGTCGGTGACAACGTTAAAGTGGGTATGAGCGACCCAACGGACATTCGGATAAATGTCCCATTGACTTTAGAAGATGGTGTGCATACCGTGGGTTTTGCAAATAGCGGTGTTCCACACGTCGTTTTCTTTGTTGACGATTTAGAAAGCACTGATGTGTTTGACCTTGGGCAGCAAACACGTTATCACAACGACTTTAAACCTGCTGGGACAAATGCAAATTTCATTAACATTCACTCACAAGAAATGATTGAGATACGTACCTATGAACGGGGGGTTGAAAATGAAACGTTGGCTTGTGGTACCGGTTCAATTGCATCAGCAATTGTTTCAGCAAAATTAGGGAAAGTCCAATCTCCTGTCTCTGTAAAAACAGCAAGTGGCGTTATTCTAAAGATCCATTTTGAATTAGAAGATAATACGGCAAAAAACGTCTATCTTGAGGGTGATGCTCGCGTGATATTTGTTGGTGAACTCACACCGGAAGCGTGGCAGTATTAAGTACTAATTGTAGACATTGATTAAACGGACATTCTTGTCAACATACAATCTTGATGGAGGGAATTATATGTTTGAGGGATCTTTTGTTGCACTCGTCACACCCTTTAAGGACGATGATTCGTTAGATGAAGCGAAACTCAAGGAACTGATTCAGTTTCAGATTGAAGGCGGCACACACGGCATCGTTCCGTGTGGAACAACAGGTGAATCCCCCGCGCTCTCTGAAGTTGAACATGATCGGGTCATAGAAATTACTGTTGAAGAAATAAACGGACGCAAACCTGTAATTGCGGGTACAGGATCAAATTCAACGACACGAACCTTACGCGCAACGCAACATGCAAAAGCTGCAGGCGCAGACGCTGCACTGATAGTCACCCCATATTATAATAAGCCGACACAGGAGGGATTATACGCGCACTATATGAAAATCGCAGACTCCGTTGACATCCCAATTGTTGTCTATAACGTTCCTGGCAGATGTGGAACTGACATTCTCTCACCAACGATTGCACGACTTGCCGAACACCCAAACATCGTTGCGCTAAAAGAGGCAACAGGTGAACTCAAACGTGCAAGCGAAGTGGTAAGCTTATGTCCCGATGATTTCGTTGTGCTCTCAGGTGATGATGTCAACACTTTACCGATCATGGCAGTGGGTGGTAAAGGAGTCATATCAGTCGTTGCAAACATCGCTCCTGCAGATATCGCGGACATGTGTAATGCTTTCAATACAGGTAATCTTGAACTGGCACAAAAACTACACTATAAGACTTTACCGTTAGCAGTGAACCTATTTATAGAGACAAATCCCATCCCCGCTAAAACGGCATTAAACCTAATGGGTAAGCTCAACGGAAAAGTCCGTCTTCCACTTGCCCCGATGGAACCGAAAAACCTTGAATCCCTCCGAAATACGCTTGCTGAAACTGGATTGTTATAGTTTTACAGGAAACAGATGAAATATAAATCAAGCACATCTCTACTTATCTCAGTTACAGTACACCTCATCATCGGTATTATCGGATTCTTTTACTGGTTCAGTGTGACACCAAGTAGACATGCAGATAGCATGGATGCGATATTTACGGCTGTTGAGGAACCGAAGACGAAACGGATTACACCTCCGAAACGCACTCAGATCCGTCGCGAGACTACCCAAAACACGAGCCAACCCAATCTGAAAATACTTACAAGCAATCAACCAACTTCACATCGAGGTGTGGTTTCCGCTGCAGAACCGACACCGTTTGAACCTTTCAAAAAAGTGAATTTGAATGATGGTATTGTCACTGGACCTGCCTCTATTGAGATAACGGAAGCACCCCGTATTCAACGTGTCGTAGAACAACCAATTACAAAAAAGAAAAAAGCACCGGAACGCAATAAAAGCAGATTAGTAAAGTTCATTGAAGCACAAGAGGGTCCACAAAGAATCGTCTACTGTGTAGACCTGTCCAACAGTATGCAGGACCTTCCTGAAAGGAAACTAAAAAAAGTTGTTGACATCCTGCGGGATTCACTAACCTTTCTTGATCCCCACGATACTTTTAACATCGTTGCATATAGTACGGAGTTAATCTACTATCAGAAAGGATTTACGGATGTATCCGATGCGGTAGTAGAGGCATCCTCAGCATATTTGGCAAACATTAAGACGCAAATCCATAAAAAGGGTACTGACCACGATATGTTGACAGCACTAACAGATATAGCAGAATTATCTCCCACTATCGTCGTACTGTTCAGTGATGGGATTCCAACAAGTATTTCAGGACCAGACCTATCATTGGTGGGTGATCATGCAAAGGGAAATGGCAAAATTTTCGCTATGGCAATAGGCATGGCTCCCGATTTTCCAGGGGCAGTGATGTTGAAGCAGCTTGCTAAAGTAAGTAAAGGTGATTTTTGGCTCGTAGATAGATAGAGTGTCTGGTTAACCTTTTAATGCAAGGAATAGTATGGAGCAAGCCAGCATCAAGCGTGCGGAAGATATTTCACAAGGTTTATTCACACATCAGATAGAAGGGATCGCCTTTTTATTAGGTCGCCGACGTGCGCTCCTTGCGGATGATATGGGGTTAGGTAAAACCCGGCAATCAGTCCTCGCTATGGTCGAAGCCGAAGATGAAGGACCCTATCTGGTTATCTGTCCCGCATCTATCAAACGCAATTGGGAACGCGAGATAAAAATTGTCTTACCGAACGCTGAACCCGTTGTCGTTGGACCCGCTCCCCTCCCCATTAAAGACCACAATGATTGGGTTATCATCAACTATGAACTCCTGGGTAAGAACTTGGAAACACTCCTTGAGTATGACTGGAGAGGCGTAGTTTTTGATGAGGCACACTACCTCAAGAATCACCAGAGTCAGCGCAGCCAAAACGCTGCAAAACTGGTTCAAACGATAGAAAACAATCCTGTTGTACACGCACTGACCGGAACTCCGATGACGAACCGTCCACGCGACCTATTCCCTCTCTTACAACTACTCGCACATCCTCTCGGCAAGAGTTTTCTCAGTTTTGCAAAACGGTACTGTGAAGCATATAAAGGTGATTTCGGCTGGGTTGCGGATGGTGCATCAAATCTTGAAGAACTCACCGTTCAGTTACACGGGGTCATGTTACGCAGAACGAAAGATGAAGTCTTAGATTTGCCGCCAAAAGTACGCACATGGTTTGACGTTCAACTCCACCCTTATGCGATAGATCATTATAATAACATTCTCAGAGAAGTCTTTTCAAAGGTAGACATGATAGAAGTTTTAGATGAAACATCAACGGCACTTGAAATGACATCAGAAGATCAACAAGACTTGGATGAATCCATAGATGCAACGGACTTAGGAAATGCTATGGGTAGAGTAACCCAAGTCCGCAGAGCAATTGCATTTATTAAATGCAAACATACCATCAAGTTCGTTGAAAATGCACTGGAACAGGGAGAGAAGGTAATTATCTTTACATCGTTTCTGAATACGATGGAACGTTTTCGTAAGCATTTCAAGGATAGAGCAGTTTATGTGTCGGGGAACGTCCCTACACATGCAAGACAAGATAGAGTGGACCAATTTCAAAACGATGAAAATATCAGAGTTTTTGTTGCGAACATGCATATTGCAGGTGTTGGCATAAATCTTACGGCAGCACGTCAAGTTGTCTTCAACGACTTAGATTGGGTGCCAGCAAACCATTGGCAAGCGGAGGACCGCGCATATCGTATCGGGCAGACAGGTACGGTCAATGTAACTTATATGATTGCAAACGGGACAATAGATTCATTTGTAAAGACTGTTTTGGAAACAAAAGCTGCATTGATGGAGTCAATCGTTGAAGGTTCTATACTACTGTCGGACAGCGAAGCGAAACTGCAATTAGATGTCCTCAGCGAACTAAAGAGAATGATGAAAGCTATTTCTGTAGAAACCTCTGACTTTGAAGATATTGAACTGCATGATGTGCTTCAGAAAGCAGGTGATGCTTATCTTGAAGAAAACGCATCAGATTTAAAAGAAGCAACAAAGCGGCAGATTCGTCCTTATTCTGAAGAAGCCATCCGTATTTTAGCAAAGGTTCTCTCTGGTCCCGAACGCACAGTGTATCATGTTGAAAGTTCATCACAGAAAGGCAAGTATTACACATTAGAGGTCGTAGGTTCTGATATCAACTGCGATTGTCCCGGTTTTACACACCGTGGTAGCTGCCGACATGTCCGTCCTCTTAAGACAGCACTCGTCGGCGAAAAACCTTTACCCAAAGGTTACACACAGGTCTCAACGGACTGAACCTTAACATAACGTGAGTTTGATAAATCAGAACAAATAACTTCCGTAGGTTGGGTTGAGGAACGAAACCCAACATTTTGACCCATTATAGAGCAATACCTGTCGGGTTTCGTGCCTCTACCCGACCTACAATGAATATTGCATTTAATTATCAAACTCACGTTAACATATACATGACCTCAACGGATGCGATATTTTTCAACTGCATCCATATCCAGACTAATCCCCAAACCCGGTTGCTCAGTCAAGTTAATAGCACCATTTGAAAGGTCCATACTCCCTCCAGACAGATCATCCACCCGGATGTGCGGCAGTTCATCAATCGGCATCGTGCAATTCGGAATAGTACAAACCATGTGTGCAGCGAACGTTGATGCTACACAGGAACCGAAGGCAAAGACCTGTACCCAGATCGGTAAATCTGCCGCTTCTGCAACTGCAGCACTTTTGCGGAGACCGTCTACATTCCCGAATGTGTTCACAGCGTCCACTGCATCCGCCCGGATATTCCTTAGAATTTCTGCTGATCCTGCAATATGTCTGGCAACTGGAACATCTGTGCGTTCTCGTAGTTTACTATACCATGAGAGATCCTCAAACCTGATCGGATCTTCATAGACTTCAATGTTATATGGTAATAACTCGTCAGCAAGTCGTATACCTGTTTCTAAATCCCCAAATTCTGTGTTCGGGTCAACCCGAATCTGAAAATCTGGTCCACACGCTTCTTGGATTAACCGTGCGGTTTCGACTATAGTTGCACTGCGTGCCTTCAATTTATGCACACGGAATCCTAAGTCTGCAGCACGTTTTGCCTCTTCTGCTGTTTCTTTAGGCGGCATTGGAGGTGACCAGTAGGCAAGTTCAACGCTATCTCTATGCTTAGCACCGATGAGTTTATATGCGGGAACACCTAATGCCTGTCCTGCTAAATCATATAATGCACTCTGAAATGTAAAACCCTCTGTAGATAAATCAAACTCCCAGATACTCTTCCCGATATAACGTTCAGCAATACTGTCGGCACTGTCAGTGATATTTGATCCGTGTGATGAATTACTCTCACCTAAACCGATTAAGCCTTCATCTGTATGCACCATAATTATGGTGGTTGGATATTCCCTGCCGAAGTATTCCTGAATAATAGGGTGAAATGGGATTGACACTGTTCTATATTCAATATCTGTAATTTTCATGATATTGCACCCTCCCGATATTTTTGATAGTATTATAGCATCAGTTGCATATATTGAGAAGGTTTTCTGATTGACATGCAGGTAGGAATGCATTAAAATATCTACAGAAATCTTAACGCAAATAAGGACAAAATATAGAAATGCCCGAATCAAACACGAATCAACCGAATGTAATCGTATTCTTCACTGACCAACAACGGTGGGATACATCGGGTCTACACGGTAATCCACTTGACCTGATGCCTAATTTTGACCGAATGGCACAACGAGGAACACACGTGCATCGTTCATTTACGTGCCAACCTGTCTGTGGTCCCGCGCGTTCGTGCTTACAAACCGGACTTTACGCGACCCGCACAGGATGTTTCCGAAACGGCATTCCATTATCTCCCGAACTCAAGACGCTGGCACATCACTTTGGTGACGCTGGCTACAATACAGGATACATCGGAAAATGGCATCTACACACTGGCAGTACAGGTGCTGTCCCCGAAGAGAACCGCGGTGGATATGATTATTGGTTAGCGTCCAATGTATTAGAGATGACTTCTGACGCATACCAAACAAGACTATTTAACAACGATAACGACCCGGTAGACCTGCCGGGATATAGAGTTGATGCATTAACGGATGCCGTCATACGTTATGTAGACGAACAAAAGTCGGATCCATTTTACCTATTCACATCATACATTGAACCGCATCATCAGAACCATTTAGACGATTATCCACCACCCGATGGGTATCGGGAAAGGTATACAGGAGGGTGGACTCCGCCTGATCTCGCTGCACTGGGTGGATCAACACACCAACACTTAGGTGGCTACTACGGCATGGTCAAGAGATTGGATGAAGCACTCGGGAGACTCTTAGACGCGCTAAAGAGTCTTGACCTACTTGATAATACAATAATCTTGTTTACATCTGACCATGGGTGTCATTTCAAAACACGTAACAGCGAATACAAACGGTCATGTCATGAGAGTTCAATTCGCGTTCCAACTGCTTTTCACGGACCAGGATTCTTAGGCGGAGGGCAGATCCAGCAACTTGTCAGTCTCGTAGACCTTCCACCGACCCTGTTAGATGCTGCTGGATTAGATGTTCCTGATGAAATGCAGGGAAATTCTATATTACCTCTGCTACGGGGTGAGACAGATAATTGGCAAGAGGAGGTATTCGTCCAGATTAGTGAAGCACAGGTTGGCCGTGCTGTCAGGACAGAGCGTTGGAAATACTGCGTTGACGCGCCTAAGGGTAGCGGTAGGAGTGGTGCTGGCTCTGATGTGTATGTTGAACAGTATCTTTATGATCTTCAGGCAGACCCTTATGAACTACGAAATCTTATCGGTCTAAAATCTCATGAGAATGTGGCAGAAGCAATGCGTGAACGACTGATTCGACGCATGGTTGCGGCAGGTGAAGATGCACCGACTATTGAACCCGCACCGCAACAAGGCAGCGGACAACGCAGAGTTACGGAAAGCGAGGCGAGAAGTTAGATGAAAATTACAGATGTTATTACCCTTGTGATGGGGACCAGTTGGCGAAACCTTACCTTCGTTAAAGTTGAAACTGATGAAGGTTTAACCGGTATCAGCGAAGTACGTATGAACAATCGCACGGACGCACTTGTGGCTTATATTGACGGGGCAAAAAGAAGACATGTCATCGGAAGCGATCCCTTCAATACGGAAGACCTATATCAACGTATGTTCCGTGACGACTACGGACGTGCGGGTGAAATTGTTGCGACAGGTATCAGCGTCATTGAAATTGCGTGTTGGGATATTATTGGTAAAGCATTAAATCAGCCTGTCTATAGGTTACTCGGTGGTGCATGTAGAGACAGAATCAAAGCCTACGCAAATGGTTGGTATCGTGTTGAAAGGACACCTGAAGAATTTCACGCTGCTGCAAAAAGGGTTCTGGAGAAAGGCTATAAAGCACTGAAATTTGACCCCTTCGGTGCCGGTTATTATGAGCTCTCATACCAAGAAAAGTTGAAATCCGTTTCCCTCGTGGAAGCCGTGCGTGATGCTGTAGGACCTGATGTGGAAATACTCGTTGAGATGCACGGGCGATTCAGTCCGTATACTGCTATAGAAATTGCCGCTGAATTGGAGCAATATAAACCGAGTTGGGTTGAGGAACCTGTTCCCCCTGATAACATTGCCGCACTGGCAAAAGCATCTGATAGTATCAACATACCTGTTGCAACGGGTGAACGGCTCCACAACAAATATGAATATCGTGAGTTGATCAACCTTCAAGCAGCAGACATCCTTCAACCCGACATTACCCAAACAGGCGGTTTCTTGGAGACCAAGAAAATCGCTGCGATGGGTGACATGTGTTATATGACGGTTGCCCCTCATAATGTAGGGGGACCAGTTTCTACTGCAACCGCCTTGCACTTTGCAGCATGCACAACCAACTTCAAAATACAGGAGCATTTTAACGATTTTTCTGAAGCGTGGGTCAAAGAAGCTGCTACAGGTTGTCCCGAAGTTATAGATGGATACTTTAGTTTGCCTAACGGGCCAGGGCTCGGTATGGAACTCAATGAAGACCTTATTGCACAACACCCATACCGTGAAGGTTCATTCAACCTCTGGGAAGATGATTGGCACAAACGAGAATATTAGAGACAAGACCCAAGAAGAAATCATTGGAGAATAGGAGTAGATTTAAATATAATGAGTTTTAACTATAAAGATGGATATCTCTACTGTGAAGATTTGAGAGTTAAAGATATTCAAGAAGAAGTACCCTACAGTCCTTTTTATCTTTACAGCCTCGCGCAGCTGGAGGCAAATTACACAGCATATCAAAAAGCACTTGATGGTATAAATGGATTCATCGGTTATGCCGTAAAAGCCAATAACAATCTATCCCTTCTAAAACACCTCAGCACACTTGGCAGTGGAGCAGTACTTGTGAGTGGAAATGAATTGCTGTTATCGCTTGCCGCGGGATTTGATCTGAAGCGGACTATCCTAAACGGCAACGGTAAAACACTCGCTGAACTCAAGCTTGCAGTTGAACACGACGTGCTAATTAACATTGACAGCGAATTTGATTTGCGGCATATTCAGCAGACAGCAATAGACCTGAACAAACCTGCCAATGTCCTTATTCGCATCAATCCCGATGTAGACCCCGAAGTTCACCCATACATCTCCACAGGTATGAAAGATTCCAAGTTCGGCATTCGCAATGAAAGACTCAACTGGTTCTTAGACGAAATCCGTAAGGACAATCTGTTGAATTTAGTTGGCGTTCACTGCCATCTCGGTTCAACGATTAAGAAAGTGCGGATTTTCCGAGATGCAACAGAGATTATGCTCGATTTCATGCGTTCCATTCAAGCAGAAGGTTTTGATGCACACTACCTGAACATCGGCGGCGGGTTGGGTATAGACTATGAAAGGACAGGCGAAGATATACCTACACCGAGTCATCTCATAGATTCAATACGTAGTCTGCTTACAGATGACATCACGTTGATCATTGAACCAGGGCGATCTATCATCGGAAATGCGGCAGTTTTTGTCAATCGTGTCACGGGTGTTAAGACGAATGGTAACAAGCATTTCATCGTTACCGATGGCAGTATGGCAGAACTCATCCGTCCGAGTCTTTACGATGCGTATCAGCATATTGCGTTTATTGAACCTGTTGATGGGAATGTTGAGACCTACGATATTGTCGGTCCTGTCTGTGAGTCTGCTGATTTTCTTGGTAAGGAACGGAAATTACCGATGCCTTCAGAGGGTACGGGACTTGTTGTGTACGATGCAGGGGCATACTGCCATGCGATGAGTTCAAACTACAATCTCAAGATGCGTCCACCTGAATATCTTGTTGATGGTGATACGCTTACCTGTATTCGTAAAGTTGAGACGTTTGAGGATTATTTACGTGTTTTTGATGTGTAGGACAGGCAGTGTGAATTTGAGGATTCAGACCATGAGACTTAACTACTATCCAGAAACCGACCTTGTTGTATATTCATCTCACAGGCGCTCCTCCAGAAAAGCAATCCCAGGCTCCAAATCAATCTCATGTCCACCTTGAAAATGATCCAACACTACGCGATCAGGTTTCCCGCATGCAGCATATATCTTTTCAAGATGCTCAAACGCTGCCAAAGCATCAGACTCAATGAAACACCGATCATCAGAACCGACCTGTACCATACAGGAACGTGGTGCGATGAGTCCAGCGACATCGGCAATATCACCTGCAGCGCGTAAGCCAAACATGAACTGTGAACCACAGGTATTTGCACGTCCACGGTCCCCTAAAGCATCTGTCAATGTACTGAGATAGCATACGATAACAGCAGCTTTAATGCGTTTGTCAAAAGCAGCAATATAGGTCGTCATCGTACCACCAAACGAACATCCCATACACCCCAATCGCGTTGCGTCTACTTCAGGTCGAGACTGCAGATAATCCAAACACCGTTGTCCATCTGATATGTTGAGTTGCAGTAATTGATAGCCAAAATATCCGATAGCGAAATAGGCTGCGTTGCAACCATCTCTCCCCGGGCGTCGCACCCACTCATCTCTATCTAACCGTTCACCGAAACACCGCCAATCTGGTGCTATCGTAACAAACCCCTTTTTTGCCAGTTCCACTGCATACTGTTTCTGATAGTCCTCCACAATACCGACAGCACCATCTTTCCCAACCCCATGTCCATGTGCACATAACACTGCTGGTGCAGGGTTTTCCTCGCTTGCGCTGTCTGGGATTAAAATGTATGCTGGAATAGAGGAGAATGCGTCTGGATTGAAGATAATCTTTTCTCTTGTGTATCCATCTTGTTGTATCCGTTCTAAGGTTTCTGCTTCCAACGGCACCGGTTCAGGTTTTGGACCTAAGTAACGAGAGATGTTGCGTCTGAATTTCCTGCGCCATTCTTGCCATTCTGCTTTGGTTATGCCGATGAAGTAAAGTGGTGGCGTTGTTTTTAGAAGTTGTTCAACACTCTGTTCCGTTGTCAAAAATCTGTCTACTGTCATAATCTGTGTCTCCAGTTACGCTGCATTGTCCTACCACGGTTGTTGATATGAAGGTGTATTAACAAAACGCTCCATTCCCACCTGCAACTCGATATGCGTGTTTGGTGGTAAATGAACTTGAAGATATGTTCCATTTATCTCAACGTTGTTATTACCATTAGCACTTGCAGTCGTGAAATTGTGTTCACCCATTGAACCCGCCTGAACAATGACATCTCGTGCTTCAGATATACTAAGATTGACCAATTCTAACTCAATAGAATCGTCTGTCAGTTTAGAGACCAGTGCAGCAACATCTGTAGGAAGTCCAGGACGTTTTTGCTGTGCGTCATAGTGGCGGATACGAGTTACAAGCAACCCACCATTATAGTGGGGCAAAGGACCCCCACAAGTCAGTTCAACCAAACCTTCGCACGTAACAGGATTACGTCTTTGGAAATAAGCATCTCCATAACCTGCTGGATCCTCCTCATCATTTTCCATGAAGTTGAGTCGTTGTTGGACTTGTGATAGATTATGATTGAGGATTGATTCTGGATATTCAGGAAAATCCCCACGCATATACGCCAACCATCCACCATCGCGTCCACCTTGGTCCTTCGTGTGATGCCAGGCATTGATGTCAAATTTTGAACCGACCTTCCTCGCTATCTGCACAGCGCGATCTTGGTCTTCATCCTGCATTGACATTCCCCATAGATGTGCGACGTCAGAAGGATGCATCGGCATAAACTCAAACCAGCCGCCAATCTGTAAAGCAGTGTCATCCTCGTTTTTAATCGGATACTGAAGCCACGGACCAGGCACATAATTCCCCATGCCCGGATCACCATGTTTTTGCGGTACATAGAGTTGATCGTTATGTTCTATACCGTTCTCAATTAGGACATCAATCTGTGATCGCGGGAAGTCCATATAAGACAAATCTTGATGAAGCAGTGCTGCATTCTGTCCAGCCACGCTGACAGCCTGACCGACACTATGCCAACCGTGTGGATGACTCCAGCCATAACGCGACCCATACCACTTACCCTCTATGTGTTCTCCGATGATACCTGATAGTCCAACGTTATCTGGCACAATACCACCGTTCTGCTCTGTACGATCTATCCATGCGTCAACATATTCCGAAACCCATACCTTGTATTTATCGTCTCCTGTAAGCATATAAGCATTGGTAGCGAGTGTGGTAGCAGCAAGATTTCCGACCGCATCTCCTTTTCCTTGTCGTTCGTAGATAACGCGTCCCATCAGCTCCCGCTTATCATCACTTTCCAGTATCTCCTCACGACTTGTGCATCCAGGGACATTAATGAATGGCAGATTGTAACCGTTCGGGGGATAGAAGGATTCTCTTTCAAGGATCCAAAACGCTGGTCCCTTACTACCGTTCATCACACACTTGATGATCTTGTGTTCTGGGTCATAATTCAGGGCTTCAGGGTCTTCGTTCATAAAGAACCCCGCAAACCGTTTTGCGCGATCAAGGTTTGTTTCGTGTGTCGGATCCGCCATGCACAGCATATAAAACAGATAGTTTCCTTCGCTTTGGTGGAACCAGTCATATCCCGGTTGATACTCCTTATAGACCATCGGATAGTCATGTCCTGAACCGTAGTTCGTCATGTCTTTCGTGATAACTTCAAATTCGTGTTGTGCATCAACCAAGAACTGTGCATCTCCACCCAGCATATAGAAGAGGGGCCAATTATGGAAACTCTCATAAGCATCATCTAATCCATCAAAACTTTGGAATTCGGGATGGTTTGGCCAATACAACGTTCCATCTGGACGTGTATATTTTTTCAGAACCTTTGGTGCCGCATCATTGATTTTGTCAATCAGTTCACGTTCAAGCACTGCCCATTCTGGCGGTGTTTGGATACCTGTTTTTGCTGTTATGGTTGGAAACATGATCTTTATCCTTTATGTTTCTAATAGAAAAATAATATAAACCCCGTATGTTCAGATTTCTTAAATAACACGCCTCTTCCCAGATAATTCACCTTACAAAATCACTAAAGATCGTTACTCATAATGCGTATCAGAATTTCTCTGATATTGTAGATTATCATGATTACCTATAATTGTCAATACGGGTGGTATAAGGATATTAAGATCTGTCTGCGATTCTGGATTATCAGTTATTTTAACAGATTGTTTCAGGCAAGTAAGCAATACACAACAAACAAGACAATTATGAGTTATGATTGACAAGTCTACAAAATAGACGTAAAATGTTATCAAATATGTCTGAAGTGATCGGAATATGTCATTAAAAAACAGTATCAATAGAATTCCAAACCTTCGCAGGATGAATTGGATAGAGATTATAGATAGGGTATTCCATCTTTATCGAGTGGCATTTAAACTTTTTATTGGAATCGCTGTTGTTTATTTTATAACAGATTTCTTACAAGACTGGGTAACTGGATTTCTCCCAAAGAATTACGCCTATAGACAGATTAGAGGCATTTTCAATAATCTCTTTTCTCAAGTTGCATCCGCAGCTTTAGTAATCGTAACCACTGAAGTTTATTTTCAAAGACCAATCAGAATTAGAGACACCTTTCAGCGGCTCGTAAAGATACATCCTCGTTATATTGTTAGTCTATTTATCTTTCTAATTCTTCTGTCTTTCCCCGCACTTGTTCAACCTATAATAGTGGCATCAATTCCGTATCTTTCAGCAGTGATAGCGTTGTGTCTGTTGCTGCTATCTTATGTTGTTTTTATATATTATTTAATTACTTGGGGTTTATATCTTCCTGTCATCATTGTTGAAGGTTGCATGAAACCTAAGCCACTAAGACGGAGTCGCGATTTAATGAGAAAATCACGGTTGCGCGTTTTTTTCACTTTTTTTTCGCTCTGGATGTTGATGGAAATAGTTAGAACAATATTCGTTATCTCTTTTGGTATATTAATCGGCATGCTTGGATTTCTGGGGGACTATAGTTTATCTGAAATCGTAGAATTCGTGCTGAATATTACACATGGTCTCTTCAAAAATGAAATTTCCTCCGATTCAGTCTCACCAATTTACCAAATCATCAAGTCATGGCATTTTGTAATAAGGATGTTTCTATATCCTTTATTCGCAATCATGGTAACGGTAATCTATTTCAACCAACGGGTTAAACTTGAAGAATTTGATCATTGAGTTATCACATCACCTACGGCAATAGCTTGCATCAATGATGATGCTCTTTCCTATACCGATTGCCTTACCGTTGGCAATTATCGGTAAACTATTGTTTGCTATGCAGAACAATTTGCGATGTGGTGTATGTTATGCTATACTTATTCTAAGTTGGCGACTCGCGCAAACGGGAGTGTTGATCTGATCGTTACATCGTCTCCGTACAATGTTCATATAAAAAATAACTCAAATGACGGTGTGATCTCTTATACGGACAATCTTTTTTGGAATCTATGAGAATTTATCTTGATACATGTTGTTTGAGTCGGCTTCTTGATCCGTTAACACAAGGGCGAGTTATGGAGGAAGCGGGAGCTGTTAGGCAGATTTTCACTTACTTTCTCAGTGGAGATTGGTATTGGATCTCCAGCAGGGTTGTGGTAGATGAAGTTGATCAGACCCCGGATGTTGAAAAACGCTCGCAAGTCAAAACCCTGTTGGATCTTGCATATCAAACCGTTTCTGTTGGGGAAACGGAAATCTCAAGAGGTTTACAACTTGAATCGTTGGGTTTTCAGGAGCAGGATGCCTTACATCTCGCTTGTGCTGAAAGCGGTGAAGCGGATCTCTTTCTAACAACCGATGATAAATTATTCAGAAGAGCACAACGGTATCGGACACAACTGCACATCCGAGTTGAAAATCCAAAGACATGGTTTCAAAAGGTGAATTGAAATGGATATCTTAAAGATGACGGATCCTGAACTTTATGAAATGGGCATGAAGGAACTGAGAGCACAGCTGGGACCCGCATATACAGCGCGCTTTCTCCAGCAGTGCAAACCGAGCAAGTATGATTATACTGCCGAAAGACATAAATGGTTAGCCGATCAGCCAGATATTCCCACGATTGCAAAGCGGATCCAACAAAGAGAAGCAGAACGAAAAGAGAAAGAACGCATCAAAGTCGAAAGAGTCGCTGCCTGGCGCAAAGGCTTATTAGAACTCACCGATCTCGAAATATATGAACTCGGACTGAAGATTCTTGCGGATAAGCTTCATGTATATGGATATATTGGTTTCTTCCAACAGCATTTCAAAAACCTTAATGCTGATCAGCTTATTGACCAACCGCAGCAGTTTCAGTCGGATAGCGGTGGTAGTAGTGGCATGCAGATGATAAAAGAAAACAAACTTCCACAAGACTAAATGAAATACGAGCATTCGGATCACTTCAACATTTACCTTACCGATATGAGAAAATTGTGTCTTTTAGCAACGAACAATCCACAATAATCAACGAAGATGTCATGACAACCCGCACTATTGAGAAGAAATAAAAATGAAGATACTTGAGATGACAGATAAAGAACTATATAAACTCGGTCAAAAAGTTCTTGCCGATAAGCTTGGAACCGATCAAGTTGAACGGTTTATTCGGCAATGCAAACCGGGTGAAGGGGATTATTCTGTTGACAGACATAAGTTGTTGGAAAATGAGCCTGATATAGACACCATCGTCAAACGGATTCAAGAGAGGCAGAAAACGAGAAAAGTAGAAGAAAGAGAACGGGCTGAAAGATTCGTTGCACCTCAAAGCGAAATCCGAAAAATGACGGATATTGAAATTTTTGAAATCGGACTTAAAGTTCTTCTTGATAAACTTGGAGTCGCTGGATACTGGCGGTTTTTACAAAAGTGTCAAGAGATTAACAGAGGTTATCCTATTAACTACATTCAAAATAGAGAGGATGCCGAAAAAGAAATCGCACTTTACACAGCAGGTTTAACGCTTCATCCAAGAATGGTTGAGAATTATATCAAGCGGGGTAATGCATATAGTTACATTGGAGAATATGACAAAGCCATCGCAGATTATAATGAGGCGATAAAACTTAAACCCGATTATGCTGAAGTCTACAACTACCGTGCGAAAACTCACTTCAAAAAATGTGATTTTGACAGAGCCATGGCAGACTTTACTAAGGCAATAGAGCTTAATCTTCAAGATGCGGAGGCATATTATACGCGTGGAAAACTTTATGACGAAGATGGAAAGTATGACAATGCAATTGCGGACTTTACTGAGGCGATAAAACTTGACCCTGATCATGCTGATGCGTGGGGTTTTCGAGCTACCCTTTACGGTAAACAGGGTAATTTTCACAGAGCCATTGAAGACTATACGAAGGCAATTGAACTCAATCCGCAAGATGTTGATGCCTATTACACTCGTGGCAAATTTTATGATGAGGAGCATGAGTATGATAAAGCCATTGAAGATTTCAACATGGCAATAAAACTTGATCCAATGCATGCCGACGCGTATGGTTGTCGATCTAGCATATACCGTGTTAGAGGTGAGTATGATAAAGCCATTGAAGACTATAACAGGGTGTTAGAACTTCAGCCGAGTGATGCTGAGAATTACTACGATCGTGGTAAACTTTACAGCGAGGCAGGTGATTATGACAGAGCCATTGAGGACTGTAGCGAAGCGGTAAAAATAGCACCAGGGTTTAAAGAAGCTTTTAATACGGGACGCAGCTTAATCAATGCGGCGTAGGTGAACCAAAGTGTATCATATTAAAGTGTAGCAATTGCTAACTCTCATATCGGTTTTTTTATATCTCTGCTTTTCTTGGCATAAGTCGATTGGCTATACAAGAAGGATGAATGCTAAATCAGAATAGTAAATCTAAAGCAACGATAAACCAAAACCTCGGAGCATCAATTTCAGATTTTCTTTTAGTCTTGACATATTTCATATTGTTATGATATGTTAATTTGATAGTACGAAATACGGTTTGCGTTTAGAAGTCTCTCAATATTCTTCTTAGAACATAGGAGATAAATGTGTATTTTAGCGACGAACTATTTACAATAATCAACGAAGATGTCCTGATAACCCGTGCCATTGAAAAGGATAGCATTGATCTCATTGTCACATCACCCCCTTACAACGTTGATATAAAATATAACTCAAACGACGATGCTCTTTCTTATACGGACTACCTCACTTTTTCTAAAGACTGGTTTTCCCAATGCTTGCAGTGGTTAAAGCCTGATGGACGTTTCTGTCTTAATATTCCTTTGGACAAAAACAAAGGAGGGCAACAGCATGTCGGTGCAGACTTAACAAAGTTGGCAACCGCGCTCGGATTTCAGTACCACTCCACAATTGTTTGGAACGAAGGCAACATCTCAAGAAGGACTGCTTGGGGTTCATGGTTAAAAGCATCTGCCCCTTATGTCATTGCCCCTGTTGAACTAATAGTCATTCTCTACAAAGATCAATGGAAGAAAACAAGTGGCAGCGGTGAATCGGATATGAATAAAGAAGAGTTTATGGAATGGACAAACGGTCTCTGGACTTTTCCCGGTGAGAGTAAAAAGCGAATTGGTCATCCAGCACCTTTTCCTATAGAACTTCCGCGCCGCTGCATTAAACTTTTTAGTTTTGTTGGAGACACAGTCCTTGATCCATTTATGGGAAGTGGTACTACATTAGTTGCTGCACATTTAAACAAAAGGAACGGTATTGGAATTGAAGTTGATGAAGGATACTGTGAACTTGCTAAAGTGCGTTTAGATGAAGTTTCAAAACAATTAAGTCTATTTGAAGAAGAAAAGGAAAAGTTGGATGGCAAAAACGATTCGTGAACTTGTATTGGAATATTTCAAAAATCACCCACATGAAGAACTTCCTCACGGTCCTGTAGTTGATTGGGTAACAGAACAGTATCAACAGGAACATGGCAACCCTCCGCGAGATCCTTGGCGGTCTATCAGACAGCTTCATCAAGATGGAAAACTCATGCAAATCAAGAAGGGTGTCTACAAATACGATCCTGACTATGATCACGAAGTAGAGTTACATGAGTTTCCCCCAAATGTCAAAAAGGCAATTTTAGAACGTGATGGTTACAAATGTGTGGTTTGTGGACGCGGAGAAGAAGACGGTGTTACGCTTGCCGTTGACCATAAAAAACCAAAAGATAAGGGTGGCACGAATACTATTGATAATGGTCAAACCCTCTGTTATCAACATAATTTACTCAAGAAGAACTATTCACAAACCGAGGCCGGCAAAAGGTATTTCATCAGGATGTACGAAACTGCGGTGGCAGAGCAAGATGAGAAGATGATTGCATTTTGCCAATCAGTTTTTGATGTTTACGATGCACATGATATTAACGGGCATATTGACCGTCCTGACACGAAAAAGTGAGTAATATAATGTTGGAAAAAACTATCTCCGATATTCTAAAGTGTAGGAAAACGATCGAAAATCACAAGTTTGATGAGGCTGCGACTAAGCAGTACATTGTTATCCCAATCCTAAGATCTCTGGATTGGCACGACAGCAATCTGTATACTTTAGAGGTTTATCCAGAAAAGAAAGTCAACAAAGACAACAACGAAAGAGTTGACTATGCCTTGCAACAAGGTGAAACTTCCTTAGTATTCATTGAGTGTAAAAGTTGGGGAACAAGTATTGAAAAATTTCAAGACCAAATTTGTAGATATGCTTTTCAAGTTGGAGTAGAGATAGCCGTTATTACCAACGGGAAAATATGGGACTTTTACCTTCCCGGTCAAACAAGTACAGTCGACAGAAGAGTTATCCCGTGGGCAGATAGAAATTTCTGCACCATTGATCTTGAGGTTGAGAATGAAGCTGTATCCGATTTTCAAAAGTATCTTTCTAAAACCAACGTTGAACAAGGGACTGCAAAGGCAAATGCACAAGAGGCATTTCAACCCCAAACACCTGAGACTCCTTTGCCTCGTCAACGTTACGGTCTACCAATTCTAAGAGTTTTAGTAGAACTTGGAGGTACAGCATCAACTAAGCAAGTGCTACAACGAGTCTATCAACTTATGGATGCAGCTAATGAGCTGCGAGAAATAGATAAATCGCGCCGATCAGATGGACAGTTTTATTGGGATAATCGAACCCAGGATATGCGGCGAGAATTAATAAATAAAGGTTTTATGAAGGATGATTCTCAACGCGGCATTTGGGAAATCTCTAAAGCCGGACGTGAATCCCTTCTTAACAACGGGAGAAACTGAAAAAATGCAGAATGAAATTGAACCTATTAAAGCAGCACCAACAGCACATAGTTTGCAGACTGAACTTGATGGAATAAAAAACATCCTTGAGGAGGCTCTTTATGAAATGGGTTATGATGAAGCATTGGTAGATGTCCTAATTGAAATGAATGTTATTGATTTTGATAATGTTAATGATACAGGTGCTATCAAGTACCAACTTGAAGAACATTATGGTGAATCTATTGTCTGGGATGATAGCCTTGAAGAAAAGGTTGTTATAGAGTGCTTTGAGGTTTTTCTAACAGGAGAATTAGGTGAGATTTGGCGCGCTTCTAAAGGCAAAACTTTTCGAGAACGGATCCGAGATATGATAGCATCTTCAATTGAAAAGTTAGGATTGAAGGCGGTTTTGCGCTATGATCTAGTAAAAGATGGTGCTCCGTTATCTGAAGAATGGCAAGGGATAAAACGGAATTTGACAGTAGATTATGGAAAATTTTATTCTGAAATCCCATATATTGATATTATTATTTACACCCCTGAAGATTTGCGTGTTGTCGCTGTAATTCGGTGTGATGTCAATTTGAAAAACCAAATCAAGAACATGGTTTATTGGAAACTCAAACTACAGACAGACGAAGATACTTCCACTATCAAATTTTATCTTGTCACAACTGACTTGGATGGAACCTTGAAAATTACAGATGTACCAAAGAAAGGACGCGCCATTGTAGAAACAGAACTTGATGGCACCTATGTCTTAACAAGAGAAAACCTTCAAGAGAGCGACAAGGTTAAACTTTTTGAACATTTCATAGAAGATTTCAAAAAAGTCATAGAAGAAAACCAATAATCTAATGAAAATAGCAAATGCTCCATGTTCCTGGGGTATACTTGAATTCGACCTACAAGGGAAATCCCCTGACTATACCCAAGTCTTAGACGAGATGCTCGCAATCGGTTATGGCGGCACAGAATTGGGTGATTGGGGGTTTATGCCAACGGACCCCGCACAACTCAGCGACGAACTTGCATCTCGCGAACTAACGCTGTTAGATGCTTTTGTCCCAGTCGCGCTTGCAGATGTTGAAGCACACGCAACAGGTGAAAAATCCGCATTGCAGCATGCGCGCCTATTGGCTGAAGTGGCGGGGGACACACCGTTCATCGTACTTGCAGATGACAACGGGACGGTAAAGGAACGCACGGAGAATGCTGGTCGGATCCGTCCTGAACACGGATTGACACAAGAACAGTGGGACACTTTTGTTACCGGTGTACATCACATCGCGCAATCGGTGAAAGATGAAACAGGACTCCGCACCGTTTTTCACCATCACTGCGCGGGATATGTTGAAACTCCCGCGGAAGTTGACATGTTGATGCAACACACCGATCCAAATCTCGTCGGGTTGTGTTTTGATACGGGACATTACCGATTCGGGGGAGGGGATCCTCTTGAAATCTTTGATAAGCACGCGGAACGCATCTGGCATGTACATTTCAAGGATTACCATCCTGAGATCGCAAATAGTTCCCGTAAGGAAGGTTGGGATTACTTTCAGTCCATCGGGAAAGGTGTGTTCTGTGAATTGGGAAAAGGTGAGGTTGACTTTCCAGCATTCATTTCAGCATTGCGAAATCGGAACTACGATGGATGGATAGTCGTTGAACAGGATGTCTTACCAGGAATGGGAAGTCCATATCAGAGTGCAAAACGGAATTACCACTATCTGAGTGCAATCATCACAAAATGAACACACCATCAAAAGTCGGTGTCGGTGTAATCGGAACGGGACGCATCGGCAAACTCCACATTGAACATCTATCCCAGAATATACCCGAAGCAGATCTCGTAGCAATATGCAGCTTAGACACCGAAACTGCAGAAACCCTTGCACAACGGTTCAATACCCCTATAGTAACATCAGATTATCACACACTTGTTACAGACCCAAAGATTGATGCTGTGATAGTAGCATCTTCAACGGATACACACGTTGAGATATGTCAAGCAGCTGCTGCCGCAGGTAAACACATATTTTGTGAGAAACCGATTGCCTTAGACTTGGAAGAGATTGACGAAACGTTAGCAATTGTTAAAGAAGCAGAAGTAAAGTTTCAAGTTGGATTCAATCGTAGGTTTGATAAAAACTTTATGAAGGTACGTGAGGCGATAGTTTCTGGAGAGATAGGTGAACCACATATTTTGCGAATCACAAGTCGCGATCCTGCCCCTCCACCGATAGAATATGTCAAAATATCAGGTGGGATGTTCCTTGACATGACGATACACGATTTTGATATGGCACGATACCTGATTGATGACGAAGTGATTGAGGTGTATGCCATTGGAGGCGTGCGTATTGATCCAAAAATCGGTGAAATTGGAGACATTGACACTGCTGTAATTACACTTCAATTCCAAAACGGTATCCTCGCAACTATTGATAACAGCAGAAAAGCAGTCTACGGTTACGATCAACGTGTGGAAGTGTTTGGTTCTAAAGGTGTGGTCACAGTTGGAAATCTGTCAACGGATACGGTGACTTTGCACAACGACGCTGGAAGGCACGCTGCAAACCCACCATACTTCTTTATAGAACGTTATAGAGATGCGTATCTGTCAGAATTAAAAGCATTTGTTATGTGTATCTTGGATAACACACAACCACCAGTATCGGGTATAGATGGTCGTGCACCTGTTGTAATGGGGTATGCTGCGTTAAAATCGTTGCATGAAAATAGACCTGTTAAATTGTCTGAAATCGGTTAGTAGACGAAGATACTATTCATGCCCACCGACTTCTCCTATTTCAATTTCAATTTCATCTCTGTTGCGGATACGTTCTACAAGTCCGTCGCGTATATCCACGATGCGGTCCGAGACATCGAGCATCTTAAGGTCGTGCGTGGCAGAGATGACTGTGACGCCTTGCTCAATATTGAGCTGCTTAATAAGGTCTATAATCTCACGTCCTGTGATCGTATCAAGGTTTGCAGTCGGTTCATCTGCAAGGATAATGCTTGGGTCATTTGCGAGTGCTCTTGCGATGGCGACACGTTGACGTTGACCCCCAGAGAGTTCATCTGGGAGATGATACATTCTGTCTCCTAATCCGACTTTATCTAACAGTTTTTCTGCCTTTTCATTCCGTTGTTTATCGGGGATACCCGCAAAGATCATCGGTAGTGTTACATTTCCGTGTGCTGTTCTGACATTCAATAGATTGTAACTCTGAAAGATGTACCCAACCCTATGACATCTAAAAGCTGCGATCTGTCTTTGGGATAGGTTAGACATATTCTGTCCATCAATGTAGACTTGTCCTTCTGTGGGTCTGTCGAGAGCACCGATCATGTTAAAGAGCGTTGATTTGCCGGATCCTGAGGGTCCCATCAACGAGATATATTCTCCGCGTTCAATTTCGATATTGATTCCGTCTAATGCGCGTAGGACGTTTGATCCCATCCTATATTCTTTGACGACATCTTCAGTTTTCACAACAATATCTGGCATGTACTTATACCTCAGTGCGCATTGCTTCAGCAGGTGGAAGTTTTGCAGCCCGCCATGCTGGGAATGATGAACCGATCACGGCTAATAGCATCCCAAGAATACAACCGAACAGTATGAGCAGCAACACACCTATACGCATGGGTGCGTCCTCAGGTGTAGCGGGTAATAGTGGGAAATAGAAGAAAAGGTCAAGTCCGTAGTTTTTTAGACCTAAGGCAACAGCGCCAAGGGTTCCAATGAGGGCGCCAATTAATGCCCCTGCGAATCCTTGAAAACCTGACTCCAGTAGGAACAGACGCACAACAAAACCGTCTAATGCTCCAAGACATTTCATCGTGCCGATTTCACGAAATCGCTCTGTTACTGCCATCAACATAGAGTTTGCGATCCCAACGACACAGACAATCAACGACATGATAATTAGCCAGATGTCTTTTGTAGAAATACCTTGTTCGGACGTTTCTTCTAAGTTTGCGATTGTAGAACTGCGGCCACTTTCCTGTAATGCCAGGTCTATTTCATTATTCGTCCAAACAGAAACAAGAAAAGCAATTCCGAGTGTTATCCCTGCTGTTGTTATGATGGACCTGCCAAAACGTATCTTTAAACTCTGAAAACTAATCCGTAGTGATTCTAAGAATGGCAGATCGATCTGTTCCTCAATCCGTGTGTGTTGATGCAATCTCTCAACTCCTAAAATAGTGTGTATTTTAGTATTATATCAGAAATATACTTTCAAGTCAAGAACTGAGCTGCTTTTACCTGACAGAAGATATATCTTTAGGTTTCAGATAGGCGATTGATTAATGAAGCACTATATCCTGCCCCGAAGCCGTTGTCTATGTTGACGACTGTGACGCCAGATGCACAACTGTTTAGCATACCGAGGAGTGCTGCTAATCCTCCGAAACTTGCCCCGTAGCCTACACTCGTCGGTACTGCGATGACGGGACAGTCTACCAACCCCCCAACAACACTCGGCAATGCCCCTTCCATTCCTGCGGTTACGATTATCACATTCGCATGTAGAAGTTTCTCGTGATTACTGATGAGTCTGTGTAAACCAGCAACGCCTACATCGTAGAGTCGTTCTGGTGGGTTTCCCATGATGTCAGCGGTTTCTGCTGCTTCTTCAGCTACAGGGAGATCGGATGTTCCAGCAGAAACGACTAAGACACCTGACTTTGTGTTTAAATCAGACTGTTTGATGCTAATTGTCCTGGCAAGTTCGTTGTAGCGTGCTTTCGGGTCTATAGTTTTTACGGCTTCGTACATTGCGTGCGTCGCGCGGGTGGCAAGCAGTGGATGTCCTGCTTCAAGTATACGTTCACTTATCTTTGCAACTTGATTGTCTGTTTTGCCATCGCAAAAGATCACCTCAGGAAAACCTGTTCTGAGCTGTCTGTGGTGGTCAATTTTGGAAAAACCGAGGTCTTCAAATGGAAGGGTGCGGAGAGATTGCAGTGCTACGTTGACTTCAATCTCTCTGCTTCTGACCTTCTCAAGGAGGGTTTTAATTTTTTCAACTTCCATACGCGTTGAAATTACGGTAAGCGGATAATCCAGGTATTGCTACTGTAGGGATTACGCTTCTTCAGATACCTTTTTGCTGGATTTCTTATCTGTTGCAAGACCAGGGATCGTCTCAGTGATCTTGCTCTTAACATCCGAAGAAACCTTTTTCCCTGTTTCCACAGCAGTTTTCACTTGATCTGTAGCTTCCTTGACACGTTCTTTACCAACTTCAACAAAGCCTTGAACACTTTCCTTACCTTGGTCTACAAGATGTTGAACATTTTCTCTTGCTGCTTCACTTGCTTGGTGAGCCATTTCCAATGTCTTATCTTTTGCCTGAATAGATGTATCGCGTATTTTCTGACGCGTCTCTTTTCCAGGTGCTGGTGCATAAAGAAGACTGATTACTGCCCCTGTTAACAATCCTGTGAGAAAGGCAAAAATCATAGTCAATCCGTTATTGCCTCCATTGTTACTCATTTGTCTCTCCTTTCTTTGCTTTTGTCAGTTTATGAATCGAATGAAATTGAACTTCCCCTTAGTATATACGTAGTATATACGTTTGTTTTAGTTATTTCTTTTCAATTATGTGGGTATTTAACGTTCCCATAATGCTAATTTTTGCTATTGCGCTCTTAACTGGCAACATTAGTCTCTTGTTGTTCTTCTGTTTGTGTAACTTCCTCAGGTATTTCTTCAACATCGTTCTGCTGTTCAGCCTCACCGTTCTGTTCATTAGGTTTATCTTTCCCATTGGAACTATAGGATCTGTAGAGTTTATCCCAACCTGCTTTCAAGCCTTGCCACATACTCACAATATCTGCAAGCGAAACGGCGACCTGGTTGCGAAAATATTCCGCCTGTTCAATTGTTTGACCTGAAAATGTAGAAACTTTTTGTATGAGTGATTCCAACTCTTTTATGCTCTGGTTAAGTGTTTGTGTGACCTCTTGGATATTATGTAAAGTCGGTTGTACCTCATCTTCACTAATTTGCTGAATTGACGCAGTGACCCCATTAAGATTCTGCATTAATTCTGGTAATTCCTTATTGATTGATTTGACAGTTTGACTGACGTCATTTATGAGAATGCCAACTTCTTGATTGACAAGATTCTCTGTAGAATTAAGCGTGTTTTGTATACTATTTAATGAATTTCTCACACTCCCTATCGCAGCACATAAATAACAGAATAATACTGTCAAAGCGATGAGTGCTGCACCAAGGCTGCATTTCCAAAAGATAGAAACGATAATATTCCAATCCATGAGTTTTGTTTCCCTTATTCTTATGTGTTAGAAGTTAGTCACTTTTATTCTATCGTGTTTGAAGTGCGACTATGAATCCTTGAGTTGTTGCTCAATTATTTTACTTGTCGTAGCAATAGCATCATCAACTTTATCAAGGTCTCGTGCCCCCCCTTGTGCTAATTCTGGTCTTCCGCCACCCCGTCCATCAGCAAGTTGTGTAATTTCTTGAATGATTTTACCGGCATGCAATCCTCTGCTTTTTACCAGATCGGAAGTTACACCAACGACGAAGGCTGCACTGTTTTCTTTAATTGACGCAAGTGCTACTACACCTGTCTCAAGTTTGTTTTTTAGTGCATCTACCAGATTCCGCAATCCGTCCCTATCAGTTTCGTCAACCCGTGCAGCAACAACCTTCACATTATTGACAAGCTCTACATTCTCTACCAGACTGTTAAGATTTGATAGTGCATTCTGACTTTTGAGTTGTTGTATCTGGTTGTCCAATTCCCGATGTTCTTTAAGCAATTGTTCTATTCTGTCAGTCAGATCCTGTTTAGGTACTTTTAATAAATTCGTAAGATCCGTTATCAATATCTCATCGTCTTGACAGGTTTCTATAGCAGTAGTACCTGTAAATGCTTCAACCCGACGTACACCTGCTGCGATACTACTCTCACGCATCAACTTTACATAACCTATTTCACCTGTAGCGTTCACATGTGTGCCGCCACACAATTCGATGCTATAGTCACCTGCTTGGACAACACGCACGTTGTCAGCATACTTGTCCCCAAAGAACGCCAGTGCCCCTTTTTCTTTCGCTTTTTCTAAAGGCATTTCATCGGTTACGAGAGAATCATTGCTACGGACCTTCTCATTGATATACATCTCAATTTCCTGAAGTTGTGCATTTGAAACCGCTTCATAGTGATTGAAATCGAATCTGAGTCTTCCATCTTGCACGAGTGAACCTGCTTGTGCGACATGTGTACCAAGTACTTCTCTTAACCCACTGTGAAGTAGATGTGTAGCCGTATGACTTACTGCAATAGCATTGCGTCGAGTGCTGTCAATTTGCGCGTTAACCTTTATAAACGGAGATATCTCACCTTCGTTGACTTTACATCTGTGTACAATTAAATCTGGTGATGGTTTGATGGTATCATGTACAACAATTTTTGCGTCAGGACACTCCAGATAACCTGTATCCCCTACTTGTCCACCAGCTTCTCCATAGAATGGCGTTCTATTGAGAAGGATTGAAACTTCATCGCCTTTTTTTGCTCTTGCGACCGATTCATCTCCTACTATCAATGCGGCTATTTCTGCTTCAACACACTGTTTTGTGTATCCGACAAATTCTGTACTACCGGTCTCTTTTAGCACCTCTGCGTAGATAGCGATTTCATTATCTTTCGTTCCACTACCGGTTTCTTGCCATGCTGCGCGCCCGCGTGCGCGTTGCTCTTCCATATTCTTCTCAAAACCGATTTCATCCACGGTGATGCCTTGTTCCCGCGTGAGTAATTGTGTTAGATCAAGTGGAAATCCATAAGTATCGTATAACTCAAATGCGCGTTTTCCAGTGAGTTTAGTTTCACCTTTAGTCTTAAGATTCTCAACTGACTGCTCAAGCATATCCAGACCACGTGAGAGTGTTTGATGGAACCGGGTTTCCTCTGCTTGAACTGTTCGTGTAATAAAATCTCGCCTTGGTAGAACATCTGTGAACACATCCCCTAATAGGTCAATGACTTTATCTACAAGTCGATAGATGAAGGGTTCATCCATATTCAATTTCTTGCCAAACAAAACTGCCCGACGTAGGATTCTTCGGATTACATAACCCCGTCCATCGTTAGATGGCATCACACCATCACCTATTGCAAAAGTCAAACATCGGATATGATCAGCGATAACCCTATGTGGCATCCCATCAATGTCATGTGAGTAGTCCGTTCCTGTCATATCCGAGATTGTATCTAAGAGAGGTGTGAACAGATCTGTTTTATAATTCGAATCGACACCTTGTAATATTGCTGTAATTCTCTCAAACCCCATTCCTGTGTCTACGTGAGTAGCAGGTAGAGGATCGAGTTTTCCGGTTTGGTCTCGGTTGTATTGAATGAACACTAGGTTCCAGAATTCAAGAAATCGATCAGATGTGTTCGGTCCTGCCTCAGGGTCGTTTGCGGTTTCAGGGAATGCGTCTACGCCTAAGTCAATGAATAGTTCACTGCATGGTCCACAGGGACCTGTTTCCCCCATTTCCCAAAAGTTATCCTTATCACATCGTCGAATTCGCGTTAGGGGTAGGTCTGTTTCTTGAAGCCACAACTTTTCAGCTTCATCGTCTTCAATATGCACAGTTGCCCAAAGCAGTTCTTGTGGCAGTTTCCATAATTCTGTTACTAATTCCCAGGCGAATGCAATTGCTTCCTGCTTGTAATAATCTCCAAATGACCAGTTTCCGAGCATTTCAAAGAACGTGTGGTGACTTGGAGAAATTCCGACCTCTTCAAGATCGTTATGTTTTCCACTTACGCGCAGACATTTTTGTGTGTCAACTGCTCGTGTATATTCGCGTTGTCCGATACCGAGGAATACATCCTTAAACTGGTTCATGCCGGCATTCGTAAACAACAGCGTCGGATCTTCTGCTGGAATCAATGAAGCACTTGGAACAACTGTATGTCCATTTTTCTGGAAATATTCTAAGAAACTTGCTCTTATTTCGTCTGATGTCATATTGATATACCTTCTCTTGCAAAACCAATTATAGTTTATAATGTCTGAGAAGTCAAGACAAAAGTATTTCGTTCGGGTAAATTCCGTTTCAGAATAATCGCTGGATGATGCGTAGAATAACATCCGCATCATAACCGCGTCTTGCCAAGTATCCGTGTAATCGTCGTCTTGCGGTATGGATGGGTAGGTTTTTGTAATGTTGTGCTTGTTTTTGTGCTATTTGTAGTGCTAAAGTTTCTTCCTCTTCTACCCCAACTTCATCAATAGCCTTTTCTGCAGTTTCCCTGTCTACGCCTTTATCGATTAATTCCTGCTTTAGTAGAGTCTTACCACGTGGGTTTGTTCTAAGTCTTTTCTGTATCCATTTTTCTGCAAACTGCTTATCCCGTATATGTCCTGACTGTATTAGTTCCGTGATGATTGTCTTGACAGTATTCTCACCGTATCCTTGTCCTTGCAGTTGTTGTGTCATTTGGGTCTTACTGTAGATTTCTTCACGGAGCAATCGTAGTGCGTAGTTCTTTGCTTTCATCTCCTCATCAGCGGTTATTATCTTTTCAATGACGTGTGCTTCTATCTCTAAACCGATTCTAAGACCAAATTTCTCAACAAGACTTGCATGAATTACAATTGCAGGCTTCTGATTCAGATAGAGTTGTTGATGTGCGTGAAGTTGAGGATGGGGTTGAATATCTGTGATTCTCTGCTTCATTTTCCGATAGGAAGCGTATATGATGTATAGATGGATTGCGTATCCATCTATACATCACTATTTTTGAGGTCGAAACTATTCGCCACCGTTGGTGCCTGCCCATATTGCACCGCGTTGTAGCAGTGTACTGAACATATCATGCTTACATGCTTCAGGATTGTGTCCGAGTGCGAGATAGAATACCTTTCCTTGTCCCCAGTTTTTCGTCCATGCAACCGGCATAGCATCACCTTTCCACAGTGCTGTTGCCAATACATGATTTCGTGGGTCATAGTCAAGGATATACTGTTCATCCGTCACAACAAATTCATCAAGCCCCTGTGTGATTTCATGTTCATTATCAGCTATGCTAACCTGATAGTCACGATAGCGTGGATGCGTAACGAAATAACCACCGACCATTGATCGATATTCAGGACAGCCTCGGAAAGAATCAGCTGCTGAATGAATGCCGACATATCCCTTTCCGGAAGCGACATAGTTCAGCAGTCCGTTCTTCTGTGCATCAGAGATTTCACCGACGGTATAATAAAATACGATTAGGTCGTAGGGATCTAAGTTTGGGGAAACCAGTGCGTCAAGGTCGTCCTCAACTTTAGTTATCTCAAATTCATCTCGTTGAGATAGAACTTTAACGATTTCTTCACTGCAGCCTTTCCAGTCGTGTATTGCACCACCAGCAAAGACGAGTGTATTAATTTTTGCCATTATAAGCCTCCTTGTAAATGATAATCAGCATTATATCACAAATATATCAGAAACACAATTCAATAACAAATGGACTTCAAGTCGCTTTGACCGAACTCGCGTTATTTTTTATCCTTTGATTTGAAACCGTAAACCTCTACCTCTTTTGCGTAGGCTTTAGCGATTGCTCTTCGCGATACGATTTCACCATATCGTGGGGAAAACTGTGGGGGTAGTCTTGCGTCATCTGCTGTGGCACGCACAAAGATTCGTAATGCTTGTGTGACACTGCTTAATCGTGCTTCAATCGCTGGACCTTGGTTTTTCTTTATTTCCAAAATTGCCTGCCATTTTTTGCCACCTTGTTCCTGCTGATAGATGACTGCCTCTGTAATATTCGTGCCACGGATGACGATACGATGAATAGTTTGACGTTTAGGGAGTGTCAGGTTTATCCATCTGCCATCAGCGAAACCGACTGTTTTTAGATTTCCATCTATCATTTCTGGCACATTACATGTCACGCCTTCTGCGACAGTGAGGTTCTCCCATTCTTGTGCTGCAAATATCGTTTGCAATGCTTTGGATTGACATCCGCTTGTTATCAGGAATGCACAAAATAGTATAAGGATATAAGTGTAAGGCTTCATTGTGGTTGCTCCGTTGTTTAAATCTGCATGGATATCACATTTTATTATATCATATTCACGTTTTAATTTGACTATAACTTTGAGTCTATTGTATACTATTTATACCATTTCTATGAGCCGGGATGCTGGAATTTGGTAGACAGGCTAGATTCAGGTTCTAGTGTGCATATCGCGCGTAAGGGTTCGAGTCCCTTTCCCGGCATTTCATTCCCTTTGCAGTGTTTCTGGTACTAACCAGAGAAATATACCGACTGCAAGATATCCGATTCCACCTAAGGCGAATGCCGATATACTTAACCCGAATAAGTCAGCGATATTACCTACGACAACAGGTCCCGCTGCACCACCGAAATCTCCGGTAATTCTCCACAATCCGAGAAATTCACCAGTACCTTCCGCGGGTGCTAAATCCGCGCCGAGTGTCATCATAGTGCCTGATGCTGTCCCGTTCCCAAACCGCATTATTATAGCAGCAAGCAGTAGCCATGTAAAGGTATTCGTAAAAGGCATTAGTATCATACCTGTTGCGAAAATACAGATGCCGGGAACTGTCGCATAGCGTCTTCCGAAGCGGTCCATCATGAACCCTGCAAGTGGGAACATTGACATATCAACTGCTGATGAGATCATCTCCACTAAACGCACATATAGTTCGGATAAACCTAAGACGTTATCAGCATAGAGCGGGACAATAATATTACACCCGCGTCTCAATGTTTGAACGCAAACTTGACCGATTCCTGCTGTGATTAAAAGTGTATAATGCTGTTTTGATACTGCAATCAGTTGTGTAAGATAGTTTTGTTTTTTGCTTTTTCTGCCAGTGTGTTCCTGTTTTGTTTTGGGTATAGAGAAGTAGCATAAGATTAACGTCAACAGTGTGATCACAGCATGGATGTAAAACGGGAGTCGTAGGTTTGTGCCGAGAAAAATTGCTCCGAATTTTCCTACGAAGGTTCCCATTCGGTTGACACCCCCAAATAACGCGATAGAACGGCCACGCTTTGTCAGTGGAATCACATCTGTCATATAGGCATGCCGTGATAACATCCAGAGTGCGTTGCCGGCCCCGCCAATCAACTGTGCAATGATAAGTTGAAATAGAGTCTGCGCTGTTCCCATGCCGATTGTACAGATACCGACCATTATCAATCCGAACAGCATTGCGGTTCTTCTTCCCATCCGTTCTACTAAGATACCTGCGGGTATGTTCCCAACGACACCAACCGCGATGACGAATGTTGTCAATGTGTAGCTCAAATCAAACGATTTAATGTAAATGGAAAGTGTCGGGGATATGATTCCCGTACCTGTTGAAAGGAGGAACGCGGGAAGATAGATGGGAAGGATTAGGGTTATCCGACTAAAATTGCTGGATGCCAAATTATAGATGTCTCTCCTTGGAGGGAGTTTCTATAGACATAGCACTCCGCTGGAGTGCAAGAAGTCGCGCAACATGTTTCTATATTTCAAACTAACGTATTTTATTCTTGATACTCTGAACGGTCGGTATTACCGCCGTATTTTAGTGCATAAATCATGAGATTTGTCATAAAGCGATAGACGTCAGTGGAACGCCGTAGTCGTAGTGCTGTTCTGGAATTTATCTCAGCTGTTTCCATTGCACACAGATAGTCTTTTCTGTTGAAGATGACACCGAGCCTGTTTGTTGTTCGTAATGTTCCTTGCGAGTTTTTAAATGTCAGATTCGGTTTTTTCTTATCGCCTGGTGTTCGTGGCACGTAGATACCGCGATGGAACTTATATCTCGTGGGTTTAGCTTTATTCTCACTTCTCCAGAACACCTCACCACCTTCAGGTGGCTTGTTGAGGGTAAAGAAGATTTTATAGAGTTCGTGTTCATGAGGGAGTTTTTCTAATGCGAATTCGGGAAATATCATTCTGAGTTCATGTTCAACGGTGTTTGAGAATGTTGCTTTCAGTCCACAATCATCAAAAAACAGTGTACCCCCTCTTTCTAATACATACTTCCGAAGTGCAACGCGTTCAGCTTGTGTGAATTCTGCTTTCATCGGTGTTTTTCTCATCAGATTACGTCCTGTCGCCATAGACCTATCGTGTCCTGTCATAATTATTAACGGTGCGTTCATAATCTTCGGGTCTGTCAATGGTAGTGCTCCACCAGCGAAACTCATATCCGCACGAATAGGTGTCCAGTCCTTTAACCAATCAATGAGAGATGGAATTGCGGTTGAGTCTTGCCACCAATCACTTAACGAATGTTTGAGTCGTATGATTCGGATATGTCCTTTTAGTTCGTTTCCGCTACCTTTTAAGATGCCGCCCAATTTATCACCGATCTCGTCTCGTAGAGTCGGTAGCTTTCCAAATCCTTCTCCTAAATCTTCAAATCCTTGTCCTGCACCAGTACCCTTGGTGAAATTGCCTAATCCTGTACTTCCTCTCCCTCTGTCTGCGAGTCCTACTGTCCCACTACTACGTTTACCTTCTATTGAGGAAACACCATCAGTTGAAGTTTTAATATCAGAAAGTTCTGGTCCATCAAGTTCTGAACGATTCAAGATAGATTCAGGAGATGGGGCAAGTCTTGTGACGTTTTCTAACATACTCGGTGCATTCAAAGGCACTTCTTCTTGGACAGGCGCAAGCGGATTGACAGGTGTTGGAATACGTTCTGCACTTGAGACACCTCTAAGACCCGTTGTTGTGACTTTATGCACCATCTTAGGGATCGGTTTGGGACGGGGTTTTGGTAAATCTTGTCTATTATCTCGTTCGGTCATATCTACAGAAACTATGTCTACGTAGGTTGTATCATTAATATCTTGTATCATCGGTTTTATTAACCATAGCCCCAAAATAATCACTGCAATACCGTGAATGATAAAAGACAACAGTAATGCAAATCTGCGTCTTCTCTTTGATATGTTTTTATTTACCAATCTTGTGATCATGTCAGTTTCTCTCTTGTAGGATATTGAAAATTAGAGATCCGATAGTACGTCTGTATAACATTCGAAAGTGGCATCATCAAATAAAACGAACTGAACTAATGTTGGCATGCGTTCAGTGTTTTCTGCTAATTCGCGAATTGTCTGGAGTGCTATCTTTGCTGCTTTTTCTGTCGGATATCCGTAGACACCTGTGCTAATAGATGGAAACGCGACAGAATACAGAGCATTCTTCACTGCCAATGCAATGCTCTCTTTATAGCAACTTGCGAGGAGTTCGGGTTCACCCGCTTCTCCTCCCTTCCAAACTGGACCGACGGTGTGAATAATATATTGTGCTGGTAAGTTTCCACCAGTCGTGATAACCGCTTTTCCCGTAGGACATCCACCTTGTTGTGCTCGTATGATATCACATTCCTTTGTTACTGCATCGCCTCCTGCCCGACGAATTGCGCCATCTACACCACCGCCACCGATGAGTTTTTCGTTTGCAGCATTCACGATCGCGTCCACTTTTTCTTCGGTAATGTCCCCTTGAATGAGTTCTACTGTTGTATATCTAAACTTTTTCTGCATACGATTCTCCTTGAGAAATGTTTTTTATGTTTCAATATCTTCGTTCAATAAGACCTGAACGTTGTAATTTCTCTAATATCATTGTCTCAATAGATATGTCTGTGCTTATTTGGTTATAACCGATGCCTTTTCCTGTGCAAAAACGACTTAGGTTTTGACAGAATTCCTTGTGTCGTTTGTGGTAGTGTGCGGCTGTTTCTTCGTTAATTGTTATCTCTTTTGTCTCGCCTGTTTCTGCATCTTCTATTCGCCATTCACCCATGGGGGGTGGTTCTATTTCTTCAGCGCATTGAATGTGGATCAGCTTCAGAGCGTATCCTCTCCCAATCAGTGCGTTTATGCCATCTGTATATCCTTCAGGGTCTAAGTAATCACTTAGGATTATGACAACGCTTGCTTTCCTCTGTGATATTGCAAATTGTGTGAGGCAGGAGGTCAATTGTGTTATACCACCTGCTTTAATTGTTGTGAGTGCATTCAGAAGTCGGGCATATTGCGATTTTCCATAGATTATCGGTAACTTGCGATTCAGAATATCTGATAATGTGTAAAGTGTCACACTATCGGAATTTGCTAAAGCGATGTACCCTAAGGCTTCTGCAAGTTGTTTTGCATAAACCAACTTCGTGGGATTCCCAAACGTCATCGATTGGCTTATGTCTATCAATAGGGTAACCGGTAGTTCCTCGTCTGCATGGAACAGTTTGATAGACAACTTTTCTGAACGAGCATAAGCGTTCCAATCAAGGTAACGCAGGTCATCACCGTGTTTGTAGGGACGATAATCTGTAAATTCAAGTCCTGTACCGCGATTTAAGCTGCGCCGTTCTCCTCGGAATTTTCCACGAAATGGTCTTCGGCATTGGATGCGAAAATTTTCAAGCTGCGTGCGAAATTCTGGTGAGAGCATAGTATACCATCGTTATTATCTAGTCTTGTTGTTAACCATTATAACATAATCTATTAACGATAGCAAGTATTAGGCTTCCATTCAAGTATTAACATGTTCTATATGCCTGTCGCACCGCTGGTGCTTTGTCTTTTGTGGGTCGCACGTTTTTCTATATACCTTTCGCATCTCCGATGCTTGTTTTGTAGCCTCAGAGAGGCGAAATGTGTATAGAAAACATTGATGTGACCACAATAAGCCCCAGCGGGGCGACAGGTGTATAGAATACGTAGGACACTACAATAAAAGCACCAGTTTTGTGGCGTACACGTTCTATATACCTGGCGCACCGCTGGGGCTTGCTGTTGACAGAACACTACTTCACAATTAGCATTTTGCGCGTAGCGGCAAAATCTCCAGCGGATAAAGTATAGAAATAGATTCCGCTTGTTACCGGTTCTCCGATCGCATTTTTACCATCCCAATACGCAGCACGATTCTTGCTTTGATAGATACCAATAGGTTGATGTCCTAATGTCAACGTGCGTACGACTTTGCCATCTGCAGCATAAATGGTTAGTGTGACCTCTGCTGGGGTTGCTAATTGATAAGGTATCCACGTCTCAGGGTTGAATGGATTTGGATAATTAGCGAACAGTGTTGTCTCCTTGGGAGTCAAGTTTTGCAAAATTTGTTCCAACACATGAATCCCACGTTGATATGAAAGCATATCCACCTTCAAGTTCTGGCTGTTTTGTGACGGAATCTGCTTTGCAAGCGTTAACCATTCTTCTACCTGTGCGGCGGTGAGTTGATCATTCGAAAACGATTGTCCAGAAGGGGCTGCATCTACATTGTCCAACGCATTCGCAATCAGATAGAGGTCCAAAAGGTTCACAACACCATCGTCATTTAAATCAGCAGGACTCTCACCAGAAACACCAAAATTTGATGCCACGAGCACAAGATCCAGGACATCTAAAGTGCCATCGTTGTTCACATCTGCCAGTACTGTGAGAACTTGTTCAATGCTCATCGGGAGTGGGAATGCCCATAAGATGACAGTGCCATCAACACTCCCACTTGCAATCGTGGTACCATTCGGACTGACAGCGACACTTGTGATAGAATAGGTATGACCTTCAAGTGTTCTGAGCTGTTCACCCGTCGCAATGTCCCATAAGCGGATGGTTCTGTCGTAACTACCACTGACAAGCACTTTACCGTCAGGACTAAAAACCATACTCGTCGCATTTGCAGGAAGGTCTGTTGGTACATCCCCTGTCAATTCTTCCGGGGCATCTATTGGGATTTCGATATCAATTGGTCTACGAAATGTCTGGAGAAGTTCTGCTGTAGCAACATCCCACAAAGATACTGTGTCGCCCCCACCACTTGCAAGTTTGGTCCCATCTGGACTGAAAGCAACTGCCCAAACATCGTCTTCATGTTCGCTGATGGTATGTATAGCATCCCCTGTTCTGAGATCCCACAAGATAATCCTATCGTCACGGCTGCCACTGGCGAGCATTGTACCATCCGGACTGAACGCAAGCGTTTCAACCCCTGCTTCATGCTCCCATAAACCGCCGAGATATCGACCTGTGGCAACTCGCCATAGTCGGATACTATCGTCCTCACTACCACTGGCAAGAATACTCCCATCCGGACTGAATGCAAGGCTAATCAGATAGGAATAATGCCCTCTGAGTGTTTTTATATGTTCACCTGTAATAGCATTCCATAAACGGACGGTATTATCTTGGCTGCCGCTTGCGAGTGTTGTGCCATCAGGACTGAACACAACAACATCAACATCATCTTGGTGACCGCTGAGGACATGCTGAAGTTGACCTGTATCAGCGTCCCAGAGTCGGATGGTTTTATCCCAACTTCGAGTCGCAAGGATCCTGCCATCAGCACTATAGGTAACACTTGCAACGGCATCCGTATGTCCCGTGATAGTTTTTAGGTGCCTGCCTGTGATAGCGTCCCATGAACGAATAGAAGCATCCCACCCCCCACTGGTGAGCACCGAACTATCAGGTGTGAACGCAAGTCCAAAGACATCAGCAGTATGATCACTGAGAGTGTATAAATGGTCACCTGTAACTGCATCCCACACACGGACGGTGTCGTCCTCGCTTGCACTCGCCAGAACCCTACCATCCGGACTGAATTTCAGGTCATAGATATAAGACGTATGCCCGAAAAGCGTCTGTTTGATTGTCCAGGTAGCGGTATCCCATAGATGGATAATTGCGTTCAAATCTCCGCTTGCAAGTGTTTTACCATCTGGACTTACCACAATACTTGCAACATTATCTCTATGTTCCTCAAGCGTTTTAAGTAGATCGCCACTTGAAGCATCCCATATTTTGATAGTATCATCTCTGCCTGCACTGATGACAGTGCTACCATCAACACTGAAAGCAACACTGTTGAGACCGTCTGTATGTCCCCTGAGTGTATGCAGAAGGTCTCCTGTTTGAGGATTCCACAAGCGGACGGTCCTATCTCTACTGCCACTTGCGAGCATGGACCCATCAGGACTAAAAGCGAGACTACGTACACTCCGCCAATGTTGGTTGAGGGTTTGAAGAATCTCTCCTGTTTCGGAATCCCACAAACGAATAGTCCCGCTTGCACTGCCACTAACAAGCACTTTTCCATTTGGGGAATAGGTAAGTGCAGAAACCCCCCATCCAAATCCATTCAACAACGTAATTTCTTCATCAGTTGCAGTGTCATAAATCCAAACGCCAAGTGTTCCCGCAGCAGCCAACCGTGTGCCATCTGGAGAGTATTGAATTTCATATAGCCAGCCTTTTCCCAGACGTTTCGTTGCACCTTCAGGAAGATGCCATTGTGGTGAATCCTGGGCGAGAAGGTTGGGTTGATAAAGGATTGTACCGATCAATAGTATAAATAGTATGAATAAATGTGTTCTTTTCACAATAATAATTTCCTTTCTTGAATACTTTTAAGAGACGGCACACGGCGTGTGCCTACTACTCTTAAGAAATGGCCATATTCTTTTATAAAGTCAAGGTTACTTCAAAATCAACATTTTACGCGTAGCAGTAAAATCGCCTTCCCGCCAACCAAAGGTATAGTGAAATCTATAATTACGTTTACATATCTGGTAGGTGCGGTTAGGAAACCACACCCACCGAGGGCGTTTACATATTTTTAGATTTTACTTATATATCCACGGTTTGTAAGATGCATTAATTGTAACCGAAAAAGTGTAAGGATATCAAGCCAATTATTAAGAAAACATCTGGCTCAATCTTCATTAATATTCCAAGTGCAGTTGATATTACTGTCAATATAGAATTGTTTGAGTGCTGGCTTATCAAACCAGAGCTGCATCTCTTTACTAACAATATGTCCAACACTGCTCACCTTAAGGTAGAGTCCACCCGCTGTCCATTCAGGTATGATGTTGAACTGTCCGGTTTGTGCAGCGTAGATACTAAGCAGTGCCAGCGGTTCCATCGCATCGAGATTCGCGGTTTTATGACTGTCCTGAAGAAGTTCAACCACGGTTTTCCCTTCATGTCCCTCCTGTAGTTCCGGTTTATCCATGACCTTGCTGTGAAATAAAAAATCATCTTCAAGTGTAAAGAGACCGCTACCTGTATGTTGTCTATCTTGCAGCAAGTTGTCTCCAATATGTTCTGCCATCGCCAGATATTCAACCTTCGGCTCTATCCGATATAGGTCTACCAATGCGAAGATATAAGCAGGTTCCAAGGCGGTTGTGTCAAAGTTCAACGAAGGCAGCGAGTTATTGTCATTACCGATGTCTCCAATTCCAAAGGCATTAAACATCGTACGTAGATAGTCTCTGAACTCACTTCTACCACCCGATACCCGATACCCACGCGCACAAACGGACGTAAAGAGGGGTGTGATATTCTGAGGTAGAAATGCACCACCTTCTTTCGCACCAAAGTAAAGTTTAGCATCTTTGAAAGGTCCCTGTATCCGAAAATCTGTGAGATCGGTCCCATCAATAACGATGCTTTTCAGTGTGTTGTTTTTCGCGTCATAGGAGACGTTGAGGAAACCGATGATGTGTTGTTCAACTGCTTCTTTAATATGCGACATTTCACCGACGCGACCGTACTTCTCTGCATTTTCTACGATGGTAAGCATACCCATCATCTGGGTAATGCTGTGGTTTAGCTGATTGCCTACATAGACCCTCGGTTCAGTCGCCTGTGGATACTTTCTTCCGAATACGTTCAACCCACGTTTAGCACTTTGCGGATGAACCAGATTAGGAAAGATACCTGTCTCTGGATCTCGCTGTTTTATGATCAAATTTAACAGACGTTCCGCCCACATCCGTGGTGCTTCTTCATGCTTTTGGTATCCCAAGCTGTAAGCAGCATAAGCCATATCCAGCGCGACACTGATAAACGAGAGATCACCACTGATTTTGGGTTCTTTGTATCCATTCCAAGGTCTGTTCCATGTATTGGCATGATCAACCTGTTTTCTGAAATCACCGTGTCGATTGTAGTGTAAGGCATCCCAATCCTTCATATTTACTTCCCAAATGCCTTTCATTAACATCTCGCCCCTGTCAGGATCCACGGCTCTTAGCAGTTCCCAATAGGGATATACATCCTCTATTTCGTGGACAACACCCTTCATACCGTATCGATTACCCGTTACCAAGTCCACATAGCCGTGTCCGCCCCAATGTAGAACACCACTCTCTGGATACCAGTAGTTGTTAAACATGTATTCTGCGGCTTCACCTGCAGCATAGACATACTTGCCATCCCCTATGCCCTGGCTTAAGGAGGCCAGCAGCCGCATCAAGTTCTGTTGATTCTGAAAGAAACACCAAACTGTCGGTTTCGGTTCAGTGCCTGATCTATAAGAAGTCTTAGACCTTGGTGCCTTCATATAGTCTATGTGGAGGCAATCAGCAAATAAAGACATATTCTTGCCGCTATATCTGTCTCTCCCGTATTCCAGGGCTGTATCTGCAAAGAGACTCGCTGCTTTTAAAAAACGGTTATCCTCTATATCGTCAGAACTTAATTGGTTTCTACCAATCCACTGATCCAATCTACTTTCACGCATAATCCCTCCAAGGCACTCTGATGTTCGCCACTTTACCACAAATGAAGGTTTCAGGATATTGACAGTCTACTAGATTCTATTTCCGTATCAACATCTTTCTTGTAGCAGTAAATTCACCAGCAGTAAATGTGTAGAAATACACGCCGCTTGCAACAGGTTCTCCTTGTGCATTCTTACCGTCCCAATACGCCGCGCGACTCTTGCTCCGATAGATACCAATAGCTTGGTGTCCTAAGTCTAATGTTCGTATCAACTTACCATCTGATGTATATATTGAAATGCTGACATCTGCAGGTGTTGCTAACTGATAAGGAATCCATGTTTCTGGGTTAAACGGGTTCGGGTAGTTTGCAAGCAGTGCTGTTACTTCAGGAACCACTTCCGATTCGCGCCATGTTTCTAACAAGTGTTCAAGCGAAGCAGTTCCCTTTTGAAAGACTCGGTCTGTCCTGTTAAGTTGCTTTGCACCATCAATATATTGCTGTAGCGACTCTGATGTGACAGTAGCGTAGGGTGCACCTGTTGTTGCTTGCGCCTCTAATGCTGCTAAGACTAAGAGCGTATCTTCATTATTGATTTTACCATCCCCGTTGACATCCGTATTCGGCAATACCCCGGGGGCGGGTGCAGTGCCGAAACTTGCAGCAACCAGTATCAAATCCTCTACATCAATGACTCCATCCCTGTTAACATCTTCTGATCTAATAACTTCCTCAAATTCCGAGTAGACAGTATATTCTCCAGTTGTCATCTCATCGCTTTCAACGCGAAGGTAGTATGTCCCCGATGAGACTTCATGAACTATGCTAAAATTTGCATCTTCCCCATCATCGTCATCTGAATGTAGGATGTCCCCTTCACTATTTTCTAACAATCCCACAGTATCCAGACTGCCAGTTGTCCACAGTTTGAGTTGACCTTGTTGTTCGACTTCAACGCTGAAGTAGTCTATGTCATCTCCAGGGTATATCTCTTCAGTAAGTGAAGTATTGAAAAAAACTGTAACAGATTCATTGAAGTGGAGAGGACTCCCGCTTTCAGGTTTAGCAGATATGAATTGCACAAGATCAGGTTCTATCATATCGCGATCCTCAGAATCTGAACCACAACTGAGGATAAGACCTATCATTATGAATATCAGAACGTTTATGACTTTATTCATAAAACTCTATATTGCTCCCGCAACCAACACAAGGTCGATAATATCAACGACGCCATTCTCATTTTGATATAATAACTCTTTGAAGGACAATCGTCCATATAACAGATTATAGCATCTTTTACAGTTTTTTCAACGGTTTTTCTACGACAACAGGACGTAAATTATCGCGTTAATACGTTGCTAAATAAAAGCAGATCTGATAATCTTATGAGGAACGAGATGTCCACCTAAGCAGAATCAAAAACTATAATTTTCCTAATGATGAAGAACACCAGTATTGACATTTCAGACAAACGGGAATCTATACGTTCAGAAACCCTAAAACTACGTGAGAATTTATCACTATCTGAACGCGGGGAGAGAAGTAGGAAGATAACATCTCAGGTTGTTGAATGGATCCAAAATAGGAATAAACTGGAAGATAATTCTATTCCTACAGTTATGGTCTATCTTAGTATGAACAGTGAAGTGAGAACGGAAAAACTCATAGACTGTTTTATCAAGCAAGGAAGACGGATCATTGCACCTGAAGTTGATACAGAAAACACACACCTGATACCAAGACTTTTGCAGAATCTGGAGACAGATTTAGAAAAGCACGACTACGGGATGCTGCAACCGAAAAAAGCATGTCCTATAATTCCACATGATGAGATTGCGCTTATCATCGTTCCGGGAATAGCATTCGATTCGAAAGGTTATCGTCTCGGTTATGGTAAAGGATTCTACGACCGTTTTCTCCCCACTTGTCATAATGCAATTACAATCGGCATAGCATTTCAGGCGCAGATCGTTGAAAACACATTCCCGCAATCGTGGGATGTTCCAGTACAGCACATTTTCACGGAGAATGGCATGGTGTGAAGAATTAATCCGTTACACTGATGAACGGTTTCAACTTCTCCAGCGTCTTATCCCCGATTCCTTTCACGTCAGTCAACATCTCAACTGAAGAGAATTGTCCGTGTTTCTCACGATGTTCAACAATCCTCAGTGCCATTCCTTCACCTATACTTGGCAGACTTTGGAGTGCTTTTGCTGATGCAGTGTTGATGTTAAGAAGTGCGGGGGGTTTTACTGTCGTTGATAGTTTCCTGTTGGTTGATGTATCATCATCAGGGACAGCGATCAAGTCAGGTGTACCAAGGAAAAGAGCAGGATGAAAACGGCGTATCCCCCAGAATGCTGATCCTATGAGAATAAGCACAGTTAGGAAGACAACTGCACGCCAATAGTGTTTCTCAATGACTTCATCAATCTTGTCGGACATTGAAGTTGCTCCTTAGACCTTCCATATCGGCTCTGGCATCTGGGAACGGTGATTCACGACTCGCGCGAATACAAAGAGTAGGTCAGACAATCGGTTTAGGCAACGAATTATTTCAGGATTTATATCTGCTTCACGAGATAGACGCACGACACACCGTTCCGCTCTGCGACATACTGCGCGAGCGACATGTAAGAGACTACCTGCAGTGCCACCTCCTGGTAGGATAAAATTGGTTAGGGGTGGTAATTCATCGGAAAGTCTATCAATTGCTTTTTCCATATCTGAAGTGAATTCATCTGTAATGCGAATTTCAGTTGACTTTGTATGCGATTCAGGTGTTGCTAAATCCGCACCTACAGCGAAAAGATGGTTTTGAATACGTTCCATTAGTTCAGATAGGTCTGCATCATGAATGTGTGTTTGTGCATACCCGATATAAGCATTGAGTTCGTCCACAGTTCCGATTGCTTCTATCTGCAATGCATCTTTTGAAATTCTCGTTCCGCCGTATAATGCTGTTTCTCCAGAGTCGCCGAATTTTGTATAGATTTTCATTATTTATATCTTAGGTATTGTTACACGCACTTTCAACGCGTTGTTTATATGCAGCTGCGCCTGCTGAAATCCATCCACCGACACCCACCAGTAGAAACTGTACCCCAGCTTTTACGTATTTCTCAACGGTATTATCCAGAGCCAGTGTACCCGCAACCCGTCCTGCTGCTTGGATTTGGGCTAATGCAACATCTATCATATTCCGTACATCAGGATGCTGGTGATTACCGATGTGTCCCATTGAAGTTGCTAAATCTGAAGGTGCAACGAAGAACACATCTATGTGGTCAACTGTAAGTATCTCATCCAAGTTGGTGATTGCAGCTATATCTTCTATGAGCACGATCAGAAGCGTTTGAGAATTTGCTACGGTAAAATAGTTGTCAACACCGTAACCTTGACGGCTTGTGAACATGCCACGGTGTCCGATAGGTGCAAACTTTCCCCCATCAACCACATTCTGTGCTTCTGCTCTTGTATTGACATGTGGAACGACAATACCCATTGCACCACAATCTAATGTACGATATATCAGTGCCTGATCGTTCCGATTGACTCTGACAACTGATGTCATCCCCCATAAGTCGCATGCGCGTGTTAGGTTACCAAGGTTCGTAGCGTTTACATTTCCGTGTTCACCCTCTAACCAGACACCGTCAAATCCGTTAGGTCCGAAGGCATCAATATCATCGGCGTTAGTAAGTCCCGCTACGACATAAGCGACTTCTCCATTCGCTAATTTCTGCTTTATTCGATTTGGTCTTAATTCCATATCAAGTCTCTTTTCCCGTTATCTAATTGGGTTTTACACGGAATTCTGCTGGCACGATTTGATGTACAGTGTCAATAACTAAATCTTCAACTCCCGGTGCAAAACGTGTCGGTTGTCCGAAGTAAATCATCGCGTCACCACCTTCATATCCACCTTCTGCTAATACACGTTCTGATGGAATATAACCGGGAAATGCATTTGCATAAGCACCGACCCATAACCGTGTAGCATCAAACTCCCGTTTCAAACGATGTGAAAAATCCACCACTACCTCACTTGCCAGGAAAACAATTGCCAACGCATCACCAAATGTCCAGGTTTGTATTGGGTAAGATATGTCAGTTTTGATGTCTTCACCATTCTGCAGCATTTCCAGGTGTTTTTTTGCATGGTATCCGATAGCCCCACCTTTTGCAGCGCGTTCCTCCCATTCCGCTCGGGTAGGAAGTTTATCAAATGGTAAATCCACCCTTTGAAATACACCTTTCGGAAGATTGGTAATATCCGTTGCGTCTCGTTCGAGTTGATGTGAAACTTCTTGTGCCAGTGCTTGTCCGTGTTCTTTTGCATAAGCGAGTCGTGTCTCAAATACCTCCTGTTTCCCTTCTGGCATTGGTCGCATCCGAGATTCAGGGTTTGCATCAGCTCCACATCCAATCGTAATTACAGCAGTTGCACCGGGGTGCGCGTCCTGAATTGCTTCCTGTGCGAATCCTGCCCAGTCTCCGCAGATATGGTTATCTGCACCTGCTAAAGTTGTGCAATGGCATGCATAACTTACCCAGACCGCATACAAGTCACCATTAGCATCAGTTATTTTCATAACGGGTAATGAATGATCAACTGGTCCCCTGTCTGTGCGTCTGTTCTTTGCGAATGTCAGTTCACCGATATTCCATGCCAACCGACACGGTTTCCGTCTTGTCAGTGCCTCCATCGTTACGGTTTCCATCCAGTTTGCGAGATGTTGTGTGTAACGATCTATGACTTCCTGTTCTTCTGAAGAAATATCTGCACTAAAGATAAAGGATGCTGCGTTTGTCAAGCAGGGCGCACTATGCGTATGTGTGAAACATGCAACGAAATTCTCTCGTGGAATACCTGCCTTCTGTTCAAGACGATTAGATACCTCCTCGGTAAATTCGTCGGGTAATCCACAGTTTTCCACGGTCACCATGACAACAGGTCCCTCGTCATCGTTACCGATAACAAGTGCTTTTGCATATATATGTTGTATGATTCCCTCAGATACCGTGCGACGACTACCGTAGCCGTTTAGACGAATAGGGTAATCGGGCGTGATGTCAATCTGTGCGACACCGACATCCACGAGATCTTCTCTGTCTGCCATAAACGTTTCCTCCAAAGTGAAACACGATCTGTTTTACATTATATCTGTCTCAATTGCTACTTAATTATTCTAACGTGAGTTTGATAAATCAGAACAAATAACTTACGTAGGTTGGGTTGAGACACGAAACCCAACATCTTGACCCATTATAGAGCAATACATGTTGCCAGTTAATATTTGATTGGCGTGCCTCAACCCAACCTACAACGCATATTGCATTTAATTATCAAACTCACGTTATTCTAAGGTCTTTCACTTTAGATGTCAACTTTTTTCTAATTAGCACTATCAAGTACTTTATCGGTTCGTCTTAAGATGATGTCCTCTTGTCCCTGGGAATAAAGCCGAATCGTCCGACTTATAAGTGAAGTATCTTCAGGCAAAATGGTGTAACCTCCTGTTACTTCCCATATCCGTTCCCTGTAATAATCCTCTGGTGTGCCTTCAGATGTAACCATATCCCATGTATACACCACGGGGGTATCGGCCTGGGTATCAAAAAGTGGTGTTGAAAATAATTTTGATAACGGCTCATCCTCAAAAATCCGCCAATCAAGATCCTCAGTGAACACAAGAGGAATATTTGGTGGATCGCAAGGTTCTTCAGAATAACAACGTGGTGGCGGATCAATATCCGGATTATCATGAAATATGCCGACTCTTTTATACTTTGCGGTCTCAAAAATCAACACATTAGTTTGTTTTTCTGTGTCATACCCAGCAATGTATGTGCCACCGACAGAAAGATAGATATAAACACGTGAATTATTTTCAATGGAGCTAAAATCAGCATCGTGGTTCAGTTCAGGATGGCGTTCGCAGAAAAGACTATAGGTTACTACAGAACTCCACGTGCCATCATAATTGAACCGAAAAAGGGAAGCGGCACCTGTGTCATAGACGCTTGTGGCATAAAAAGATATGTTCATTTTATCACTCACATGTTCGGCAATAAGTGTTTGCAGCTGTGATAAACTCTCGGAAATCGCTACTCCATCAATTGTTGTAACCCGCCAATAATGTATTAAGCTCTGGCTGATATCCGGTGACAACGGTACGATGGTATCTACTGGTTGTAACACGGTTTTTGTATGCTCGCAACCTAAAAACATTATAAGAAAAAGTATCGTGAGTAGACTCACTTTTCCAAGAATCATGAATAATCTCTTTTATGTGCTATAGTCGAGTTAAGGCAGACTTTTCTATATCGCCTCTGCCTGTAGCGAGTTGTAAACGCTTGCTTTACGATCACTTCATAATCAACATCTTGCGTGTAGCAGAAAAATCACCTGCGGTGAGTGTGTAGAAATAAACACCGCTTGCCACCTTCTCACCAAACTCGTTTTTACCATCCCAATATGCAGCGCGGGAACGGTTCTGATACATACCCGCGGCTTGATGTCCGAGCGTCAACGTCCGCACCAGTGTGCCGTTCATCGCATAGATGTGCAATGTAACATTCGCGTCTTTTGCCAAGTGATAGGGTATCCACGTTTCTGGATTGAATGGGTTAGGGAAATTTGGCAGTAGTACTGTCGCTTTAGGAATCAGTGCCTTATGGAGTTGTTCCAGTACGGTAATACCGCGCTTATAATCGGGGTCAGGCAGACTGATTTTCTGCGCTTGCGTTAGCCATTCTTTGACATCCGCGGCTGTAAGCAGTTCCAGGACTTGTGGATTTAGCGATGGTGCAGCTGCATTTGCACCTAGTGCATTTGCCACGAGTACAAGGTCAGCAATATCGACGATGCCATCCCCGTTAATATCCGCGCGGTTTTCTCCAGACAGTCCAAAACGGTTACCAGCAAGTACCAAATCACGGATGTTCACGATACCGTCTCGGTTGATATCTCCAACGATATCATGTGGTGGTTCAGTCACCTCGGTTCCCTCAATCTCAACTTCCCATCGAACACCCTCACGGTCTACAATGTAGACATTTGTCAGAATTATCTCAGATTCTTTAACATCATTATATACTTCAAAGGTGAGCGTTGCGAGTGTACCATTACCGTTTCTGACGCCATCAAGAGCGGTTGCAGCAATTGGCACATAAGGGTACTGATAATATTCATACTCCTGAACGGTTGGGGCAACAAAGTACGCATCCGTTGGTAGATAGTTGCCTTTTTCACTTTCCACATATCTGAGTGTGTCGTTATCATACCAGACAACAGCTTGAAATCCAGCGACATCTTTCCCGCCTAATATATTTAGACTGAAAGTCAACTGTTCAGAAAGTGGTGGAGAGACAATTGGGTTTGGCGATATGCTGATTGTTGCACTGGATTGTTTTATGGCAGCAACAGGTATCTGTACGGTTAACGCTTCACCGTAGCCAGCAATCGCATCTGCACCAACGGTAAAGGTAAGTGTGCCGTCGATATCAAAATCTGTTCTGTCAAAACTCAATTCAACCGCCACCTGATTGTTACTCACACGATCCACATCATATCGACCAACAGTGACGCCTTCAATACCGGTAACTAACATTTCATCTCGGATGTCAGAAGATGAGCGCACATAAGAACGTCCGTTCAACGTTAGTATAACATCACTTCCGCCAAGTGTTGCCTCTGTCAAGTCAAACTTGGATGATATATTCAGTGATTCCTCTACTGCTGGAACGGAAAATTCTGCTGTGTATATCTCATCGTAGCCAGCAATTGCACCTTCCTCTACGGTCAGCGTGAGAGTAGCATCTTCGTCAATGTTACCAGAGAAGAAAAGCGGCACGGCGACCTGGGCATCTTCATCAGTATAAAAGCCTTCGCTCCCAATAGTTACACCTTCAATGCCAGACACCGTCACTGCATCTTGAACATCTTTTGTCCACCATGTGTAATTACGTCCATTAAGTGTTAGTATGACAGAATTGCCGTAGAGAGTTGCCTCTGTCAAAGGAGTCTGCGTTGATACAACTAACGACTCTTCAACAGCCGTAACGGGGAATTTAAAGGAAAACCCTGCATTGTAGCTGGTTATAGCATCCGCGCCTACGGTGAGCGTGAATGTATCATCTGCATCTATGTTTCCGGCGAATAACAGTGTAACCTTTACTTCCGTGTTACTTACACGTTCTACACCGTCGTACGTTGGAATAAAAATATCCTCAATACCAGAGAACGTCAAAGCCCTTTCAATGTCCCTTTCATCTGTAAAATACCTCCCGCTGAGTGTGAGTGTCACCACACTGCCAGTAAGTGTTGCTTCTGACAGTGGTGCCTCTGTTGTTGCAGTCATCGATTCCTCTACAGCAGTGACGGGGAATTCAAAGGAAAATCCTTCATTGTAACTGGCTATTGCATCCGCACCTACGGAAAGAGTCAGCACACTATCTATGTCAAAATCTTCGGTAGAAATCAGCACGACTGTCACTTTCGTGTTGCTCACACGATCAACCTCGTATCTACCGACAGAAACACCTTCAATGCCGGTAACCGACAACGCATCTCTAATGTCTGATTCCCGACTGATAAAGTTACGTCCACTGAGCGCCAGTGTCACAACGCTTCCACTCAGAGTTACCTCTGTTAAGGGTGCTTCTGTTGTTGCGACCAATGACTCCTCATCCGCAGTAACGAGGAATTCAATGGTAAATCCTTCATTGTAGCCAACGATAGCATTCTCACCCACGGTGAGAGTGAGCGTAGCATCTGTGTCAATGTTGCCAGAGAATATCAATGGAAGGGTTACCTGTGTAGCACTGACGCGATCTATATAACTCCCACTGACAATGCTCACACCTTCAACACCAGAGACTGTCAACGCCCTTCTAATGTCATATTCAGAACGAACAAAAGAACGCCCACTGAGGGTCAATGTCACAACGCTACCGTTCAATGTTGCCTCTGTCAAAGGTGATGTCGTAGTTGCAACGAGTGACTCCTCTACAGCAGTGACAGGCAGTTCAAAGGTAAATCCTTCATTGTAGCCTACGATAGCA
>JAJEJA010000004.1 GCA_022828145.1 Candidatus Poribacteria bacterium | reverse complement strand
ATTGGGGATACTCAGTTTTTCGTAATCAACATCAGAAAAGCAGTCTATACGTGACCCGCCGTCTTTTGGTCCTTCAAACGTATCTAAACAATCAAATAAACCACCGTTGATGAAAGGTGTTTTAGCAAAAAAATCCAAAAGCATGTCAGGATCGCGCATCTGGTTTTTATACCGATACCTTGAGAAATTACGATTGCCAGAATAGTTTTCCTTGCTAAACGTCCGTTTGTCTATCTCGGTGTTCAACGTGGCGAAAAAGAGGTTTTGCAACACAGCGCGATAGTATGAGTCACCATTACCAAAATCATCCTCTGTCAATAGGTCTCGGATTTTTTCTTTCTTAAATAGTTCATCTGCTACTAATCCCTTTTCCTTGATAAACCAGATAAAGAGTAGACGTGTGATAAGTCGTATCACATGCTCCTCTGGCTTTATGACACGGTTCTCATCTGTTGGGAACGTTGCTGTCTCAACTGCCCATTCATACCAAGCGAACAGTTTTCTATAGAACTGTTTATTGAGCTCTTCTGTATTCAGAATCTTTTCCCATGCATTGTGAAGCGTATCAAAGTTTTTAACCTCTTGAGTCTGAATGAGATTGTGGAGATATAGGTCGTAGATGATTTCAATATGTGCACGCTTGGGAGATTCTAAATTTATATCTTTAATAAGCGTCACCTTTTCCAGCACTTTTTTTGATGGGTCTATCTTATGCTCTCTCATATTGATAATAGCAAGCGTAAGCAAATCACTATACCGAAATATCACCATAATTGATTTGTCTAACTCTTTATTGATAAATCGGGTGATATTGGCAAGTTGTGTGCGTGTGTAGGTGTCACCGGTGAGTTGGACAGTAACGAACATGTAAGATGCCCTTAACATATCGTCTATACCTATGCTCTCAAACAACGTTTCTTGTTGTGGATTTATCTGTTGATTAATTTCATCATCTGATACCTGCATGATCCGGTAAAAGGATTGCCAGTTATCAATGCAAAGTTTCTCATAAGGATTAGCAGTCTCCAGAGCGGATTCAACGAGACGTTCAAACCTAACGTTGTCAACACTATCGGATCCGGTTCGCTTACTGTAATAACCGAGTGTATTCAGGAGATTTGTTGAGGCATCTCTCAACGATTGCTGGTCATCAAGGAAGTTTTTTAATGCGTTCTTAATATTTTGCTTAATTGTTTCTGAATTCATATAGGTATAACCTTTCACTTTAACGCGTTAACACGAGCCAGGTAATCAGTTCAAATTCGGTCTTTTCTGTGCTGCGTGATCTCTGTATGTAGTTTTATTAGGCTTTGGTCACGTTGTGGATTTCTGGTTATATTTTCAGATAGTATCTTACCGCATTCTGCAGTGAGTGTCAACGTATTTTGACGTGCGGAAAATCTTCATCTGTCTTGACACCATCAATTTTTAATGTTAAAATTCTATAAATGACTATCATCAAACCTATACCAGAAGTCCAAATTGAAAGGATGCAGTGTGAAGACCTTCAGCATGTCATGGGAATAGAAAAAGAAGCATTCCCAGATCCGTGGCACGAGTCTTTTTTTAAACGTGAACTTAGAAAAAAAAGAGAGCATGCATATCTGTATGTTGCTAAGTTAGATAAGAGGGTCATCGGTTATATTGTTTTTTATATTTTTAGTGGCGAAGGTCATATTTATAACATCGCTGTTGATACTGCCTATAGACGGCGGGGTATTGGCAAATACCTGCTGGAATCCGCTCTGGAAATCATAGAAAAGAACGGTGTGGATGAAGTGTTTCTGGAAGTTTCTGTTAGGAATACCGCTGCCTTAGAACTCTATAAAAAGTATCATTTTCAAGTTTTTGGTGTAAGGAAAAGATATTACAGTAATGGTGACGATGCGTATGTTTTACGAAAAGAGATGAAATGTTCGGTCACTATATTAGGAGAGTCTGAATCATGTTTATCGGTTTAGCGAGTCATGTTTATACGTCAAATTCTGCGGATAATGAACTCTCCCTTTCGATTCGCAGACAGGAAGCGCGTACGGTTGGCCGTAACGGATGGAGAATTATTGAAGAAGAGGCGCGCTGGAATGCCTCTGAAACCGCTATCATCGTTGTTGATATGTGGAACGAACACTGGTCATGGGGAGCAACCGAGAGAGTTAACATCATGGCACCAAGAATGAACAACGTACTGCAACGTGCAAGGGAACGCGGTGTCCATATAGTGCATGCCCCCTCTGACACGATAGATTTCTACGAAAATCATCCTGCTCGTAAACGTATAATTGAAATGCCACACACCGATACACCCCAAGAACGTGAAATGCCTGACCCACCCTTACCCGTTGATGCATCCGATGGTGGCTCAGATACCGGTGAAACTGACAGTTACAAGGCATGGCACCGTCAACATCCTGAAATATTAATTGAAGAAACGGACTATATCAGTGATAACGGTCAAGAAGTCTACAACCTTATCGCGCACAAAGGAATTGATAACATCATATATATGGGAGTTCACACGAATATGTGCGTTTTAGGTCGTTCATTTGCCATAAAACCGATGGTTAAATGGGGTGTTAATGCTGTTTTAGCAAGGGATTTAACAGATGCTATGTATAATCCTTTCAAACCACCTTATGTGAGTCATGAGGAAGGAACGCGTCTCATTATAGAATACATAGAGAAATTTTGGTGTCCAACTATATTGAGCAGTGATCTCACTTCAACAAAACCGGGATAAGTACTCATATTAACACATTCCAATAGGAGTTTTCAAATGTTATATAAAACAACTCTTCTTATTTTTCTATTTTCACTTGTAGTTTTAACCACAGGTTGTCATGTATTGCTTTCAGAACAGGAATGGAGTGAAAACTATACGCAACTTGATGGGACAATGGCTACAAGTCCTCAGATGATTGATGGAAATCTGAATACTGTCGGAGAAACACAAGCATTTTCTGGACCACAATACATCTATAGGGGTGGCGGTTCAGAGGTAATAATCACTTTACCTGAAAAGAAGATGATTCGAAAAGTCGTAATTCACTCCGACAATATTAAGAAGTTTAATCTATATGCTGACAAAGGTGGAACTGCACTTTCTGAATCAGACTGGCAATTGATTAAGGAGCTAAAAAGCGTCAAATCATACCCATTGGAAGTACCGATTCTGTATGCGTTCCCAACAGACAGGTTACGGCTGGTTGTATTAGATACATCGGATGATGCATCTCTGTGGCGAAAGGAAAAGGCGAGAATGTATTCAGAACCATACCAAGCGATGACAAATGTCTTCGGTGGAAGATTAGGTGCATTTCGACGTAGCGCAACAGGAAGAATAAGTGAAATTGAGATTTACGGATATAAATCTGCCGCAGAAACTGCAGCAGCCAAATCGGACCCGCAACGAGAAAATGAACTGGATGCTATTTTGGAATAAAACGTGTTAGTGTTAAGTCTACTCTCACATATCAAATAGATACTATATAGTAAATTATGTAAATGAGTTTATATGTCTTCTGTAGGAGCGATCTCCGAATCGCGACCAAACCACTGGTAGTCGGGAATCGGAGTTCCCTCCTACAGTTCAGATGTCCAGTTAATTGTAGAATCCACTATATGTCATTAAAAGGAGAACACAAATGTTGAATAGATTTTGCCTTCTTTCCCTGCTTATTTCCTTTTGCCTACTAACAGCAGGATGTAGTGTTCTGTTTTCAGAACAGGAATGGAGTGAAAACTATGCCCTTCTTGATGGAACGCAATCAACCAGTCTACAAATGATAGATGGTGATATTGAGACTGTTGGTGTAGCAAGTTCATCTTCGTCACCAGAAGTTGTTATTACCTTGCCAAAGAAAAAAGTAATTCGACGTATTGTCATTCACTCAGATAACATCCAGAAATATAACTTATATGCGGATAAGGGTGGAAGTGCTTTAAACAATTCAGATTGGCAATTGATAAAAGAGGAAAAAAGTGTCAAATCAACGCAAGGGAAGATTGTCATACCTGTATTATACTCTTTCCCAACAGATAGAGTCCGTCTCGTAGTATTGGGAACAACAGATGATGCTGCTTTGACGCGTAAGGAAAATGCCAAAGGCATACGTGCTATACGTTCAACAAAACAGAGCGGATCTATATGAGGTACTGCTGTATGTGAGACCGGTGGTCTTGTAAGACGACGTGCAGCTGCTAAAATCAGTGAAATCGAGATTTATGGATACGAAACTGTTGATAAGAAAGATGTTGACCCTATTAGCGTTGCCCAAGAATATGACACTGATCCGATGTCGTATTAGAAGAAAATAGATCTATCAGATATCGCAAAATTCCATCAATTAGGAATTTTGCGATATCCTGACGATTTGTTATCACAAGTTATTTATAATATTTTTCAATTAAGTCTTCAATGAAATACTTTGCCTACGGTTCAAACCTTAATCAGAAGTATATGCAGTGGCGGTGTAAAGATGCTGTGTGTCTTGGTACATTTATGCTACAAGGATACCAACTTGTCTTTCGCTTCTATGCGGATATTATTCCTTCACAAGACAATGCAATAAAGGGTGGACTCTGGGAAATATCTGAAAATGATGAGACTGCATTGGATAGGTATGAGGGATATCCAGATTTATATGAAAAATACTATGAGGGTGATATTATGTTCTACCGTATGTGTGATGAGAATCGCAATTACGGTTTACCCTCAAATGGTTATCTTGAAGACCTTCTGGCAGGTATGGAAGACTTTGGACTTGATCCACTTGTAGACTTAAATGCAAATCTTGGAAATAGTCCCTTGCAAGCAACTAAGAGTAAGGGAGATAATGTAGCGTATGCTATGCAAATTATTGCTGATGCATTGGGGATAGAACTGTAAGCTCAGAGAATTGTCAACTCATCCTCATCTCCACTCTCTTTCAATACTTGATCTAACGCTGATGCAACATCACTAAAGGCTTCCGCTTGATGTGAATCTGGGTGTCCTGCCACGATAGGAACCCCAAGGTCTCCTGCAGTGCAAACTTCAGCATCAAGAGGTATCTCCCCCAGAAACGATACGCCGAATCTCTCGCTTGTTTTTTTGCCACCATCTGCCTTGAATATTTCAGTCTTTTCATTGCAGTGTGGACAGCGGAAATAGCTCATATTTTCTATGATACCCAGGATCGGAACTCCCAAACGTTCAAACATAGCCACGCCTCTGCGTACATCTGCTAATGCGACATCTTGAGGTGTAGTAACGATTACCGCTCCTGTCAATGGTATTGCTTGCGAAAGTGTTAGTGCAACATCCCCTGTTCCGGGTGGTAAATCGATGATCAGATAATCCAATTCACCCCAATCTACATCACTTAGAAATTGACGTATCGCGCTATGTAGCATTGGACCGCGCCAGATCATTGCCTGTTCTTCTGGCACCATAAACCCTATTGACATCAGTTTTATGTCGTGGCGAACAAGGGGTATCAGTTTGCGTTCTGGACTGGTTTTAGGATTTTCCTGTATTCCCATCATTGTTGGAATGCTGGGACCATAAGCATCGGCATCCATGAGACCCACCTTTGCCCCTACCTGTGCAAGTGAAATCGCCAAATTGGTCGCAACAGTAGACTTACCAACACCACCTTTGCCACTTGCAACTGCTATCTTATACTTGATGTTTGGCAAAGTAATATTCTGTTGCGGTGCTTGTTGTTGGGGTGTTGTCTGTTGAGCAGGTCTTTGTTGACGCTTACCAGAAATCTCTGAACCGCTGATGACTTTAAGGTCAGGATGCGGTTTTATCTGTTTATCAGGATTTTCTTTCTTTTTATCACCCTTTTTTAGAAATCTCAATGTTTTCCTCCTTATCCAAAATCACTATACGTAACATAATGCCACAATTTTTGCTGATTTGCCAACATTTTTTGTTTTATGCCTAATTGGGGTATGCGATCTCCTCTTTAAGATACCAATTTTTTGTCGTTTCAAGTATAATACAGATTAAAAAATGATGAAAGGTGCTGTTTTATGAATGTTCTCATGTTACGACATTCTGCTGGTTTTGAACACAGTTATTTGCCGGATGCTGAAGTTGCTCTGAAGGAGATCGGTAAGGCGAATGAGTGGAGAGTTACCACCACTCACCGATGCGATCGCATTAACGCAGATAACTTAGCAAAACAAGATATAGTTGCATTCGCAACAACAGGTAATTTACCGTTTAACGATTCTCAGAAGGAAGCATTGTTGGATTTCGTCCGGAATGGTAAGGGTTTTTTCGGCATACATAATGCTACCGATACTTTCTATGATTGGAAAGAATACGGAGAAATGCTCGGTGGTTATTTCAATGGACATCCATGGCATCAAGAGGTTAATGTGATCGTTGAAGATACCGATCATCCAGCAACACGTATGCTTGGAAAGAGTTTCAAAGTCGTTGACGAAATCTATACTTTTAAAGAGTGGTCACGAGAAAACACACATGTGCTGATGCGTTTAGACAACGATTCTATTGATGTTTCTCGGGGTAATCGAGACGATAACGATTATGCACTCGGTTGGTGTCATCCTTACGGTGAAGGACGTGTACTCTATACTGCATTTGGTCATCCTGATGAGCTCTGGAGTCAATCTTGGTTTCGCGAACACATTGTAGGTTGCATTAAGTGGGTCGGAGGCTTGGAGGATTAAGGATTTTAATTCAATTTAGTGATTATCCCAGGTCGGTAGGTTCGGTTTCCTACCGAACCTACCGGACTGGGGAAACCGCTAATAAGTTTGTTACTTCCTCCAATGCCTGTTCGACTGAAATCCCATCAATTACTGCACAACTCCCTGCACCACATCCACCAGGGTTCCTCCCCGGATGACAAGGGTTACACCCTAAATCCAATTCACTCCGCACGATGACATGCATTTCACCATAGGGACCACTTCGAATATGGTTTGTCGATCCAAACATTGCAACGACTGGTGTACCCAGCGCGGCTGCGATGTGCATAGGTCCTGTATCGTTGGATAAATAGATATCACAAGCAGAAATTAATCCAGCGACTTCTCGTAAGTCTAACGTATCAACAATCACGGGAGATGTCTTCATCAACCCTGCAATTTGTGATTGTAGATTTCGTTCATTGGGTCCAGCAAAAAGCAGAACGGAAATAGCATCTGATGCATTTAATGTATCTGCCAGTTGGGCAAATTTTTCTGTATCCCACAGTTTGTATTCCCAATTGCCACCAGGATGGATACCCAGAAGCAGTTGTTTAGAGGCGATTTCAGATTCTTCAAGGAAACGTCTTGCATAAGTCTCCTCTTTTTCACTGAGTTGTAGACTTGGTTTAGCATCAGTTGTATCTACACCGTTTCTACTCAGTACTTCTAAGTAACGCACAACGGCATGCCGATTTCTTTCTCCCCGAACCAATCCCCAGTGTTCGGCACCGATACATCTTGCTAAGAAACTATCGCGCAGGTTAACAACGAGATCGAATTTCTCTTGTCGTAAAGTTCTTATGAGTTTCAGTCTACCTTTCAGACCTGCATGTACACCGCGATTATCGTAGACAACTGTCGCATCAATCTGTGCTTCTGTCTTTAGAATATCTATTGCCCGTGGACCAACAAGATAGGTTAAATGGACGTCTTTGAAGTGAGATCGTAGTGGCTGAATGACAGCAGTTGATAACACCGCATCACCAATGAAACTGAAACTGAAAACAAGGATTCTCTTCATCGTGGTCTCGTAGGAAAAGATTCAATCAGATGGACAGCGGTTGTTACACCCTCTTCAGCTTCCATCTGTGTACCTAACGCTTCTGCTTTTTCCTTAATTGAAGGTGTATTGATAACATGTTCAATTCTTTTTGCTAAGTCTTTTGCATTAAGGTTGCGCCGGGGAAGACTCTTCGCGGCAACCCCCAACTCGTATAAACGTCTACCCCAGTAAAACTGATCGGCAATATGTGGAACAACAACTGATGGTACTTTCGCAAGACAAACGGATGCAGTTGTTCCAGCACCACCGTGATGCACAACACATGCAGCTTTCGGAAATAACCAGCGATGGGGAACATAATCTGTACAGAAGATATTACTATCTACATCCGCTGCTCCCAAAAGACCCCATCCTGCTTGAATTATTGCACGTTGTCCAGTAATTCTGATTGCGTCTATCAAGATGCTTGTTGTCTCTGTATTATTACTTCCGCCCATCGATCCAAATGTAATGACAATTGGCGGAGAACCGTCTGTTATGAAGTCGGTAAGGTCGGATAGTGGGGTATATTCCTGTTCTTCCAAGTGCCATACACCTGTGTACTTATGGTTTGTGGGTAAATTCACTGGTGGACAAATTGCGGGAGATGCGGCGATGAAGTTCAGATGCGGAGAATACATCTCATCTAATGCTACTGTCGACCTCGGTTTGCCACCAACAGATGTGATAAATTGATTGAATAACGGATCAACTGCATATCTAAGTCTAAGTCTCACTAGTGTCCATATAAACTTATTGAGTGTTCTACTCCAGTTTGGGAACGGATATGGTGCGTTGTCAGGTGTTTTTATGAATCCAGGACAATACGTCACAGTCAACCACGGTAAATCCTTCCGTATAGCGGCCTCTTGTGCGGGTATATCAATGGAATGGCAAATAACTAAGTCGTATCCGCTGAACCCATCAAGACAATCGTTATACCACCTTTCACCGCGTCGTATTATTCCCTCTTTCGCTATCATTTTTAGTGGACCCATCGGGTCACGTTTGGCAATGGCTATGTCCAACGTCTGATGGAATTCATCTAAATCAAATGTTACACCAATTTCATAATACTCTGCACCTATTTCAGTAATCTTGTCTTTATAGATAGTCGGTGCACAGACACGCACCTGATGTTGTCTCTTCAATAATCGTTCTGCAAGTGCTAAAACAGGATAGACGTCCCCCGTTGTTCCCCATGCGACTATAGCAACCTTCATTTTGTTTTCGCCTCTAACAACATAGATGTAGCATCCCATACCGTGTCAACGGGAAGTTTTTTTGTACATTCCCATCCGATTTTACACTTATGTGCGTTACAGGGCCAACACGGCATGTCTCTTCTAACAATCGTAGCATTTTCACTCATGGGTCTCCATGCAACATAATCCGTTGGGCCGAATACTGCTATAGTAGGCACGTTCAAAGCTGCTGCGAGATGCATTGGACCTGAATCGTTACAGACAACCAAGTCGCACTGTGAGAGAATTGCACCTAATTCACGAATTGTTTTTGGTGCATACACAATAGCATGTTTTTGCATTGCTTCTTGTATGTTATGGGTGAGTTCTATTTCATCGGGACCGCGTAATAACAGAATGTTTGCATCGTATCTGTTAGCTAATTTGTCAGCAAGTTCTGCATAGTTTTTTTCGGGCCATCGTTTATCAAAAGAACTTCCACCAGGATGAATTCCTATTAGGGGTTTACCGTTACAGATTTTCCACGATTTGAGGCGTGCTTCAGCATCTGCTGTCTCATCAGGCATAAGGTTAAAGACCAGTTTTCTCACACCTTCACTTTCACAGATGCGCTGCACTAACTCCAAGTTTCTATCTACTTCGTGCGTTTCTCCTTTATTGTATTTACCGTGCCATGCTATCGTAAGTGTGGACCTGAATCCTTTCTGATAGCGACCTAATCGGTGTTGTGCTCCAGAGATGTAGGCAATGAAGTTAGGAATAGTAGCGGTATGTAGAACTACGACGAGATCAAACTTCTCAAGTCGTATTGATTGGAAGAATTTGAGTTTGTTTTTGAGACCTCGGTGTTTGTCTTTTTTATCAAAGATCAGTATTCTATCTACATCAGGGTTACCATTTAGCACAGGTGCATTCAGTGGACGTGCTAACACAGTTATCTCTGCCGATGGATAGTTTTGCCGTAATAACGCTATCGCTGGTGTTGCGTTCAGCATATCTCCAATGCCATCAGCACGAATGATGAGCATTTTTTTGATGTCAGGAAGTGTTTTTCCGTTGATTGAATGTTGATATTTCATAATGACACTCAAGAGAAAGGTACTAATCCTATTGCTATTATAGCACAAGGATATTCTCATAACAACATTTGTCCTTGACATAACATCAAGAATCCCGTATAATAATAAGACATCCTAAAGCAATCAGAGACTTGGTAAACACATGACTTCTCGTAGAAAATCTCGAATTATCGCGATGCAGATATTGTATCAAATACAACTTAATAAGGAACCGATAAAAAGCGTCACAAACAAGTTTTGGATAAGTCAAGACATCTCGTTTGACCTACGCCCTTTTGCTATTGAACTTGTTGAAGGTACAACCGAGAATCTTGAAGCGATTGATGCGGAACTTCAAACGACATCCAAGAACTGGAAACTCCATAGAATGCCTATCGTAGACCTTTCTATTCTGCGGATGGCAACCTATGAAATCCTCTTTGTCAATGATATTGATGCAGCCACATCTATTAACGAAGCGGTTGAGATTGCAAAATCTTATAGCACACCTAAGTCTCCAAAATTCATCAACGGTATCCTTGATAACATTCGAAAAAAACATGAAAATATCCCCGCAGAATGACACCACGCATACAATACACAAGGGCTATACAACCTGGCATATCATCTAATTAACCTATTAAAGCATGAAGTTGACTATTAAAACACTATTCCTTTCACTCTTACTTCTCATTCCACTCCGTATAGACGCAGCACAAGAGTTCAAATTCGTGGGTGAATTTGGTGGAAAAGGTGAGGGAGACGCACAATTTGCAAAAACCTTATCTATGGCATTCGGAGAAGATGGCGATATCTATATCACGGATACCGATAATTTCAGAATTCACAAATACACAGAAACAGGGAACTCTGTTTTTCAAATACAGGTTGACGAGTCTTATGACTTCAGATTTATCAACCCCACGACGCTCACAATAGGTACTGACAACGCCATTTATGTAATGGATTGGCTATTGCAGCACATCCCCGCGACTCATGATCCGAAGATATTCAACTATGCGCCGTGTGTTCACAAGTTTGATCCACAAGGCAACTTCGTTGCATCCTATCCGATACAGGATTTGAGCAAGCGCGTAAATAACCTTCAAGCTGCTGCACCTGGATTGGATAGTGAAGGCAATTACGCACTCATCATTCCACATGGGGATACAAAACGTGAATTCCTATTAGCAGTTGATATTCACAATAACCTTTCTGTCTGTGATGATGGCATCATATACAGATTGGATGCTACCGGTAAACCTACGACGCATTTTGCTATTTCTCAACCCGGTGCTGGACAAGTTATCCATCCTGTTGATATGACTGTAGATAGTAACGGTAATCTATATATTGTTGATGAGAAAGCACATCGTGTCGTTCAGTACGGTTCTGATGGGAAGTATATCCGTGCATTCGGTACGTATGGCGATGGTGAGGGGCGGTTCATGAGTCCTCACAAGATTGTCTCTCTGAAAGATGGTTCGCTTCTCGTTGCGGATAAAGCGAAGTATATTAAGGATTTTCTGTCTACATTACCAAAAAGACTTGATGATCCAACACCACGTTATGATGGATTCTCACGGTCTTTTCGCTATAGATTGCGGAGAATTCAAAAATTCACTTCTGATGGCAAATTTATCCGACAGATTCTCATACCCTTCCAAAGAGAATCTGAGCTGGATGTAGACCTGAAGCTGAAAGGTATAGACCCAAAAGGTAACCTATACTATCTCAATAGATCATACTTAACGTTCAGAAAATATGCCCCAACAAAATCCATATTCTCTTCCATGTTTCAGACAGAATTGAAGTTCCGTTTGACTCGCGATATACATGACATTGAAATAGATAATCAAGATGATCTTGATGCTGATTTATACACAAAAGCAGATTTTGACGAACAGATCATTCAGGACGCTGTCAATGCAAATGTAACCTTCTCTTATGATTTCAACGAAGATTATCGGTTGGCACTGTCAAATAGACTCAGTCTTATTCGTATGACTGACACGAGTTATTATCGTGCACAGGATTTTGAAGATTTTCGTGGCACTTTCAATCAGGATGATAGATCAACGGAAACTTCGTGGGACAACCGCATTCAGTTAGACTTTACCTGGATACGAAACCATAGTGTCTATAGCTATCGTGAAGTGCGCGCTTATGTTTATTTTAGCACAACAAACTTGGATTTCATCAACGATGCCCTTGACCGGAGTAATTCTCGGTATTTTGATTTCACCGCAGAACTCTCTGATTGGGGGGGCGGAATCTATTATGACTTAAGCCGACAATTACGTTTAAACTTTGAAATAACACACTTTTTCGGCAAAAACAACTATACCTATATTGATGAGACAGACGATCTATACGCTACTGGATCCCAACAAGCAGACACATTACGAGCCGTCCTGTTTATCAACGGATTCTTTTAGGGTATACGTCTCATAAATCAAACTATGAAACGCCTGTTTCTATTTTTAATGAACTAACACGAAAGGAAAATGAGTATGCTAAAGAGAATATCTATCCATCTAATTATCTTTTGCCTTATGTCCGTAGCAACATACGCACAGGAAACTGAGGATACAGAAGAAGAGGTATTTAAACTTCCAACACAGACTGTCACAGCACAAAAGAGAGAAGAGGTACTTCAGAAAGTGCCAATTGCTGTGGCTTCTATTGACAGTACAAAAACTGAGGAACTTCAGATAGATAGCATCAACGAGATCGGTAGAATCTCTCCCAATTTCAAATCCTACGACGATGGTGGTGGCCTCTATCCGATGATTGCCAGTAGAGGTATATTCACTATAGATGAAATACCCGTTGTGGGTATTTACGTTGACAGTGTGCCGCTTTTTAATACGATTTCATTCCCGACATTGTTAACAGACATTGAGAGAATTGAAGTATTAAGGGGACCACAAGGCACGTTATATGGACGCAATACACTCGGGGGTGCTATAAATGTGATTACGAAACAGCCCTCCAATCAAACCAAAGGATATGCTTCATTTGGATATGGTAATCTTAATCAAATTGAAGCGAGAGTTGGTATTGAAACACCACTTATTGAAGATCAGTTATTCGTCCGTTTAAGTGGCGGTGCAAATTTGCGAGATGGATATGTTGAGAATACTATTTTGCAGACCGATGATCTATTAGAATACGCAGAATATCTCGGTAATTTGCGTTTGTCGTATCTGCCAAGTGACAACCTCTCGTTATCATTGAATAGCTCTCTGGCACGAAGAGAAATCAACGATTATGCTCTTGTCGGTGGTAGAGATACAACAACTGAAGTACTTACGGGTTTGCGCGACGACTCACCATACCAAGTTGCCTATAATGTGGAGGGTGTGATTAATACATTAGTGTCAAACAGTGCACTGAAAATAGACTACGAAACTGATACGTTCTCAATCAATTCTATCTCATCTTTGCAGTATACAGATAACACAACCGATCCGAGGGATTTCGATTTTTCGCCTGCTGACATTGCCACACGTGAAGACTACGCCAGAGAACTGATGACACTGTCAGAGGAAATCCGTGTGAGTTCCGAATGGAATCAGTTGAGATGGTTAGCAGGTGTTTTTGTCTACAGTTACAATCTGCAAAGTGGATTCAACTATATCAATGGTAAAGACAACGCCTTCTTGGTACCTGATCCGGAGTCCGCAGCGCAATATCCTTACACTCAAACCGATGAGACTACACTCGGACAAATAGGTCTCTCTATCTTCGGGAATGCTGATTATATGATTATTGATGGACTTCGCGTAATTGGTGGGATCCGGTTTGAAGTAGAGGAGAGCCATGCAAACGTAGTTCAGTCTTATGTGAAGGATGGTAAGGATTTTTTATACCCAAATTTAGGAGTTTTCCCACGTGAATTCGAGGAGACAGTATCCTTCAATGCTTTATCACCAAAGGCAGGACTCTCATATCAAATTACAGATGATGTTATGCTTTTTGGGAACGTCGCTCGCGGGTATCGTCCGGGTGGGATCAATCCTTTCACAAGCGATGCAGATGCAGCGAAATACGATCCAGAGTATAGTTTGAACTATGAAGTTGGCGTAAAATCAATGTTTATGCAAGACCGAGCGAAGGTTAACCTCACCGGATTCTATATCAGTTATGAAGATCAACAACTTTATACCGTGATTGACCCTGCAACCTTCAGTGTCGGTCGTGAAAACTTGGGAAATAGCATCAGTTACGGTGCTGAATTAGAAACAGAATGGGCACTGATAGACGGTCTCTCAGCGATTATAAATCTCGGTTATTTGGACACAGAGATTACCGATTTCAAAGTCATCTCACGATTCGGTGATGAAATCAACAACGCTGAGAATAAACAAGCATATTCACCACTTTTTAACTGTAACGTCGGACTTACCTACGCAATGTCCTTAACCGATGGAATTGCTTTGAGAACAGCGGTGGACTATCAGTACCAGACAGAGATGTTTTTTGATCCAGAAAATGTGATAAGTCAGGATGCTTACGGATTGTTGAACGCCCAGGTCGTCATATCCACTGGAATTGTCAATCTCACCTTCTGGGGTCAGAATCTAACAGATGAAGTTTACTTCAGTTACGGTTATGGACTGAGTGGCATCGCATATTTCGCAAGTTATGGGTTACCAAGAACTTATGGATCAAAACTCACTGTAGCATTTTAAAATTTCTGGTGTTGATTTGTATGAAAACTATACGGACATTGAATTTATCAAGAAAAAAGTTTGCAAATATATTGAGAATAACGTATCATTATACGTAACATAGAGGCAATTATAGGTTTCTGTAGTATTGTGAAAGTTATACCAGATCTAATTGGAAATGTCGCTTTATCGCTGAAAGCCGTTTCTGTGTCATAAAAAGATCTAAAGGGGTTGCAGTCTTGAAAAAACACTGTCTTTCTAAACACTGTCTTTCTATTTTCATTATTACAATTTTAGTATGTGTAGTTTGTTCTGTTGCCTTTGCGGGTGAAGGTCATGAACATTCTGGTGAAAAACTCAAGAAATTTATGACACAACCGATAACGTTCTCGTTGGTCATTATCGCTTTGATTGTGTCATTCGTTCTTGGCGGGTTACACGCATTGACACCAGGACATGGAAAAGCAGTCGTTGCTGCATATCTTGTCGGGACAAGAGGAAGGATTATTGACGCAATTTTCCTTGGACTTGTCGTCACCTTCACACATACGTTCAGTGTGATCACAATTGGTGTCATATTGTTGCTAACAAAAACTCACTTTGCAGAAACAGATATTGTGCTATGGCTAAGTATTGTATCGGGTGTGTTGATTGTTGGCATCGGTGCATGGCTACTTGTAAAAAACATGAGAGATTATTACAGAAGCAAATCGGATACTCACGATGATAGTCAGAACCATGCACATTCACACAATCCCGGTCATACACATGGACATACACATGGACATTCACATAGTCATTCACATGGGCATGGACATGCACACACCCATGTTCCCACCGAACGTACAGGTTTTTGGGGTCTATTATCGTTGGGAATCTCGGGTGGTATCGTGCCATGTGTGGACGCTCTTATCGGACTTCTCTTTGCAATTAGCATAGACAAGTTGACATGGGGAGTGATTATCTTGTGTGCATTTTCACTCGGTCTTGCAGCCGTGCTTGTTGCAATTGGCATCCTTATGGTGATGGCAAAACCGTTACTTGATCGGTTTACAGGGCAAGGGGTCTGGCTTAAACGGTTACCTATTATTAGCGCATCTGTTGTGATCGTGCTTGGGGCAGTGTTGGTATTCAAGGCACTGATCAGTGTCGGTATCCATATCTAAATAAGAAAAACGTTTTGTATACCTTCTTCAGTCCCGTAGGGACGCTATGTTTATAGAAAAGCGTTACACAAATCCTTTTTAGTCCCGTAGGGACGATATGTTTATAGAATTTACTGGGAATTTAGAACATAATGACTATGACGATAGGAATATTAAGTCCAGGAGATATGGGGCATGTCGTCGGTGATGTCTTACGGCAAAACGGACTGTGTGTGATGACATGCCTCCAAGACAGAAGTCAACGCACCCGCGAGTTAGCGCATAAAGCAGGTATTGTTGATGTGCCAACGTATCATCAACTTGTCACTGAAGCAGACATAATCCTTTCAATCATGGTGCCAGCACAAGCGAAGATTGCCGCAACAACTATTGCAGATGCTATGCAGGAAACTGACACAGATATAACATACACGGACTGCAACGCAATTTCACCGAAAACTGTTCAAGAAATTGGTGAAATTATCACATCAGCAGATGGGACTTTTGTTGATGCATCCATAATTGGACCACCACCACGAAAACCGAAGTCAACACGGTTTTATGCATCTGGACCTCATCTGGAGGCATTCGCTGCGTTGAACAATTATGGGTTAGATGTGCGGCCACTCGGAGATGAAATTGGTCTCGCATCAGCAATCAAGATGTGCTATGCTTCCTTGACAAAAGGACTGACCGCACTCTGTACTGAATTACTCACTGCTGCGGAGATGTTAGGTGTTTCAGATGCACTCGCTGCAGAGTTCAAACTGAGTCAAAAGACCCTCTATGAGCGTATGGAGAGAGGACTGCCAAGTATGCCGACAAAGGCAAAACGGTGGATCGGTGAAATGGAAGAGATTTCAGATACGTTTGCAGATGTCGGTTTAACACCACACATCCTTACCGGGGCAGCAGACATATATCGTCTTGTCAGTGAGACTTCTCTTGCTGACATATCACCAGAGCAGCGTGACCAATTACCCAACTTAGAAGGTTTGATTTCAGTTTTAGCACAACAGTTAGAAGAAAAGTGATGGGTGTGCATACATACAATGAATCATTGCTGTTATTCTTCAACAGGTTCTTCCCCTTTGTTAATCGTGGGAAACGGTTCTGATAACCACTTCTCAAAAGTTGCTGCATCCGCAAAGAATGACCGCATCAACGCAAACTCTAAGGGTGTAGCAATTGCACACCGCAGATATCCTTCCTGAAAACCGTAACTTTGCACCCGACTATACCATGCATAATGAAACACTTTGTTGTCCTCTACAATAAAGGCAGAGATTATCCCCATTTTCACAATTTTAGAAGTGAATCCGCCAAATCCTGCTTTCTCCATCAGAGGCTTCACAAGATGTGTTTGCAGAAGTTCGTCAAATTCTTTTTTGTCATTATTTATGCTTTTTCCTGTTCTACTCCAATCCCGCATCGTATAGTAAAAGTCTGACCATATTTCCAATTGTTCAGGTTCTACCTCTGTATCCTCTGTATCCTCTGTATCCTCTGTAACAATCAGTTTCATTAGTCTTGATTTGACGATATCTCTATGCTTTGCAGTCGGCATTGCAGCGAGATAGGTCGGATAATCCGCATACGTCTGATTAGCAGCATGTGTGTCAATGTATGAAAGGTAAGGACTACTCGACAGAACCATTTCTAAAGTCTCTCCCCTTAGCGTGTCACTATCCTGCCTGTTAGAAGTTTCTCCAGCAATTTCAATAAGCCGTTCTAACAATAGCTTCTGATTACTATTTAGCGGTTTGTTAGCGAACAGTCTTAATTCACGTTTATAGTCACCCTGTTTGTCGCTCATTTGCTGAAATTCTTCAAACATGTTCATAAACCAAGGAACAGCGAAAATCAGCACGATAACGAGCAGTAAAACACCAATTCCAGTAAGTATTAAACAAGTCGGTTTCTTCATCAGATGCTCCTTTCAGTTTTTATCTATCGTAGCATCTTTTGAGACCGTATGCAATCAGAATCATCAACGAAACGGGATTTGGAATATCCCGAGTTGGAAGGTGCCAATGAAAAACTTGTCGTTATTGACAGCAATGTGATACGCTGTGTCTGGTAACGCAGGAGAGATCAACTCCCATTTGCCGTCGTCATTGTATTTGTAGATACCGGAACGATGGACACCGTAGACCTCTGATCTATCAACAGCAAAACTGCGCATTTTGATGTTGCTACCGTTTCTGTCTTCAATGACTCTCCAATGTTTTCCTGTTTGTGAAGTTAGAACACCTTTGTCAGTAGCAATGAAGACTCCAGAATCTGTAAATATGATGTCATCAAAATCCTCAAATTGAATGGGTAGTTCTGTGGTAATGTCTGTCCACTTTTCACCCTCATCCAAAGATTGGAATAGTCTACCATCCTGCCTACCAAAATATACAGTTTTACCGTAAGCAGACAATATAATTCCGTGCGAATCTTTTTCAATACCTGTATTGAATCCCGTGTCAATCCACTGTGAGAAACCAGGTTTCCATTTTATGAGATGCCTATTGTAGACTACGTAGAAAGTCTTTCCACTGATTGCCATACTTGATATCTCATTTAAATTGAGGACAACCTTTAGATTCTGAAGTTGATCATGCAAACTACCGATTTCTTTGCCGGTATATGTTGTTTCTGTATTCTCTTTAACAATGCCTTTGCCTGATATTTTTTGAAAATCAGGAATTTCTTGTAACGGTATGAGTTTATCACCGCTATCTGACAAACGACATATTTTTGGACTATTCCTATAATTTCCAACAATGGCATAGAGTGTATTGTCTACTACCGTTAAGATAGGGTTTCTATATCTAAAAGGACTGTCATCATCGGAATCAGCTGCAATAGATGTCCAAGTTTCACCATTATCATCAGACATGAGAATTTCATTTGCTGTATGTGTATAGAGTTGATTCTTAAATGAGACCAAGTCCCTGATGTCAGTGCCGATTATCCCCTTCATATATGGGTGCCATGAGTCCCCGCAATCAGTTGTGTATTGAATGCCATCGTATCCATGTGAATAGAAAGTGTTTTCATTCACACCTATCGCATGTTCAAAGCCGATTGTATCTGTATCAAAACCGATGTTAGTCCACGTAAGTCCCTTATCTCTTGAACGATATCTGTGGAGTCCTAATCCTAATATCGTCTGATCATAAGCTATTATCTTGGTGTCCAGGGCAATTCTTTCAGTGAGAGATCTTTTTTTAGGTGTTATTTTCTTCCATGAGTCCCCTAAGTCATCTGATCTATAATACTCCCACAGATTTGAGGTCGCATTACGTAACATCTCTCCTACCAACTTGCTCCTTAAATCATCGGGTGAAATATCAGACTTACTGGGTGTAAGGGCAGCATAGACCGTATTATCGGCAGCAGCTAAGGAATCTACCTTTCTGAACTTCCCCACTGGTAACTGTTCCCATTTTCCTGAGACTATCCTATAAAGACCTTGTTCTGTTCCAACAAACACAGTATCACCAATTTTGACTGCGTCAGTAATCTCTCTATCGCTTATGTCAACGTCTAACAGAGCCCACTGTCTACCTTCATCCACAGACATATATATAGCTTTCTCCAATACCAGATAGAATCCTGTGTCAGTAGTCAGCAGTGCAATAGCATCCCCGCGTTCTCGTCTGCTGATGGATATCCAATTCATCCCACCATCTGTTGATGCGAAAATATCACGATAAGTTGCAATATACAACGTGTTATTATGTTCAGCTATAGGCATTCTTGAATAGTATGCAGTGGGTAAAGTGTTATTGATGCGTATCCACTCAGTGATATTCTCGGTTGTTTTGTAGATACCTGTGTGAGTTACAGCAATCAGCTCACCATTAGATGTGAGAAATATTTCATTTGCATCTCCACCTTGTGGTCCTTGTACCTGACTCCATCGGTTTTGTCGTATTGCAATCTGTGCTGAATCTACATCGGTATCTGCTCCGATCTTCTTGTCAAAGGTCTCTTGCCCAATACCTTCGTTTTTTCTGGCAAGGACGCTTCTTGCATTTCGCTTCTGTAAATCAGGTTCTGTTTGGATATCAAGTATAACAGATGCGTCAATGATTTCAATTGCGTTCTCTGATTGTGCTTCTAAACTGTAAGGTTGCTGAAAGCTTGATAAATACTGACTATTTGTTCCCATTAATAGGATAACCAAAAGTGCAGCGGTTCCGATGGCTGCCCATGGCATCAATGGTTTGCTGTTTGTCATAGGGGTCGGGGTCGTTTTCTCAATTTTCTTCATAATATTCTCCACAAAGTTATCAGGTAATTTGACATTTCCGAGTGTTTCACGAATCATCGGTTCCTCTTTCTGTAGCCGTTTCCGTGCGCGTCTCAGTCGGCTTTTTATAGTATTTACGGAGACGCCTAAAAACTCACTGATGGCTTCAGAGGTCATTTCTCCCAGATAGTGCAGCGTTACCACTGTGCGTTCACTTTCTGGTAGTTTATCAAGTAGGTTTCTTACGATTTCTTGTCGGTGTTCTGCTGCCTTTTTCTCCCGTTGTTCTTCTAAGTACATCTCATAAGATGTCTTTTCCAAAACTCCTGGGGCATCAGTTTCTAAAGATTTCATAATAGGTCTTTTCCTTCTTTTCCAATCTGTGCATAGATTGGCAGCGATTACGTATAGCCATCCAGCGAACTGCGTCGGGTTTTTCAAGGAAGCAAGTTTTTTGTATGCTTGGAGGAAGGTGTCTTGAGCAATTTCTTCGGCAATCTGGAAAGCACCTATTTTACGCCAAGCGAGTGCATGAACACTCTTTTGATATTTATAGACTAATTCGCTGAAAGCTGCATCATCACCAGACAATGTATTACGAATTAGTTTGACATCGTCCTTTTCCATCAGAAGCCTCCACATAATTCCATTTCTAATATATATAACATACAATTAATGAGGCACTTTCTATAGCACAACCCTGGTAGGTTCGGTTTCCTAACCGAACCGAGTATAATATCCTATTAATTCTAAAGTTTACTATAATATACCCCATGTAGCACAAATTTTCCAGTTTGTGCATCAAAGAAGGACAAACATTAATGCGCCAATAATTTATAGAAATGGTATAAGAATCGGTTTACGAATTATAGTGACGTATTTTTGCAGTGAAAAAGGTGCATAAATTGAAAAAAAATGAACTTTACCATTTACTATTCTTTAGAATTAGATAGTTTTTGAGATTCTTCATTTAGTTTTTGAAGTTCTTCATTGATCTCATTCATCGTATCTGTCTGAACCAGGATTTACAGGATAAGAGGCTTCTTCTCGTATTTTATTCTAATGAAAATGGGAAACCTTTTGCGGTTCATCTAATCGGGGAAGTCTTATCCTGGAAATCTGGAAATCCTGGTTCAGACAAGGACCCAGAACTTTACACACCCTTCATTTTTTTTGACTTCACAACTATCAACTGATATACTAATCATAACGTGAGTTTGATAATTAAATCCAATAACCGATGTCCGTTGTGTTGAGGAACGAAATCCGACGGAGCCCCTTTAATGAGGAAAATGTTGTGTTGAGGAACGAAACCCAACCTACGTAGAAAACGGTACAATCTAACAAGTTATGCTACTGAAAAGCCAATTTTGAGATATTGGTATTTTAGAAAGGGGCGGTTTTTCTCACAGGAAATCGGGTGAATATTGCGAGATTGCACATTCTTTGTGAACATTACTTGACTTTATTACTAAAAACACATTATAATTTTCATTATAATAAGACATAAATTCAGTAACGGATCATTGCTTCCACTATATAAACCACTTATTTATGCATACCGCACAATTAAAGCACTATATCCCAAAATAGGAGATAATACAATGAAGATAAAAACAGGACTTTTTTTATTAACTTTTTCTATCATATTAACGCTCAATCTGTCAACCGCGATTGCCCAATATGAACCCTATATGCAAGTGGGTCTACCTGAAGGTGCAATAACTCGGCTCGGTCAAGGTCCGCCGGTGGAGCTTATCGTCTACTCACCTAATATCACTGATGCGTGGATTGCCATTGCCAGTCACATAGGGATTTGGATATACGATGCCGATACCCTGCAACCGCGCAACCTGCTCATGGGAAGTGACCCTAATTTTTATACTATGCGCTCTAGTCCGGATGGCAGCACACTTGCCATTGGATTTAGAGAAGGCATGGTAGAATTGTGGGATGTCACTACCGGTGATCTTCGGAGGTCCTTCACCGCGCATTCGGATCGTGTCTCAAGCATGCGTTTCAACCCTGATGGCAGTATCCTCGCAACGGGAAGTTGGGATGGCACAGTGCGTTTGTGGGATGTCGCTACCGGTACACTACGCGATACCTTTGACGGAGAATTCATTACTGTCTATAACCTAAGTTTCAATCCGGATGGCAGCATCCTTGCCGCTGGGCTCAACGATGGTGTGCGTTTATGGGATGTTGCCACAGGCACACTCCGGAACGCCTACACGGGACATACTGGAGCTTTTTACGGTTTTGCTATCAACCCTGATGGTATCACTTTTTCCTCTGTCTTCATGAGAAATACCGCTGTTGTCCATCACATACATTTCAGTCCAGACGGCAGTGTACTTGCCACAGGGGGTGGCAGCAATACGGTGCGTTTATGGGATGTTGCCACTGGCGCACTCCTTAGAACCCTTACTGTGCCTACAAGTACTGTTGAAAGACTCCGTTTTAATCCGGCTGGTGACACCCTCGTTACCGGAAGTTGGGATGGTATAGTGCGTTTATGGGATGTCGCCACCGGCGCACTCCGAAACACGCTTGAAACAGATATCTACCATGTTTCCAGCATGTATTTCAGTCCGGATGGCAGCACACTCGTCACAACACATAATAGCGACAATAAAATGCGTTTATGGGATGTCATCTCCGGCACACTAAGCAGAACCTTACAAACCGGCATAGTCAATAGTGTGCGTTTTAGTCCAGATGGTAACACGCTTACTTTTTGGACAGCCGGCGGTGCGCGACTGTTGGATGTTGCCACTGGAGAATGGCGCGAAAGTCTCAATTGGGACTCGTGGCCGTCCGTTCGTAGTGTACATTTCAGTCCGGATGGCAGCACACTCGCTATTGGATTCACCTACGGCACTGTGCTTCTGTGGGATGTTACCTCTGGTGTCTTTCGTGAAATCCAGACTGGCGGTCGTTGGAATACTATATCCAAAATGAGTTTCAATCCGGATGGTAGCATACTCGCCGTTGGACTCGGGGATAGTGTCAGTTTGAGGGATATTACCACTGGCACAGTACACAATATTGTCAATCCTGGTGATGTCACAAGTATGAGTTTTAGTCCGGATGGTAGCACACTTGCCGTTGGTTTAAGACAAAGTTATTTCGTTGATCTGCCCTCTCCAGGTTTATCAGTTTCTGCTATTACTCCAGCTGGATTTCACACGTTGGGGATTTGGGATGTTAGTACCGGACAGCAGAAATCCATTCTTGGAAAGTATATCCGCAGTATCCACAGTGTGTGCTTTAGTTCTGATGGAAAAACCCTTGCTGTTGCGGAAGCACACGAATTCGAATCTATCTCTTGGGATGACTCTCCAGGTGTTCTGAACAAGACGAACATAGATCTGTGGGATACCTCCACTGGCAAACTTACCACGACACTTGGAGTGCCTAACTCCCCTCTCTCTGAACCTGTCATTGCCACTGAGGTATGCTTCAGTCCTGATGGCCGTATTCTTGCCGCTGTATCTGGAGCTGCAATACATTTGTGGGATGTCGCCTCTGATACATATCGAACTTTCTCTACTGAGCATACCAGTAGTATCTTCAGTCTAAGTTTCAGTCCTGATAATAACACACTCGCCACGGGTAGTTGGGATGGGACAGTACGTTTGTGGGACGTTTCGACCCTTGCGCTACGCAAAACTCTTACTGTGAGCCCATGGGGAGTCAGGTCTGTAAGTTTCAGTCCTGATGGTGAAACCTTGGCTACTGGGAGTGCTTTTGGCATGGTGCTACTATGGGAGGTTGAAACAGAAAGAGTTATGCCACAGCTTACAGAAGACATAAACGGCGATGGCATTGTCAATATTCAGGACCTGGTTTTGGTTGCCGCACAGTTTGGTCAAACAGGTGAAAATATAGCGGATGTGAACGAAGATGGCGTTGTTAATATCCAAGATCTCGTCTTGGTAGCCGCCGCTTTCAATAATGCATCAGCTGCTCCCACTATCAGGCGCGACGCGAGTAAACACCTCACTCCAGAAGTCGTACAGCAGTGGATTAATGCCGCTAAGCAATTGGCACGCACCGATCCTACTACGCAACGTGCCATTGCCGTATTGGAAACTCTCCTCACCGCGTTGACACCTAAAGAAACAGCACTTCTGCCCAACTATCCGAACCCGTTTAACCCAGAAACCTGGATACCTTATCAGTTAGCAAAGCGCGCAGATGTCAGCATTTCGATCTATTCTGCAGGTGGAAAACTTGTTCGGACACTAAAATTAGGACAACAAGTGGCAGCTGTTTATGAGTCTCGGAATCGGGCAGCATATTGGGATGGAAAAAATGAAGTCGGTGAATCTGTGGCAAGTGGCGTGTATTTCTACACGCTAAAAGCAGGCGATTTCACAACAACACGCAAGATGTTAATTCGGAAGTAATTGTCTGAACCATAACTTTACACACCCGAAGCAAGACAATTTTCAATTCTTCAATTGCTTGCACATATAGACATATTGTGTTATGCTATATGTTATATAAGTTCTTGTAATTTGAAACAACAGTCACCACTCTTTTTTATTCCCATCCTGGAGTTTGAAATGCCAGATTCTCGTCCTAATATACTTCTTATCACCACTGACCAACAACGCGGAGACTGTTTAGGTCTCGATCCAAACGGTCCCGATTGTCTACAAACACCAAACTTGGATTGGATAGGTCGCAGTGGAACACACTTCCGTCGTGGTTACGCTGAATGTCCAAGTTGTATCCCAGCACGGCGTGGGATAATGACCGGCACCGCACCCGCCGCAAATGGAGCAGTCGGATATAGAGGAGCGGAGTGGAACCCGCCGCATACACTTGCTGGTGAGTTGTCTGCAGCCGGTTATCAGACTGAGATGATCGGTAAACTACATCTGAGTCCACCGCGTAAACGTTTCGGATTTGACCATCTCCAATTATCTGATGCGACGCATGGAACCGCAAACAACGACTATGTAGAATGGTTACAGCAATATCATCATCGCAACGATTATGACCCAGGGATGGCACACGGTGTCTCTGCTAACGGATGGGTAGGTCGTCCACACCACTTACCAGAGGAGCAGATGCACACCTTCTGGTGCGTTGATCGTGCCCTGAAATTCATGCGAAAACGCGACCCTTCTACACCTTTCTTCCTCAATATCTCTTTTATCGACCCGCACCCACCCCTAACACCACCAGCACACTACTATGAACGATACATCCAACGAGAAGTACCTGAACCTGTAGTGGGAGATTGGGCACCAGAATTAGATGGACAACAGAAAGGCTATAATCCAAATGCATGGGAGATCTCGCTTTCTAAGTATGATATGCAATGTGCACGTGCTGCGTATTACGGGATGATCAATTTCATTGACGATCAGATTGGACGTCTGATGCAAAACATGGGAGGTTTGAATGACTGTCTCGTAATCTTCACATCTGATCACGGAGAAATGCTGGGTGACCATAACATGTATCGGAAGACCTTCCCTTATGAAGCATCAGCACGGGTGCCGTTCCTGATGCGAGCCCCTGCAAGATGGCGATATCCGAAGGAAACCGTCTGCAACACTCCTGTCGGTTTGCAGGACATCATGCCTACGATACTTGACGCTGCTGATATTGAGATACCGGATACATGCACCGGTAAGAGTCTTCTACCCATTATGCAGGGTGATGTTGACCGTGTACGTGAATGTCTACACGGGGAGCATTCTGGTTGTTACAATTACAAACACGGGAATCACTATCTAACAGATGGACGCTATAAGTATATCTGGTATTCTCAGACGGGACAGGAACATCTCTTTAATTTGGACGAGGATCCACACGAAACCCGCGATTTAGCGTTGCAGAAGGATGCTGAGACGTCTTTAACACCTTGGCGCAATCGCTTAATTGAAATTCTCAAGGATCGTCCCGAAGGTTTTACGGATGGGAAGGTACTTATCGCAGGACAACCGCATAACGCGTTACTGCCTGATTATAAACCGGATGCGACTTATCCGTTCTTGTGAGCTTTGCTGTGTATTACATCTGATACTATCTTGCTGTTATTGATGTTGTTAGGAGGATAACAAAGTGAAGAATTCTGTTCTGATGTTAATGGTATTTTCCATTGCGCTATTGAGTTCATCGTTTGCCAATGCACAATACGAACCATCTATGCAAATGGGGTTACCGGATGGGGCAATAGCACGTTTCAGTAAAGGTGTTATCAGCAAAATTGAATATACCGCAGACGGATCTCAGGTTGCTGTTACCACTTCCATTGGCGTTTGGCTTCATGATGCACAGACAGGAAAAGAACTTGACCTCATAAAAGAAAAATACAGTAACAGTAATGCTTTATTTTCACCAGATCATAAGAGATACGTAACTTATGCGAATCCGATTAGATATGTCCAACTCTGGAATAGTCAAAATAGCAAACATATAAACACACTCACAGGACATAAAGAGAAAATAAACACTGTGGAGTTTTCTCTTGATAGCAAAACAATCGCAACGGCGAGTGATGACAAAACAATTCGATTGTGGGATGCACTAACGGGGAACTTCTTAATGGTACTCACAGGACACACTGAACCTGTTTATGCAGTTAATTTTTCACCGGATGGTGAAACCATCGCATCAGGCAGCGCAGATAATACGATTCGGTTGTGGAATATGCATACAGGAAAACTAATAAAGACTTTTACTGAGGCAGAGCACCCAATTGAATTTTCACCAGATGGCGATGTCCTGCTCGGGACAAGTAGAAATCCACGTCAGCTCCAGATGTTGAATGTAATAACTGGAGAACTCATAAAAACGCTCTATTGGACTAATCTTGTTAGTTCTGCCGCGTTTTCCGCAGATAGCAACGTAATTGCTGCTGGAGATATTGATGGGACGATAGGGTTGTGGGATGCAACCACAGGACAAACTATAAAATCCTTCAAAGCACATAGCGACACTGTTCTTGATGTTGTGTTTTCACCCGATGGTAAAACACTTGCGACTGCTGGTCAGGATGATACGATGCGATGGTGGGATATTCACACAGCAGAAAACATAAAAACATTCAGTGAATACTTAGATGGTCGTTCTTACATGAAGTATTCTCCAGATGGTAAAACAATTGCAATCATACGACATGATCAGATATGGTTACGAGATGCAACTACGGGCAAACATGTTAAAACATTTAAAGGCCATACACAGTATATTATGGGAATCGGATTCTCGGCATCAGGCGATACAATCGCAACCGGCAGTGCGGATAAAACAGCACGTTTGTGGAATGCACAAACAGGCGAAAGCATAAGGACACTCACAGGACATACAGATACTGTTTACACACCAGTTTTTTCGCCAGATGGAAATCAACTTGTGACTCATTGCAATGACAATGTCCTACGGTTATGGGACCTAAACACAGGAAAAAATATAGTAACGTATCAAAATGAAAAACAACGTGTGACTTTTACTTTTTCTCCAGATAGTCGAATACTTGCAATTGCAACAGAGGCTGGGGAAGTTATGTTGTGGAATACAAACACGGGTAAAAAAATAAGAACATTCGTTGGACATTCACACTATGTCCATCCCCCTCTGTTTTCTTCTAATGAAAATACGATAGTGACGCATAGTAGAGATCGTTCAGTACGTTTGTGGAATGTACACACTGGGAAAAATATAAACACACTTAACATAATGGGGACAGTCAATGCTGTTCTGCATGCACCAGATGGAGATCTGATCGCAATTACATCTCATGAGGAAACGGTGTCAATGTGGAATGTTGAAACGGGACAACTCCTAAAGGAATTTGAAGGACATAAAAAAAGAGATATTGATGTTGGGAGACTATTCTCCCTTGGGAAAAAACAGAGGAGAAGATTCGGGGCACCATCGGAACACATACGAATCGCGAGGTACTCACCAAATGGTAAATCTGTTACGACTGTCAGAAATAACAATAAGGTCCAAATGTGGGATATAAGCACAGGGAAAAGAATAGGAAAATTGATAAATCCTCCAAAAGGTGATCCATCGGACGATCTTACTGTTACTGGTATAGTATACTCTCCGGATGGGAATACGCTCGCGACAGTCCAACTTGGTAATTTAGGGGGCACGGTGCGGTTGTGGGATACATCTACAGGCAAACTCCTAAAAACACTCAAAGGTTATACCTATTGTGGTAACTCTCTTAAATTCTCACCTGATAGTAAGACGATTGCAACAGGACATTGGGATGGCACAGTATTATTGTGGGATATCCCATAGGTGTAAAGTTAAGAGAACTTAGTTGCTCTTATGAATCATTCCGAATCCTTACGGTTATAGGGATTGTATACTCTTTAGTCCCGTAGGGACGATATGTTTATAGAAAACTGTGTACCCCACCTCTCTTTAGTCCCGACAAATCATGGCGAATACCAAGCGCGTATTCGCCCAAGCGCATTTGGCGGGACTGAAGAGGGTTTCTGACATATATGAATAAACAAAAAGGAATAGGAATGAAACGTGTCGCAGTAATTACAGGTGCAGCGAGTGGTATCGGCAGAGGAATGGCTGAACGTTTCGCTGCAGAAGGGATGACGGTGGTCCTGGCAGATATTGAGGAAAAACCGCTATTCAAACTTGAAACCGAATTACGAGATAAAGGTGCAACCGTCCTCGCTGTGAAAACGGATGTGTCTAATGCACAAGACGTTGAAAATCTGGCAACACGAACAATTGACGCATTCGGTGCTGTCCATATTCTATGCAACAATGCTGGGGTGGTTTGCAGTCGACCTATATGGGAACATACAATCGCCGATTGGGAATGGGTTTTAGGTGTCAACCTCTGGGGAGTCATACACGGAATTCGAACCTTCGTTCCAAAAATGTTGTCACAAAACACAGAATGTCATATTGTAAACACCGCTTCAATACTCGGTTTGATTAGAAGTCCAGGTCAAGGCGTATATAAGGTCAGTAAACACGGCGTAGTGGCACTTTCTGAAACACTCGCAGATGAATTAGCACAGATCAATTCACTGATTCAGGTGCATGTACTATGTCCAGGTTGGGTGCAAACAGGAATCCTAAACACAGAACGAAACCGTCCAGATTCATTACAGAATCCAGAAACAGAAGTAGATCACACTGTAACAGGGGGTTTTATCCGGAATGCACACGTCGAAATGCAGGCAGGTTTGTTGCCAGCTGAAGTTGCTGAGCATGTTGTCAACGCAATTCAAAATGGTGTTTTCTATATTCACACCCATCCTGAACACAAAACGTGGATTCAAGCACGCATGGAAGGCATTGTTGAATAGTCCGTTAAATTGCATTGATAATCCCATGAGAATCTGTTAAAATAAACTATACATCAACCAGTTGAAGCCTATTTGGAGAGAATTATCCCTGTAAATTCACTAAAAAAGGAACATACTATGCAAAAGAAGTTATCCCTGTATTGCCCTCTTGTTATTATGATCGTTATAAGCTCATCATGTGCAAACAAAACAGAATCGCCAAGTAATTTAGAGTTGCTAAGTGCTATTGAAAATGCCTTTGTTGATATTGCTACGAAAGCAAAACCTGCAATTGTTGGAATTTTTGCTGGACACACAAATCGTGAGTTGAATCGTGCCGGTTCTGGATTCTTTTATCGCGGAGACGGTCATATTTTGACAAATGACCACATCGTCAGAGGAGCAGATTATTATAGAGTCAGGCTATTAGATGGAACTGAACTTGATGCAAAATTAGTTGGAGCGGATATTATCACCGATATCGCTGTCCTAAAAGTGAATCGTGAAGAGGTGTTCCCAACGTTACCGTTAGCAAATTCAGAGAAGGTTAAAGTCGGACAATTTGCGGTTGCCATCGGTAACCCTTTTCAGCTTGAGTATTCGGTAACGACGGGGGTTGTGAGTGGTAAGGGACGGTCTGTCCCGCTCGGACTTCAATTTATACGACACCAGAACTTTATTCAGACAGACGCATGGATTCACACGGGTAGCAGTGGCGGACCGCTCCTTAACATCTACGGAGAAGTTATCGGTATAAACGCGCTTATTCGGAAGGTAGAGAATACACCTGCACCGGTTCGGGCAGGGGCAGGATTCGCCATTCCAAGCAATATGGTCAATAGCATCGGGGATCAACTCATCGCACACGGGAAAATTATCCGGGGTTATCTTGGAATTAGGATGAGGGAAGTGCAGGATGGGATCCGCGTTACTTTCGTCAGATCAGATACACCCGCATACCGAGCAGGGATGAGACGCAATGATGTCATCGTTGAATACAATGGTGAGAAAATAAGAAAATCAGTTGATCTTATGATGCTCATTGCTGAATCACAAGTTGGCAAAAAGGCAGTGATAAAGATATTGCGCAGCGGTAAAGATAGAACCTTAAATGTAATAATTGATGAAATACCACCTGAATTAGCGGGTATACCTTACGAAGACGATTCCGTATCATGGAAAACACTCGGATTAGCAGTACGGAAATTGGAAAAGCACGATTTTGAAAGGTACACTTACCTAACTGAAGAAGATAGCGGTGTTGTCGTTGAAAGAGTGAAAATAGACGCTCCAGGATACAACGCAAAGATTCCACGCGGTTCACTTATCCTTAAAGTCAACGGAAAAGAGATACCTGATGTCGCAGCTCTTGAAGCAATCCTTCAACTTGAGCAAGAAGCTGAAGAACTGGAAGTTGAAATAAAAAGCAGCTTCGGTGTAGAGCAGGTTACAGTTAACCTACCAAAAGAGTAGTGTTCTGTAAACTTCTAAATGAAGGTATAGTTTTCTTCTGTAGGTCGGGTAGAGCGAAGCGAAACCCGACAAATGCCAAACGCGCATTTGGCGTTGATTTGGACGTGATAGACATAAACAATACATGTCGCCAGTTAATATTTTATTGGCGCTTCGCTCTACCCGACCTACAATAAAACGCTTGACGAAGCAATAGTCGTATAGACTTTGAACTTTATGTCACAAACTTCTAAAACACTTACTCTTAGAGATATATTTAGTCCAGGCGGAATCATCTCCCAACACTTGACAGGTTATGAGTTTCGCGAAGGACAATTAAACATGGCGAATGCTGTTGCACGAGCGTTTGCCGCTTCCGACCATCTGATAGTTGAAGCTGGCACAGGCGTTGGTAAGAGTTTTGCATATCTTATCCCGGCAATCTCACTTGCCCTGAGGAATGCACAGACCGTAGTTGTATCAACAAACACCATCAGCCTGCAAGAACAACTCGTTACAAAAGATATTCCTTTCCTTCAGAAAGTACTCCCACGGGAGTTCAATGCAGTCCTCGCGAAAGGTAGACGGAACTATCTCTCGCGACGAAGATTGGAGAGTTTCATTCAATACGATCGAGGATTATTTGATACATATCAAGAAGTTCAGCAGGTACAGGATATTGTCAAATGGGTTGAAACAACCGATGATGGTAGTCGAGCAGACCTACATTTTGAACCAGAACCACATATCTGGGACAAGGTTGCATCCGATAGAGACAACTGTCTCGGGAGAAATTGTCCAACTTATGAAGTCTGTTTCTATTTTAAGGCACGCAATAAGATGCATGAGGCAGACCTGTTAATTGTCAACCATCATCTCCTCTTTAGCGATTTAGCTCTTAGACAGAAAGATCCTTCTATAGGTATACTTCCTGACTATGACTATCTCATCATTGATGAAGCGCACCACTTGGAAGCTACAGCAACACATCATGCCAGTGTTGAACTTAGCAATACACGCGTAAAATGGTTCTTAGATGCATTATTCAGCGACCGGAATGAGAGTGGCACAGCAACCAGATATGATTCGGACACCCTAAAAAACCAGGTCGATGATACGCGTGAACAAGCGAACCTGTTTTTTGACTCTATTGAAACATTTTTCAGTGAATTAGACGATAGCAATTCAACTGTTAGAGTTGATGAGACCAACCTTGATCGGGTCTTTTCAATGGGAAATACGCTGGATGAACCGCTCTCACACATCGAAAGGACACTTAAACAGATGCGTGAGAATGCTTCACTGGAAGATGATGAACAGGAATTGACATCCTACTACAACCAGTGTGTGAGACTGCGTGATGAGTTGGACCTGATGATACGTCAGCCGGACACTAACTACATCTACTGGATAGAAACTTCAAGATGGGGACGCACGCCGCGGATTATGCTGAATGCTACACCCGTAAATGTGAGTCAGATGTTGCAAGAAACCCTATTTGAGGTGAAAGAGAGTGTTGTCATGACAAGTGCAACACTCTCCACCAATAGAACGTTTGATTATTTCAAGAGTAGAATCGGTATAGTTGATTGTCAAGAACACCTTGTGCAATCCCCCTTTAATTTCAAAGAGCAGGTTGAACTCCACATACCTCAGTCAATGCCTGATCCGAATAGTAGTGAATTTGTCCCCGCTGCGATTAAGGAGATAAAACACTATCTGAAAATGACACACGGCAAGGCATTTGTACTATTCACAAGCTACAGGATGTTGGATGAAGTCTACGAGGAGGTTGCGCCTTACCTTGCTGAAATCGGTATTGAGGCATTCAAACAGGGAGGCGATCTATCCCGTTCAGATATGCTTGAAGCATTCCGAGAAGATACAGATTCTGTCCTGTTTGGAACGTCAAGTTTTTGGGAGGGTGTTGATGTTCGTGGTGAAGCGTTGAGCAGCGTCGTTATTACAAGATTGCCGTTTGAAGTTCCAACCCATCCTGTATTAGAAGCACGCGTCAAACAGATTAAGGAAAAAGGCGGAAACGAGTTTATGGAGTTCAGTTTACCAGAAGCAATTCTCCGATTGAAGCAGGGATTTGGACGACTTATCCGAACACAAACCGACGAAGGCATCGTTGTCATCCTGGATTCAAGAATCAGAACACGCAGGTACGGTAAACTCTTTATAGACTCATTACCACAGTGTAATATTGTGTCCTAATGTCAATCCGAATATGAAACACGGGTATATATATCCCTGAGTGGCAATTCGCATTCAATGGAATTGAACTTCAGGATATCTTCCGGTGCTTCAAACGTCTTTCCTACCCACAACGTTTCAACCAGACGGTGATGCTCAACACGAATCCTATCTTGTGATACGAGGATATACTCCCGCAAAGACATCAGTTCCTGATAATGTGCGAACTTTTCCCCTCTGTCATAAGACTCGGTTGATGGCGAAAGTACCTCTACGATAAGGATGGGATTCAAGAGGGTATCAAAAACATTATCTTCAAAACGGGGTTTATCGCACACAACAACGACATCTGGATAGAAATAGGACCCTGTTGCCTCCGTTTTTACCCGCATATCGTTACTGTAAACTAAACAACCACTCCCTCGCAATTGGAGATTAAGTTCAGTAGCTATATCTAAGGTGATAAGATTATGTGCGTTACTCGCCCCAGACATTGCCAATATTTCACCGTAGATGTATTCGCTTTTGATCTTTGCTCTACGTTCTTCGGAGAGATATTCCTCAGGTGTGATGTATTTTTCGGCCGCAATAGATGCCATGCCTGTCTCCCTGACTGATAGTCATGTGTTCTATATGTATTTTAGCACATAATGGTAAAGACTGCAATCATAATGGGAAATACCCCTTTAATGGAGTTGCTTTTTCTGATGGATTCTGGTACAATTTCAAATAAGGTGGAACATCAGAAAAAGCAACTCGCTTTTCTGAGTTCAATTAGGGGGTGATAGCCCCCTAATTTCTTATCTGTATAATACCATATAAACCCAGTATATACAAGGGTTTAGGACGCTTTAATTACTTTTTCAAGTCCAAAACGACTGATCCGGTTTTGTATTATTTTTATTATTTGCGTCCATATAGGGGAAACTGAAATGGAATCTAACGCATTAATAGAACTTCTAAATAATTCCAAAGCTCTGATCCAAAATGGAGAGCTGAAGTTTCTCTATTACTTACAGAGTTTTATGCCAGAAGAAGAAGTGGGTGTAGCACATCGTGAAGTTCTTGAAGATTTGGAAATGCAACTCCAAGAGAACCCCCCAAAAAGTGCTGATCCTGAAAGACTGCGAAAACTAATTTTGGAGCATATTGAGTTGGAGAAAAAGTATGGTGCCTTAGAAGACTCAAATGATTGGTTTACATTTGTAGAAGGTAACCTCGTATTTCAAGGAAGATATACATATCGTTTAGAAGTTATCTCCCGATTTGATAAGTTTCCATCTCTCGGTTCTGCACGTTTCTATGGGATCGGTGGTCACTTTTTGCATTTCTCAAATAGTTCTAAATATCTGGAGGGACTTTTTCCGACGCATCTTAAAAACAGTAGACTTATCGGATCTTTGATGGGGCGTGAATTAGAGAGACCTAAAGATGCATATATGTTTGAGATTTCCATAACGGGCAATATACCAGGACCTGTTAGACCTATTAGTCCTACGAAATCCAAAGTAGAACTTACAAAAGACAATATGGGTATGCCTGTGTATCTTATCAATCAATATCGTAAAGGTATAATCAGTCTCAGATTTCATGTGAGACTGAAAGACGGTTTACCAGAGGTGTTCCGAGAAGATTATTTTGAGACAAAGGATCCATCCATTCCAGAGGGGCAAACACACTATTTAGGTGCTGTAAGATATTATCGGAACTTTGATCAAGTTGAGACTTTAAATATCAGAGTACCTAAAGTAATTGAACAACAAATGCTTTCCCCGGATGGTTTTATGCAGAGCCGTGTAGTAATCCTAATTATGGAACGGGACTTTAATCTTGAGTTTCCCACTAACTTTTTTGACTGGAACGAGAAAGACCTCACTACGGATGAAGGAAGGTATAAGGTTATTCAGTAACTCAATTTATTGTATATCTGACATTTATCATCATTCTACAATGGCTTGTGAATTCCCGGATCCAAAGCAAAGTAAACTGAACAAGGAGCAACAGATGACGCAGCCTGAAATGATAAAGATAGAAGGTGGCACCGTAGATGCCTTCGGCACTGAGGAAACAGTGACTATTTCCGCGTTCTATATTGACAATCATTTAGTTACATACCAACAGTATAATCAGTTTATTGAAGATGGCGGGTACAAGAAGAATAAGTATTGGTCAGAAAAAGGTCGCAAATTCCTTGAAAAGTATGAATTCTGGGTGCCATCTACATATCATGAGGAATACCTAAATCGTAAGAAGTTGCCTGTGACTGGAGTGAGTTGGTATGAAGCGGAGGCTTACGCAAATTGGAGGGGAGTACGGTTACCTACTGCTGCAGAGTGGACACTCGCCTGCCAAGGTAACACGAAACAACGTTACCCTTGGGGAAACGATTTCGATTTTGAAGCAGTTGATTATCGCGCCCGTTTAGCTCCGTATGCCGTGGGGAGTCGAGAAAAGAACGTCAGTCCTGTGGGTGTTTATGACCTTGTCGGGAATGTGTGGCAGTGGTGTGCGGATGCTTATGAGGGTAAGGATTTCCGATTGGAGGCTGAACCGACTGGCACAAAACCGGGACCGCAGAAAATCTTACGCGGAGGTGCATGGATGTCTCTGCGAAGACACTTTGAATCGGATTACTTATATTATGATAAACCTTTTCATAGACTTGCAACTTATGGATTTAGGTGTGCAAAGAGTGCGGAATAATGCTTCACGCTAAAGGTTAGGAATTTTCGATGCCAGAAACCCTCTTCAGTCCCGTAGGGACGATATGTTTATATCAGAATGGGCTACTACACATATCGTCCCTACGGG
>JAJEJA010000016.1 GCA_022828145.1 Candidatus Poribacteria bacterium | reverse complement strand
GGGGAGCATCCGAAACATACGATGAGCTGCCACGCCCAGAACACCCGATATATTACTGTAGTGAAGATCTCAATCCTTGACAGGGAACGTTTGGCTACGCTATGTCAAAGCACCCACGCTTTAGCGGGGTGATCTTTACATTCTCTCTTATAGGCATAGGGTAAGTCTTTGTGTTCTGGCAGGTATTGTGGTGTCAGTTTTAAGTTAATTTGCTTGGCTGCAACAGTCTTTGCTCCTGCCACAACATGAATATTGGTTGCCAACATATCCTTGGTGACAAAAAACCCTGTGCCAACCACACCAATTTTTCTGTCGTTCTCAGATGTGTCTTTATGGATTTTGGAAAGGAGGTGATGCAATTTAAGATATGTATTACTTCGTTTGCGTGTCAAGAAATTGTAGACTTTCCAATGTAATGTCAATATGTTGTTTATGACCGCTTCAATATAAACTACAGCGTTTCTATTATTTGCATCAATCTCTTTTTTGGATAGTTCCCTTTTTTGTTCCATTATGCTGATGTATCCAGTTACTGCAAATTCATTATGTTCTTCTTTTAACTTAATAGTAAATGTCCTTCTTAAAAATGTTACGAATTTCGTACAATTCGTAACGTTGGTAAATTGGCATTTCGAGCAGTGCTTGTATGGTTGCATCGGGGTTAAAATCGGATCTTAAAAAAATGTTTTCTGCTGACATTGAAAGATTTTCCATTTTTAATATTTAACTTTCTGTTAAACTCATCCTAAAGATAACGCTGAGTTAATCGTATTTAGCTGGGAAATCCTGTAATGTCGTAGTGTGTCTCCTTTCAAAAGTGTACCATATGGTACAAAATACTGTACCGTGGTACACTCTGGTACATTGGTTATGGCGTTAGTTACAGTAAGGTTTTGTAGCGTGTTTTTTGAGAGATCCAAAATTTTAAAATTCCCCATTGGTACAAAATTCTCGCTATGTTGAAATATGCATGAAAAAATCGTTTTTTCTGATATTATGATTATTTTTGGACTTTTTGTAGAATAGCATTGTGAACACCTTTTTTCATAAACTTAGAGTAATGTGTTTAATGACTTTTATTTTATTGTAACATGTATACATATAGATGTCAAATTAAAATTGCGTAAAACAGATATATTTTGACCAGGATTTTCAGGATTTTCAGGATTTTGACCAGGATTTACAGGATAAGAGGTTTTTGGTGTTATTAGATGGATAGGGTGGAATGTGTCTAATCCTTTGAAGGAAGAAGTGCAATCAAGGATGAATGTGCTACAACTCGCACGAACTAAGAGAATGTCTCTTATTGGTGAAGGTATTTAAAGTTTAGTGACAAAAACTTTACACACCCACCTGCAATTCCCACTTGACACAATCCCATTCCTATGCTATCCTTTCCCAAAAACACCACACGGAAAACACCAATGACACAAAACTTTCCAGATAACGCACTATACGAAATGGACAATCTTCCCGTGCTCCGCGGCATGAACAGCCAAACCGTAGACCTCATCGCCACCGATCCTCCTTTCAACATAAAACGCAACCGCAGCGGCACAGCCGGACATTATGTAGACAACTGGAAATGGGGAGACACCGGTATACTGCCAGACCAGTGGAAATGGAACGAAGTGCATCCAAAATGGCTTGAAGAAATCAAAGATAACCATAACGAACTATACCACGCCATAGACGCTGCCAAACACTGTCAAGGACAGGATACAGCAGCGTTCTTATGCTTTCTCAGTGTCCGACTCATTGAAATGCATCGTATCCTAAAACCGACAGGAAGCCTCTATCTTCACTGCGATCCAACCGCAAGCCACTACATCAAAATGTGTCTGGATGCAATCTTTGGTAGAAAAAACTTTAGAAGTGAGATTACGTGGAAGCGTGCGACATCAACACAAAAAGGGTCTCAACATCCAAGTAAAAAATGGGGAAATAACGCCGATATTATTTTCTATTATGCTGCATCTTCATCCACATCATTGTCTCCAGAGAGGGAATTGACAGAAGCCGAGATATTAAAGAAATTCAAGTTTACAGATGAGAATGGACAAATGTATTACGACGACTCCGCCCATATTTGGAGTACTCCAAATATGGGTGCCCGTCCGAACCTTTGTTATGAGTGGCGAGGTTTCGTAAATCCACACCCATCTGGATGGCGATTAAGCAAAGAACGTCTGGAGGAAGAATATCAAAAAGGGAATATCGTTATTCGTCCTGATGGAAAACTGGAGCGGAGGAAGTATCTAAAAGATTATAAAGGCGCGTCTTATGGTAATATTTGGGATGACGTGCCTCCACCCATCGGAGAAGAACGTACCGGATCCCCCGACCAAAAACCTTTGGCACTCTACGAACGCATTATCAAAGCCTCGTCAAACGAAGGCGACCTTGTCCTTGACCCGTTCTGCGGATGTGCCACCACGATTATTGCAGCAGACAATCTCAAACGTCGCTGGGTCGGTATTGACAGACGCGTAGATGCCCGTTACCACATTATAACGCGCTTCATGGGTGTTAGCAAAAAAGAACGTGAACGGATAGAGAAATACGCCACAGATAAAAACTGGTTGGATAGACAAACAGCAAAATGTGAAATCCACTATCAAACCGATCCCCCTGTGCGCACCGATGCCGAAACCGACCAAGACAATGCCCCCAAGTTATCCCATGTCTATCAGCACCATCTCGAACCACTGCACAGCCATGCCGAGATGCACCAAATCCTTGTAGATCAGTTCGGACTCAGATGTTGGGGGTGCCACTTTGTCCCACCCGATAAACGCTATTTACACCTGGACCATATTATTCCCAAAAGTGATGGCGGATCCAATGACATAGACAATCGCGCCCTCTTATGCCAACCCTGCAATAGCAAAAAATCTAATACGATGAGTCTCACGTCGCTACGCAGGCAAAACAAAAAGGAAGGGTATATCCAACAGGGAGAAGCGATAGAGCTACAAGACGCTTTAGCATGGACGCGATCCCTTTTAGTCCAAACACTCCGAGAAACCGCTTATCAACAACCACTTCCTCTCGAAAGTGAGGGATAACATACCACTTGGTCACATAGCGGTGGGTGCCGGGTGTGTAAATATTTTGTCATTCTATTTGCCTGAATCTCAGATCCTGAAGGGGGTCTTATTCTGCAAGTTGTCTGAACCTGGATTTACAGGATTATAGGATTTTCAGGATAAGAGTCTTCTTCTCGTATTCTGTTCTTATGAAAATGTGAAATCTTTTGTGGTTCATCCGTTTATGTACATAGCACTCCGCTGGAGTGCAGCCCGTTGACAATCCTTTTTCTATAGACATATTGCTCCGCTGGAGCAAGGGTTCAGCTATCCTTTTTATCTTTAGTGACAATAACTTTACACACCCAATTTGCTGAGTGTGTAAAGTTATCGCACACTATTTGTCTGCATCTGTGTCCTTCCATTATGATCTCCTTTAATTCCGACTCGTTTTAATCTTAGCCCAAGAAGTTGTTATATGTTTTCGTGTTGGCGTAATATTCCACGTAGCATCTTCTTCATGAATATCAACATTGCAACCTGGGCAATCTATCTTATTTGGTGGTTCTAATTCTCTTTCCTCTTGATCTTCATTAACAACATTTTCGTCTGATCGATCACCATCTAATGACTGATGATGCATAACCGCAACGATTTCATCTTTATCCAAAACATAATTATACAAGCGAACTTCGTCAATCACACCTAAAAATCTGTAGTGGTGATTTGATAGTTCATTTGCCCCTGCACCGATTAAAAATTCTTGATCGGGATTTACTGATAGATGGAAGTTGGATTCACCTAAAAATACGCCATTGACATAAAATCTTTGTTTCCCATCTTCGTAAGTACCTGCTAAATGATCCCATTTTTCAAAGTTAACAGGGGTGCTTTTAGGCATTCTCCAATGATTATTTTTTGTGCCGATCCAGAATTGCCAAGTATTAAAAACAGAACAATATAAGATATAACCCCGTTGCGGAAAATCGTTACGCGATGAAACAACAGCACGATAGCCATTTCCATTCTGGTCAGCCTTTACCCACGCTGTTATTGTAAATCTTTCTGGATTAAGATTTTCATGATAAGGTATAGATACTTCGCTATTGATACCATTAAATTTTAACGCTCCTCCATATTTACCTTCCTTAATCCTTTCTGTTCCACCAATTAGTCTACCCTCATGTCCGTTTCCAGAAACATCTTTTACAGTATTATCACTATTTCCATTAAAATCCCAATATGCAACAATTCCTTCTGTTAAATCTATATCTAAATCTTTATCTAAAACTTCAGGCAAAGTATAAGTGTTAGGATGATGATACCGCCAGTTTCCATGAATATCCATAAGTTGCAACCATATCTTATCTGAACTTGTCAACAAGTGTCTATCAATATCACCAAAATCAATACTTGCCTTTACATCGCCTTCGTAAAAATTATAACCTATAACACCAAAACCTGCGGGTGTAGGTGTATTAACAAATCCGTAAGATTGAAACAATCCATCTGCATCTGTTATATCTGCTGTGATGCGTATCTTTCCATCATTTTGATTTTTAGCACCATGAAATCTAAAAATTTCAGGTCCAAAGTTATGTCTCCAAATATCGTTAAAATACTGATTTTTAGACAACCATCGCGCTTCATGAAATGCGAGTTTATCACCATTTGCCATAATAAAACCGACAGGATTGTCTAATACCAGATGAGATAATCCAAAAACATGCCCGATTTCGTGTCTCAATATACTTTCTGTGCCTTGCTTTGTTGTTTCTATATTTACACAATATCCGTAATACTCATTATTATTGTACCAGGCACCAAGAGGGGAGGTTGTCGCTAAACCAGCAGCCCCATTCCATAAAACAGTCATACCTGCCATCACAACAGCATATATGCTTTGTCTATCATTATATCCTTGACTTTCTAACTCTTTATGCACGAGTCTTAAAGTATTATCTTTGCGATAAAAAGACTTATTGTTATTGCCTTTGACTTTATGCACAATCACTTTGCCGATATTATTGGTTTCCAATCTGAACGTCTTGTCTGAAAAGCCGTGTCGTTCCATCTCATCTCGGTATGTTGATTGGATAGACTTCATGATTGTATCCAAATCCAATGCATCAGACCTGTCGGCACTATCTGTAGGCATAAAATACACTACCCTTACTGTATAAGGATCTAATGAATATGACGAAAAGCATATAGTTATCAAAAAAAATAAAGAAATTCTTAAGATTTTAGTAAGCATTATGTTTTCCTTAGATCTTTCTATGTCAAGACTTCAGTTGTTTGCATAGAGTATTTTTCCTTCTTGTTGGGCATAACGTAACACCGATCCGATCTGTGTGCGGTGGTTTTCCAGTTCTTCCGGTGTTGTGACAACGATGTCCTTTGCTACAGGTAAATCAGCCAAGGCGACGCGGATGTCAACAGCCGTATTCCGCTTATCCTTATCTGCAAGTTCCTCAAAAACGATAAGCAAATCTATGTCACTATGCCGATCAGCATCCCCTCGTGCTTGTGAACCGAAAAGTATAATCTGAAGCGGGTCAAATTCACGGACTATGCGCTCTGTCATGATTGAAATAAATTTGTTATTCATTTTTCTTTCCTTGAAGTATTTTTGGAAAGACCAGAAACGTAAATGCTTACTATTATAACATGATTCACGATAAAAGAGAAAGCCTGTTAATTTGCTGAGGGTGTGTAAAGTTTTGGCACTCTATTTGTCTGAATCGCGGATTACGCGGAGGACACGGATTACGCTGAAGGGGTTTCTTGTGCCTTTCAAGTTTACTTTCACGAGTTGGTGTTGATTTTAGCAAAACTCATTATGCGTCAATTTAGTACAGAGGAGGATAATGAAGCATGAATAGGGTTGGAGGAAGAAGCACAATCAAGGATGAATGTGCTACAGATATATCAAAATGGATGGGGTAGGGGAATGGAAATGAGGGATGAAGGGGATTGGAGGAAGAAGCACAATCAAAGATGAATGTGCTACAGATATATCAGAATGGATGGGGTAGGGGAATGGGAATGAGGGATGAAGGGGATTGGAGGAAGAAGCACAATCAAGGATGAATGTGCTACATGCATGGTTTTAGGAATTGCTAAATTGACGGATAAGGCAGAATCCGCGTTTGGTATTCTGAATTGGTTAGGAAACCGCACCTACCAGTCTTGGGAAAACTAATATTACCCGTTTTATTTTCTATAGACATAGCACTCCGCTGGAGTGCAAGACTGCCCGTAACTTATTTCTATAGACATAGCACTCCGCTGGAGTGCAGCCCGTTGACAATCCTTTTTCTTGAAACTTTACACCTATATGCTCTAAATTACCGAGGGCAATACAATATAAGGTTCGTAAACGTAACCTTTCTTATAGTTTAGCATTCTTACTATATAGAAGCATCTGAGATACGTTCCATTGAATATATATATCAAATTTTACCTTTAACGCAACACACATCATAAAGGAGAATGATTATGTCTGAAAAATACGTCTCAACAGATTTCTGGTATACCTTCATCAAGTCTCTATATAACGATGGAGTCGCATCTGGAAGAGGTGAATTGGAGATGGATGAGGAGACACAGAACAGTTTTCTTGATTATCTAAAGGAGAAAATTGAGGAAGGTGTTACAAATGGAGAAACTGCACTCCCACCCGGTCTCCACAATTATTTTTGGCGTTTTACTGAGGAGATACTACCAAGAATTCAAGAATTAGTGGATGGTATTCTCAAAACAGATCCGAACAATAGTGCAGCATCCCTGGTGCAAACACTCTTAAAACTTGCAGATTGGGAATCACATTATCTGTCATTTATGGAGATAAATCTGGATTCAATTCCGTACGATCCGTGTATGAATTTGGCAATTATAAACAAGTATGAATCAAGAAGTAGTATAGAAGATTTTGAAGATATCAATGATCAGGTAATTATCCTCAATGCCCTTGAAAATCTGTATTTGTGGGCAAAACAACAGGACGATAATGCGCGTTATCAGGAAGCGCAGGCATTTTATTGGAGACATAGGGTCACCCCATACACAGTCTACAAGTATCTAAAAAATGAATCTCAGAGACTCAAGCAGCAACTTGATAGTGCTTCAAATTTAAAAGAAAAAACTCGAGAAATAGATAGGTATTTAGCTGAGATTAAGAAGTGTAGAGAACTGGTTTCATTGGAAAGAGCTGCATTCTGGAAACATATAGATCAACAAGATGAGGAACAGGCATCATTAGTTGATGAAACATCAGATACTACAGATATTTGGAGGGCGTATCTAAAATCACTTGAAGACCGGGAAAACGCACCACCAAGAAGACTGACACTGAATGACCAAGATCAACTGCTTGAGTACTTGAGAAGTCGGATCCAAGAAGGGGTTGTTGATGGGAAAACAACTTTACCTGAGAACCTTCACGAACACATCTCAAATTTTCCTGAAGTCATGCATCTGGAACTTCGTGAATTTGCTGAAGAATTGCTTGAAATAGAGCCTGAAAACGGTGCTGCAATGAAAATGTCAGCAATTATTGTGTGGCAAGGTAAACAGATGTGTTCTGGAGAATCGGATCGTGATCTTGTTCTGCTTGAAAAAGCGATGCTATTGGCACCTAAAGAATCTGAAGTCTGTTTTTATGCGCTCAAACAGTGTGGTGAGAACTTTGATCCACTGTTTCGACAAACACTGACTGCACTTGAGAGATTGTTTGAAAGAGCAGATCAGCAAGATGAAACGGAATTGTATAGTTGGTTGAAAACGCTATATAAAGATGTCGGGAGAACGCCATGCTATATCTATCGGAATTTGATGAAAAATCCCGATGATAATGAAGAACTTATTGCCAGATGTAAACCTCTAATAGATAAGATGTTACAGGTTTTTCAACAAAGGCTTTCACATATTCCAGACGATTGGTATGCCTTACGCGGAATTGGGGATGTTTATGAGGTATTAGGCGAGACAGAATTAGCACAGAAATATACGTGGGAACCCCATACAGAATTCAGATGGAAGCAAGAAGCGTGGATCGGTAGAAAACTTCCTAACTTCTCTGCTATCGCTTTTGATAAAACAGAGATTTCAAACACGGATTACCGTGGTAAAATGTTGGTACTGGATTGGTATGCGAAGTGGTGCGGATTCTGTGAACCAGAAATACCACATCTCAAAGATGTGTATGAAGAAAACCGCGAGAAAGGATTAGAGGTTGTCGGTGTGAGTTTGGACAGTAATGAAACAGACCTTCGCGAGTTTACTGAAGAACATGGGATACCTTGGTTACAGATCTATGACGGGAAGGGATGGGAAAGTGAATTTGCAAAATATTTCGGTATTAACAGTGTACCTTCTCAATGGTTAATTGACCGAGATGGCACAATTATTTCGGTAGGTACAAGAGGGAAAGACCTTGGGAAATTGGTGAAATGGACTGAGATAACACGTATCGGCAACGTGATTCCAGATTTCTCTGCCATTGATGTAGACGGGAATTCTGTATCACCTGCAGCATTACGGGGGAAAGTTGTTCTGCTTCATTTCGGTGATATGCACCAAGACCCTGAACTCACACATATAGACCGTCTATATAAAAAATATCATAAGAATGGGTTTGAGGTAATTGGGATCAATGTCCGTGGGTGGCGTGATGAAGATGGATTTCGCGGTGTAGTTCGCAGAGGAGAACATCAAGGACACTATATCTTCGCTGCGCGTGATAGTAAACACGCTGCAGTGGCTGAACAGTTCGGATTCGGAGACGGTTTTGCAGGTGGTAGGATGAGTCTACCTGCATTTATACTCATTGATGCTGATGGAAAGGTGCTTGATGCGCGTGCTGAGAAGGTTCATTCAGTTGAAGATTGGGCTGCAAGATTGGAGAAGCTTGTTGTTGCACATCTTCGTCTGTGTTAGCTGAGATTTCATTACATTATGATGTTGGGAGATTGTTGTTCATGAAGTGCTGCTTTTATTCTTTCTTGTGCGCGAGTTGCCATCTCAGGTTCTATCTCATAACCGATAAAATTTCTACCTTCAAGTATCGCTGCAACGCCAGTTGATCCCGATCCTGCGAAAGCATCGAGGACGAGAGCACGTGGGGCGGAGAAAATGCGGATAAGGTGTTGGAGTAGATCAACAGGTTTTGCTGTCATGTGTCCGTACCGTTCTTTGGGTTTCTTTGATTGAATGACAGTTCCCGGGAATTGCGTAGGGTTGATTACGGGGTTGTTGACATCAATTAGTCCTGTTTCCCACTTGTCCCAGTTATCAACGAATGTTCCTTCTCTGGGAGCTTGTGCGAGGATTATCATTTCGCCTTGTGGCTTGAGTTGTGGTGTTTTTCGTCCACCTAACTTTTGTAGAAGTCTATCTTTTTCTTCAGTGGCTATTTTCCGTTTGCGTATAAAATGGTCTTGTGAGAAAGCTTTTGCTTGTCCTTCATATCGCCACATCAACACGTCGCGTATTTCAAATCCTGCGTCTTCTAATGTGATGGCGGTTCTGTGTCCGAGTCGGTTTTGGCTAAAAACGAGGCAAAATCCACCGGGGCGAATGACTCGCATCCATTCATGTGCTACGGGTGTAAGGAACTTTTGTAATTCTCGTCCTTGCTTGACAGAGAATTTCATCCCTGCTGGTAGGGATCCGATGACTCCTGGTTTTACTCGCTTTTTTAACTTTTGGGTGTCCCAATCGTCTCCCATTCCATCAATAAAATAGGGTGGGTCTGTGAGTATAAGAGAGACAACGTTCTCTTTAAGCTGCTTCATACCGTCCCGACAGTCAACATTTTCTAAAGTTGCTTGTATGGCTATATTTTGCTTGGCGTGGTTTGGGGTGGTTGCGTTTTTCACAGATAAAATGATAAAGAGTGCTTTCTACATTCCGCGTTTGATTCCAAATTCTGCTTCAAATGCTTGCCATGTCTCTTCTGATATATCCGTTGTTGCGGCTTCATATCCATCTTCTACTTGTTCTATGTTAGCGGGACCGAACATTACGACACCATCTATTGGTGCTGCGAGACAGAACTGCAATGCTAAGTGCCGTATATTGACATCCTGTTCCTGACACCATTTCCACATTGCATAAGCTTTAGGTTCAGTATTAGGGTTTCTTCTCCGTTCATCTTCAACGTTTGGTTCTGTTCCTGTCAAACTTCCCATTCCCAAAGGACTTGCGAGGATAATGCCGACGTCGTGTTCGCGTGCTAAAGGTAAAGTTGTTTGTGCTACAGTCTGTGATAACAACGTGTAGTCTAAAAACGTGAGGATAATATCGATATGTCCTGTTTCAATCAATGTCTTATGAAATTCGTGTGAGCGGACACCTGCGCCGATGTTTCGTATTAATCCCTCCTCTTTCATCTCTAATAGTGTGTCCAATGCGCGTCCTTTATCCAATATACTTTCCATGTCCAACGGGTCGTGGATGAGTACAGTATCCAGATAGTTGGTGCGAAAATCTTTCAGACTGTTGGTAACACTCCATCTTGTGCCATCTGCTGAGAAATCTTTTCTGCGTTCAGGATGTGTTCCGACTTTGGCTTGCAGATAGATTTTCTCTCTCAGACCACCGGAAAGTGCTTCTCCCCAAAGATGTTCAGCGTGTCCTGGATATGTGTCGATGTAATTCATACCGAGTTCAATAGCACGTTGGATAGCTTTGATAACTTCTGCATCGGCTCTCCCGTATATCCATGCCGCGCCGAGTGCTAAAGCATTCGGACGCATCTCCGTGCGCCCCATTCTGCGAGTTTCCAATTTTTGAGACATAGTTATTTCCTTATGCTGAAGAGTTGTATTTTTATAGTGGATAGTCCAGACTAAACTTGTAGGTCGGGTAGAGGAACGAAACCCGACACGTAATGATTGTGTCTACCATGTCCAAATCAACGCCAAATGCGCGTTTGGCATTTGTCGGGTTTCGCTTCGCTCTACCCGACCTACAATATAGCACTAATTTTCAAGTGCTTTTCGTAGTTTGTGTGTTGATGTTGCAAGTGACTCCTGTAGATACGGATATGGAAAACCTCCCCATCGGTCTGGTGGTGGTTCGTCTGCTTGTGCAATTCTCAGGTTTACAAAAACAGGACCTGGTTGACTCCAGATTTTCGGTAGGTCAGTTTCAAGTTTATCTATTTGATCAAATTCATATACATGTTCAAAACCCGTTCCTTTAGCGATTGTTGTCCAACTAAAATCTGCGTTGCGTGGAACAGGTTGATTTCCTGTTACTTCATAAGTTCCGTTGTCGCAAACAAAGAGTAGGTAGTTTTTCGGCGGTTGTTCCAAACCTGTAATTGTTGCAAGAGTACCTAAACACATCAACATACTGCCATCACCGTTTAGCACGACAACTTTTTTCTCAGGTTTTGCCAGTGCGATACCGAGAGCGAAGTCAGCTGCGTGTCCCATTGCGCTTCCAACTGATGCAAAGTCTAACGGATGTTCTGATATTGCACCCCACGGCGCGGTCATGCCCATTGTTGTAATAACAATTTCATCTGTGCGCTGTGCTGCGATGATTTTTAGGCAATCTTCCTTTATAAGCATAGAACCTTTCTGCCTTGTTAAGAGATACTATTGGACAGTTCACGTTAAACTTGTAGGTCGGGTAGAGCGAAGCGAAACCCGACATGTATTGACTGGGACGGTCATGTCGGGTTTCGTTCCTCTACCCGACCTACGTAAATAATTCTATATAAGGAGATAATATCATGACTCAACCTATTTTTCAACCCAAAGTTTGAAGCACCTTGGCGAAGTTGCCAACGTTTGTGATCGCATTGACTTGAAAAATACTATAGATAACTTGGCTCATGTATAATTCAAGTGCGAATACTGTTGAGTTGTGTTATTATTTATTGTGGGATTTCCCTGTACTATCTTTTAAAATTGTCCAAGCTTTAGTTAGCGTAAGAAAAAAGGAGAAACTTTTATGAAGAACAGAGTCTTTTTATCTGTTTTCACCTTACTTTGTGCGTTCACCATTTTTTCACCAAACACCTTCGCGCAAGACTACGCAACCTGGAGTTTACCCGAAGGTGCTAAAGCACGCCTCGGTAAAGGTCAGATAAGTGAGGTCCAGTATTCTCCGGATGGCACACGCCTTGCGGTTGCGAGCAGTATCGGCATTTGGATTTACGATGCACAAACAGGAAAAGAACTCAACCTGCTTATAGGGCATACAAGTAGGGTCAATAGCGTAGCGTTCAGTCCTGATGGAAACACCCTCGCAAGTGGGGGTGAGGATAGTACTATCCGTCTCTGGGATGTGAGAACCGGAAAACACCTTCGCACGATCACAGGGGATACGGGTTGGATTAGTAGCGTCGTGTTCAGTCCGGATGGAAGCACAATCGCAAGTGGAAGTCGGACTTGGAGGAGGGCTGTCCATCTATGGGATGTAAACACTGGTAGACACATTCGCAAGCTCACTGGGCATAAAGACGAGGTCAGGAGCATAGCGTTCAGTCCTGATGGGAACACACTCGCAAGTGGGAGTAAGGATGAAACTATCCGACTATGGGATGCAAGAACAGGTAAACACAGACGAACACTCACAGGGCATACAAGTGAGGACAAGAGCGTAGGGATTGGGATCAATAGCGTAGCGTTCAGTCCTGATGGGAACACACTCGCAAGTGGGAGTGAGGATAATACTATCCGACTATGGGATGCGAGAACCGGAACATACCTTCGCACGCTCACAGGGCATACGGATTGGGTCTATAGCGTTGTGTACAGTGCTGATGGGAACACACTCGCAAGTGGGAGTTGGGATAACACTATCCGTATCTGGGATGCAAAAACCGGAAAACACATTCGCCAGCGCACAGGGGATACAAGCAGGATCAGGACCGTTGCATTCAGTCTTCGCAGGTTCACAGGTGATAGGGGAAGAGTCATTAGTGTATCGCTCAGTCCTGATGGGAACACAATCGCAAGTGGGAGTTATGGTGGCACTGTCCATCTATGGGATGCCAGCACTGGTAGACACCTTCGCACGCTTGAGGGACATACTGCAAGCATCGATAGCGTTGTGTTCAGTCCTGATGGAAATACCCTCGCAAGTGGGGGGTGGGATGACACCATCCGTATCTGGGATGCAAGAACCGGAAAACACATTCGCACGCTCAAAGGACATACAAGAATGGTCTATAGCGTAGCATTCAGTCCTGATGGAAACACCCTCGCAAGTGGGGGTGATGAGTGGCCTATTTATCTCTGGGATGTGAGAACCGGAAAACACATTCGCACGCTTGAGGGACATACGGGTTGGATCAATAGCGTAGCGTTCAGTCCTGATGGGAACACAATCGCAAGTGGGAGTTATGACAAAACTATCCGTATCTGGGATGCGAGAACCGGAGAACACATTCGCACGCTTGAGGAGCATACAAAAAGTGTCTATAGTGTAGCATTCAGTCCTGATGGAAACATACTCGCAAGTGGGGGTGGTAGTGACATTATCATTCTCTGGGATGTGAGCACGGGTAAACCCCTTCACACGCTCACTGGGCATAATCGTTTTGGGGAAACAGGTTTGAACTATAACGTATCGTTCAGTCCTGATGGAAACATACTTGCAAGTGGGAGTTTGGATGGCACTATCCATCTCTGGGTTGTGAGAAACGGAACACATCTTAGCACGATCACGGGACCTAAGAGTTGGATTCAACGCGTATCGTTTAGTCCTGATGGAAACACAATCGCAAGTGGGGGTGTGGATGGCACTACCCGTCTCTGGGATGTGAGAGACGGAACACACATTCACACGTTCACAGGGCATACAAGAACGGTCAATAGCGTATCGTTTACTCCTGATGGCACTACCCTTGCCAGTGGAAGTGCGGACGGCACGGTGCTGCTATGGGAACTGACCTCACCTGAATAAACACTACTGTGCTAACGGTATGAAAGTGATTCTCGGCACATTTTCCATTGTCGTCAGCATTTTCTGAAGGTGTTGTTTGAATTCCGATTGGGTCTCTATCCCATTTATGCCACCATCCCAAATTGCCAATGAACGATACCCCAGACGTCCTTCATCATCAGGATGTAAGGTGATTGTCATAAGGGATGGATCCGTATCAACCACTCCAGATGTCTGTGCAGTGGGATAGATAAGTGCTATACCGAGCGGGTCGGTTTCATCTGGGTCTGTCCCCCAACTCCACAGCAATCCCTTGTCTTCATCAATACCGGATGTCTCTTTTAGTTTAGGAATACCGACAACGAAAGCGTAGTCCGATGGGAGTTGTCCATCAATATGTATGTAATGTTCAAGCCACGGGTTATTCCCATAGATATGCGTGGTATATGTGAGTTGGAATGTATCGCCGCCGACATTCCAATTCGGCAGTATCCTTTGAACAATGGAACGCAACGCTCCATTTGCCAGCACTCTAACGTAATCGCCTTCTTGCGGAATTGGGATTAAGCGTTGTTCTGTTTTGTGCCATAGTGCAAATCCGCCACATCCTATCAATCCTCCTATACTATCAACGTGAGGCGTGAGGAGAACCATAGTCGTGTCTTCTAAATTATTGATATTGGGGTCGTCCTGTTTGGATAAAAGTGCATTAAGTGACAATCCGATTGATTTATAGATATTGAGTTGTTCATCAGATCTGCGGACATAGAAATCTTCTTGATTCTCAAAATCCCGTATTACCCATCGATGTTCAGGTTTTTCAATATCTATGATTAATGCTTGCGGGTTCTGTGTTAGGTTGATGTTATAAGTTTCAAAGTGTAATCTGAACTCTGGAGAAAAGGGTGCATTGTTATTTAATTCATTCTGAAACATTCTATCTACGGTGAATAAATGTTCGCGTTTCTTGCCGTAGGCTACCACAGCTCCATTGGGTTTTAGAACATAAGCGAGTAGGTCTGATTCTAATGCAGCGACAGCATTGAGTTTAGGAAATATACCTGCGCGTGTCAGTTTAGTGACATCCAGTGTAACTGTTGCTTTGACATTTGGTTCATATAAGATTGAGATTTCCTTTTTTTCTTCTGCTGCAAGGTCTATTAGAAAAACCAGTTGATCGCGTTCGCCATCGTAGTTAATGTCATCGGCTTGTGCGGGGATCATCGTCTCACGTCGCTCCTGACCGGTAACAACAGCTAAGGCTTTAAGTGTAATATCGGGACTGACATTTCGCAATTGGTCTATCGTTAGGACGATAGGAACGTTATTTCTTTCAATTGGAAGTGTGTTTTGGATAGAGAACTTTATGCGACTTGATTGTTGACTGCTATATGGAAGTGTACACCCAGCAACGATGATCATGAAACTTATGATGAATGATAGACCGTATTTGTAGATATGCATGTGAGGTTTTTGTCCTGTGTTTGACATTATTTATCCCGCTTGATATGTTATCTTTATTATATTACAGTTCAGGCAGAATATCAAGTAGACGTTGGATTTCCGATTCTGTGTTATAGAAATGTGGTGATACTCTGAGACCTCTTCCCCGTTCTGCGGTAATGATATTCTTTTTATTGAGCATTTCAAAAAGTTCTGCTGGTGTATTGCGATCACTTTCAAATGAAACGATTCCAGCCCGTTCAGAATTACGTGTGGGTGTAATTACACAATACCCTTTAGTTTCTAATCCTTGAATTAGGTTTTCTGTAATTTGTAGAATATGTGTTTCTATATTTGATATGCCGACTTCAAGCAACAGTTCAATTGCTGCTTTCAGTCCATATAGACCGACACTGTTATATGAACCTTCTTCAAAACGGGTTGCATCCGGTTTCTGTGTTAGGTCATAATTGAGAAAATCGCGTGGATTGACAACACTCGCCCATCCGATATTTGTGTTGATAAGTCGTTCAAGTTTGTCGTTTGCACAGTAGAAGATCGCTGCGCCTTCTGGTGCAAGCAGCCATTTATGTCCATCAGCTGCGAGGATATCAACATAGGCAGATTTTACATCTACATCAATGGCTCCCAAACTCTGAATAGCATCCACGACGAACCAGATATCGCGTTCGTTACAGATCTCTCCGATGGCTCTGATATCGTTTCTGAAGCCGGAGGCGAATTCTACATGGCTAATTGTTACGGCTCGCGTGTTCTCATCAATCGCTGATATAATATCTTCAATTTGGATGCGTCCCTCTATTTGTGGCACCATACGGGTTTCAACGCCGTACCGTTCATTTAGACTCCACCACGGATATATATTAGCGGGAAATTCGACTGCCGATGTGACGACGTTATCTCCTTGATGCCAATCGATGCCGTTTGCGGCGATGAGTATTCCTTGCGTAGTGTTTTTCATAAACGCGATTTCTGAGGTGTCCGCATTTATAAGCTTCGCTGCAAGGGATCGGCACTGTTCGGCAGTTTCAACCCAGTCATCAACATTAACAGCACCATTGATTTTAGCATCCTCTACAAATGCTGTCATTGCTTCGGCTGCTCGACGTGATAATGGCGCAACACCCGCGTGATTCATATAGATATAAGTATTGGTGACCGGAAATTCGGCTCGCCATTTGTCAGTAGCTATTTTCGGCACGTTTTACCTCATCTTTTGCATTCAAAAATATTTCCACCGTATAATCTATTACGCGTTTCGCGTTTGCGTAGGCGATAATTTCTCCGAACAAACCGAAAAAGAAAACGACAACACCTATACATATCAGAATTGGTCCGATGTGAGGAAACTTAAATGTTAAAATGCTACCCAACAATAATAACATGACACCGAGGGGACCAAAGATACGTATAGGTCGCCTTGCGCAACGATAGATGAAAAAAGATGCCAGTGGACTCAAATCTGCTGCTTCGCGCTGTGCCTTTGCCAGCGACCATCCTGTTATTAGGCTAACAAGCATTAGGGATACACATATACCGATACAACTAATTCCGGTAATAAGTGTAACATTAATGAGAAGGCTTCCAATCAGAAAGAAGGGTAGACTGAGCAGACCTGCGGCACGATAGACATTGAATTTTGGATTGATTTGGTTCTGATAGGGGCGTTGCGTAGATGATCGGTTTTTAGAATTTGGTTGCCGTGCAAAAATTGAGAGGATCAGTTTAAATGCTAAAATGTCCAGTACGACGCGCCAAACCCTACCGAGTCCATATTTGCTTGTTCCAAACTGTCGTGGGTGATGCTTTACGACGATTTCCGCAATCCGTGCGCCGACAACAGTAGACATCGCTGGAATAAACCGATGCATCTCTCCATAAAGAGGTACCTGCTTAATGATTTCGGAACGATATGCCTTAAGTGAGCATCCGTTGTCATGAATTGCGATGCCAGTGACTTTGCTAATTATCCAATTGGCGACGACAGAGGGGACTCGTCTTGTCCAGAATTTGTCTTGTCGTTCTCTCCGCCATCCGCAGACGAGATCGTAATCCTCGTCAAGTTTCTGCAGTAACCTCGGAATATCCGCTGGATCATTTTGCAGGTCACCATCCATGCTGATAATGCGTTCACCTTGTGCAAATTCAAAACCTGCTGCCATCGCAGCTGTCTGACCGGCGTTCTCTTGAAATCGTATGACTGCTAAACACGGTTCATGATTTCGCAATTCGGATAAAACTTCAAAAGTGTTATCTACGCTTCCATCGTCTACAAAAAGCACTTCATAGGTTCTGCCGATGGTTTCACATACCTCCCGAATTTTTTCAAACAGTGGTCGGACATTTTCTTCCTCGTTGTAAACGGGGACAACAATTGATAGATACGGTTTTTGTGTTGCGTCCAATGCTATGCCTTCTGATTTGCAAGAATTCTATGTGCTTCAGCGAAGGAATCAAAAGTCCCAGCGTCAACCCATTCACCCTCTAAAAAACTGTGTTCAAGCTGCTCTCGTTCAATATACGTATTGTTAACTGTCGTAATCTCGTATTCACCTCGTGCTGAAGGTTCAGTATTTCTGATAATATCAAAGACGGTTGAATCGTAAAAATAGAGACCGATTACTGCATAATTGGTTTTAGGTTGTTTAGGTTTCTCTTCAATTGCGACAATTCTGTTTTCGTGCATGGTAGCGACTCCGAAACGTTCCGGATCGTCTACCTTTTTGAGTAGAACCCGTGCGCCTGTCTGCTGTTCTTGAAAATCAGAAACCACTTGTTGAATTGAGGCATTAAAGATGTTGTCGCCAAGTAGAACACCTATTTTATCATCGGCAGCGAAACCTTCTGCTAAAGCGAGCGCATGAGCGATTCCTTTTGCTTCCTCTTGGACGCGATAGGTGAATTCACAATTGAAGTCTTTTCCGCTGCCTAATGCGTTCACAAAATCACCGACATGGCAAGGATTTGTAATGATGAGGATATCGGTGATTCCTGCATCTGAAAGTTTCCTGATACCGTGATAGATCATCGGTTCATTGGCAACAGGGAGCAGATGTTTGCTGGTGACTTTCGTAAGCGGGTGTAGACGGCTGCCTAATCCTGCAGCGAGAATTACGCCTTTTATCATCGGTTTTTATGGTTTCCGGTATTCGTCAGTTTCCAACGTGATTCATCGTTTGGTAATTTGTTATTTAGCCATGTCAGGACGTTCTTAAGCGTCTTTTCCGCGTCCGGGGAACGTCAATTCAGCGACTCCAGATTTGTCCAATTCCCCCAATCCGAGGTCAATCATACGATCGTACTGATCTTTCGTTGCTTGTGCCAGTGGTAGTGAGATTCCCGCTTCATCAGCGAGGTCAAGTGCGATACCTGAATCTTTAGATGCGTGTGCAGCAGAGAAATAACATTCATGATCGCGTATCTGCATATCCTCTCCATCAGTCTCTAATACGCGAGAGTTTGCGCCAGTTTGTGAGAAGACCTCTTGCAACATCTCCAGGTCCAGACCGAGTGCAGCCCCTAATCCGAGTCCTTCTGCGAGTCCCGCTGTGTTGATGTTCATGACCATGTTGACCAATGCTTTGACTTGAGCAGCCTTTCCTGCTTCTCCGATGTACCGGAGTGAAACACTCATAGAATCCAGTATTGCTCGTGTTTTGTCAAAAGTCTCTTTTTTACCACCACACATGAGATATAGTGTGCCTTCACGTGCCTGTGTGATGCTACTTGCCATACATCCTTCAAGACTTTCTGCCCCGTGTTTTGCTGCAAGTGCTTCAACATCTACATGTACCTGTGGACTAATCGTTGCACAATTGATAAAGACTGTTCCTGATGCGTTTTTGAGTAAGCTGTCTTCTGCATCGTCAGAGAAAACCTGTCGCATAGCATTATCATCTGTTACAACGGTGATGATGTAATCTGCCAGTGCGGTGACCTGTGCTAATGTGTCGGTAGCAGTTGCCCCGAGTTCTGAAGCCAATTCTTTTGCGCGTTCCGTTGCGACGTCGTATACGACAACGACCTGAAATCCATCGTCTTTTAGGTGTCGTGCGATGTTTGCTCCCATTCTTCCTACCCCGACAACCCCTATTTTATAATCCGTGTTTGCCATATTCGCCTCCAAACATTATTAAGATTTTTGCGTTTGCTTTAAGTTATTTTATATTTTTTGCTTGTATTTGTCAATAGGTTTTGTTGTTCTCACAGTGATATTTAATTTATGTATCTGAATTTTCTTGACAAATTTTGTGCATCTGTTATACTAACAACATAATCAGATACCAGAGGTTCTCATTTCTGACTGGTAGATTTACATATTTCATTCTTAAGGAGGATTAACAACGATGACCCGTTTCATCTCCGGTTTCGCTCTAAGAATAGACCGAAACTTTCTTACTATTTTCTTACTCGGTTTACTGTTGGTAACGCATATCGGATGTATAGGTAGTATTAGCAATATCAACATTATCCCACTGAGTGCGAAGATTCAAAATGCGGACAACGCTTATGACGCAGCGGAAGCTATTGTCACGCGTTCAGATGATGCAGCAGAGAAGCAAAAGGCACGTGCTAAACAGCAAGAACTCTATGATAGAGCGATGTCCATTTATCTGGAGGTTATTGCTCAAGATGCAGATGGAAAATATGCACAGCGCTCCCACTATCAAATTGCCAGAATTTACAAGAAATATTATGAGTGGGATAAAGCAAATGAACATTATCAAGCTATAGTTGAACTCGATCCGACGGGTTACTATGCCAGTGAAGCCAAAAGCGGTAGTGCTAATATTCTTAAAAACCGACAACTTATTACCACTGAACTCGCAAATTATCAGAACTATAAGGCACTCTATGATACCCAAAAAGCGGAAGGCTCCGCTGATGCCGAAGAGTTGGAAGAGACTTATGATATAGCAGCAACGTCGCTCTACAAGGTCGGACAAGCTTATGAAGCGTTGGAAAATTACCCTCAAGCTATAGAGACTTTTGAAAGAATGGCTAAAGAGTTCCCCGATCATAAAAGAGGTGTCCAAGCACAATATCAGGTAGGCAATATCTACTTTTACAAATTGTATGATTATACGAACTCTGGGGGTTGGGGTGCTTTTGTAAAAGTTGCTCAGAATTTTCCTGATACTTACGAAGCTGAACAAGTTGTCATCTGGTTGAATAAAGCACAGAAGTTATTGACAGAGATCAAACAGTTACAAGATGAGAACTTGCAGTATAGGAGCAAAAAAGCGAGAGATTTTGAAGAGGATGGTCGATACATTCGACCCTCTGAGAAATGGTTGATGGCACGGACCGATGTCGTTGTGCAGAATTTCCAGCAAATTGCCAGAAACTGGAAAGACCTACGGAATTATCCGAACGCTATTGAAACATATAAGGTGATAATTAGCGATCTTTCACACAAAAAGTATGCAGTCGCAGACGCATACTTCAAAATCGGCGCCTTTTACCAACAGAATGGTCAGTATGAACGCGCAATAGATGCTTATGAAGACCTATTTGATAATGCAGCAGAATCCACATGGCGGAATGAGGCAGTATACCAACAGGCAGTTTGTTATCGTGCCATTCGTGAATTTGCTAATGCTTACAAGGGTTTCAAAACGTATGTGAGCCTTACCAAAGGTGACAGGTCTTATCTTCGGGAAGCAGAACAGATTCTGCGTCAGTATGAACTTGACCAAGATCAGGACGGTATCTTATTCTACCAGGAATTGGAAAACGGCACATCTGACCAAGAACCGAATTCACTAAAAGGGAACTAACTAAGTAAACGTTATTGAAGAATGGCATGTAGCACAAACTTTTAGTTTGTGCTACAACGCTGCTGAATTAGTGAACTTTGGTCAGATAAATAAGTGCACGCGGGGATGTTCAGAAGTTGGTAACCGTTTGTACACTTCTTCCCGAATAAACTCTGGTGTGTAACGGCGTGAGAAGTGGTTTAGAACAATATGCTCACTCTCAAGCTGCTCTAAAAGTTTCGGTAACATATCAATGTGTAAATGTTTCGTTCTTTTGGCGCGTTCACGATGTTCCGGCGTAAGGAAGGTGCATTCACAAATAAGCAGTTTGCACTTCCTAAGTAGCGGGTGTGCGTCAATTGCGATGCCTCGCGTGTCCCCTAAATAAGCAACTAAGGGAAGTTGTACTTCATTTGTTATTTCAACATCTGAATCCTTGAGTGCCACGAGTTCTTTTCCTGATAGATGACGGTACTCCGGTTTTAGTTTATTTCGCACTTCACATATCAGATAGGAGACTGCCGGAACACTATGATTCCCGGGTAGAATGTGTGCAATTAGATTCTGGCGGAACGGGATAGAATCACCTGCTGCTACAGGATTAATTTGATACCCCCAACTCCGTCCTGTGTCCAATGCAGATATCCTGTCAAGTATCTGTTTTATTTGCTTGAATCCACTTGATGGGACGTATACATTTCCTGGTGGCATTCCTGCCAACCACCGTTGGCTAATATAGATCGGGAGTCCAAAATAGTGGTCAAGATGAAAATGTGAGATAAAGACGTGATTAGTGCCGATAAAACGCATCGGACACCGACCCAGATCGAAAATCAGGTCTAATTGCTTTACTCTGATATATGTTGCGACTGCGGAACTAGACTTTCCCTCAAGTATCCAATTGCCACATTTTAATGTTAGCATAATGATTTACAAGCGTGTTTTTTGCTTTCCTTTGGAGAATAGTTATATATGCATATCAAAATCGGCATAATTGGCGGTAGCGGTTTCTACCAGATTGAAGGTTTAACAGACATTGAGACAATTGATATTGAAACCCCTTTTGGTAAACCGAGTGATTCTCTTATTTCTGGTAAACTTGATGGCAAACCTATTGTTTTCCTTCCGCGTCATGGTGTTGGGCATCCACTTCTGCCTTCTGACATTAATGTCCGTGCCAACATTTATGCTTTGAAATCTCTCGGTGTTGAATGGCTCATCTCTGTGAGTGCTGTCGGCAGTTTGAGACAGGAGATTGAACCCCGCCACTTTGTCATCCCAGATCAACTTTATGACCATACGAAAAACCGGATATCAACTTTCTTCGGTGATGGCTTAGCTGCACATATTAGTCTCGCACATCCGTTTTGTGAAGGTTTAAGCGGATTTCTTCACAAGGCAGCAACCGAAGTCGGTGCGACTGTCCATAACGGCGGCACGTATATCTGTATGGAAGGACCTGCATTTTCTACGCAAGCCGAATCCCAAGTCTACCGACAACTCGGTTTTGATATTATCGGGATGACTGCCGCCCCTGAAGCGAAACTTGCCCGTGAAGCTGAAATCTGTTATGCTGTTCTCGCTTGTTCCACAGATTACGACTGTTGGCACCCTGACCACGATAACGTTACAACTGAGATGATCCTTGATAATCTGCGTTCCAATGTAGAGATTTCCAAGCAGATTGTGAAGAATGTCGTCTCCAAGATACCGGATGGAGAACGCGATTGTAGTTGTTCAAATGCGCTGCAATATGCTATCGCGACTCAACCTGACAAGATCTCGCTTGCGAAACGGCATACGTTGAAACTACTATTGGATAAGTACCTCTCGTAGTGTATTGAATATTATATCTGCTTCCGCTTCTGTAAGGATGAGAGGCGGTGCGATAAAAATGATATTCTCTGGTTCGTCTAATGCGTGTCCTATTTTCCCTACGATAACGCCTTTCTCTCTCAATTGCCCCACAATTCTGTTTGTTTTATCGGTTTCAAGATGTGCCCCGTCTTTTTGAATGAGTTCTACTGCTATCATGAGACCTTTGCCACGCACATCTCCGACGATAGGTAGCTCTTTTAACGTTGTAAGTTTTTCAATGAGATACGTTCCGACCTTGTCAGCGTTTTCCCAGAGTCGTTCTGACTGCAAGATTTTCAGGTTTTCTACACCAGCGGCACATGCTGCGGGGTGTCCACCATAAGTGCATACCTGAGAGAATTCCCGATTCTCCTCCGGATCTCCAAGGAATGTATTGAATACAGCCGTTGAAGCAACGCAAGCGCCGAGAGGAATATAACCGCTTGTTAGACCCTTGGCAAGTGTGATGATGTCGGGTTGAACATCCCACTGTTGACATGCAAACATCTTTCCTGTGCGTCCGAATCCGGTGATGACTTCATCCAGAATGAGTAACAGTCCGTAATCATCACAGATTTTTCGTAATCTTGGGAAATAGTCGTCTGGTGGGACAATTACGCCGCCCCCACCGATGATGGGTTCTGCTATTATAGCAATAACGGTTTCGGGCCCTTCCGATTGAATGATCCGCTCAAATTCATCAACGCACGCGACTTGACATGATGGTTTCGCCAAACCGAGTGGACAACGATAACAGTAGGGTGGATGTGCATGATGAAAACCTGGTGCAAGGGGTTCAAACGCTTTGCGTCTCCGGGCTTGTCCTGTTGCGGACATCGCGCCGTAAGTGAAACCGTGGTACCCCCGATATCGGCTTATTATTTTGTAACGGTTTTCACCGGGATAGGTTTGCATGCCGTATTGTCGTGCAATTTTAATTGCTGTTTCATTTGCTTCAGACCCGCTATTACAGAAAAACACATGGTTCAAATCACCCGGAAGACAGTCAGCCAACTTTTCTGCTAATTCAGTGGCAGGAACGTTTATCTGTGAGTGTGGATAGTAAGGAAGTTCTTGCATCTGTGCATAGACCGCTTCAACGATTTCTTGTCTGCCGTACCCTACGTTTACATTCCAGAGTGCAGAATAAGCATCAAGATATTCGTTCCCATCAGTATCTACAAGTGTTGTGCCATGTCCCGATTTAAAAACTATCAGGTCTGTTTCTTCAAGGCGTTGGTGTTGAAACAGTGGGTGCCAGACGTGGGACTTATCTATTTTGTTGTAGTTTGTTTCCATTTGTAGAAATCTCCGTTGTTTTTTACATCGACTCTGGTGCTGATATGCCTAATAGTTTCAAGCCGTTTGCTAATACTGTTTGCACACATTGTGTGAGGACGAGTCGTGCATGGGTGCGTTCCATATTCGCTGCGTCAAGCACGCGATGTTTATTGTAATACGGATGAAACAATCCTGCTAATTCGTATAGATAGTGCGGGATACGGTGTGCTTCCCGTTCCGCTGCACTGGACAGAAGGATTGATGGAAAGTCAGCGAGTTTGCGTATCAGTTCATGTTCACTCGGTTCTGATAGTAGTTCTAAAGTTGTATCATCTATCGGTATCATCTGAATTTGCTGCTCTTTTGCTTGTTGAAAGATACTACAGCATCGCGCGTGTGCATATTGTATGTAAAAGACTGGGTTTTCAACTGCTTGTGTAACCGCTAATTCGAGATTGAAATCTAAATGTGCATTGTTAGAACGCATCAGGAAAAAGTATCGTGCGACATCAACGGCAAATTCTTCCCCTACAGCCTCAGCGAGTTCATCAATTAACAGGTCAAGCGTGTAGAATTGTCCACGCCGTTTCGACATATCCTGTCTATTACCGTCGGCATCTACGAGATTTACTTGCTGAATGATGTCTATTTCCAACCAATCATCTGCTAATCCGAGTGCTTTCACAAAGTTCTTTAGTCTTGGTACATGTCCTTGATGGTCAGGACCGAATAGGTCAATTACTTTGTCAAACCCGCGGTCGTATTTATCACGATGGTATGCTGCATCTGGTACGAAATAGGTATATTCTCCAGTGCTACGGATAACGACACAATCTTTATCGTCTCCGAAGTCTGTCATCCGAAACCAGGTTGCGTTTTCGGCTTCGTAGAGGTAGTTTTTTTCACGAAAGAGTTCTATAATCTGGTCAGGTTTACCGCTATTTCTGATCGCTTCTTCGCTTGTCCAGACATCAAAGTTGACACGGAAACGTTCCAATGATGCTTTCTGTTGTCCAAGTAGGTGTTCAATTCCCTTTTCTTTAAAAAGTGCTATCCGTTTTTCTCGGTTATGTTTAAGGTAGACATCACCCTCCTCAGTTGCGATGTGATGTGCAAATTCTTGTATGTATTCACCTTGATACCCCCCTTCTGGAATTTCTAAGTTCTTTTCTCCTAAGGATTGCCGATACCGTATATCAATCGATTCACCGAGTCGTTCAACTTGTCCACCTGCGTCGTTGACGTAATACTCTCGTATTGCTTCATAACCGATAGCGTTTAGTAGGTTGACAAGTGTATCCCCAACAGCTGCTGCGCGTCCGCTTACGATGTTCAGGGGTCCCGTGGGATTTGCGCTGACAAATTCAATTTGGATTCGTTTCCCTTTTCCGATTCCACAATTGCCATAATCACGTTTTGCTGACACGATTGTTCTGAGTGTGTCATATAGCCATTCGTAAGAGAGGTATACATTAATAAACCCCGGTCCTGCGATCTGGAGTTCACGGATACTCGGGTGTTCGGTCTGATTGACGTGTTTGCGAATGGTTTCGGCGATTGCTCTTGGTGCCATTTTTGCGGTTTTTGCTAATCCCAATGCTATTGGTGTTGCGATGTCGCCGTGTTCGGGTGTTTTTGTAGGTGAAAATGGTATATCGGGAACTTCTGATATTGGAAGCTCCCCTGCTGATATTGCGGCTCGGATTGCTCCTTTTAGGATTTCTTGTATTTCTGATTTTGTTTCATCCATATTGATTTTACCGATGTTATTTATCGTTTTTTTATGTACGGTTTAGGATTTCTAATCATAGAATTATATCACAATAGGCGTCTCAAGTCAATTTTCATTGGTGGCTGTGTAAAGTTTTTGCACAGAGGATTCAGGTGCATATCCGCCTCCTCCGCACTTTCCGCGATTCTGGCAGATTACGCGTCAGAATCACGGAAGGCACAGAGAACACGGAAAACACAGAAAAAGAGGGTCTTGCTAAAATCACCCTATAATCGTCAAATTAACGATTCCCAAGAAGATGCCTGTAGCACATTCATCCTTCATTACGATTCTCCCCACACCATACATCTTGATTCTGCTGTAGCACATTCATCCTTGATTGTGCTATCTTTCTACAACATTCATAAGCGTTAATTTAAGGATATTCCCTCTTCTTATCAGGCTATATATAAAACCGATTTTATCCCTATACCTTTCGCACCGCTGGTGCTTAGGTTTTCCTGGGATATGTTTTCTATACACCTTCCGCACCGAAATCAACGCTATGAATGCGCGTATGGCATTCAGCCAAATCAACGCCAAATGCGCGTTTGGCATTTGTCGGGTGCTGATATGTGATTATCCAAAGCCTCAGAGAGGCGAAAGGTGTATAGTCAGCATGGATCCTACCAATAGCAAGCCCCAGAGGGCGCAAGGTGTATTAACCCACTAACGTTTTTCACCCAATTAACGCCTATTGCAGAATACCAAACGCGTATTCTGCCGGATCCTTCGCGAAAACCTCTATGAACACACTTGGCACACAGCTGGCAGAATACGCGTTTGGTATTCTGCATTGGTTAGGAAACCGAACCTACCGAACTCTACAAAAAACTGGGGTTAATCAGAAAAAAAGGCAGATATCCAGGATGGATACCTGCCTTTAAAGTTAGAGTAGATACGTGAAGTTATTTACTATCGCTTTGCAACTGCTTGATAACCGAGTCCGCAAAATCACGATCCAAACTTTTAGAAAGCGTTTCTCGCACAATACGAAGCGTATATGCTCGGTGTTCGTTCGGTGTGTCTTGTAGCACACTGTGCAAACGATTGACATACTCAAAAGCGAGTCGTTGTTGACGCTCTTGGAAGTATTGACGGGCTTCTTTTGGGAGAGAATCCTCAAATGATGTATCAAGACGGAAAACATCCTAATACGTTCACGAGATCAACTCTTGTTCTGTCATCGTCTCACTCTCTTTTTCATACTTGTCAAAAAGTTTGCCCAGTTCTTTCTCATGCATTTTATAGTCCTCCAAATTCGTATGCGGTGAGAAAAACAGACCTTTTAGAACGATTATAGATACAATGATGAGTGGCACTGCTAACACAATACCTATTCTAAAAAATTGATTATTCATAATATCTCCTTAGAGGCACGAGGGTTTTGCGTCTCCCCGCAGGATAAGTCAGATAGGTAAATACCCTTTCGAATATCTGCTTGTTGTAATCAGTTAGCACCCATTTATAAATGCTAAAATGCAGATCAAAACAGATAGGTGAAAAATAATGGTAGTCGCGCGCAGTAGATCTTCTGCACACGCATCACAATCACAATGTGGATGGAACTTGTCCTTATACATCTTAGCGATATGGCGTTGTTTGGGTAACCACCAAGTAAGACCAAACGTGACGATGATAAGGATGATAAGGATGCCGTATGTTATTTTCATTTGACCTTATATTCTTTTTCGGAATTAGTCGTTTTGGCTTGAAAAAATAATTAAAGCGTTCTAAACCCTTGTATATACTGGGTTTATACGGTATAATATAAATAAGATATTAGGGGGTTATCACCCCTAATTGAACTCAATAAAGCGGGTCGCTTTTTCTGATGTTCCACCTTATTTGATATTGTACCAGAATCTATGAGAAAAAGCAACTCCATTAAGGCGTATGGAGGCTGATTTACCTCACATCTAAAAAACCTTATCACTCCCCCGTGTCAAGACCCCGTTGCTTTAGCGCGGGGATGTAGACACGGCTAATATGTAAATCAATTCAGAAAGTGTTGACATTAGTTTTGTATTATGGCATACTATAAGTAGCATTGTAGTGGTGGATGCAAC
>JAJEJA010000010.1 GCA_022828145.1 Candidatus Poribacteria bacterium | reverse complement strand
ATAAGAGACGGCACTCGGAGAGTGCCTACTACTATTAAGAGTATAGGAGTCAGAATTGCGAATTACGAAGATGGAAATTTCCACTATACTATTAAAATAAATGGAGTATAATTGAAAAATAATATGGAGGCATTATTCAATTTTAGTCCCGTAGGGACGATATGTTTATAGAAAAACGTTTAGTTAACTCTCTTTAGTCCCGTAGGGACGATATGTTTATGTATTCACCTAATTCACACATATCGTCCCTACGGGACTAAAAAACGGGTGTTCAACCCTGATCTATAAACATATTGTCCCTACGGGACTAAAGATGGGACAATCTCAATAGTCGGGAATCGGCCAGAAATATGTTAACTGGCCTCCTACATCAAGGACATATCCGCTAAATTCAATAGTATTATATCTCATTTTTAGGGCTATTGTCAATCATTTCAATAGTGACCAATCGGGTTCATCTTCTGGATTGCCGAGGGGACCGTGTGCGTTGCGGACAATGCGACGTTGCGCGTCATACCAATCTGTATAACTTGTGGCAGGTTGGAGTTTGTCGTTTCGAACGTCCATAAGTTTTAATAACGTATTCTCCATTTCGTCTGCTATTGATTGCGCTTCGGGACTGTCAATCAAGTTGTTCATCTGCAATGGGTCTGCATCTATATCATATAGCATACGTTTTCCATCAAGCCAACGCGCGTAACTATGTGTCTTGGTGCGGACACCACGCCATTCATCGCCATCAACGAGGTAATCGTAGGTCGCACCGAAATTCATCGTTAGGACAGCTTCTTGTTCAAACGCATCTGCTTCACCCCGCCAAGAATCTGATAGATCATAGCCTTCCACTGTGCGAGGAGGTTGTATTCCGCATAAACCGCATAAAGATGGGAATAGGTCTACAGGGGATGTGAGTGTGTCGCAAGTTCGGTTGCCTTCAAAGACACCCGGTAACCGCATGATGAGTGGAACTTTGATGGATTCTTCGTAAGGTTTTTTCTTTGCCCAAAAATTGATTCCGTGTGCGCCGCCTTGTGTGCCATGATCCGATCCAAAAACGAGTAAGGTGTTTTCTGTCCGACCTGTCTTTTCAAGATATGCCATTAAATCTCCGAGCATTTCGTCAACTGCTAAAATCATGGCGAGATAGTGTCTATAGGCATTTAATGACTGCTTTTGCTGATTTTCAGGCACGTTTTCAGGTAGATTAAGTTTTTCAGGTAGTTGGTCGTAGTATTTTTGCGGTGCAAATTCATAAGGTGTGCCGTGTGCTTGATGTGGTGAGATGAATAAGCAAAATGGCGTTTCGTTATCAACATCATCCATAAACTGAAAGGCGTATCTGTTCAGAGCGTCAGTCTCGTAACCTTTCCATTTTTCGTTTCTCCAATTGTTGAGGTTTACAGTACCATTGAAATAGTCTGTGTGGAAGTTGTAACCACGCCAGTGTTGGAATCCGAGTCGGTCCCTGCCTTCGGGGACATAGTCGCGTCCACCGATCTCTGGAAACGAACCTGTGTGGAGATGCCATTTACCAATCCACGCTGTCCGGTAGCCGTTTCGACTGAAGACATCTCCAAGTCCGATTTCATCGTGTCGGGTTTTCACGAAATTGATGAGATGACCGGTCGTTTGCGGGTGTCGTCCTGTGAGTAGCATGGAACGGTAAGGTGTGCAGACAGGTGCGGTGGCAATGGCATTTGAGAAGACAGTGCCTTCTTGCGCAAGTCTGTCAATGTGTCGTGTTTCAATCTGCCTATTTATTTTGATGTCACCGTAGACAGGTAATGAACAGGCACGAATTTGATCACTGAGTAGATAAACGATATTGGGTTTGCTTGTCATGTTTTTCCTTAAAACATTAACCCTAAACTGAATCTGTGTGCCTGTTGAAGATATCCAAAATCAGCGAATGCGTAATCAAGGGATAGCATCGTCTGCTTGAACTTTAGATGTGTACCGAAACCGAGTGTAATGCCTTCCTCATCATCAAGCCGATCAGGACCTAAGCGTAGTTTGTACCCTGCCCGAATTGCCGCCATTTTTCTATACCAGTATTCAAGTCCGAAGTTTAATCGTTCGCTATTGTCATTCGGATGGTTTCCATCAAGCGCGATGGTCAATAGGTTCGTTTCATTATCAATCAGATCATAAGCGATGCCGATCCTGAAATTAGTTGGGAGTGGGTATTCTATGGTTGCTAATTCTGCTTTCCGTGATGGGTTAGTTGTATCTGGGAAAGGACGATAATCGGCGTTGCGCTCATCTCCGGCTTCTTCTGCTCCAGTTTGAAGGTCAGGACCGCTGAAACGCATCTCAGGACCGAAGTTTGAAAAAGACATACCGATCCGTAGGCTGCGCCACCCTGTATGATATAAAGTGCCGACATCAATTGCAACACCGTTCGCACTTTCACGATGAATCTGTTGGTGAATGTATTTCGTATTGATACCGAAAGAGAGTCTGGCACCAGATTCTTCGTGATAGAGTTGTCTGGCATAAGCTAAGGATACGGCAGTGTCCCAGGCTGAATACCAAAGTCCCGTTCCATCAGGTTGGTCCAGTGTTGTTATTTCCGTGTCGGGCACGTTGAGAAATGTGACGCTGGCACCCAAAGTGCCGACATGTTCTATAGGTATAGCACCCGCGAGATAGTTGTACCGGGTATCGGCAAGCCAGATCGTATGTGTATCAGAAAAACTTAGCTTTTCGAGTTGACTTAATCCTGCGGGGTTCCAATAGATGGTGGTAACATCATTTGCGATTGCACTAAACGCGCCTCCTAAACTATCTACGCGTGCGCCTGGACCGATCTTCAGAAACTGTGCCCCCGCCGTTCCTACATTAGTGGTTGCATGACTCGGTATATTAACAAAAGCTATGATTATCGTTATAGCCAATATGAGCATCAGTGGTGAACGACCTCCTACGTTCCTAGCACGCAGGTTAAATCTACCCATTCTGTTATTAAGATGGTTGTTCGTAGGATGTCTATAGAAATTAGTGTTGTGCATGAGTTTCTCCTAAATGTGTAGGATACGTTTCATATTAGGACCTATTTTGTGTTATCGTATAACGGCAAACCTTCCGATCTTATTTCCGATGACATTTTTCTTATCGCCTTGCATTTCAACGGCTTCAACATGATAGATATAAACGCCACTGGCAAGAGCTTGATCGTAACGATTGAGGAGGTTATATTCAGCAGTACCTCCTTTGTTCCCCTGAGCTAAACGTTCGTCTGTATTGAAATCATCGCTACTTACATGATCTATTTTCTGAACCAATTGACCTGCCAACGTATAGATACGTATTGTGCATCGTGGTGGCAGATGTGTGAAGAATATCTTGTCGGTTCCTTCTGAGGTCACTGCTCTATTTGTCACAAAATAGGGATTCGGAACGACACGAATTTTTTCAAGATCATTTTTGATGTCCTCAGTTTCAAGTGACTCTCCTGCTGTCTTCAGGATAAGTTCGTCCCCGTCTTGTGGTGCAGCTACGCCTCCCATTTCAACGGTAAATACATCACCAGCAGAAAGTTCACCGTTAGGATCCATAATGTAAACATAAGCACCACGAATGAAAATACGGAAGTAGCCTTCTGTGTCTGCAGGCATGTATTCATCGCTCCAACCAGCGGCTGTCAGGATTGCATATCCGTCTGCCCGTTGGTCGTTGAACATGATTTCTTCCCCCGTAGTTTCGTCCATTACTTTGACATGCGTGTCGTCAGTAAAAGTGATAGAGTAGACATGCGGACGGTAATAGGTTGCCCAGAAGATGTTTGGCCATGTGTTTTCACCAGCACCGGGAGATGCGATGTTCACTGACCAGTCTGTAACAGTACCAGCAGCCAGTTCAACATTGAGGATGGGATTTTCGTCCGGACTATCATAAGTGATATCAACCCCTGTGATTTTCAGTATGATACCATCAAACATAGGAGAACGTGCCTCAAAAGCTTCATAATGGTTGGCATCGTACCAGTCAAAAGTCTGTTTTTCTACAACAGTCTGATTCGTCGTGGTGTCAATGATTTCGTAAGCAGGGGGTTGATAGCCTGGACCTGTAATATATGCCCCTGGACCTGTCTGTTTTGCCCCGTACCAGACCATCTTATATTCATTTCCGGTGACTTTGTCCGGTGCTAACACCATCGGTTCAATTGTTACCGCCAAACTTTCCTTTTTATCCACATCAACGGCTGGTTCCCTATACCCTGAAGGATGTGCACGTGGAACAACATGAACCATTGTTTCAATCTGACTGCTTTCCATTGCTGGTAACCCTTTTTTGGGGTTCCCAGTATCATAGGAGGTAACAGCATAAGTATATTGAAGTCCGTTTGTTAATCCTGTGTCGGTAAAAAAGTTCTTGATACCAACATCTTCACCAAGTGCAATTGATGGTGTGGAAATAACCCTGAATATATCCCCTGTGACAGGGGGTCCCGTGGGGCCATCTGTGATCTTCACATAGAGTCCTCCGAAATAGATATGAGCACCAGACCGATATGTGCCATCTGGATAAGCTTCACCAGTTTCAGCATCTATTAGAACGTATCCATCACCAGCACCAGCATTGGGAAATTCAGTATTATACGACAAGACTTCCCATAGTGTTGTGTTTATCACCTCAAAGCTTGTACTTGAGTTAAATTTTATAGCGTAAGTTGCATTTTTGAAGAAGTCTGCATAGAAAGGCTCATCTCCAATGCTTTCTATAATCGCATCAGATTGCTTACCGACGTGTGCTACTGTGAAGAAATTGCCTGTAGTACTCGGTCTGTCGAATTCCATCAACAGTTCCCAATTTTCAACAGGATTGCCGGTATTTTGATCGTAAGCGGTATCGCGTCTGTATACTCTGTATCCTTCAAAAATTTTCTCTGGGTCAGTTACGTCTACGTACTCTTCAATACTCTTGTTAACGCCGTTATCGACCCATCGCCCTGTACTTTCCCATAGGAGTGAAACTTGTCCATCGGCGGGATATGCTGTAACCGTTGGTGAGGGTGGTGGTGCTGGGGCAACATAGTCGTCGTCATACAACTTTTGTGCCCAGTCGGAAGCTGCTTGTAGACCACCAAGTCCTTCTCCAATAGCGACTGCCATGATGACATTGAATGTCTCTTCGGGGGCAAGGGATTCAACGGGTCCATAAGATTGTATAAAACGTTGATCATCATAATTTGCAGGAAGCGGTTCAACACCGGGAGTACTGATGAGTGCATAGATCTCTGCATCGGTTGTTGGGTCCGTGTCAATTGTGATGCGCTTGTGTGCTATGAAAGGGATTTTTGCTGCGGCATCTTGTGCGTCTTCACCCATATAGGCGTCCAAAACACGGACACCGATATATCCTGGGGCAGAGGCATTTGAGAAGCCGTAAGAGAGATAACGATTTGGATGTGTGTCGGGGTTGAGACTATCTGGTGTCTGATCCAGTGCTACAAAGTCATCTGCGGAGTAGCTGGCAGTACCTGTTTCATTGCTGGATATATCTACATCATACCGAAACGCCATAAATACATCTTCAAGCGTATCACTCCCCACATTCTTTACCTTGTATTCAAGGATAAAAAAGTCATAGAGTGGTGCGTAACTCCATTGAAAGCCGTTGACTTCAATCTCTAAACCGAGTATCAGGTCTTTATTGGCTTCAGTGTTCGTGTCAGTACATTTGAATCCTATTGCTTGATTTGTAGGTGTTCCTTTGGTAGTTATCCCCGGTTTTTTAGAAAAGATGTCAACCATTTCTCCTGTTTCGGGGTCTTCAATTGGAATTGGCCAAAGTTCGCTATGTCTACCATCTGCTTCAGCAACACCGACCTCCCCGTTTCTTTTTGCGCCGATCCAGATGTCTCCTTCATAGATGTATGAATCGTTTGTGCCTGCGGGCCACCATCCTGATGGGTTTGCAGTGGGGTTACTGGGATAACCGACGACTGACGTATTAAAAATGGCTGAAGATAAGTTGCCAACATCAAGTGCTTTCCATTCTACAGCTGCATTTACAGATATTGCAGCTGACATTAATACCAATAATATAAGACTATATCCTAAAACTTTCATGGCTTAGTCTCTCCTCTAAATGGTGGGTGGTGATAAGATGTGCTATCCCCCAATTGCCAATTGATTATTATTATGAAGCAGTTTTCAACGCATAAGGTTGAACTAAAATATCAGCTGGAATACCTAAACCTTTGTGCAAGTTGCGAATCATTTCTAAAGACAGTGTACGCTCGCGGTTCAAGATTTCTAATACACTGACATTTGAACCAATGTACGGTTCAAGATCACTTTTTGATAGACCTTTACTTTCCATATAATGAAGTATAGTCTCGATTGGATCTGCTGGTGGAATGGGATGTGTTTTTTCTTCATAGTCTTCCACCAGCGTAACAAGAACATCTAATCTATTACCTTCAGGTGAACCAGGTATAGCATCCCATAATTGCTCTATATATACTAACGCATTCTCATAGTCTGCCTCAGTTCTAATTGGTTTGATTTCCATGATTATCCCCTTATATCGGATTAAACTGTAGCAGCTTGTATTCTATCATATTCTTGATGTGTTCCAATAAACCTTATGTATACAATTCTATATTCATAATTGATCGCTACTACTAAACGGTATGAATTCCCCTTTATATTGAATATCACTCGGTTGTTTGCTACAAAACTAGCATTTCGATAAGAAACTTTAACATCGTTAGGTGTTCTCCAATCTGCCCGTTTTACATTAGTATACCACGCTTGAAGAGGCTGTTTAGCATCAGGATGCGTCTGCCAATACTCTCTCAATGTGCAGCGTGATATTATTCTCATTAATTTACTATACCATAAAGTTGGCTTGCAATTCAGTTAATTTAGTCATTGAGACTCGGTAATTTCATAAATGCGATACCGCTGTTTCTTACCGTCTCCAACATCTATCTCGTCATCAATTCTGAGTGGAAAATCGTATTCCTTATCTAATACTGAGAATAGATAGGGAATTGCTCCTGCTGCCCGCGCTTCCCTTGCTTGTCTCACAACATTTTGTAGGGCATTTGTATCTGCAGTGGAAACAAGATATGTTGATCTATCGGCATAATACATCAGGTCAAAATGTGCGCCGGTCCGTGCTTCGTCAAGGAAAAAACATGCGTTCTCGGGCAATTCCTTCTGTATACGTTTCCCACTCTCTACATATAACGGAATTTGGGCATTCCTTTCCGTGACCTTGTATGCTGCGTTGACATAATGTCCTGCGAAAAATAGAGAAATGACAAGGGCAACGATACGCACACTCAACCATAACAATCTTTTGAGTATTTCTTCTCGTACTAACTGATAGAGTCCACACAAAAATGCAAATATTATCCCGAAACATATCAGTTGCTCAACAATAACGAAATGTTTATGTATGAAAGGCGCGAATCCCTTTATAAAATCAAACTGAAATAATCCAATACCTTTTCCACTCACCTTACCTAATATCCACTTTCCGTTGTGTATAAGTGCGTTTCCTATAGAGATAGCAACAATTGACAGCATTGACGCATTCCAAATTGATGTATAGAACCAATCCTTTCGTCTCCAGGATCTACTGATGACTGCAGCCATACATATTAACAGAGCTGGCGCGGCAATCATCGTCGCTGAAGGTGTTTTTGTTTCTGCCAGTGTATGCGGGACAATTACACCGATACCCCACGCTAATACATAAAGTTCTGGTAACTTCCAACGTCTTAATAATATCACAATCAGACATAATACGAAAGCAAAGAGTGCAGCATAGAAGAATGGATAGAACAGCGGCATATATTCAAACAGTGGACGATCCCAAGAGGCTGCCCAGTTTTCAACATTCGTATTCAGATGATCAATGACACGTTTGTGTTCCCATAGGAATTCTCTTGGATATTTTATAAGACAATAAATCACCCATGGAGCAACTGTAGCGATTCCGACACCCAGTTGCACTGCGACATCTCTGAATCGGATGTGCATCTCTGGTTCCTTCAATTGGTGATTACCCGTTTCTATTACCTCCTCTGTGTTAACTTCATCAATAGATGTATTCTTCATCCTCTTTTTATACCATGCCACAAACCAGACGACAAGTGCAATCCCGAAAGTTATCAACGCGAGATAGCTTTTTGAGAGATACGCTATCCCCATCGCCACTCCCGACAGAATATAATTCCTCTGTTTACCAGTCCGTATTGCCCGAAGGAGAAACCAACACGAAACCTGTACCCATAATAGCAACGCAATGTCGATATGGTCGGAATAACGATATCCGTGTACTGATGCGAAAAGAAACGGATTGAATGCCTGAAGAAATGCTGCGATGAGTCCAGCACGTTTATCAAAAAGATCGGAGGCAATTCTAAAAGTTAACCACGCCGATAGGACAAGACTAATTGCTGATGGTAATCGGAGCGCAAAGGCGTTTATACCAAAAATAAAGTGTGATAGACATATTTGCCACATCGCTACAGGTGGTTTGTGTAGCCAGATGTGGTTTCCTCCCCAATTTTTATAATCATATTGTAGCCACGGTTGATCGTAAAGTGTGAACTTCAACGGATGTTTCGTTAAATTTCGTGCTACAATTGCATGGTAACCTTCGTCCCAATAGTGTATTTTGCTGTGTCCAAGATTTCGTAATACGAGAACAAAAGAGATAATCAGAATGCAAAAGAGGATAATTCTATATATATTCTTACTATTAATGTAGGAATTCTCAAAAATCATTTGTGTCATGCAATATAGACTACCTACAACTGTTTTCTTCTGTTTTCAATCAAAACTTATCTTTAAATGGTGGATCTTCTATTAAGAATACCACATTTTTACGCAATCACTGATACAGCATCTATGATCCGATGTTCTGGAATAAAAACAGCGTTCCGATTCCACCTATTAACATCAACACACCCATAATCAAATAGAAAACGCAGGTAGTGAGTTTAATTGGTCCGTTTGAAATATTGAAATGTTCGTTCATTTCTCTGGCTATGTCTGAAAGTAGCGAACGGTGTTCACGCTGTTTCATCTTAATCAGACCTGTACCTAACCACGATTGAATTGCGACTTGCAAGTCAGCATCAATAGAAGTCAATCGTATGGTGGATAAGGATTCTTCATGGGGTAACTGCAGTTTTTCAAGCACATCAAGGAGTGCTTCACGGAAAGATGCATCGGTTATGCCATAAGCCACATATCCCTTCAATGCATAACACATCATTACAAGTAAAACTGTAACCATGGCTGGATTTAGCAAATCCCACAAACCCATATTCATAAAATCCATATCGACTAATCTTAAATAGAAAGGCAGTAGAGTAGTTGGTACAAATGCAATAAACATGAACAAAAGCAACCATCTATTTGAAAGTAAGAATGCTTTTCTTTGAAGAATACAACGTAGACTAATAATCAAGAAAAATGCTGCCATGCTTCCCAATATAATCGGGAACATGATTGAAAGTATGAGAAAATAATTGTCCATTTTTTATCTTTCCCTGATGACATAGGAGTCTTTTATTTTTTTAAACCCATCCATCCTCTATCATTAGTGTTAATGGTGATTCCATCTCTTCCATAGGCAGACGCACTCTTTGCCGTTTTCGTGATGATTCATAAATAGCCATCAGCAGTTCAAGGGTAGCATATCCACAATGACCGCTTGAGCGGTGTTCTCTGTCCTCTTCAATGGCATTGATAAGGTCATGCACGGGTGTGACGCCTGATGGTAATTCGGGGGATTCCCATGCCCCGCCTGTCTCTTGATTGCGGTAACGGATTCCTGGTCCGCCTGGTGCTGCGAGTTCTATTTCGCCTTCTGTGCCATAACAGTAGATGTGATGATAACCGGGAGCGGTATCATTCCCAGATTCTATGATGCCGCGGACATTATCTTCAAACTTGAAGTATCCGATAGCGAAGTCTTCTGAGTGCAGGTCATATTTTGTCGGTGTGCCGATACGTTCGATCTGTCCTATCACCCAACTGACAGGACGGTCGCCATAAACATATAGCATAAGGTCGACGGTATGGGTTGCGTTATCTTTTAAGTCACCGCCACCACAGATGCCGTGGATGCGGAAGATGTCACCGATTGCGCCGTCAGCGATCATCTGTTTTGCCTGCTGATAGGGTGTGCTAAACCGCACTTGATGGTCAATTGCTAATTTGACACCGTTTTGCTCACACGCCTCAAGCATCGCCTTTCCTTGTCCGAGGTTTTCTGCCATCGGTTTTTCTGAAAGAATACCTTTGACGTCGTGCTTCGCAGCTTCTACAACAATCGGGGCATGATGTTTCGGACGTGTACAGACTGAAACGAGGTCAATATCTTCTGTTTCAAGCATTTTAATGTAATCTGTGTGTCGTTTTTCTACCTCGTACCGTTCGCCAAACGAATTTAGCCTTTCCTCGTCAAGATCGGCAATCGCTGTGATAGTAGTTCTCGGTTCGTTGACATACCATCCAGCGTGCATGTGTGAAATTCCGCCGCATCCGATGACTGCAACGTTATAGTTTTTGTCCATTGTCTAATCCTTTGTTTCGTGTTGCGTGATAAGTTCAAGAAAATTATTCCATACTACCAATGATAGATATAGCTTTAAAGTCTTTCAAACTCACTCGGAGTTAATCCTGCTTGGCGCAAAATACTTCGCAACAAACCAACCGATAGCTCACGATGGTGTGGCACAATTGTTGTCCGCACCTCATCACCGTGGTATCGGACAAACTTTACGTGGCTTCCTCGTTGACTCCTTATTGTGAATCCTGCTTTCTCCAATTTACGTCTGACCTGACGATACGGTAGTGGTTTAAGCGGCACTGACTTTCGCCTCAAATTTTCGGATTACCGGTTTGAAACTTGGCTGAGGAGGCTCAAAGTAAAGTTCCAATGCTTCTACCAGATTGTCTAATGCCTCTTTTTCGCTTTCACCTTGACTTGCAATGTCAACCTCTAAACATTGGGCAATAAACCAATTATCTTCTCGCCAGATGCTTGCCGTAAAAGTTTGATTTTTCATTTTCGCTTTCACCTCTCTTATACAAACTACAAACCGGATTCGTTAATTTTATTATAGATGTCAGTTCCCTTAGTTACCAATTCTTCTCGGATTTCATCCCAATCATCTCTGTCGTTTTTGCCTTTTTCAAGGATAGGGAATTGTACTCTTATTTGCTTGGGAGAATCGTTGTATTTATGAGGATAGTCAGATTCCGGAAATAGCTCCATCACCTTATCTCTCCGTTCAAAAGGATTTTCTCCTTGGAAGTACAATTGTATATAACATTTTTGGTTAGTGATAAAAAGTGTTACCCCAATATTCCGAATAGCCTTCGATATCCACCCTTCGTTACTGAGAGGTACAGGTTTTCCGGTAAATAACTCGCCAAATTTACCTTCTCGGATCGTAGACCAAAACTCACTATATTCAATATCAGGTTTTTTCTCAGTTTGGATATCTATTGCAGGGCGCGCAACGTGGTGAAATGAGAGTTCTTCGTGTATATTTGCTTGTGCTTGAATCAGATACCAGTCAATGCTGCTATCTTCATTACGTAAATTGCAGGTAACAACCATTAGTTCCTCAAAATCTTCAGCGACTAACACTGCTACATCGGCTTCTTTCAAGCGTGCATAAGCTTCAAGTCTACCCCAATGATCATAATCTGCATTACCGAATTGGTTTTCGACTACAAGGGTTCCGTCTTCTCCGACAGCGACAATATCCGCCCGTTTTGTTCCAACTCTTGCTTCCGTTTCAGCGTCCTCAAATTTGCCGACTTTGAGTGCGTCAAGTGTATTGGCAAGGTCGGCTGAGAACTCTTCTTCGTTTTTGTAGATTTCTGTTAACTGTATTGTTTCTTGTAGTTTCACTTATATTCTCCTAAATCACGTTAATTTACATTTAGCAGAGAAATTCTGTAATTACGCATAAGGTTAAAGATGTAATGTGTGTCGTAAGGTTCTGTCAATATTTGTCGTTGGACTTGTATTTCCGTATTTCCCTTCTCAAATTTTTCACGTGTCACTTTCCCTATTTCAAAGTATGCCCTTCTTTTCTAATTTAGCTTTTTCTTCATCATAGTTGTCATATATACTCATCTCAGGACTCTCCCAATCCTCTACGAAAGTTGAGAAGCGAGTTGCTTTTTCTAAGGTTTTGCTTATATGATTATTGTATCAGAATCTGTCAGAAAAAAGCAACTCCTAATTATAAAAAGAGACGGCACTCGGAGAGTGCCTGCTACTATTAAGAGCTTATGAAATCCTAAACTTGACACTTATAGTGACAATAGTTTTATGCACCATAGGCGTCAATTTAGTGAAAAACGTTAGTGCGTTGATACACCTTTCGCCCCTCTGGGGCTTGCTAATGGTTAGATCCATGATGGCTATACACCTTTCGCCTCTCTGAGGCTTTGGACAATCACATATCAGCACCAGCGGTGCGAAAGGCATGAGGCTAAAATCGGTCTTATATAGCCTACTAACCAGAGAAAATATCCTTAAATTGACGCATAAGGTGGTTGAAGCACAATCAAGGATGAATGTGCTACAGCACCATCAAGATGAATGGGTACAGAGAAGCACAATGAAGGATGAATGGGATTGTAGAAAGAGACATCACAGGTGTAAAGTTAAGGAATTTTCGATGCCATAAACCCTCTTTAGTCCCGTAGGGACGATATGTTTATAGTTAAACGTTATACAAACCCTCTTTAGTCCCGTAGGGACGATATGTGTAGTCGCTCATCCTGATATAAACATATCGTCCCTACGGGACTGAAGAGAGGTGGGGTACACATTTTTCTATAAACATATCGTCCCTACGGGACTGAAGAGAAGACACCCAGTATAACCATAAGGATTCGGAGTGATTCAACAGAGCTTCTAAGTTTTCTCAAGTTTACACCTATGGGGTTGTAGAAAGAGACCCAATAAAGGATAAATGTGCTACAAAGAAACGCACAATCTAACAGAATATGATACAAAGAGGCACAATCTAACAGAATGTTGGAAAAAGAAGCACAATCTGGAAGTATGTTAATTATTGATGAAGGAATTGTTGTTTTGGACATGGTTATTCCTCCATATTTCTCTCTTTTAAGACAGAGCGTAACGCATCATTAACGGCTTTTTCATTTGGAAATGCCGATGCAATATCAGGATCAAGACGGACAACATTCGTTGCTGAGGCATATTGCTGTGGTCTTGCTCTGATATCCCATATATATGTGTCAACGTCTCGGACAGAAAGTCCCAAAAGACCCGATGATGCTTCCAGCAGATGTAATGCTTCAATATCTGAAACTTTTCGATCCAATATTTCAGATACATATCTTATGATGTGTACATCAGGTTTTGTAGTATCTGCACCAAAAAGCATGCGAAGGTATTGGAAACCAGCAATACCGAAACCCTTGATATTCAGTTTTTGGTATTCTTCAGGTTTTGCTTGAGTTGCCCATTGTCTAAATGCCTCTTCTTCTGTAATCGTCGGCACTTCCTTTACAATACTACAAAGAAACTCCACAACAGATCGAAGAGTATATGCGCGCTCTTTATGATTGTAATTGAGTTCTTGTTGCAGGAATGCATTTGGTGATTGGAAACTATCCATCAGATCTGCTAAATCCGCAATCTTCTGAATATTAGAGTGCTTTTCCATAAAAGCATTTAACCGAGGCACTACAAACGCATCATATCTTCTATTGAGCGAGAGGACACAGTCAATAACAAGAACTGCTGGTGGTCTTGTCCATGCTGGGTCCACGGTTCCAAAGCCACGGACATCAGGTCCAAGTTTCCTGATCCCTTCTGCGACGTCAGCGATGTCAGCCTCTGCGATATTGATTTCATTCATATAGGATCTTCCCTCCTAAAAATCCAAACTCACGCCTACCATAACCAAACGCGGTGAACTCCAAGAGGCTGGACTGGTATGCTTCTGTGCCGTTAACGGAATGCCATAGCGGTCATACGTCACTGCGTCAAGTATGTTATTCAGATTCTGGGTGTTGAAGATATTCCGAATATCGGCAAAGAAGGTGTACGTTATTCCACCAATTCTGCTGCGTTTGCTAACCAACGCATCAACATTGTAAGTGGCTGGATAACGTTTTGAGTTGATTGCGGGTTTTATCGGTGCTCTCGGATTTGGTGTGTAAGGTAAGCCGCTGGCATATCTACCTACAAAATTGACAGCAGAAGAGAATGGTAATTGAATGTCCAACGTTGCAGATACTATATGACGTTGATCCCAAGATAATGGATGACTTTCGGTCACTTCTGGTTGTTGTCGGTAATAGGTGAGGTATCCCAAATTCCGACTGGATCCTTTTCCTTTTGCAACGGAATAGGTGTAACTCAACATGCCGGAAACAGGACTATTGCCGGTGCGCCACTTACGGATTGTCAGTTCAAATCCTTGAACGCGCCCATAGATGTCGTTGATGAAATAACTGTAATCGTTGGTAATATCAACATGGACACTACTGACGAGGTTATCAATATCCTTCGTAAATCCAGTGATGTCGACTGTGAGGTCGTCAGTAAACTGCTGGATTACCCCGACTTCGTAAGCGATGGTTTTTTCTGGTTCAAGATCGGGATTTCCGCGTCTACGTATTGCGCCACGCATATCAAAGTTGAGATTTTCGTAGAGGTCATCTGCTGGCGGCATCTGGTAATAATGTCCGTAAGTAAAATGGAACTTTGCACGGTCTGTGATCGGGAATGAGATGCCGAGTCGTGGAGCGATCATCTGTTTCGTTGATGCCTTTTCATACTTATTGATGATGGGTAGTCCAACTTCAGGTAGACTGTCAAACGAACCTTTAAGTTCACTGATGTAATGCTGAACATCGGGTTCTGATAATAATGAATCTGCTTCATCACCCTCGCTGTTTGTGTACAGGAATGTTCCATCTTCGTTTAGTACGAGGGGGTTAAATGGGTCTTTGGGAGAACCACCATCGGGGGTATATCGGTCATACCGTAATCCGATGTTGACGATCATACCTTCGTATTCCATCTTATCTTGAGCATACAGACTGATGGATGTTGGTATTACGTCGTAATACTCGACATAGAGGTTTGAGCTACCGTAGTTTGTCGTCCCAAGATTGTATAGATGGTTTGATGAAATTTCAATTCCGGTCTGAACTTGATGATTCTCTGTAACTTGGCTTGTAAAATCGCCTTTAAAAATGGTTGTCGTTGAGTTGCGTGTCGTCCAGAAGTTATTATCTCCAGCGACATCGTAGGTTGTGTCATTATATGCCTGTTGTGCTGGATTTCTTATACGTCCTTCTCTTTGATTCTGCATAAAGATAGCAGTTTGTTTGTCAGGATACTGTTCTGCGATGTCTGGATCGATTTCTATCTCAGGGTCCCAAGCATTTTCCTTAAAGCTTCTGTTTAACGGATCCCACAGTTTGTCGGGTTGGTGACTCATAGAGGAGCGTCTGAATTGTCCATACGTCAAGGTATAGAATGTGCCTGAGTTGATATTATGCGAGAGTTGGACCGATAGGCTTCGACCGTCCCTATTTCCGACCTCAATTGCATTTGGCACAAAACGTAGACTACCGCCATAGTAGTTGACTTCCCGTTCATCGTAAAGTCCACTTGCGAGGAGTTTTATGTCTGGTGTGACTTCATACTTGAGTTTACCTTGTAACGTATAGCCGCCACTATCATCATTTGGTAGATAACTTTCATCTCGTCTGAATTGACTGGCGAAGGAGAATGTCAATTGATTTCCCATTATAGGACCGCTAAGCGCAAATTCTCCTATATGGCTCGGAGATAGATTATAATCTTTGGTAGCATTGAAAAGGTCGCTATACTGTTCAAGGTCAACGATGTATCCATCAAACAGGATTACCTTCTTATTTTCATAATCAATTATGGTGCCATCCGCGTCTTTGAAGGGTTGCGGTTCCTCAACGACTTTACCCGTTGCTTCATCCACGACTTCTTCGCCTGTTTCGGGGTCAATAACTGGCTGCAACGGGTTTTCTATTCTATCAGCATATACCCCGGGGACAATTTCTGTGAAGGTTACTTTTTCATCACCTTCTCTATTTTCTAATTCTTCAACTGTAACGGGATCGCCACGATAGGGTGTTTGATACGCATAAGGTTTCCCGATGAAAATGCCTCTGAAGGGTTCAAGTGCGACAGGACGGAAATCGTTATCTGGATCAAACCAAGGTCCGTATATTGGGTCACCGTGGTGTGTGCCCCACTGACCGACCCGGTATCTGAATCGCCCTTTGAATTTGTGCGTGCCGGCTTTGGTAATGAGATTGATTATGCCGGATTGTGCATCCCCATGTTCTGCGTTGAATCCACCCGTGATAACTTCCATCTGTTCAATAGCGTTTGTGCTAATTTGAAGTCCTAATCCGCTAAACATCGGGTCATTCACAGGTATACCGTCAATAAGATATTTAATTTCCATTGACCTTCCACCGCGGATATGAACTGAACCGGAAGCGTTTCGTACTGCAACACCTGCTTGTGTCTGGAGTATACCGTTGACAGTATCACGCGGCATGGATTCTATTTCATCTGATTCAATGATGCGTGTGGTCTGTGTAACATCTTTCTTGATTAGCGGTCTTGCTGCGGTTACTGTTATGCCTTCAAGTTCAACAACTTCAGAAGGTTCTAATGCGAAGTTTATGGTTGTGGTAAGACCCGCAAAAACCTTTGTTGCTTGAACGGTCTTTGAACGATATCCTGTAAGTTCAACTATCACATCATACCCTGCTGGGGAGATGTTAGTTATAACATAATAACCTGAATCATTTGTAGTCGTGGTTGTACTTGTACCTACAATTTCCACTTTAGCATTTGCTAAGGGTTGTTCTGTACCTTCAACAGTGACTATACCAGATATTTTACCGGTTGTTGCAGCGATGACGTGGTGTGTGCCGACTGTCATTATTCCCACGACGATGCTCAGGATAAATACACATAACGAGAAGATATTATTCTTTTTCATTTTCATAACTCCTTGTGTCAGTTAAGCACGTGAATTATACATGCTTGGTGAACATGCTTGAACGTTTTGCAGACCTATTGGACAGTCCAGATTAAATATGTAGGTCGCGATTCGGAGATCGCTCCTACCAATACTCAGGTCTGTAGGAGGCCAACTATATATAAAACTGGCCGATTCCCGACTAATAATGATACACACAAGATTAGAATAGACAATCCTCTATACTTCCAATACACTTTCTATGAATCTTAGACTTTTTAGGTTTCGTTCGGTGTGGTATCGGATAAAACTACATAGGACAAGTTTTAGTTCACGATGATTAAGAGTTGAGGCACGCAACCGGTTTGTTTTTTCCAGTTCTGCCAGTTTTAACTGTCGTAACGTTTTCAGTAGTTCACAACTTCCAGGTGTTATTGAATAAGCAGATGTGTCTCTGTTTTGGCAATTGTTACAGAGCATACCGCCTTGACGAACACTAAAGAGCATAACGGGTGTTCCCTGTTTGTTTTTGAGATAAGGACGGTTAACATTTGATCCGCAGTTGGCGCAGTGTGAAAGTTGTGGTGCGTAACCTGCCAGGTCGAGAAACTTGATTTCAAAAACCCTCGCGAGCAGTGCTACATCTTCAATATCTGTCAATACGTGGTATGTGTTTTGCAGTAGATGGAAAATCTCCGGATTTGCATCTCCTTCCGATGCGATAGCATCAACTAATTCCGCTAAATAGCATCCGTAAGTAATCCGGGTAAAATCATCGCGTATACCATCAAAACCTTCAATAAGTTCAAAACTGGAGAGATTTTGTAGGTCCCTATTCTCGCGATAATTAAAGAGTAGCATGCCGTGGTTAAGCAGTTCTAATCTACCGCTGAGTTTACTTTTTGGACTTTTGACACCGTAAGCGACAGCTTTAACCCTTCCAAAGTCAGGGGTATAGAATGTGATGATCTTGTGAACATCGCGTAGAGGATAGGTGCGAATTACAATTGCTTCTGTTTTTTGAGCAGGCATGTTTTTGTATGTGTGATCAGATTTTCGTAAGCATACGATAGAAGATGGTGGAAATCGGGGCGAGAGGATTTGAACCTCCGACCTCCTGCTCCCGAAGCAGGCGCGCTAGCCGGGCTGCGCTACGCCCCGTGTTTTACTTAATATATTATAACTGAATGTCGTTAAAATTGTCAAGTTTTTTATTTTGTTTGTAGAAAGAAGCACAATCAAGGATGAATGTGCTACACTTCAAACACTGGGGCACAATCTAACAGAATGTGCTACGGCAATTGACATTGACTTGACATTGGTCAAATTCCATGTTAAAATAACCCTATTAAATAAGAAAAAACACTGAAATAGACGAATTTAATGAACCTTTTAGGATTTTACAAGTCTAACTATAATAAACACGCTGAAATATATTGGAATGTCTACTTGCACTAAACATAGGAGATAGTGGTGAAATTTACAAGAATACTTATTATTGTAGGAATCTGTTGCGTTGCGGGTTTACTGCTCGTATTTGGTATGCATCTACAGGCACAAGATAGAGGTAGAGGTGGAAGGGTTGCATTGAATACAAACGAGCGCCAGCCAGCAGCACAACGTATGGAACAGTTTCGTAATCGTCAATGGGGTAATAATAGAGGTGAACAGGGACGGCCTGAACGAAATGTCAATTGGGGTAATCGAGAACGTTCTGAGGAGAGTTCTTCCAGTAATAGTGAAGACTATTACAATGTTATCGTTAACAACAATATCTTCCGTCCACTCGGTTGGAGACCACCGAATAGAGAACCGGAATATGCTTTTGTCACTACGTCTGTTTACGATGATGCATCTTTATCAGTGGGATACGTTGAAGAGAGACGATCAAACAGGACCCATATCGTAGGAATTGGCGATAAAATTGGGGATGCTGTTGTTACAGATATAAAAGATAAAGAAATCTTATTGGACAAAGACGGCGAGAAAATTACTCTCAGAAGAGAAAATAATATGTTCCTCAAAATAGGTGGTTCCCGAAGTGGTGGTGGATCCAGAGGAAATGACAATAATAGAGACAATGATGAAGAAAGACGTGCTTCTTCTAACAGAGATGATAATGAGAGAAGTGAAAGAGAGGCTGCTGAACGGCGTAGACAAGAATGGTCTCAGAGAGCACAAGAGATGCGCAGAAGGTTTGAAAGTTCATCCAGAGGAGACCGTGAACGAATGATGCGTGAATTCCAAGAACGCGGCGGATTTAGAGGTCGTCGTGGTCGTTAGTCTAAAACTATAAAACACATACTTTTCAAATGTTGATGTATAATCCCATAAGCAACCCTATCGGTTCTTATGGGATTTGTTTTGTTGTGATAGTGTGATTTTTCTTTGATTTTCTGTCTAAAGAATTGTATACTTTTAATAGAATATGGAATTACTATGCTCATGTTCCACTTCACTTGGCTTGTTAACAGATGAGGAGATTGTTTTGAAGTATTCAAAAATCCTGATTTTTTCTGTAGGAATCGGTTGTATTGTCGCTTTTCTTTTTGTCTTTGGTTTAGACCTTCAGTGGGGAAAATTTTCTATATCTAATAGGGATAAGGAAAACGCTGGTGTTCATGTGAACACGTCAGAAACACATAAGAAACAGGTTTCTAATTGGGGCAGACAATCCGTTACTGCAAAATTCCACGAACCTGTGGCTCACGATCCTTCGGATTATTATCAGATAATAGTTGATAATAATATTTTTCGTCCTCTTGGTTGGAAACCCCCTAATGAAGAACCGGAATATACGTTGATCGGCACCTCTTTTGACCCGACAGGAGATAGTTCGGAAGCGTTTGTGTTAGAAAATCGTTCAAATCAATTTCATATCGTCACTGTTGGTGAGAAAATCGGTGATGCGATAGTTAAAGAAATTGCAGAGAAAAAGGTATCGTTATACAAAGATGGCGAGCTCATCACACTCAATAATCGTCGTGTAGGATTTCTGGGAGGTAAAGGCGAGGTCCAGAAGCGTTCCTCAATTCGAAGCGAAGGAAACAATCAGAATGTCCGGAATACTGACAGAAGTACTCGTTCTAAATCCGCTAATCTGAAAGCGGATAAGAAGAGTATGGAGAGAATAATAAAAGAAAACGAGAAGAAATTAAAAGCAGTGGTGAAAGAAGCAGCAAACGCTCAGAAGAAATATGAGCAAGCAAAGTTAAAGGATAGCAAAGCAACAGTAGAATTTGAAGGTAAGAAGATTCTGAAGGTTGATCTTGAACTAAAAATGCAAAGCAAATAAACGGGAACGAAGGTCGTTAGTATACAAATCTGAATTGATTTTTCAAGAGAAACCCCACAAGAATCTATGAAGGTTCTTGTGGGGTTTTTATGTTGTCATAAGAACGGCACTCGGAAAGTGCCTACTACTATTAAGTTTATGCGACGTTTTTGACATTTTCAGGCATGTTTTCAAGTCGAGATAACCAATAACCGACGTCATAAGACTCATCGCCGATGAGGAATCGCCATAGTTTAATTCGGTTGACGATTTCGAGGCGTACATCGTTTCCGTACCACCGATGATTTCGGCTTAAGATGCCACGGATACCGGCTGTGTCAATGTCATCTGTGTTCCAGAGTTTGAGTTGTCGGACTGTTGGGTTAAGGCGTAGCTTAAACATGTAGCGTGTATCTTCTGTTAGGTTAGGTTGTGCACAGTGCCATATTCCGTGATGAACAACAACGAGTGTGCCGGCATTGCAAACGATTGGGTGTTGACTAAGGAAGTTCTGGTATCGTGCGACGTCAGTTTCACAGACGCGTCTGAAATGACTTCCGGGTAAGATCATTGTCCCGCCCATTTCTCGCGGTGTATCGTGTGAGAAATAGAAGAACTGAATGTCGAAGTGCATTCGCAGGTCAATGATTGCATCTGCGTGCCAAATTTGTCCGTGTTCACTCTGGGGTCGGACGATGTGAACCGCGTGATGGTCATATAATGGGTTTTCACCGACGAGGCTTTGTGTGATGCCTTGAACTTTGGGTAAACGGAAGACTCTTCCGACTGCGGAATCTTCACCCCATACATCGTCAAGGACGGTCCCGCCGCCGCCTCGTGTAGAAACACCTGATGCCATTTCTTCGTGTGCTGCTTTGTTTAGTTCATCAGGTATAAAATCATCGAAGCGTAGATAACCGTCTGCGACGAAACTCGCCATCTGTTCTGTTGTTAGTAGATGTTGTTTATCAACCATTAGATTTCCTCCATTTTTTCTAAGATATATTCAAATCTTAGATATGATGTATGATACTCCATACCTGGATATGCGGGAAATTGTTGTGGGAATTGGATTACTCGCCATCCATCCTGCATAGCTTCAACGACAGAACTGTAGGGTGGAGCATCGCTATCTCCGGTCGTATAACGTTTTTTTCCAGTACCATCGTACATTGCCCATGCAACGACGGGGCTGTTGAGGTCTGGTGTGTGTAAATGTAAGACGAGAAGCTGCTGTCTTAATTCAGCCATTGTGTGTGAACCTTCTTTTTCTCATAACAGATATGAAATTGACAGACATGAAATGTGTTATAGTATAGGCACTTGTTATTGATTGTTATGTCAAATTATACAAGTGCCTATTTAAGTAAATTGCGTATACAATTAGAGACGAAATGTCTCTGAAAAAGATTACTTATCGGAGCGGGTTTTTATTTGGCTCCAAGTCGTCGCCAACTTACCTGCAGGTTCTACAGGTGTTACGGTGGCTATTCCTTCCTGAATCAGTTCACTGAGTTCTTCTGGGCTCAAAGCTCTGTCATATAGGACGACTTCATCGATGACACCAGTCATCCAATAGTTCCCTATATCACATCCGCCAATATAGAGCGGGGCATCATTACTTTCTGGATCAGCATCAGGAGCTGTTTCAGCATCAAGTTCGCCATCTATGTAGAGTTTGAAGTTCGGTCTTTGGTATGTTGCAGCCACGTGATGCCATGCGCCGTCTGTCACATTGGTTGGTGCATCAAAAGACTTCCATCCGCCAGATGTGAAGGAATAATGGATTGAGCCGTTGTTAACGTGTCCAAATATCCCGTAATTTCGTCCTGTTGGGTTTCGCGCTTCTTTTGCAGCGATAACATGCCATCTTCCTGTTGTCGCTGGACTCTTAATCCATGCAGCAATTGTGAAGGAGGTTAGGTCAAGTAAATCATTGTCAGGAATGGTTACCATGTCGGAACCTTTAAATTCCAATGCGCCATCGAATTTACCTTCAACCCATTCTGGTATGCCGCTTGCGACTTCTCCATCTAATTTATTCGTATATGAATCTTTAACAATAGTGCCTGTGCCATCATCAAACAACCAAGCAGCTACGAGACCTTCGGTTGTAACAGCCATAAGATTCGGTGAGAAAGCAAGAAGGGTTAGAATTAAAATCAGAGTCAATTTATACATCAATATTCTCCTTTATATTGATCGCGATAGTAGAACAATCGCTTATTTTACGATATGTTGTGCATTTTCAATAGACTAAACACGACTATTAGCACAACGTTTACTAACGTGAGTTTGATAAAACATCTTGTAGAACAAACTTTTAGTTTGTTTCATAGCACACAAACTAGAAAGTTTGTGCTACAAGGTGGTCCTTAGGACAAAATACTGCTTATAGAACTTGTAGGTCGGGTAGAGCGAAGCGAAACCCGACTTTCCTTATGATATGTGGCTTCATGTCCAAATCAACGCAGAATGCGCGTTTGGCATTCTGCGGGTTTCGTTCCTCTACCCTAACTACATATTTAGTTTTGATTATACGTTTCGGGTTTCGCTTCGATCTACCCGACCTACAAGTAGGAATTAACAGTCTAATAGTTTACAATGTAAGGTTTGACGC
>JAJEJA010000003.1 GCA_022828145.1 Candidatus Poribacteria bacterium | reverse complement strand
TGATAGAGATGTTAATGCTGCTATTAATATCCTACAGGTGGGGGCATCCACCTATTCAGTAGGAGACGTAACTCTTGCAATTGCAAGCTGTCTCTGACGATAGAAGAATCACCGAAGCTTTAGCTCGGTGAGTATGTCAATTCAAGAATCTATCGACCTTGAACGGTTTAATTGTACTCGGAGTTTCACCTGTCAAAATCAGTTCTGTTATTGCATAAGCCGTAATGGGTGTCAGCAGAATGCCGTTCCGATAATGACCCGTTGCATATATGAGATGCTCAATAGGTGTCGTACCGAGAATGGGTGCACTGTCTCTACTTCCGGGACGCAACCCTGTCCAAGTCTCAACAATCGGTAACTCATAAAGCCCTGGTACAGCTTCCCATGCCCCACGGAGCAATTCAAACATGCCACCGACGGTTAATCGTGTATCGAACCCCATCTCTTCAGATGTCGCGCCTACGATAAGTCTACCATCAACTCGCGGCACAAGATATACGGATGTCGGATACCGTGCCCTGATAGTTCTGATAACTGTGTTTAGTTCAATACCATCTTCCATTTGCAGTGCCAACATCTGTCCTTTGACAGGACGAACAGGGGGTCGTATATTATCAGGAATTCCAGCGATCTGTGTCGACCAGCAACCTGCCGCAAGGATTATTATGTCTGCATCACGGTATTCACTTTCAGTATGAATGCCAGTTGCAACCTCATCTTCTATCTCAATGCTCTTAACGCTGCATTTCTCATATAACTTACCACCACACGTCTGATAGGCATGTTTAAGTGCCTTAACCATCAATCGATTGTCAACTTGGTAATCGGTTTCACAGTGGATTGCACAAGAGACTCGGGGGGACAGAGAAGGTTCAATATCGCGTGCTTTTCTTCCTGTTAACCACTGAACATCTAATCCTAAGAGTTGCTGTGCTTTGTATAGGTGCTGAAGTTGATCAGTATCGTCCTGTTCTATACCAACGATTAATGTTCCATCAACTCTATAGCCGATCGAAATTTCTGAATCGACCTGCAACGCTTCAACCCATTTTGGGTAAAGTGCTAAACTCTCACATCCTAACGCTAATAGTTCAGCTTCTTCAGTATGTGCTTCAGAAAAAGGTGCGAGCATTCCTGCTGCAGCCCGCGATGCAGCCCGACCTACGCGATCCCGTTCGAATAAACTGACCGACAGACCTGCTTTAGCAAGTTGCCACCCTATTCCGAGACCAATCACGCCACCACCGATGATGACTACGTTCCTGTTTACCATGCTTACTCACGAGTAGAAGGTTCATCTTCAACCAAATTGATGAATAGGTCTTCAACCTTAACGGTTTTGGATATCAATCCTCTCTCAACTGCAAATTTCGTGAATGCTTCCCACTTCTCCTTCATTTGTACCTGAGTAGTTGCAAAAAACTCTAATGTGTCACGAAAAGCAAGCTCCTCTAATTCTTTTCGTGAGTCAGGATTTGCTTTGAAGAACAGTTGTAAAGCCTTTTCCGGATTCTTTTTTGTAAAAGAAATTGCTTCTTTGATTGCCAAAATAAGATGCTTTGCGGTCTCTCTGTTTTCCGCTAAGTATGAATCGTTCGTAATAATCACTAACTCATAATAATCGGGGATTCCGTGTTTCTCAAGCGCAAAAAAATCGGCTTCGGCTCCCTCAAGTTTCAATAGGTTTATTTCGTAATTACGAAAAGGTCCGATAACAGCATCTATCTGACCGCTCATTAGTGGTGCTATTATATTTGTGCCGATGTTGATCAGTTCATAGTCATCTTTCTTCAAACCGGCATTTTCAGCGATGGCATTAAATAGAAGCACATCCAAAGGTGCAACAGTATATCCTATCTTCTTTCCTTTGAAATCTGCAGGTGTTTTAATCCCCGATTTTTTCAGATATGTAATCGTGTTCAACGGATGCTCAACGAGTAACCCAATAGACTTTACGGGTAGTTCCTCCTCGCTTGCACGTGCGATCGTTACGCTCTGTTGGTAGCTTACTGCAAACGGATATTTACCTGCTGCAACCAATTTTAACGGCGCATCAGGATCATTTCCCCACAGTAATTCTACTGTTAAACCGTGCTTTTTAAATATCCCATTTTCTTGTGCCACATAAAGTGGCGTATGATCAACATTTGGAAACCAATCCAATAGTAAGGTTACTTTCTCCTTTTCTGATTTCAGATGTCCATCGGCGTAGCCATTAATAGGACCAAACAGAGTCATAATACAACTAATGCCAAAGATAATTCGTAGTAGTTTTTTCACGTTAATTCTCCTTTATGTAAAATCTAAGTGTAAGAACGATTTATTTGATATTTGAAGAGTCAATTTGATACCTGCGCCACGGCATTGCTAATTTTTCAAGTAAAGTCATGAATGCAAATAAACCTAAACCTAAGGCAGTTAGACAGAGAATAGCTGCGAATACGAGTGAAACTTGTAATTGCGAGTTTGCATATAACATGAGATACCCAAGTCCTGCTGTAGCACCTACCAATTCCCCAATTATCGCTCCTATAGTAGAAATTGAGATACCTATTTTTGCACCAGAAAAAATAAATGGAAGCGCAGCCGGTATCCGTACTTTCCATAGGATCTGCCAACGGGTTGCACGGTGAATCTGAAAAAGACTTATTATATCTGGGTCCGTTGACTTCAAACCATCCAAAGTACTCAACACAATTGCGAAGAAAACGATGATCGCTGCCATTATTACTTTTGACGCAATTCCAAATCCAAACCATACAACTAAAAGCGGCGCGATGGCAAACACAGGTACAGTTTGTGAACCAATTACATAAGGATAGAATGCTCTTTCTAAAATTGGAAACTCAAACATGAGAATTGCCAATGGAATGCCAAAGCATAAGGCAAGTAAGAAGCCAAATAACATTTCCTGAAACGTTACAAACGAGTGATGCAGCAACTGAATCCGTTCTACGAACAGTGTCACCATAATTCTTGATGGTGCTGGCAAGATATATCGTGGTATATCTCTTAGAAATACAATAAGCTCCCATATAAATAATATACCTAAGAAAATCAGAACGGGTAAAACATATTTGTTGAACAACCGCATCGGTTCTTTTAACAGCAAAAAAGCCGTTTTCCATTTTCGGTATAGGGAACATACCCGCTAATTACTACTGACTTAGTAGTACGAAAATAGAAGCGGCTTAACGCCATTCAATATAGAAGACGTTGTTAAAATATTTCCCTACGCTGGTATGACCCAGATCAGGTTCAAAGGGTGTTTTCTCAGCTCTCTACTCAGTAAAGAGCACCCCTTAATGTAAATCTAAAGTAATTATAACACAAAATAGTGTGATTGACAAGTCTTGATTAAAATTAGAGTGCGTAAAGTTTCTGTCACTAAAAAAAGATGGCTAAGACCTTACAGGTATACCCCTCTGCTGGCGAGGTTTCCTAACCTCGCCAAATTACCCAAATATTTTTTTTAACTTCATGCGGAGTGCTATGTCTATAGAAATAGGTTACGGGCAGTCTGGCACTCCAGCGGAGTGCTATATCTGTAGCACATTCTGTTAGATTGTGCTTCTTCCTCCAAGCCCTTCATCCCTCATTCCCCTTCACCCTACCCCATCCATCTTGATATATCTGTAGCACATTCATCCTTGATTGTGCTTCTTTGTAGCCGATCAAAGTCGTATTATGCTCCAGACACCCTTCCCTGCCAGCTATGTTAACTGGCGCGTAATCCGCGTAATCCGAGATTCAGACAAATAGAGTGACAAAATGCTTACCCCCTTAAAAATGCGAATATGATTCACTTGACCAATTCTCTATTATGATGTATAGTATGAAGACTTGAGAATAATAGGAAAGCGAAATACAATGAGAATGTCTATGAACACAACAGACCCTATCCAATGGGGAATACTCAGCACAGCCAATATTGCTTCAAAATTAGCACAGGCAATTAACCTCGCTCAGAATGCTGAATTGATCGCAATAGCAAGTCGCACTCATGAACGTGCAACTGCGTGGGCAAAAAAACACAGTGTCCCAGTTGCTTATGGAACATATCAAGAACTCCTCTCAGATTCTTCATTAGATGCAATTTATATTCCGCTTCCTCCTTCTATGCACGCGGAATGGACAATCAGAGCTGCAGAACACGGCAAACATGTGCTCTGTGAGAAACCGCTTTCAGTAAATTCTGATGAAGCAATCCTTATGGCGGACGCATGTCGGCAGAACGGCGTGCAATTGATGGATGGTGTCATGTGGGTGCATCATGAACGGACAACGCTGATGAAACAGGAACTTGCGAATTTAGGTGATCTGCGGAGAGTCACGGCTGCCTTCACATTTAATTGGCATACAATCCCAACCAACAATATCCGAGCAAAACCGGAACTCGGAGGGGGCAGCCTTGGAGACCTCGGCTACTATTGTGTAAGAGCGATCCTGTGGGCATTCGAAGAAGTGCCAACAAAGGTTTACGCTACTGCACGACACAAAGTAGGAGTAGACTTCAACTTGTCAGGTATTCTATGGTTTGAGAACGACCGGATCGCAACACTGGATTGTGGATTTGATACGAGCCTACGAAAATGGTTTGAGGTGGCTGGAACTGAAGCATCATTGGTATGTGATGATTTCACTGTTCCCACATCTGCAGACACTGCAAGGTTTTGGATACACGGTCCTGATAATGTCAAACATGAAACGGATCATTGTATACAAGAGGTCAACATGATTGAACGTTTTTCTTCAATCGTGCAATCTAATAACCTTGAACCTGAATGGTCAGATCTCGCAGTAGACACAATGCGTATTTGCAGTGCTTTACGTGAATCTGCTGAAAAAGGAGAGATTGTTACTTTGGTGTAATACCATTTCTAATTGAAAATGTTGCTTTATTAATGCAGAATACCATACGCGTATTCTGCCACATTCTGTTAGATTGTGCCGTTCCCCGCTTCATTTCTAAACTGTCGGTAATGAGAGAAAAATTAATAGAAATGGTATAACAAGAAGGTCTATCGGTGAAATGAAGATTACAAAGATTGAAACCTTTATTGTAGATGGCGGTTGGCGACCGTGGATTTTTGTTAAAGTTGAAACTGACGAAGGTGTTACCGGTTACGGTGAGTGTAGTGATGGTAGAAATCCGAACGGTGTGATAGGCACTATCAAAGATTTAACTTCTCTGTTGATCGGACGTGATCCTCGCGCCTATGAGATGCTGTTCTGGGACATGATTCGCGGTTCTCGGCAGAGTCCGGGCGGAATTGCAGCAAAAGCAATCGCTGGGATTGAGTTGGCTCTGGTTGATATAAAGGCAAAGACATTAGATATTTCAGTTGTAGAACTCTTTGGGGGACCGACTCGTGATGAAGTGAGAGTCTACTGGTCGCATTGTGGGTCTTCACGGGCGGGAAATTATGAACTTATCGGTGTGCCACCACTCAGAACGATGCAGGACATCACTGCATTAGGACATGAGGTCGTTGAAAAAGGTTTCACTGCACTCAAAACTAATATTGTTATACCGGGAGAGCCTGCGTCTGTCTATTTCAGCGGTTTTGGTGGAGGACGTGGCACGACAGATGGAAATGTATCGGCTGAACTCCTCAGACATATTGAAACGCTTATCAGTACTTTCAGAGATGCAATCGGACCTGATGTCGGTCTTAATCTTGACCTGAATTTCAACTTTAAACCTGAAGCATGTATGCGTATCGCGCAGATGTTAGAACCGTACAACTTGCTATGGTTAGAGATTGATATGTATCATCACGAGGCAATTCGACAGATTAAAGATTCCACCACGACTAAAATATGCACAGGTGAGAATCTGTACTATATGCAAGAATATATCCCGTATTTTGAATCTCGTGCTGCGGACGTATTTATGGTTGATGTGCCTTGGAATGGATTCTCACCATCAAAGAAGATTGGAGATTTAGCTGAAGTCTATCAATTCAATGTCGCGCCGCACAACTATTACAGTCATCTTGCAACATTTATTAGTGCGAGTTTGTGTGCTGTCCTGCCGAATGTACGGATTATGGAAGTGGATATTGACGACGTCCCGTGGAAAGATGATCTGACGACACATGTCCCAGAAATCGTTGACGGATATATGAAAATACCTACAGGTACGGGATGGGGAACTGAATTAAATGAAGATGTCGTAAAAGCACACCTCTGGGATGATCGGAGAGGTGATTGGTAATCAGACTTCACGAAAGATTTTCTACTGACAACCTTCAATGTGCAACCGCTTCTGCCCCAAGATTATCCTTAATCCATGCACGTAACGGGACATCTGCATCGCCAGGAGATGTATAACCCATCCCACCGGTACTCTTGCCTAAAATTTGCTGCCGTATTGGATCCGATTTATCCATATAATGCGCCACTGTCATATCATCTCTCGGTTGCAGCCATCGGTAACTATATCCATAGAAAAGCACTTTGCGCATAATGTCAGATGTGTTTCGTCCTACTGCATGCCACAATCTACGGTCGAAAAAGACTGCTGTACCTGGTTTTGCGTAAACAGGAGTAGCGTTTTCAGGGTCTGCCTTGTCATCTTCGGGCATTTTTACTGAATTGTATTTCTGACTGCCGGGTATTACAGAAAAATTGCCGCGTCCTGGAACTGAAGTATCAGTCAGAAAGTATGCAACCTTTAGGGAAACCCGAGGGCGTGGTTCTCCTTCCAATTCTATGTTGAGTCTTCCACTATCTTGATGCCATCCAAGTCGTCCTGTTTTATCACGTTCTTTTGGTGGGAGTGGTGGCAGTGCAATCATGTGTGAATGATAGAGTTTCACATTCCAACCCAAAATTCCCCACACCTTTGGAAACGTAGTATGCCAATCCAACATTTCTATAAAGATGTCATCCTTACCGACGAAGTCAAGCATATTGAAACGTGTGTCTTGTGGCAGTTCATCTTTTCCCAAATGCTCTGCACCAACACGGTCAAATGCAACAGTCAACTTCTCAACTATCTCCTGCGGAACGGCATCTTCAACGACAAAATATCCATTGTCTTCAAATTGTTGTTTCTCCGATTCGGTTATACAGTGTTCTAAACATAATGAATCCATTGTATACCTCCAAGGTATCATAATACAATTAAAACTCTATATCGGATGCGTAAAATTATTGTCACTATAAATGTTAATTTTGGAATTTCCTACGCTCTTAATAGTAGTAGGCACTTTCCGAGTGCCGTCTCTTCTTAATAGTAGTAGGCACTTTCCGAGTGCCGTCTCTTCTTAATAGTAGAAGGAGTCATTTTGAGCGAAAATTCCACCCAGTTGTAGCATACTTAGCGTTAACCAAGGTCTCTGCTTGTAACTTCTCTGTAATTGACAGTTTTCCTGAATTAAACGTAATACCTATATCAAATGTTTCACAGATTGTTTTGATGAGAACACCTCTGGATATAGAGCGACCTTCAGTCTTGATCGCAGTGGCATTGTCCAACACCATCCGTTGAACTTCCGGTATCTTTGAAACGCGTTTTAGAACAGGGACAGGCGGAATATCCAATGAAATGTAACCTTGAAACAGAATCCCATTCCGATTACGTCTCACTGAGACACCAGCGAGTTTCTTATCTTTACACATAACATCGTACTCAGCAGGATTTGTAAGACAGATGTTTTGGTCAGATTCAGACTGTTCCGTAGCAGCATAACATTCTGCAGGAATAGCGAGTTTTTCAAATGCGTTTACAAGACTACTTCCAATTCTCTTATACATATCAGATACAGAAGTTTCAGCATTGTGTCGGGGTAAAACCAGTGTATAGGTCAAATCCCATCCATGCACCACTGTACCGCCACCTGTTATTCGCTTTACTAATTCAATGCTCTCTACACGACATGCTTCTACATCAACTTCAACATTAATATCTTGAAAATATCCAAAACTAAATGCTGGGTTAGTCCAATCATAAAATCGCAGCGTTGGGTTGGGTTGCTCTTTCTGGGAGATGAGAATCGCTTCATCAACAGCCATATTCATCGCTGCACAGTTTTTTCCCATATTGAGTATACGTCCATCGTTCATCATGATGATAATGCTACTCTGCAGACAGCAGTTGTATGTGCATCACAGTACCAGAAATATCCGTCCCAATATGTCATGCCGTGTGGTTCAGGATGTGGTTCAGGTATCTCAATCTTAGCAATATGACTGCCATCTTCTGGATTAAGTTGATAAATTGCGCGATGGTTCGTCTCAACGCACCAAAGGTCTTCTCCAATCCATGCGATGCCGTGCGGTCTATCGTCAGGAGCAGGGATCGTATGAATCACCGTGAAATCGTTATCAACATCAACCTGATATATCGTTGCAGAGGGTGGTACAGCGATCCAGAGTTTATTATCGCGCCATTCTAAACCGTGTGCACCTGTCTGTCCTGCGCCGGGTGTATCATAAGATGCAAGTGTTTCCCCCGTTTCTGGATCAGTTGACAAGATTTCACAACTATAGGTAGACGCAAGCCAGAGGTTTGTGCCAGTGTGTGTGATACCGCTGCCTTTATCAGAATCAGTGGCAAGCGTCTTTTTGACAACGCCATCATAAGAGACAAGATGTACTTCGTTGGTCTGTTGGTCAATAATCCATAGACCATCTTCAGTGGCTTGCATGCCGTTTGGTTGTGGGCCTGGGGAGTCAAAAACTTTTTCGATTTTTTCCATGTAGAATCTCCGTTTAACAGTCAATACTTGTTAACGTTCTCGTTTAGCATATCCTGGCTGAAAGTCATTAATGAACCGTGTTAACCCGCTTCCTTCTTTCGCCAACACTTTTATCTCCTCAATGTCATCCTTGCCTGCACTCTCGTAAGTGTACAGATAAATGCTGCCGCTCGTGAACTGGATTCTGATGAACTTAGCTCCTGCTTCATAAGCAGCGATTCCAGAGTTTCCGTGAAGATTCCCATAACGTTTCATACGTTTTTGCTTTTTCATGTGTTGTCACCTATGCGAATTTAGTGATAGTTTCTCCTATAATAGCACATCTAAACTTTTGTTAAAATAAAAAAACTCAATTTAAGATTACGGACAGGTATCTTTCGTTAGTAAATGGCTATGCGATTTTGTTTTGTAAACTTTTCCCTGGGATACATGCACCTTATAATCCGCAATCAATTTGTTATCTTTGGAGACCAGAACTTTTACTTTCGCAATAAGTGCTAATGCAATAATATGCGGATCGTCTGATTTAATTTCGCCTTTTATTTTATCATTTTTCTCTTGCACATCTTGTGCTGATACTAACTTGAGCTTATCCCTTCTTTGCAGCTGTCTTCTTAACGTGTACCCACCTCCTCTATCCCATTCTTTTCTAAATTTATCAGTATCAGAGTAGACGATTTTACCGTTTTTTCTTTCTAACCACTGGTGCACAGGCTTCATATCTTCATCAACCGGATCCTTTTTAAATCTACCAATCAAATTTACATCTAAAATAGCACACATAGTTAATCCTCAAAACCCATGAGTCGGTTAGTTTCTTTCAAGAAGAACTTACCATAGTGTGGCGGCACACCAATCATATTTGCCATTTTATCAAAACCAATATTATGCACCTTAACAACATTCCCCTTCGGTTCAAAATAGATGAGGGAAACATCTTCGGGTTTGATGTTGCCTTTCCTAATATCAATGCGTGCACGGTCAATCAGATAGTCGCTGTGAGTTTCAATGATAAATGACTGGTTCCCTTGATTTGCCAATTTCGCCAACAGAGAAGAGAATTCCGCTTGTGCTCTCGGATGTAAATGTATTTCTGGCTGCTGAAGTAGAAAATAATTAGTTCCTACCTGCTTCCGTTGACTACTTTGTATAATACTTGTGTATAATACTTGAACCAGAATCGGTAAAATTTGACTTACACCGTAACCAGCATCAATGACATTTGTAGTAGGTCCCCTCACCTTAAACTGCAACTGAAATGGACCTCCAGAGGAATTTCCAAAGTGTTTAATTTTTATGTCCTGAAAGAGTCCCGATCTATTTCCAAAGTCAACTAACTGTTCTTTCAGTACTTCCCAATCCTCTTTACGGGAAGTTGCCAATCGTTTCAACAACATGGGAATACTGCTTCCCTCTGGGTCAGATATTTCTTTCATCGGGTCGTAAGTGCGTTCAGGTTTTGAACGTATCGGGGCTGAACTAAATACATGTAGAGAACTCCACATATCCCATGGATCATGTTTGTTACTCCTATTATTCGAACGTTCCGCTAAGTATTTCCCTAATGCCATTTTCTCTTCAGAACTACCGTCTAACAAACTTGTAGATTTAATCGAGAAATCATCTAATATTTCTAAGTGACTACCCACAGGATATCTGTCAAAAATGTCAGCTTCACATATTATTTTGTAGATATTTTCTTCTTGATTGAACGTAATAAGCTGCATACCCCTATTTTGTTCATCACCACTCTGAAAAACGATTTCACCATCAGGAAATTTAACTGACGTTGAACTGACAATAGGTTCCGTTCTTCCTTTTCTTTCAGTGAATTCACCTATCCATTCAATTCTGTCATTTGCGTGTTCTGAAGAGAATCCAAGTTTATAGACTTTCTCTTTATTCTTGCTGTTTCGCACAATATTTCTGAATGTTCCCATAGAATAGGGATGTGCGTTTAAAGGTTTTTCATTGAAATCCAGACCTCTACCACACAAAAAATTAGCGAATATATGGAAGCAGGCAAGTGCTGTTGTCTTACCAGTACTATTCTCACCGACCAAAAACGTCAATGGACGAATTTCAAGCGTCTGCTTGTCAGCGAAACAACGGACCTCTTCCATGGTGAATTGTGTAATACTCATGGCTTCAACTCTATCGGCTTAATGTTACGAAATAAATACTATTGCTATCGCAAGTGCAATATTGTAGGGCGGGTAGAGCGAAGCGCCAATAAAATATTAACTTGCGACATGATAGACATAAACGATACATGTCGGGTTTCGCTTCGCTCAACCCGACCTACAGAAGAAAACTATATCTTCACTTTGAAGTTGACAGAACACTATGCATGTAAAACATCTGTCTTATTAGATTTCTAATTGTGGAGTTGATAACGGTTTTCTGACTGAGGAGGTTGGAATTTACCCTGCTTCCATTCATTATAGATCAGGAAGACTCCAATTGTACAGGTTATTAAAATAAGCCAAGAAACAGATGATTGTAAAAAACTGACTATTTCAAAAGGATTCATATCACCTATTTTGATGTTGTCCATGAAAAACCTAATGAATAGCAGAAACACCCAATTTAAGACATGTCCAAATAGAAGCGAGACAAAAATTAAACCTATACCTATTGACTTCGTTCGGATTGCTAATATCAGAAGAGCAGTCAAAAACACCAATGTCAGTATAATAGTTATGATATAATACCATGGAAACATAGCAAGTGTAGAACCTCCAATATTAGAGTATTAGGAACGCCTCATATCAATTCGTCTCAACGCAATATCAATGAGCAACAAGAGCAGAGCAGCAATGAGGAATGGTCGCCATAGATGAATGCGTAACACGACAGGATTCTCTGGCGGACGAAACGCATCTTCAGCAGTAATACTGTACTTTCCACCAGAAACTGATGAAAGCTGAGTCAATAAGGGTTCGTTAGCATTACTCACAAGATATTCCTCTGGATAGGAAACAACAGTACCTGTTACCTGCGTATTAACTATATCACCTGACTGTTTCTGCATGATATTCAAGAAATAGGGACCTATCTCTTTAGTAGGAAATTCAAGCTCATATTTTCCCGGAGCTGTCTGTGATATAGCCAGATTTTTCTTTTTTAAATCAGGACCTATTAAAGATATATCACTATCCAATTCATTTAGAAATTCACCATTCTCACTCAGTGCATCAATAGCCAGATGTGCAATACCTTTATCTTTAGTAATTTCAGCTTGGAAATTGCTGAGTGTGGTTTTTCGCATCGTATCACGAACAAGCTGTGTCCAGAACTTTCCATATCCGGGCCACTCTAACCAATCTGATGCCCAACGTGCTTTCGCATCAGACGTGAAGGCAACAACCTTACCTAACCCGTATTGCCAACTTGCCATAACAGGATCACCTCTGTCAGATACAAGGAATATCTCAGCTGTAGGACGTGGTTGCGTTGCTACATATCCGAGTAAGAACGGAGCAAGGTCAAGGTCAATACCGCTCAAAACTTGTGTCGGTTTTATGCGTTGTGGAATAAATGGCTGGTCTATGATCGCAGATTTTGATGCGGTGACGGTCTCTTTAGCAAATATCTGTGGGACATTATACGGGTCTTGTGTGAAATACTCACGTCCACCACCCCATTTTGCAAGGTCACCGAGCATGTTCATATCCGCACCGCTCCCTATTCCCACCGTAGAAATCGTTATCCGTTCTGAATGCATAGAGTTTGCTATGCCATACCAGTCACCGGGTGTTGAATGTCCATCACTCAGTACGATGACATGTTTGAGTTTGGCAGTCGTTTCAGTTAAAGCGAAATACGCTTGCTGCAATGCAGGATAAAGATTTGTTCCACCACTTGCAGTGATTGTTCCAACTTGATTTGAGATGAATGCTTTATCCGATGCATCGTGCATTTCGGTAATCCAGAACGGTGAACCATCAAAGGCAATTACACCTATCTTATCACGCGGTCCAAGAAGTTCCACAGTTGAGCGCGCTGCTTCCTTCGCTAATTCTATCTTGATGCCACCCATACTACCGGATTTGTCTATCACCAGCACCATTGCCAAAGAAGGATTCTCTTTCTTCTTTTCTGTATCGGTTCGCACCGGTAAGACCTCTTCAATCGGTGTCTTATAGTAACCCCCAAGACCAAAGCTGTTTTCACTTCCGAGCATCATAAACCCGCCACCCAGATCCTGCACATAAGTCCGGATGAGTTCCATCTGCTTATCGTTCAGTCGGTTTGCGGGAACATCACTAAACATAACGAGTTCATAGTTCTGTAAATCCGCAAGTTCATTTGGGACACCTAAACCGTTACGGACGTCTACACGGATTTTTGCATCTTCCAATACACGAGATAAGTATCTGGTTTGTGATTCGTTTTCATCTATGAGAAGGATTTTTGGCTTTCCTGAAACAGAGACGATGCCGAACGCTCTATTATTGTCGTAGCGCGTATCCTGCGTTGACCTACAGATAACATCGTAAGTTAATGTGCCACTCTCTTCAGAAGTTTCAGTAAAGACGACGCGATTTTCGCCTTCAACGAGTCTTACCTCCTTCTTTGCTGCTTCAAATTTGTTCTTGGATAGACGAACTTCTGCCAGGTCTTCATGGTTGCTATGGATAATGACTTCAAGATTAAAGGGAGCTCCCTGTTTTACTTGTGCTGGAGCATCTATACGTTGAACCATCACCTCTGGTTCATCACTGGGATATATCGGAACCGTGTCAATCTGAATCCCGAAATCCTTCCCCCGTAACCCTGTGTGGACAGCATCACCTTTTGTCTCGATACCATCAGAAATTAGGACAATCCGTTTATTGGCATTTGATGGAAACACACTCCAGGCAGTCTCAATCGCTTGTGCAATATTTGTCGTGTCGCCAGCTTCTTCATCCGCATCTAACCATTCCTGTTTTGTATCAACAAGTTTTAATTCACCTGAAACAATAGTTTCCTGATCGTTCTCAGGACTTTTGAGGATTTCTGCTCTATCTGTAAACGCAATTATACCAACCTCCTGATTCCCGTCCCGAGATGATAGTGCTTCATTGAGAAATTCTGTTGATTTAGTCAAACCTTCTTCTGAAATGCTATCTGAAATGTCAGTCAGGAACATAACAGTTAACTTTTCATCTGTTTTTAAGTATTGTAAATCCGAAACACCAAGAATTAACAGAAGGATAATGATTATCCTTATACACAGACTAATTATTCTTTGAGTCCGAGATAAATCTACGAGACTCCGCCTGTAGCCATAATAGAGGACAGGTAATAACAGCAACAACAAGAGTAAAAACGGACGTGTGATTTCCATATATTTTTAGGTTCCATTGGGATTGAAGTCAGTTGAGATATGATTATACTATCAACGATTAATTTGATTGGACTTACGCATTATCTCTTAAAGTCCCCTTGATAAGGGGGATTTAGGGGGTTAAAAAGACTAAAAACACTGAAATATCGCACCATTTAACCCCCTAACCCCCTTATCAAGGGGGAATGCGTAAGTCCTGTTTGATAAAGAGTATACCACAGAAAACCTATGGATGGCAAGACAAACGTATCACATTTAATATCTTGACAAATATCGTAAAATGACATATCTTTATAGAAATAAAATATATATAAAACGGTGTTATATGAAAAAAACATTCTTATTTTTAACCTTATCCCTACTGATGGGAACACTCGTTGTTTTCATAATAACCACAATTGAAGCGGATACAACTGAGACACAAACCAACTCCTCAGAGAACCCAAAAACCCCCTTTGCTGAAGGATGTAATAAGTGCCACGGAGATGAAGCTGCCTATAAAGAATGGACACAAGCTGGACATTCACATGCACTTGTTAACCTGCTTGAAGGTCCCTATGAGGTTAAGACGTCTTGTTTGAGTTGCCATTCCTCTGGATATAAGATGTTTGCCGAGAGAGGGATTCCTGGACACCCGTATAACGAAAAAACAGCGGTCAATGCGGTTGCTTGTTCTTCTTGCCATTCACATGCCAGTAAAGAGGAACACTTATTGGTAATACCGGCAAAGAAACTATGTATCACCTGCCATAAGATGGATTGCGGATGTGCTGGCGCAGGTATTGTCCATCAATCACAATCGGAGATGTTCTTAGGTCGTGAAGGGGCGGGAGTTAAACGGATGCCGTCACCACACGTGCGCGCCATGAAAAAGCGGTGTGTCCACTGCCACATGGCAAAAGTTGAACAGAAAGAGGACACCCAGGAAAACGTAACACAGGAAACTATTGCAAAACACGGAGGACATACCTTCAAAGCTGACTTCTCAACCTGTGGCAACGCAGGATGTCACGACAGTGCCGACAACGATATGTCTAAAAGACTACCGGTATATCGTGCTGAAATTGAGAAGAAAATGAAGACAGTGAAGGCAATGCTGGATAGTGCAGCAGATAAGACAACGCAAGCCTATAAAGACGCAAAGTTAAACTACGACATGGTGAAAGGAGACAGCGGCTACGGTTTACACAACATCCCTTATGCCCGCGCGCTATTAGAGCATAGTCTCTCCCTAAAATCAGAGATAGATGCTACCGAAGGTCAGTAATGGAGCGATTAGGAAATCGCTCCTACCGAGTTTTGAAGCGGCAGGACTTTACTTCCCTGCACTTAGCACTTTTTTCAACGGAACATCTTTATCTTGCGGAATGTAGAAACTCATCGCATCGTCAACAACGCCGAGTAATTGCTTCTGAATCGGATTACATTTTTCAACCAACTCATCAGGCATTGTGATATAATCCATCGGTTTGATCCAACGGAAGGCATATCCCATAAAGATGGTTTTACGCGGCATTCCTGACCAATTGTGTCCGATGCCGTGGTATGTGCGTTGTTCAAAGAGGAAAGCATCACCAGCATTGACGTTCATTGCAATTGCGCCACGTGCCCAACCTGTTTCGGGGTCTTTTGCTGGAAATCCTGTTAATCGGTTGCTTCCCGGGACTAAGACCGTCGCACCTGATGCGGGATCAGATTGATCACTAATAGCATAAGCGATCTTAAGAAGAATCCTCGGATGGGGTTCTTGCATCTCACGAAATGACGTTCCACCATCACGGTGTAGTCCAATATGGTGCTTCACTTTATCAGGCGGTTCCTCCTTTGAGGGGAGGACGATAAGATGGGACGTAATCATCTGGATGTTCCAGTTCAGCACGCCGCAGGCAAGGGGAAATGTCTTGTGCCAGTCGAGGAGTTGAAGAAACGCTTCATGATGCGTGATGCAGTTGCGTAGGTTCAGTTTACCGCCACCTTCCAGATTGCCGGCTTCCTCCTCTTTAGCATAAACTTCGTCAACTGCAGCGTCAATTTCTGCGACAACATCTGGTGGTAGCGCGTTCTTAATTAAGATGTATCCATTGTCTTCCACAAACTGTTTCTGTTCAGTCGAAAGGACTGCTGTTTCAGCAATATCGCTAATCGGTTCCATGTTTTCATCCTTTGTTTGACATATCTATGTTCAATTTTCACCATTTTTGGACATTGGCATGTATTGATTAATCTTAAAGTATACAAGGTTTCACTGAAATTCTCAAGGGAATTTCGTATTTTGCACTTTTATGCCATTTCTGTTAATTTTTCTCTCATTACCGGCTGTTTAGAAATGAAACGGTGAACGGCACAATCTGGAAGAATGTACTACTGTTCAAAGTTATGTATGGGTTGATATATACTACTTACCGTTTTTTGAAAAGTCAATGTCCTCAAACGTTTCTGCGGTGAGGACCTGGTCAAACAGTTCATCAAGGTGGACAAGGTCATCTATAGCAGTAATCTCATTGAGAACAGTATCTGACTTTTCCGAGAACCGATACCGTACTATTTTGAGAACGTCTGTCCGTTTCTCGTTGATTCTACCTTGTTCAAGTCCTTCGGCTTTTCCTTGTTCAAGTCCTTGTTCAAGTCCTTGTTGAATAAGAGCTTCTGCACCTGTCATAATAATTCTTTTAACCTCCTCATCTTCGGTCCGAGTGTCTATCATTCTAAGCAATGGCGTTTGCTCGCTTTCATGTCGTCTACACCTTACGATCAATGATAGGTATATGTTAGCAGAAACTGATGGAAATGTCAATAGAATAGTTTTTTATGGGTTGAAAATAAATATTGAATAAGAACCATAAACTTGTTATACTTTCTGGCATGATCGATTGTCCTTTCAAAGATGACACCACCTAAACAACTATCAGAAGTGCGGAACCATTAACACATTTTGAGACCTACTACTTTACATCAATCAGCAAGTGTTCAAGAACCAGCACATCATACACTTACGAATCAGAAACCTTCCCACTTCGGTGCTACATGGCGTGCGATCCTAATTGGCTCACTACTCACTATTCCAAACGTCTATTGGATTTTAGATTCTGCGGGACAAGGGTATCCTACCACAATTTCACTCTATTTCAATGTCATCTTTTGTATCTTTGTTCTTACCGGTGCGAATCTTGTACTGACATGGACAATGCCGCGAGTGGCATTTCAGCAAGGTGAATTGCTAACTATCTATATCATGCTTGCCATCGCCTCCTCTCTGGCAGGTCACGATGTGCTCCGCGTCTTAATACCGATGATCCCTTACGCTTTCTGGCACGCTACACCGGAAAACGATTGGACACATCTGTTTCACCGATATGTACCCGATTGGATAGCAGTCAAAGATAAAACCTTTCTAACAGAGTATTATAGGGGTGAATCCAGCTTATATCGCTGGGAAATCATTGAAGGTTGGCTTACGACAACCCTCACCTGGGGTGGTTTTTTGTGTGCACTCGTACTGGCAATGGTATTTATCAACACCCTTGTGCGTAAGCAGTGGACAGAACATGAGAAACTGAGTTATCCAATTATCCAACTTCCGCTTGAATTGACAAACGTCAATAAGACAAAGCTGTTGACAAGCAGAATGATGTGGCTCGGATTTGCACTTGCGGGGACGATTGATATACTCAACGGATTGCACTATCTTTTTCCATCTGTACCGAGTCTGGGGGGACGGCTTTACGACATGCGTCCATTTTTTACACAGAAACCGTGGAGTGCAATTGGCTGGACTCCGATTGCTGTTTTCCCGTTTGCTGTCGGCATGGCATTCTTTATTCCGCTGGACTTGTCATTTTCCTGCTGGTTCTTCTATCTGTTTTGGAAGGCGGAACGCATCTTTGGTGATGCTTTGGGTATCAGAGGTCTGCCAAACTTCCCATTTACGGATGAACAATCTTTTGGTGCGTATATCGGTTTATTCGTTATTGCTATTGTCGCAACGCGTAAACACCTTGCACAAGTGGGACGCAAACTCTTTACGCAGCGCAAAGGAGAAGACCCTGATGAACCGATGTCCTATCGTGGTATGGTCATCTGCTTAATTGCGAGTCTGTTATTCCTTGCCATCTTCTGCAACGCCGCTGGGATGTCTGTGTGGGCAATTCTCGTGTTTTTCGGTATCTATTATGCCATATCCACTGCTGTCACCCGGATGCGTGCTGAGCTCGGTTCACCCGTGCACGATTTACATTTCATCGGTCCTGATGAGATGATGCCTCGTATGTTTGGAACGCGTTTTCTCGGCCCACGCAACTTGACGATGTTAGCATATCTTTTCTCTATCAACCGTGCGTATCGTGGACATCCGATGCCGCATATCCTTGAAGGCTTCAAACTCGCTGAAAGGACACGAATTTCTAACCGCAGATTACTTATCGCGATGTGTGTCGCGATAGGTATCGGCACATTCGGTTCATTTTGGGCATTCTATCATATTTCATACATTGAAGGGGCGCGTGATTGGTTTGCGGGGAGACCCTTTAACCGACTTCAGAGTTGGTTAACATCTCCAAGAGTACCCGATATACCAGCGATTGTCGCCATGTGTGTTGGTTTCCTCATAACAGGTTTCTTAATGTTTATGCGGATAAAACTATTCTGGTGGCCCTTTCATCCTGCCGGGTTTGCCATTTCCAGCAGTTGGTCAATGAATGTGTTCTGGTTCTCAATCTTTGTCAGTTCAGTCATCAAATGGATCATACTGAAGCAGGGAGGCGTGAGCCTGCACCGCAAACTCATACCGTTCTTCCTCGGTCTGATTCTCGGTGAGTTTATTGTAGGGGGTGTTTGGAGTCTTATTGGGATTACGGTAGATAGACCGATGTATCGGTTCCTGTTTTAGGACGACAACCGTTTCTACATCATTAAGATCATCCTTGACAAATACGTTCTTTTATGTAAAAATACTTGTAGGAATTATAGTGAACATTGAAATAATGACACAAAGTCCTTGTAGGAGGTCAGTTAACATATTTCTGGCCGATTCCCGACTGAACGTTTTGATAGTCGAGAATCAGAGTTCCCTCCTACAAATCAGAATGTATCATAAAATCAAAAGTTTACTATAAATGTTAGAGATAATTCGATCAGTTATAAAAGTTGGACTATGTTCATCTTTCCCCAAGAGGTGTTTCCATGCAAACAGATCCAATTCAGTTAGCAGATAACGAACTTCCACTAATTCCATTAAATGTTGTGCTATTCCCTGGAGGATACCTACCGCTTCACATTTTTGAGCAGCGTTATCGTGAATTGGTGAAGTATTGTATAAGAAACGAATCCTCGTTTGGCATCGTGATGATAAAGGAGGGTGATGAGGTAGGAGACACAGCGACACCCTGTAAAGTCGGCACTGTAGTAGATCTGGTTGACGTTAATCGTTTTCCTGATGGACGTATGAACATTATGACGACGGGCCGTTCTCGGTTTGAAATCCTGGAAGTGGAAGAGGACTTACCCTATTTAGTCGCCCGTGTACGGATGTTGGATTCGTTGAATGATACAGATAACTCTGAATTAGATGATATTTTTACGGAAACTCGGGAGATTTATATAGAATACGAAACCCTATCTAACTGTTTGATGTTTACTTGGCGACCTCCATCTGAAATTCCGGAAACACCTAATGAACTCGCTTTCCAAATTGGCACACGGTTACGTGTCTCACTTGAAGCAAAGCAAGAATTATTGGAAATTGCAACTATTGATGAACTTCTTAAACGTGAGATTGAAATACTAAAAGAACTAAACAAACAGATTGCTTTTAGATTGGCTGCACGAAACAATTGAAGTCTTCAAGAATATCTTAGTGTTGTAATTCGGTTTTGTGTGTAGTAATTGCCTTTAGATGTATCATCAAAGGACAGTTTTCTAAAGTATTGACATTGGTGCGTGAGACAACAACAGGTAAAATGGGTTGATGGCACTCAAGAATCCTATTCACCAATTTACAGAAACTCGTACGATTCAAATTTCACCACGAGACTTTTTATATATTAGCAATCTATTGTCAACATTCAGACTGCTACTCGTACCGTTGCTTTTTTGGCTAATCTACCAGAAGGATTATAAGTACGCTATATTTGTTGGTATAATTGCGATTCTCTCGGATTTATTGGACGGTTTTTTCGCTCGTGTTCTGAATCAACATTCTGAGCTTGGTTACATTCTTGACCCGATAGCGGATAAATTTGCAATTGGTGCAGGTATTCTTGCCCTCGTATTATCAGGGGCAACCCAATTTCCACTGTGGGCATTCCTCGCAGTCGTCATCCGAGATGTCGCGATAGTAATAGGAAATGCTTATCTTGCACATAAAGCAAAGATGATTACAAGGTCAAATTGGTGGGGAAAATGCACGAGTTTTTCACTGTCGATTGCTGTCATACTATATCTATTCCACGCGTATCTAAACCATGCGTTTCAAGACAATCTCTTACCCGAGTGGATACCCTTTACAACACTTTGTGTGGCTTTAGTATTTGTAGTGATCTCTGCAGTAAGTTATGCGCGGAATATGCTCCGCGCCCTGAAGTTGAATCAATCACAATAAGTCTGCTTTCATATCAGCACTAAAGATAGAGAAGCAAGGAAAAGACAATGGAACTCTATTTGAACCCTTCTGATGTCGCCGAAGTAATCGGTGTTGATGAAGAGATTATCAGACAAACCATAAACCGAAAACATCCCGATATTGAACCCTATCTTCGTGTTTCCGCTGCACCCTCTGAAGATGATGAGGACACTGAAGCGATACTTCAATTAAGGATTGACGGTTTGGCACCCTTAATCACACAACTCAGCTATAATATACCTACGGATGACATCATTGAAAACCTTATATGCCAAATCGTCCACATCGCCTATCTACGTGAGACGAATGAAAAATTGGAGTCAGACATTTCTGAACTTAAAGAGAAAATTAACGCACTTCACGAAGAAAGAGCCGATTTGAGGGTTCAGATAAACATGCTACAAGAAGAAAAATCGAAGTCCTGGGTAGATCGCATCTTCAAATCTGGTGATTGAGTAGAATTACCTTTGATATAATATTTGTTATTGCCCATTTCTTATTGCCCATTTCTTTTTAAAATTCCTACTTATGTCAGCACAGAAACGAAATCAGATTCTTAGCATTAGTCTTCTCGTTATCGGGTCTGTTTTTCTTTACAACAGTCTTGGTAATATATCCTCTCTCCCAAAGGCGTTTTCCCAAATTGATGTGCTTTTAAAAGGTATCGCGTTTATTTCGTTAAGCGTTGCTGCCATCCTTGCAAGTATAACATTTCAGAATAAGGTATATGTTCTACTTTCTTCTCTATTCGGTTTAGTGATTGGGTTCTCTTTCCTATACCTTCCAACGCCATCGCTTCTTAGTGGTTCTGCATTCCACATTCTTTTCAGTAGCGCGATAGCGTTCGGTATGACGACAACATCAAAGAGAATTGCAGCTGTTGTCTCATCGGTTGTGGTGTGTATAGGAATAGGATTTCTTTATCAGACAACTTCTGAAATACTCAACAATTCAGCACTTTACCTAATAATTCCTGGTATGATTGTGTTTGCTTTAGTCTATTCTAAGAAAGTTATCTGTGAACGCATATCTATCATGCTAATTGCGCTTGGACTCATATCCTTATGTCAACCGTTTCTCATCGTTTTCTATCAGACAGGATTTCAGTTACTGCTTGGTGGATTGACCGGTTTTATTGTCGTCGCACATCGGTAAATTGTCAATATTTGTAGTGCAAACTGTCAGTAAATCAACGGTATGAATGCCTTAATGGCATTCCCCGTATCTCACATGCACAATCTAACAGAATGTGCTACAAAGATGACAACTTAGGCAACGTATATGTATATGGCATCAGCAAAAACAAAACATATAGCAGTCGTAGGTGCGGGTGTTATAGGTGTTTCAATTGCCTATTTCTTGTCCCGTAGACCAAATACTGTCATAGAGATTTTTGAACAGGATGTCCCGGGTTCTGGTGCATCTGGACACTCCTTTGCATGGGTAAATGCCTACGGAAAGGATCCTCGCGAATACCATACACTCAACAGACGTTCCTTAGATATGTGGTACCGATTTGCACATCAACTGAGGGCTGATATTGGTGTTCACTATGGTGGGGAAATGCGTTGGGAAAACAGAACGGACAAGGCAATACAGTTAGAAAACCGTATTAAAAAACTACAGAATTGGGGTTATCCGTGTAGACTCATTTCAACTGAGGAGATGTTAGACTTAGAACCTGATGTGATGGTAGACTCTGCTAAAGCCATCTCACATTCTGAAGCGGATATCCATGTGGAGATTGACAAGTTCACTTCTGTATGTTTGAAACACGCAATAGACAATGGTGTAACCCTGCATGCTAAGACATCGGTTACAGGTTTTGTGATGCATAATCGAAGGATCGCTGCTGTTCAAACGCAAGATACAGAATTCCGATGTGATGCGGTTGTCTTAGCAAGCGGTATTCAGACAACCGAACTCGCTTCTCTCGTTGATATTAGCATTCCGCAACAGCGAAGTCCGGGTATCGTCATAAAAACATCCCCATGTGTACAAGTTTTACATAATGTCGCCGTGATACATGCACCACCAAAAACCGAAAAGCAACAACATTTACATCTCAGACAACTGCGTGATGGTACGCTCAGAATTGGTCAAGGGACACAAGAAGGTATCAATCGGAACGACTCACAAGAACATGCGGATATGCTTCTTGATCATGCGAAAGAAGTGCTGCCAAAAATCGGTCCTGCAGAAGCAATACCTTCTCCGATAGGTTACCGTCCGATGCCTCTTGATGGATTTCCTGTCATCGGTTTTACGGAGAAAGTTCCGAATCTTTATATTGCCTTAATGCATAGTGGTGTAACATTAGCACCACTTGTGGGTGAGATGTGTGCATTAGAAGTTGCGGACGGTGCTTGTGTAGATTGGTTCTCGTCATATAGGTTAGAAAGGTTTGCGTAGATACTTCTTTACATCACGTCTGATATGGTAAGACTAATCATAGCGTTTTCTCATACATATCCGTATATTCCTTGACAAGGTCAGCTTTCCGGAAACCGGGTACAGCAGTTGCACATTTCTGAGCCAAGTTTTCATAATCTATATTCATCAATCGCTTTAAAACCGTAATATTCTCTGCTTTTATCAGTATCCACTGTTTATTTCTTTCACATTTTTTTTCATCAGTTTCCTTCCGAGAATAATCTTGCCAACCCTGGCAAGGAACAGCAAAATCAAACTCTTTATAGAAGAATTTTAAAGCGTCTGTTGTATTGTTATACTGCCAAAGTTGGAAATCCTGATGAATTATCGGTAATGGTTTCCATTCTCGCATATTGCTATGTTTACTTTCTAAACGGGTCCATATCTGAAATTCAGTATTAACAGAAAACAATTTTCGGTTATCAAGGTGAAATGCATCTCTTGGTAGAACCATTTTTTCAATGAATCGCATGGAAGTATCAAGACGTTTATGAACAGCGTACTTTCTAAAATTAAGAGGCACAATAAACGCTACTATATCAGCAAAACCTGATGCATGGTTGAAAAAATCTATTGCTAACTTACCTCGTTTTCCAAATGGTGGATTGCCGATAACTGCGGTATCTTGTGGTGCAAAAGGAATCTCGGTAACATCAAAAAAGTTCTCAGTTTTTACGCCGTCACACTTTGGTACAAGGTCAATACCTAATCTCCTATCTATAGGTAAGAGATCAAAAAACGCACCAGTACCAGCAGAAGGTTCGAAAAAATATAGGTCGTTAGTGCTTTTATTAAGCGCAGAAAGTGTATCTGTGAAAACCTCCCAACATAATTGAGCGATCTCTTTTCTTGTATAAAACTGATCTAATGATTGTTGCATGACGCGTTACAATGTTATACCATTTCAATTAGATTTTCCATCATTACCGATTATTAGGAATGAAACGGAGAACAGCACAAAGGGATCGGGAATCGGAGTTCCCTCCTACCATAAGCATTCCATCGGTAGGAGCGATCTCCGAATCGCGAACAATAATATATTGACAAAGCAACAGTCAATCATACAGTTCTAACTTACCATTTTTTACGATCAGGATTTTTGGGTCGTAAACAGCATCGCCAACTTCATCAAATGAAAACGGGCCAAAGACAGTCTCAAAACCGCTGATTTCTGCAAGGGCATCTCTTATGTCATTAGGTGCATGGCTTACAGCGTTTTTTATACCTTCTGCCAAAACATGTAGTGCTGTATAGGCTCGGGCTACATAGTTATTGGGGGGTATGCCGTAGGCATCCCTGTAGTTCTTAATAAACGCTTGATTAATCTGTGTGTCAACAGATTTACCCCAACCAACAAATGTGATTACACCTTCTGCTGCTTCACCTGCTGCTGCAACATTATCCTCGGTAAAAGTACGAATGACGAACAGAGAAGTTATTCCCAGCTCCTGTGCTTGAATTAGTATTGGTGGTTTCTCTTGTGATAGAGATGAGAGAAAGATCACGTCCGGATTTAACGCCTTGATGCGTGTAAGTTGTTCTGTAAAATCGGTGTCACCACTGTTAAATGTCTCAGTAGTCAGAACATTTACATTTAAGTCAGCAAGTGCTTCTTGGACAGCAGCATCTCCATCCCTTGAAAACTCATCGTCTATATCATATAGTGTTGCTACGTTCTCATAAGCAAGTTTTGCATGCGTCGCTGCAATACCGCTTGGTATTAATTTATCTGTTGTGAGTGCTATACGAAAAACATAGTCGCCAATTACGCTAAGACCGCGTGATGCCGAAGTGGGACTGATTGCGACGATCTCGTTTTCTTGTGCGATCGGAAATGTTTCTTTTGTCATTGATGAAGTTGAGGGACCAAGCACAATTGATACGCCAGCTTCCTGTATCAGTTTGTTATAAGCCGAAACTGCTCCTTCAACTGTGCTACCTGAGTCTTCAACAATAAACGCCAAAGTAGTACCGGCAAGTTGTCCTTCGTTTATTTCATTTAGTGCAAGGTCAAGACCATTCTGTACAGGTTCACCAAAAGTAGATATGAGTCTACCTGATAATGGCAACACAACGCCTATAGTCATAAGTTCACTTGAGTCATCTTCCTGTGATTTTGAAAGTTCAATTATATTGGAAACATTATCACAGCTGGAAAAAGACAACATAACAACAAAAACGGTTAATACTACAAAGATTGTAGTCGTTCTAATTTTCATGTATTCTCCTTTTGTGGTATAAAATGAATTGTTTATCTGGTATTGTATCAGAATTTATCAGAAAAAACAAATCCGAAAAACCGAGAAGTCTATAACTCCCAAATCCCACGCATCGATCTGATGCGGGTAACATCCAGTAAGGAAAGATAGACGCGAAGGAACACAAATTGGACTATTGCAATACGCATTATCAAACGTATAACTCTGTTTGGCAAGACGGTCAAGATGAGGTGTACGAACAATCGGATGTCCACTATTCCCCATCACAGTTCCTGTGTGTTCATCTGAAAACAGAAAAACGATATTCATCATGAGCGTTTATAATAATTGTATGGGTCGGTTATTTAACACTTATTTCTTAGTATATTGTAGCACATTCATCCTTGATTGTGCTACACACACTGTCATACCCACAAAAAAGTAATATGCTTAGAATAGGATTTTATGAGACTGTAGCATTACCAAGTTTTTTCCTGAGCAAAGATGGATAATGTAGGATACATGCTAAAGAGGTCTTTTGATCACGGCGGCATATTTGTGAAAGTGATTTTGGTATGTGCAATAACCCTTCTGTGTTTTCCGTGTTCTCCACCCCAGCTATATAATTAGCGCGGTTCAGACAATAAAACCGCGTCTTTCGCGCACAAACTGACGATTAGCATTTTCTGCTAAAAATAATTGATAATCAACTTAAGATATGGTATACTCTTTTCAACTGCTTTACGAAGAGGTGCATTCCATGAACGACTATAGAGATATTATAACCATTGAACCGGGTAAACGTAGTGGGCAGCCGTGTATTCGGGGCATGCGGATCACCGTTTACGATGTCTTTGAATACCTTGCATCGGGGATGACAGTAGCGGAAGTGCTTAATGATTTTCCCGAATTAACCGAGACAGACATTCGTGCTTGTTTTGCTTACGCTGCGGACAGGGAAAAATCGCAGGTGGTCGTTTACACAGATGAAACTTCTATTCGATCAGAACCTATCCGACCAACTGGTGGTGCTGCTGGCGGATCTGTTTCCTAATTCTACCCATGTCAAAACTATAGGATTAGGGACAGCAACAGACACTGAGTTATGGGATTACGCTCGTGATAACGACTATTTCATCGTTTCTAAGGATACAGACTTTAGGAATCGGAGTGTTATTCACGGTTATCCTCCAAAAGTGATTTGGATTCGGTTAGGAAATTGCTCAACAAGTGCTGTTGAACAAAATTTGAGAAGACATCTCGTTAATATTAAAGAATTTGCGCGAGATGAAAATACGGGACTATTTGTCCTGCGGTAATCGGCTTAGACTACCAGCAGACATAGCAGCAAAAACAGAAAAACACTCACCTCAGCTGATCACCTGATGTTATAGATTGTCAATTTGTGTTATCCGTGTGATTGTCAGAATCACGGAGGATGTAGAGGACGCGGAAATAAGAGGTATTTTTGAGCGTTGCGGCATTTTTGTGAAAGTGATTGGTATGTGCCATAGTCCCTTCTGTGTTTTCCGTGTTCTCCGTACCAGCTATATAATTGGCACGATTCTGTCAAAATGCGTGACTTAGTTTATGGAGATGTCCCATCAATATCTACGTCTAAATCTGCATTATGTCTGTGAAGTCGATGAATCGGTGTTAAATCACGAATCGGGTTGCCTTTGATATGCAACCGTCTCAAATTCTTCAGGGACTCAACAACACTAACATCCCGAATCTGATTATTCATAAGTTCCAAATACTGCATCTGAGGTAGGTCCTTAAGCGGAGTGATGTCTGTAATCTGGTTGTCATTTAGCACTAAAACATAGAGCTCAGGCAATTGTGAAATAGGCGTAATATCACTAATCCTATTCTTAACGAGTCTTAAACTCCTTAATTCTGTCAACTGTGCAAGTGGACTTATATCAATAATTTCGCTGTCTTTAATTGTAAGGAAGAAAAAACGAGGCAATTTAGTTAGAACTGAAGCGAGATGTGGAAGGTCTTTAAAATTGTTTCCACCCACACTTACTTCCACAAGACTCTTTGATTCTGCAAGGGGTGTGAAGTCAACAACTTTATTGTTCAAAAGGGATAAGGATGAAAGTTGCGTAAACTTCTTAACTAATGATAAATCCCTGATTTCATCGCCATCCAGATTTAAGACTTTCAGATTATCTATACGTGTCAGGGGAGTAAAATCGCTTATCTTATTATCTCCAAGGTGTAACCTTTCTAACTGTTCTAATCCAACTAACGGTGTAAGATCAATAATGCTGTTTTGAGATAGAAATAGTTGTCTGAGTTCTGTTTTTCCATTAAGTGAGGTAATATCGGTGATTTGATTGTTCTCAAGTGATAGGTCTGTAATTTGTGCTAATTTCGTAAGAGGTTCAATGTCTTCAATCTGATTGTCATTAATTTCCAACTTCGTAATTTTCGTTAACTCAGCAATTGGCGTGATGTCAGTAATTTGATTAGAATTTAGTTTTAATTCCTTTAGTTTGGTTAAGCCAGCAGTTGGTGTGATGTCAGCAATTTGATTAGAATTCAGATTTAATTCTGTAAGTTCTGTTAATCCAGCAAGCGGCGTGATATCTGCAATCTGATTATTATTTAATACGAGATTCTCAATTTCTGTAAGTCCAATAATCGGAGAAATATCCGTAATTTGATTCCTATCAACCGATAGACTAAAAAGTTCTTTCTTTCCGATCAGCGGACTAATATCAGTTATTTTATTTTTACTTATTAATAACGCTCTAAGAGAATTTAATCCGGCAAGCGGAGAAATATCACTAATTTGGTTATTCTGTAGGAAGAGGAGTTGAGGACGTTCAAATTCAGCAAATGACGTGATGTCAGTAATTTGATTACTATAAAGTGATAATGACCTGATTCGTGTTAATCCTCTGAGAGGCATGACATCACTTATCCTATTAGATGACAAGCTTAATTCTTCAAGTTGTGTCAATTTAGTAAGTGCGTTAATATCGCTTATCTCATTATTACTAAGGTCTAAACTTATAAGTTGCGTCAATTTTTCAAGAGGAGTAATGTCGGTTATTTTATTATGAGCAAGGGATAAGGAATCAAGCTCAGGTCTGTTTTCAAGTGCCGCAACAATAGATGTTAGATCTTGAATCTCATTATAATCCAAATCTAATTCCGTTATGTGTTGAAATCCATTGATGGATTCTATCTTACTGATTTTATTATGCTCAAGTGATAATTCTGTCAGTTGTGTTAATCGGGCAAGTGGAGAAAGATCGCCAACTTTATTCTTACGTAGTGCTAATTCCCTCAATTGTGTTAATCCCTCAAGAGGCGTTAGATCACTGATTAAATTTTCCTCAAGGTTTAAATACTCCAGTTGTGTTAGACTGGTCAGCGGAGTCAGATCATGGATTTTATTACCAGAAAGGCTTAGGGTGTTTAGCTGCTTTAACCCTGTTAATGGTGTAATATCACTAATATCATGAGATGATGAAAGCCTTAATTCCTTAAGTTCTGTCAATCCAGCGAGTGGAGAGATTTCACTGATATTAGTTCCATATAATGATATTATAGTTAATTGCGTCAAATCTGTGAGGGGTTTTAGGTCATCAATCGGCATGAAATCAAGTCTTAATTCCTTAAGTTGTGTCAGATCTGCCAGGGGAGTAAGATCAGTGATCTGATTACTGCGAATGTTTAACGACTCAAGTGCTGTTAATCCACTGAGTGGTGTGATGTCACCAATAAGATTATTAGCAAGATTTAAACTTGCCAATTGCGTTAAATTCGCTAAGGGTTGGACGTCTTTAATTTGGTTTGCTCCAATTGAAAGGTGTGTGAGATTGGTTAATCCTGTCAGTGATGTAATATCAGTAATTCGGTTGTTAGACAGTGATAAACTTGTCAACGCTTTTAGGCTTACAAGCGGTGTTATGTCTACAATTTGGTTATTGTAAAGTTCTAACACTGTTAATCCTGTCATTTTCTCTATGCCTGTTAAGTCGCTTATTTGCCTTCTTCTTGCCTCAAGTTTTTCTATTTTTTTCAACTCCTTTTCATTGAAAGGTGTATTTTTATCAATATTGAGTGCTTCCCGAATAACAGCAGCTAAATTAGGATCCGGTATCTCAACAGGTTCCGGAGGAGAACAACTGACAAGAAATGTAAAGGACAATAACAACAGACTTATGTGTCGCATGACGTTTCTACTCCTTCTGAATTATGTATTATATTCCTCCTAATATTCACACTGAACTAACAACTGAAGGGTTATGCTTATATTAACAGATATCAAAGGTTTAAGAAGAACCCCACCCATAACATCTGATTTCCACCCTTCCATCTTCCACCCTTCCATCTTCCACCCTTCCATCCTTCCATCTTCCACCCTTCCATCTCCCATCTTCCACCCTTCCCATCTTCCACCCTTCCCATCTTCCATCCTTCTCATCTTATACGGCATTATCCTGTAACAGCACCTTCGGACGCAGAGGAAACAGATTTCGCGTATTTCGCCATAACACCACGAGTATAACGGGGTTTTGGAGGAGTCCATTCTTCTAAACGCGCTTTAATTTCTGCATCAGAGAGGGTGACATCTAACCTACGTGTTCTGGCATCAATCACGATTTCGTCCCCTTCTCGTAAAATTGCGATGGGGCCCCCTATTGCTGCTTCAGGTGCAACGTGACATATCATAAATCCGTGTGTTGCTCCAGAGAATCTGCCATCGGTCAGGAGCGCGACATCCTCGCTTAGACCTGCACCGACGATCGCTGCTGTCACACCTAACATCTCACGCATGCCAGGTCCACCTATAGGTCCTTCATAACGTATCACGACCACATCACCCGGTTTGATCTGTCCACCTTTGATAGCAGCAAATGTATCCTCTTCACGTTCAAAGATACGCGCAGGGCCCCGATGTAACGTTTTTTTCTGACCCGCTAACTTTATCACACACCCATCAGGGGCAAGGTTACCTCTCAAGATAGCGAATCCACCGGTAGGCTTCAAGGGAGCATTAACGGCTCTAACGACCTGTTGACCCTCCGTCTCAGTCGCAGCATTCGCCTCCTCACCGATTGTTTTACCTGTAACAGTCAGTTCATCCGTATGCAGCAAACCTGCTTCTATCAACCGTTTTGTTAAGAATTGGATACCACCTGCTTCATATAGGTCGGTTGCGACAAACTGACCCCCCGGCTTAAGGTCTGCTAATACAGGCGTCTTTTGGCTAATCGTGTGGAAATCTTCAAGTGTCAAAGGTATCTGTGCTTCATAAGCAATAGCTAGCAGATGCAGAACACCGTTTGTTGATCCGCCAGTTGCAGCGACAGATGTAATCGCATTCTCAAGAGACTTTCGGGTGATGATCTGACTCGGACGACGGTCATCAGCCAGCATATCCATCACAAGTTGTCCTGCTTTGTATGCTTCGTTATCCTTCTCTTCTGCAACAGCTGGTACACTCCCACTCCCCAACGGTGCGATACCTAATAACTCAACTGCAGTCGCCATCGTATTTGCTGTAAACTGCCCCCCACAGGCACCAGGACCCGGACAGCCTTTACTAATCAGATCGTCCAATTCCTCAACTGTGATTGTACCTTCTGCGTGCTGACCGACCGCCTCAAATACGTCCTGTATTGTGACATCGCGTCCCTGAAAATTACCGGGCATAATTGAACCACCATATAACGTGAGAGACGGTATATCTAAACGTGCCAACGCCATCACCGTCCCCGGTACAGTTTTGTCACATCCGCAGAGTGCAATCACCGCATCAAACATGTTGCCGATAGAGACTAACTCTATTGAATCTGCAACGACTTCTCTGCTGATGAGTGAGGTTTTCATTCCCTCTGTACCCATCGTAATACCATCAGAGATACTCACAGTATTAAATTCCAGCGGCGTTCCACCAGCATCACGGATACCAGCCTTAACCTTAGCTGCAAGTCGTCTCAAGTGGAAGTTACAAGGTCCTATCTCAATCCATGTATTCGCAACCCCGATAATTGGCTTGTCAAGGTCTTCTGGTGAAAGTCCGCCATCACCGAACATGAGCATTGTACGTGCAGCAGCGCGGTCGGGACCATCAGTAATTGCATAACTCCGGGGTTTCAGTTTATTGGACATGATTCTGTATTCTCCTGCATAAGTATAAATGTATATAAGAGAGCGGGTGGAATGTTGTCAAACGCCATTCACTAAAAAATTCACAAAAAACTATTATTGAACCTATTATAACGTGAGTTCCGTATTGGCAGTGTAAAATGCTTGTTTGCGTCTTATGTGGCACAATCTAACAGAATGTGCTACAAAAACCCGCGTCCTTTGTAAATCAGACGCTATGACTCTCGGACGATTTATTTATGAAGCTCACGTTATTATAGCAGATTTACGCTTTTTCTGCTTACTGAGTTCTAACTTATCAAAAATTGACATGCCCAATAAAATTTATGAAAACATTTAGTTTGATAGTCAACATAACGTTAACCTTGACATATAATATGTCATATTGTAGAATGCTTAAGGGGGAGATATTGAGTCTATTCAGTATGAATTCGTCAAACTCTTTACGAAGAATCTCATATTAATTTCTTTTTTTACTATCCTTCAGATGGGATGAGGAGTCTATAGGTTAAGGGGGTATAACGTGGCATTTCAGTTCCAAGATTCCATGGTCAACGAATACCTTTCACAAGGTTTCCTTGTATTTCGTGGTATTGTTCCCGCTTCACTTCTATCGGATTTACGTAGAGAAGCTGAGAAGGCACGCCACTTAGCACATAAACTTAATGGACCTCAAACGCAACGAATCCAACCCCTCTCTAACTACGGTGATGCGTTGGATCTGAAACCCTTTTATGATTATACGGAGTTGTCCGAACTACGTGATGCTGTCCAGAGACTACTTGGCGATAACTATACACACGGACATGTTGATATCATGGGATTGCTTGTGGAACCGCTTGAACATCCCTGGCACCTCGGTTGGCATCGTGACGGCGTCGTTGAGGTGCCAATAGAAGCGCGCGATGAGATCGTAAACGCAAAGTTAGCAGAAGTATGGTACGACCTGCGGCATTTCAATCAGGTCAACTGTGCAATATATGCCGATTCTTGTACCTGGTTTGTTCCCGGCAGCCATCTTCGTCAATGGGATATGCCAGGAGAAATCCAATCTACAAAAGACCCAAAACTTCGTAGACCCGCGGATGGACAAACGAACGTAGAAGCGGAACGGTATAATCTTGAACACTGTCAACAGTTTCCCGGTGCTGTTCAAGTCCATTTATCACCAGGTGATTTCATGATATATCGAAACCTTGCGTGGCATACCGGCAACTATATAACTTATCAACCCCGAGCAACAATCCATGATGTTGTTAGATACGAAGGAAAAACTGACTGGACAGGATGGCAACAGACAAAATTAGAAGCTGTGAAACGTTGGAAAGAACAAACCAAATAATACTACCTATATTTAAGCAAACATAGGAGGATAAACTTCATTATGATCGGTCCAATAGAATTACTCATACTCTTAGTCATTGGTACATTTTTTGCTGGTGCATTAATCGCAATAATCGTTCTGATCAAAAAAGATAAAAGTTGATAAGGAATAGAGTTATGTCTAACAAATTCTATATTAAACCCCCAGGAGAGGTCTTGGAACACCCATTCCCACCAACGCGTCCTGATATCAAGATCGTCGAAAGTTCCGATCCAATATATGAGGTCGACTGTCCAGAATTACAGTGGTGGTTCGCTATACCCAAAATGGGTGAAACCTATATGTGGGCGGAGTATGATGGCGAAACACAAAAGTTAGATGCTGTCACACAAATGATACCCACTGCACCAGCGATGATACGCGATATCGAATGTGTAGAAATTCAGTTCAATGAATGGTTAGCAAGAGAATGGCCCACATCACCAGATTTAATGTATGTCGCTATGGACGATACACATACAAGATGGATTTCTGTCGTCATGACCATGGACGGGATCAGAACATACAACACTATAGGTGACGACTGGTTTGAAGAACTATGGGGACCCGATGGTGAACGTCGTATAGTTGATGATGGACGTTATGAACTGCAACCGGATGGTTCTTACAAAACAACTGAGGGACAAGGCTTGGGAGCAGGAACTTACGATGTAACTATCGGTGAGAATACCTTCCATTGTCTACGCGTCATAGACCCTGACCTTGAGGCTGAACACGGCGGTGAAATGTGTGAGGTATACATTGTGCAAAGTGGACGCACTGTTTTCTTCAGACGGTATGACGGTAGATTCTTACGGGGTCATGATCTTATTGAAAAGTTTCCTAATAACCGCAGAATAGTCATTGATGACATTGTTTATGTTCATAGCAACTGTACAGGGTGGTTTCACGATACGTTTACATTAGCATCACTCGGTAACACAAATATTACAAACAACGGTAATCAGTAATCTTATAACAGTAAAGATCACCCCGCTAAAGCGTGGGTGCTTTGACATAGCGTAGCCAAACGTTCCCTGTCAAGAACACACTTGTGAAACATGTCAAACACGGATTGCTACGCGTGACAGGGTTTGACACAAGAGGCGGACTGAACCTAAGTGAAATTTCAAGTGGTAAGCGGGTTGTTAGAGGAGCGAAATATGAGAGTTTTCGCATCCTCACAAAACTAAACTTTCAATA
>JAJEJA010000066.1 GCA_022828145.1 Candidatus Poribacteria bacterium | reverse complement strand
TTAATCATTTCGGATGCGTTCACTCACGCCATTTTCGTATCCGGGAGGCGTGAATTGTAGCACAAACTTTCAGTTTGTGGCACATCTTCGCAAACTGGAAAGTTTGCGCTACATTTATCAAACTTACATTATTTTATTTGTTGTTATCTCACTCTTTCGCAGGTTGGGTAGATTATATATGTTGATAGACAAAAAGTCAATCAAATTTGTTGCTATAGGATGTGTAAAGTTATGTTTACTTGTCTGAACCAGGATTTTCAGGATTATAGGATTATCAGGACAAGAGGTTTTTGGTGAGCATCAAACGGATATGGTAGAATTTATTGCAGACTTTGAGGTACGAGTTTTATTCTGGTAATCTTGAAACCCTGTACGCATGATCAAGGATGAATGTAATGTAAAAAGAAGTACAATCAAGGATGAATGTGCTACAGCATTATCAAGATGTATTAGAGGCGATGCAAATTCTTAAATATATGAATTAGAAATTGACAAAATTCAGCATATACATTATAATGCTGTAATCCTTAGGTATATGGAGGTGGAAAATGGCTAATTTCCCAATTGTAGATACCCATGTTCACTTATGGCATCCTAAACAGCTTAGATATCCCTGGCTTAAGCAGGTTCCATTACTTAATAGACCGTTTCTACTCAAGGATTATAATGCTGCAATAGGTGACTTGGAAGTTGCGTCAATGGTCTTCGTTCAATGTGATACACACCCTGATGATGGCTTGAAAGAGACTTCTTGGATTACTTCACTTGCTGCAGGTGATCCACGCATTCGTGGAATTGTGGCTTGGGCCCCACTTGAAGTAGGGAACTGTGTCGCAGCATTTGTAGAAAAACTTGCTGAGGAGTCACTCGTTAAAGGTATCCGGAGACTCATTCAAGGTGAAAGTGTTGATTTTTGTATCCAGCCAAACTTCATTGATGGTGTGAAAACGCTTTCTCGACACAGACTCAGTTTCGATCTCTGTATATATCATCCGCAACTTGCTAATGCTATCCGACTCGTTGAACAGTATCCAGACGTGCAGTTTATTTTAGATCACATCGGTAAACCAGATATCAAGAACCAACTTTTTGAACCGTGGAAACAGGAGATCAAAGTACTCGCTGATTTCCCGAATGTTCACTGCAAGATTTCTGGTGTCGTGACAGAAGCGGACTACGAGAATTGGTCATTAGACGATGTCCAACCCTATATTGACCATGTCATTGCTTGCTTCGGTTTTGACCGTGTCATCTATGGGAGTGATTGGCCCGTTTCTACACTTGCTACGGATTATAATCGTTGGGTAGAAACACTGCAGGAATCTGTCTCAGGATGTTCTCCAGAAGAATTGAGAAAACTATTCCACGATAATGCTGTTAGATTCTATAGACTGAAGTGATATGATCAGTTTATAGAATCCTATTTTTCGGCAGAATACGTGCTTGGTATTCTGCATTGTTTTGCCTCTCTACGGCGCGGATGTAGGACAAATTCTGTATATCCATTTGGCAGTTCACATCCCTTAAACACTAAATCTAAAGCTGCTTGAAATGCAACACTCTGGTCGTAGTTTGGTGACATCTTGATGTAGTTTGAATCATCCGAGTTCTGTTCGTCAACAATTCTCGCCATTCTCTCGAACGTCTCTCTGACTTGTTCTTTCGTAACGATACCGTGATGTAACCAATTTGCGATGTGTTGACTGGATATTCTTAACGTTGCGCGATCCTCCATCAATCCTATGTTATTAATATCAGGTATTTTTGAGCACCCAATTCCTTGGTCAACCCATCGGACAACATACCCGAGTATACCTTGTGCATTGTTGTCCATTTCTCTCTGTATTTCGTCTGATGTCAGTTTTCGGTCTTTGAGCAGAGGTGGTGTCAGCAGGTCTCTCATACTTGCTCGTTCTCGTGTTGCAAGCGTATTTAACCAATTTGCTACATCTACTTTGTGATAGTGAATTGCATGAAGCGTTGCCGCGGTAGGAGATGGCACCCATGCAGTTGTGGCACCTGCAAGCGGATGATTCTGTTTTGTCTCCAGCATCTCAGCCATCTCATCAGGTTTCGTCCACATCCCTTTACCGATCTGTGTGATCCCGGGCAGACCGGTCTCAATACCGATATCAACGTTCCAATCCTCATAAGCACGCATCCACGGTTCATTTCGGATATCCATTTTTGGTATCATTGCGCCAGCGTGCATACTTGTGTGTATCTCATCACCCGTTCTGTCTAAGAACCCTGTATTGATAAAGACCAGTCGTTCCGATGCTATCCGTAGGACTTCCTTAAGGTTAACGGTTGTGCGTCTCTCCTCATCCATAATCCCAATTTTGATCGTGTTGTGTGGTAATCCCAATGCGTCCTCTATCTTACAAAACATCCTGATGGTCATATCCACTTCTTCAGGTCCGTGGAATTTCGGTTTGACGATATAGACACTGCCAGTTTTGCTATTGGTAAGACTACTGTTCCGCTTTAGATCGTGCATTGCAGCAAAAGTTGTTATCATTGCGTCAAGGAAACCTTCAGGAATCTCTTCGTCATTTGATGTCGTTACAGCATCTGTATACATGTGAAGTCCTACGTTTCTAATAAGGAGTAGGCTTCTTCCAGATACTGTCAAATCGTTGCCATCAGAAGTTGTGAAAGTCTTATCCGGTTTTAATCGTCGGGTTATCATTTTTCCGTTCTTCTCAAAAGTCGTCTCTAATGTACCCTTCATGATACCGTTCCAGTTTCTATAGACCCTGACTTTATCCACAGCATCAACTGCAGCCACCGAGTCTTCACAATCCTGAATTGTCGTGATTGCTGATTCAAGGATAACATCACAGACCCCTGCGGGATGTTCTTTACCGATTGGATGTTCACGGTCAATCTGTATCTCAATGTGCAATCCGTGGTTCTGGAATAGGATTGCACTGAGATTATCACCATCTTGGGAAAAACCGATAAACTTCGTTGGGTCATTTAATCCGGTCTCTTCACCATTTTTCAAAATTGCGCGTAGTTGTAATTGATGGTCGATTGTTCTCAGTTTAAAATTCGTAACATCAGCATAATTTCCTGTTTCAAGACTGACAACTTCATCCAAAAACCCTTCAGTATAGGCGATGACTTTAGCACCCCGAATAGGATTGTAGTCTCCATCTCGTGTCGCACCATCTTTCTCATCAATTGCATTTGTACCGTAGAGTGCATCATAAAGACTTCCCCATCGTGCATTTGTCGCGTTTAGAGCATAGCGTGCATTGTCTACAGGAACAACCAGTTGAGGTCCAGCAATTAGTGCTATTTCAAAATCAACGTTCTCTGTTGATACAATAAAGTTCTCACCTTCAGGAACGAGGTAACCGATTTCCGTAAGGAATGAAACATACTCGTCTTGGTCAATCGGTCTGTCCTTGTGTTCAAGATACCAGTTGTCAAGCTGCTGCTGTAATCTATCTCTTTTTTCTAAGAGTGCTCGGTTTTCCTGTGCGAATTCCTTCACTATTTCGTCAAATGCGTTCCAGAATTCATCTGCATCTATGTCGGTATCGGGAGCAATTTCATCGCGCACCAAATCATACAGTGCTTTATCAATTTTTAAACCGCCGATGTTTATCCTGTCTTCCATATATGATTTCTCCAACAGTTTCTATCTATTGTGCTTCAGTTTTCGTATACCCTTGGATAGTCCAGACCAAATAAGTAGGTCGGGTAGAGGAACGCCATTAAAATATTAACTGGCGACACGTATTGATTGTGTCTATCATGTCCAAATCAACGTCAAATGCGCATTTGGCATTTGTCGGGTTTCGCTTCGCTCTACCCGACCTACAGGTTTAACCTGGGTTGTCCACTAACGGCTGATACGGACGCTGCCTGCTTGCATGGCTTTTTCTGCTTCAGCGACAGTTGCCCAATTAAAGTCACCCGGGAACGTATGTGCAAGAGCGGAATAGCCCCCTGCGAAATCAACCGCTTCCTGCGATGATTTTCCATTCAGCAGGCTAAATATTAAGCCGGATGAGAAGCTATCCCCGCCTCCGACTCTATCAACAAGCTCCAGATTTTCATATATGCGTGAAAGGTAGAAGTCCTCACCATCATATAGGAGTGTCCGCCAATCATTTAGCCATCCGGTTTTGGCATCCCGCAATGTTGTCCCGATCATCTCAATGTTCGGATATGTCTCTTTGACTCTCTGTGCAACCTCTTTGTAACTATCGGGTTCAAGTTTGCTGTATGATTCAGTTGTGCCTTCTGCTGTAAAACCGAGTGATTTTTCAAAGTCCTCTTCATTTCCTATGAGAACGTTTATGTGATCCATCATCTGTTTATTTACTGCTTGTGCTTCATCTGCACTCCATAGTTTTGAGCGGAAGTTTAGGTCGTAACTGGTTTTTACACCTGCAGCTTGTGCCGCTTGGAGTGCTTCAGCAGAGACAGTGGCTGCAGATACTGACAGAGCTGGTGTAATTCCACTGAGATGGAACCAACGTGCATCTTGAAAAATCGTATCCCACTTGATCTCGCCGGGTTTAACTTTGGAGATTGCGGAATGTCCACGGTCATAGGTCACACTGCTTGCGCGTGGTCCTGCCCCCATTTCAAGATGATAGAATCCATTTCGTTCAAAACCGACTCCGTCAAAGTCTACCCACACAATATTGGACATATCCACCCCAAGTTCACGTCCTTTATTCTGTATGTATCTGCCCGACCAATTGTCTACGAGTCGTGAAACCCATGCAGTCTTTAGCCCGAGTTGTGCTGCATTCACTGCGACATTCATCTCAGCACCACCAGCCGTTATAGACAAGGATGAGACCTGTTCCAGACGCATATATTCTGGTGCTGTGAGTCGTATCATTGCCTCTCCGAAAGCTACTAAATCATACATTATTCATTCTCCTGCTTAATATCCATCTGCCTATTAAAATCGTTATGTAATTCATCTATGCAATCCTTGCAGAAACAGTAGACTCTCCCATAGAGACCGACCTCTTTTTCTATCAATTGTTTGACAGGGAAGTCATTATGACAGATAGCACAAACTTCTAACTGTTCCGTTGGTGTTGCTTCATCATCCGTTTTCTGTCTTGAAGCGAAAAGTACAATGAGTAATACGGATAGCGGTACTATGAAAATACAAAAGACAAAAAACATTGATGTTTACCTGACTGAATCTACATTTAAGTATTGTATTACTATAGTTGAAAGTTGTGTAGATGTCAATGAAAAATTTCAACAATGCTTGAAAGAAGAAGGATTAGATACCCTCTCATACATACAGAAATGTATAAACAACGGTATGAAAGAAATCTTAGGGGAAAAGAAAAAATCGGAAGGAAAGAAAATAGACAGGTACACATACGCATACCTGCCTGTCTATCAAGAAACTTTAGTTCGAAAAACAACTAATAAACATAAATCCTGCTATCATGGGAAAGATTCGAAAACTTTAAACTTGCGAGAATAGCTGGTCATGCTATCATCTTCAAAAAAAATCCACACGTAAACCTCATACGTGCCAAGTGTAGAATCCAATGAGTAACTCAAGCTTGAGGACTTACCACCGTTCACCTCATCGTGTAATGCTTCTTGCCACTCACCACCAGGCTTTTTAATCATCCAGTAAACCTCTCTTATCGGATTAATGTCGACAACTTTTGCCTCATACGTGCCATAAGCAAGTAAAGACGAACTGGTAGCAGAATAACCCAATTCTATAAAGTCAATAGAAAATTCATAGTCGTCCTTCATCGGCCTACGTGTATTTATCGTGCTTGTCTCGCTCGTACTTTCAAATGAAAACGCTCCCGAACTTACCGTCATTTTTGACCTTGATTCTTGTTGTGGCATAAATGCTCTCCCCTTCGAGTGTAAAATCCCCAGTCTGAGCTTTAGTAGAGGCAATGTATTCCCCAACTGCAGTACAATACACCGCTTGGAGTTGATTAATGCGAATCAAGCCGAGATTCCATCCGATATCCTCTATCGTCTGACCCTCCGATAGCGTCGCAACCGCATCAGTCTTTCCTGCTTGCTTCAGTTCACCTGACGTGAGCATAGCAACTTGCCCGTACCCATCTGCTACGACCGCTGCGTTGACTACAAGAAAGATTCCAGCTTTATTTATCTTAGTAATAGCACCATTACTATCCTTAATTACGCTGACATGTCTATGTTTGTTTGGTAAGACTGCAGCTCCTGCAATAGGATTTGGAACAGCTGCTAGTGCTCTAATGCCAGCATCTGCTTTCGGACCTAAGAATAATAGAATAGAGTTTAAACACACCACAAATAAACAAATACGTTTCATTGTTATTTCCCCTTTAATTCAGTTTTTAGTTCTATGAGTAGTCTATCTACAATTGCATAATCAATGACACTACTTCTGGATGGCGGAGTCAATGAGGCTAATTTTTCCATAGCCAACCTATTAATTCTCTCATACCCCTCTTCCTTAGAGAGAGTATTCCAAACTCCCCCAGACGCACTTACCGAGACACCGGGGCGAGGACCCCAGGTTTTCTCGTTAAGCTTATCGTACCATTCTTTTGCTAAAGCCACAACCGCAGGGGTGGCCTCTGGCTTACGAGGACCGGGTAACCCATAAACGGCAATGACCTCTAATGCCTTATACTTTTCCCATTCGGTTTCGCTCAGTTGATGGTAGTTATGATACCCAAAGTTATCCCAGGTGATTCTGAATAGTGCTTCTCCCTCTTTGACGAGGTGATACCCATCTTGATTTTGACGATAGGTGTATCCAGGCGGAGGTGGATCTAGACCCCTTTCTTTCCAAAAGGCAGATCTTGCAGCATGTTTGAGAGCCTCTTGTTGCTCAAGCGGGAGTGCTTCAAACTCCGCGCGCGTCCTCGGGAAAACTTCTTCTGTAGACACGGTTTCGTTTGACACATCTTTCACCTTCTCGTTTCCTTGTACTACCTGAACTTTATATTCCGGTTCATCCTCTGATACCTGTTTCTTCTGCTGTTGCTTTATCCGATTTGCAACTTTTTCTGCTTCTTTTAACTGGACATCCAGTTCGCTATCTTTTGCAAACTCGTTTATAATGATAAATACGACTGCAGTACCGAGTAAAAGCATGAGGATAGCGATTCCCCAATACATTCTACGGGTCATAATGTCTCTCCTTATATATAAAGAGTTATCTTTCCGCAGTATAGCGAAAAGGGTGTCATTAACATGTTAAAGTTTGAGATGGACTTTGTAGCCTTGTCTCCTGTTATGCTTCATATTATATCATGAAGCAGGTTAATTGTTTAGACTGACTACAGCAATTGGCAGGTAAAAAAGAAAGTATTGCCAACCCTGTAGAGCTTGCTGGTCTTTACTACCTATTAACTTAATGCCAATAGCAGTGTATGATAGAAACCAGCACTGTCGTACTGATACTACGTTAGTGCTTCGCATCGGCAGTGGTATGACACTGTCTGTGCATTATTTAAGCACTTGCGACGTAATTCACCTAAAATAATTCAGTAAAATTCTCGTGAAACTCTAACGTCTTTTTCATTATGAACTCATAGCGAGTTACATCTAAGAATTTTATATTAATACTTACATAAAATACTTGGTCATGATTTCCAAACAAAGGTATTTGAATACCCTCTATAATTAAAGACACAGGTTTCAACCAAAAGGGTGCAACTGAAAGAAAATAGTTCATTTCTAAGATTTTAGACAAAACAGGTAAAAAACTATAAATCCTTTGAAAATCATTGACACGGAGTTCGGCTGGCATCATTCGAACAGAAAATTACCGAATTAATTATTTAATCTTCATCTGGAGTGCAGCCCGTTGACAATCCTTTTTCTATATACATATTGCTCCGCTGGAGCAAGGGTTCAGCGATCCTTTTTCCTTAAGTGATAATTTCGGGATTTCATAAGTTCATAATAGTAGTAGGCACTCTCCGAGTGCCGTTTTTTGAAAATTGGCGTTTTCGCTGAACACATCAACTGCGTCTCAAGAGCTGAAAATCCACAACCCTCAGACACCGTCAGAATAGTCTTCAGAACAATATTCAGATAGAAATGTATCAATGACGGTATAAAAGAAAGCTTAGGGGAAATAAAATAGGTAGGAAATAAAAAAGGCAGATAACCTCTCAGATACCTGCCTGTTAGATTGGTAAGATTAACTGCGACTAATCATCGTCTTGTTCCAATGCCCTTAGCACAGCATTAGCAAACTCTTTCTCATAGTTTTGCGAAATAGTTTACTCATTAGTCTCAACTATCACTATACCAGTTTTACTGCTATATCCTTCATCATTCACAGCGCGCATACGAACACCGTAATTTACTCCGGGATTTAATCCTGTAATCCAGGTAGACCTAGAATTACCCGTTCCTGCGGAAGTCCACTCAGACCATTCACTCCATACTTTGCGATTGTAGTTGCCGGACTGGTATTGATATTCGTACCCTGTTATCGGAGAACCGCCATCGGAGGCAGAAGGTTCCCATCTCAACAGAATCGCAATTCGCCTCGGAGACAAAGTAAAACTACCAGGCCTATCCGGTACAGTCGCTTCATTTGAATTTGTATCCTCACTGCCATCGCCGTTGTTATCGCTACTGCCACCACTGCTGCTACCTCCACAAGGATTACCATTCTTATCATAATCCAGCTTCTCTTCTTTTACCGTTACATCCCATGACCCTTCAACAAAACCATTATGCGGATCTTCTTCTGGTAAGGGGGTGTATTCTTGTATCTTTCCATCTTCCCAATTACCTGTTAAAGCAAAACCGCCAGAAGATTCACCTATATTCAATCCCCATTTTCGCTTCCAATATATTGGTGTTAACTCAACTGTGCCTTTAGCTTTCCATTCGTAGGTCTTGGTCTCTTTCTTGAGCTCTCCTGTAAATATTACCTCAATTTCTTCATCATGCACGGCACCTCTATAAGGAACAAAAGCAGCAATCGTGCTTCCTTTTTTTTCAGCTTGAGTAAAATTGTGATCTCCCTTCAATTCACCATCAATATAACCATAAAAGTTCGTTCTTACCCATCCCGTTCCATGCAATGTAGCTGTCATCTTAACTATAGGATCCTTGACTAAATCAGGACTATACCAATAGTTTCTTCCTTTTACCTCGTCACAGTAGGTTTGTTTGACATAAGTAAATTTGTGGTTATCAATATTGCATGAAACCTCAGGTGTAGTGCTTTCAAAAAAAGGATTATCCACTGCATGATCTTTGAACCAGTTAACTGGGTTCAGGCTGTTTCCATCGTGCGCTGTGATACTCTGTATCGTCACTAATGTAACTATAAAACTCAAAATTATGATAGAAATTGAAATTGTCCATTTAATCGCTTTCATGATAAACTCCTTAATGTAATAAAGAAATTAAAACTATCTAATAACGCCTCTCTTTTATTAAGTGTGCTAAATTATATGACCTAAGTGCTTCATTTAACTGTTCATCTGCTATTCGCAAGGAACGAGCAGAATCATGCGTGCCAGACTTGCCGCTCCAATAAATAGTTTTTAGAACAGGGCGCTCCCGTTGCACCAATGCCTCAAGTGTTTCAATCTGTTGCGTTAGAGATGCAACCTTATCATCCCAACCCCTACGCTCAGCTTGAAATAAATCATCTTTTAGTTGGTTGAGTTTTTCATATTCTTCTTTCGTGGGAGCAAATCCTATTTCTATAGCAATATTTACAATAGGATCACCGATTTTATGCAAAACAGGTTTGCCATTTTCATCAAAAAGTGGAACATTTTTATCCGCCCATCTATATCTATATCCAGGTGGAGGAGGTTTTAATCCAAATCTTGTATAAAATGAATCATATATTTCTTGTAGTTGCTCTTTAGAAAGTGTCTTTAAATATGATTCCGTCATTTCTTCAAGTTTTGTCTCTGTATCTGTCCCCTCTTCTGTCTCAGTCTCTGTCTTTTCAAGTGCTTCAGCAGCAGAAGGACGATCCTTTAATTCCTGTTGTTGCTTGAGCTTGATCTGATTTGCCAGTTCTTCTGCTTCTTTTAACTGGACATCCAGTTCGCTATCTTTTGCAAACTCGTTTATAATGATAAATAGGGCTGCAGTACCGAATAAAAGGATGAAGATAGCGACTCCCCAATACATTTTACGGTTCATCATTGTTCTCCTTCATAAAGAGTTATCTTTCCGCAGTATAGCGAAAAGGGTGTCATTAACATGTTAAAGTTTGAGATGGACTTTGTAGCCTTGTCTCCTGTTATGCTTCCTAAATTATATCATGAAGCAGGTTCATTGTTTAGACAGACTACAGAAATTGGCAGGTAATAAAGAAAGTTCTGCAATCCCTATAGGGGTTGCTGGTCTCTACTACCTATTGACTTAATGCCAATAAGCTGTGTATGATAGAAACCAGCACTGTCGGAACTATTCTACGTTAGTGGTATGACACTGTCTGTGCATTATCTTAGCACCTCCGACGTAATTCACTTAAAATAAATCAGTAAAATTCTCGGGCATCTCTAACGTCTTTTTCATTATGAACTCATAGCGAGTTACATCTAAGAATTTTATATTAATACTTACATAAAATACTTGGTCATGATTTTCCAAACAAAGGTATTTGAATACCCTCTATAATTAAAGACACAGGTTTCGACCTTAAAAGGGTGCAAGTGAAGGAAAAAAATGAACTTTTTCTGACATTATCACTAAAAATAGGTAATATACTGATAAAATTCATGAAAATCACTCAAATTGAGCTCCACTAATAAATCATCAAATAGATTTCCAACAAGTATGGAATGCGATCACATTTTTCCCTTTTATTACTTAAGACAATATTTTTTACCCCAATAGGTGCATAAAATGCTGTATAAAATGAAAAAAGATGGATTTTTTCTAAAATTTCAGTCAGAACGATCAAAAAACGATAGATTCCGTGAAAATTACGCAAATTGAGACCCTCTAATTTATCATCAAATAGATTTCCAATAAATGTGGAATTCGATCACATTTTCCCTTTCATTACTTAAGACACAGTATTAAATCCAAAAGAGTGCAATCTGGAAAAAGTAAAACATGCTCTATTTTTTAATTCGTCAAGAAAACTATTACAATGCGTTGATTTAGAAAATTACTCAAACAACGAGATAGAATACCCTCTATAATTAAAGACACAGGTTTCGACCTAAAGGGTGCAAGTAAAGGAAAAAAGAAAAGTCTTCAGAACAATACTTTGATATTAATATAGCGATGAAAACTTTCAACAATGCCTGCAAGAAGAAGGATTAGATACCCTCTCATACATACAGAAATGTATCAATGACAGTATGAAAGGAAGCTTAGGGGAAAAGAAAATAGGTAGGAAATAAAAAAGGCAGATAACCTCTCGGATACCTGCCTGTCTATCAAGAAACTTTAGTTAGGAAGGAAATATCAGTTGTTCTCAGAATAACCCACTTTATAATCATTAGTCGTAATAGAATACTTTCCATTATAATGTAGGTATCCTTCTGCGGGAACGGTACGAGTTATTCCAGGAGTCCATTCCCAAAAGGAAGACTTTCCAGTACCAAAAGTAACACCTACTCCGGAAGTAGATGCTTGAACCCTCAGCTCCTCTTGCATACTTCCATAAGTGGTGAGTCGTACTGAACGTGTTAAGACTTTTCCTGTAGCAGAAACATTCACTGTTGTAGGTTGAATATTAGTCGCATCAACATTATTTGGTTCTTCTATTTCAAACTCATAGTATTCATTAACTGCCTTCTCTATTGGCTCTGACTTCCAGTTTCCAATGGGATAATCCTTTTTGTTGCCGTTAAGTTCAAAAACTACTTCGCCATATCCGGTTGCTTTTATACTGATTGTAATATAGTGATAGCCATCTGGTTTGTAAGGCTCCCATTTTTCCTCAATTATAGTACCATCGTCCAATACACCTCTTTCTCCGTGCATTGTCAAATCATTGACAGGAGTTGATCTAATAACAGGTGCAGAGGCGTACAACCCAGCTGATTCATAATCAGATATTGCTTCATCCCAATCTTTTCCAAGTGCTTTGTAAGCATAAGACATAAAGGAATCAACATCTAATCTTAGCTGTATAATTACAGCAACAAAAAACACAATAACTAAAATAATGATCAGGAATGTTAATCTATTCATAGTCTATCTCCTTTAGTAGTTATCTCTCTTGTTTAGTTCAAAAAGATGTGGAACACCCATACGTTTATAAAACGATTTTAAAGCTTGATTACGAAGATTTGTTCGTTCTCCTTCAGTGTATTGAGGACCATAGTACCCATATCCAAAAGGGACAGGAACTTCACGTTGGGCAGAATTAACAAGTGTTTGTATCTTATCGTCAATACGGTGCATCTCCTCAATGTCGCCCTCGCGTGCAAGTTCTTTCCTTTCAGCTCTTAGTTGTTTATACCTTTCCAATTCTGAAATCGTTGGTGCAAACCCGACCTCAATTCTATAATGCGTTACAATACGTGTTCCTTCATAATGTCGTAAGACATTCCCATGATTATCAAAGGTATGCTGATAAGAACCATCAGGTGAAGGAGGTTCTCCCCATTTCGCAACATACTCTGCAAGTTGTTGGTCACGAAGCTGTTTAGCCATTGCCTCCATTTCTGCTCGTTCGTTCACAATTTTGAACACAGCTGCAGAACCGAGTAAAAGAATGAGGATAGCGACTCCCCAATACATTCTACGGGTCATAATGTCTCTCCTTATCATAATGTCTCTCCTTATATATAAAGAATTCTTTTTCCGCTGTGTAGTGCAAAGATTGTAATTAAATATGTTATAGTTTAAGATGGACTTTGTAGTCTTGTCTCCTGTTATGCTTCCTTAATTATATCATGAATCAGGTTAATTGTTTAGACGGTTATTGGATTTAATTAATAAACCTTTACACTTGATTTTTTTGATACACTACTGTACAATGTGTGTATGCCACAACATTACGACAATATGGCAAAAAGTCTGTTGACAGATTATGCAACCGTTTATTCTTTGGCACGGTTGACACTATCAGATTCATATGATACACTTTGAGAATACAGAAACAGACTATATCCCTAAAGCAAAGCGCGGAGGCGCGGACGTGATAGACATACATCCAAAACAATCCGGCATACATCTAAGACAATCCGGTTTAACATTAACACAAGTACTCATTGTTGTCGTCATCGTTGGTGTGATTGCAGCAGTTATCTTAGCACCACGATTACTCGGTCAAGCAGGACGTGCATTACAAACACGCGCAGCGGAGGATATAGAGACACTCGGAATCGCACTTGATAGATATGCAAAAGATAATGGAGATTATCCTTCTACTGAACAAGGCTTGAAATCACTTTGGGAGAGTCCCGAAGAACCCCCGCTACCTATAAATTGGTTAGGTCCCTACATGCAAATTCCAATTACGAATGATCCATGGGGAAATCCCTACATTTACATCAGACCGGGTGTGCATGACGAGTATGGATACGATCTCATCTCGTTTGGCAGTGATGGTATGGAAGGTGGAACTGGTGAAGCAGAAGATGTTGTTAGCTGGATCCGACGGGATGAATAATTGACTCTAAACTCTTGGAGGAGTCTACAGCATGAAAATCACTCAGATAGAGATCATAAAGGTCAGAGTACCTTATCACGATGGTATCTATGATCTGATGACAAAACGAAATCTATATCAGATTGATCATGTCTTCAAAGTACACACGGACGCTGGAATTATCGGTATCGGTGATGGATCGTTTCAATCTGAAGAAACTATCCAAAAATATATCGGTAGAAATCCTTTTGAGTTTATGAATGGATGGGCACCGACACCGCTACAACAAGCGTTTTACGATATTATGGGTAAGTCGCTCGGTGTACCTGTACATAAACTATTAGGTGAAAAGGTTCACGACAAGACTTCGTTTGGATATTGGTCAATTGATATGACACCAGAGGAGTGGGCAGCAGAGGCAAAACATGCGTATTCACTCGGCTATAGGCTTCACAAGATTAAGGCGCGTCCCTGGTTTGAAGTGCTTGAACAGGTGCAAGCCATCACCGAGGTAGTACCAGATGACTTTCAACTCCGTGTTGATGCAAATGACTCTTTTGAAACACCTGAACGAACCCTTGAAGTGGCAAGCCAACTAACGGGTTTTAATATAGAATCCTTTGAAACACCCATTCCACAGGCAAATATAGAAGGTTATCAAGAGATTAAGCAACACACGGATATGCCAATTACGATCCATTTCGGTAATCCTGATCCGGTGGAAGCGATTCGCGCGAAAATGAATGACTCGTTTATCATCGCATATCCAGACTCGCGTGCTGCCAATGCAAAACGGGAAGCGATTATCTCTGATGCAGCACACTTACCTGTATGGATACAGATCGTTGGTCTCGGCATAACTACTACTTATGTTATGCACCTTGCAGCTGTGATGCGAAATGCTACGATGCCATCAATCACCCTAAATGCATTGCGTGCGTATGATATTGTTACGCCTTCTACGATACCACTTGAAGATGGTTATGCAACAATCCCTGATAGCCCTGGCTTAGGCGTTGAAATAGATGAGGACGCGCTTGAAAACAGTCGTGTCTGAGATGACGACGCAGAGATAATAAACGGAATATGTTAAAGAAAGTAATCTTAAGTATAACATTCACTTGCAGTGTTCTGGTCTTTTCTACACCTGCTGGTACACATGCTGGAAAACTCGGTTTGGTCAGTGCATGGACATTTGAGGAAAGAAGGGGTGATGAGATTAAAGACGTTGTAGGTAGAAATGATGGTGAGATTGTAGGTAAATTAAGTAGGACCTTTTACGGGAAATTTGGTAGTGCAATTAGGTTCTCAGGTAAGAGTGATAGCTATATCCGTATTCCGCACAGAGATGTATTCAATGCTGCAAGTTACACCTTCGTCGCTTGGGTGAAGTTAAAACCTGCTTCTTGGCAATATATCGTTTGGAGAAATGGAGACGTTTGGCCCGAATCAGAAGAGGTGCGACACATTGATATTTGGATACATGACGCAGGTTACCCAGTCTTCATGTGGACTGCAGGTCAACACAAAGGACAACTTGATGGTAAGACCGTCATAACAGATGACAAATGGCACCACATCGCGAAAGTCTACGATGGGGATAAAGTCATGATGTTTATTGATGGGTTACTGGAAGATCAGAAAGCGAGTGGTGGCACTTTGGACACCAATGAATCCCCTATATGGATTGGCGCGCGTCCGGAAGGTATAGCAGCAACAGGTCTTATTGATGAGGTAGGGTTCTTTACACAAGCACTTTCTGAAGAAGAAATAAACGTTGTGAAAAACAGTGGTTTATCGGATTTTGCAGAAGTTGAAGCCGCGGGTAAAGTTACAACTACATGGGCATATCTAAAAACACAATAATTGAATAAACTAACGTGGGTTTGATTAATCATTTCGGTTGCGTTCAATCAAACCATTTCGGATCCGAGAGGCGTGAATTGTAGCACAAACTTTCAGTTTGTGGCACATCTTCGCAAACTGGAAAGTTTGCGCTACATTTATCAAACTCACGTTAAACTATATTTTACGATACCGATTAAAGGAGAAAACGCGATGAAAACAACCTTTTTGAGTCTAATTTTAGTTATAGGGATTGCTGTCACGTCAGCACATGCAGTGAAACTTGGCTTAGCAAGCGCATGGTTATTTGATGAGGGTAGTGGGGGTACTGTAACAGATATTGTCAGTGGACACAATGGAGAAATAAAAGGTTCTTTGACATGGGTTAACGACGGTAAAATCCGAGGGGCATTGGAATTTCCAGGACGGGGAGACAGTTATGTCTGGATAGAGCACGACGATGTTTTCAACGCAGATCCGTACACGTTTGTCTCGTGGGTGAAGTTGAATGCTGCTTCATGGCAATATATCGTATGGAGAAACGGTGAAAAGTGGCCGGAGGAAAAGCTTGTCCGGCACCTTGATATCTGGATACATCAAGATGATTACCCCGTGTTTATGTGGCACGTGAACGGTCAAGAAACACGTTTACCAGGAAAGACAATAATCGCTGATGGCGAATGGCACCATGTAGCAAAAGTCTACGATGGAAGTAAGGTGCAGATGTTTATAGATGGAAAACTTGATGCTGAAAGTGCAACGAGTGGACCACTTGATACAAGTGAATCTCCAATGTGGATAGGTGCACGTCCTGGAAATGTTGCAGCAACAGGTCTTTTTGACGAGGTAGGGTTCTTTACACAAGCACTTTCTGAAGCAGAAGTTAACGCGGTCATGAACACCGGATTAACTGACTATGCTGCCGTTGAAGCAACAGGCAAAGCGACTATTACTTGGGGTTTACTAAAAACTGAAAAATAAACGCACATCATGTGCTAAATCAGAAATGGAGATAACGCATTATGCAAATGCATGTTGGTGGAGAATGGGTTGATAAGTCAAACAAAATTGACGTCCTAAGTCCTTTTGATGGTTCAGTTGTTGACACTGTCCCTAAAGGTGATGCAGGCGACGTTGAAACTGCTATACGTACCGCAGAACGTGGTGCGAAGATCATGGCAGAGATGACAGGATATGAACGTTATGAAATTCTGCGTAAAGTCGCAGACTTAATGGTGGAAAAAGTAGATGAGCTGGCTGAAGTTATAACACGTGAAGAAGGTAAGATAATCGCTGAAGCAACCGGAGAAGCGTCGCGCGCATCAGAGATCATCGCGCTTTCAGCTGAAGAAGCAAAACGCGTTACGGGTGAAACTATCCCCCTTGAAGGTGCACCTGGTGTCAAAAACAGGATGGGTTTTACTGTCCGTGTTCCGTGTGGTATCGTGGTCGGCATCAGTCCTTTCAACTTTCCTTTACACCTCGTCTGTCACAAAGCTGGTCCGGCGATTGCGGGTGGCAATGCGATCATCATCAAACCTGCAACAGATACACCCCTCTCCGCTCTGAAATTAGTTGAGCTCTTTTTAGAAGCAGGAACACCACCAGAAGCCATACAGTGTCTTACAGGTCCAGGTGGAGAAATCGGAGATGCACTTTGTCAAGATAGACGTGTTCGCAAAATTACTTTTACGGGTAGCCGTGATGTTGGTGAACATATATGTAAAGTTGCCGGTTTGAAACGGGTTACGATGGAGCTCGGTTCAAATTCGCCACTCATCGTCATGCCCGATGCTGATCCAGAAAAGGTTGCAAAGGCTGCTGCAGCGTCCGGATATTCTAATGCTGGACAGGTATGTATCTCTACCCAACGCGTCATCGCACACGAGAAAATCTACGGAGACTTCTTAGATGCATTCCAAGCCGAAGTATCCCAGATTGGTATCGGTAATCCTTTAGAAGATGGTGTTCGCATGGGACCGATGATTCGAGAAGGTGATGCTACCCGTGTCACTGAATGGATACAGGAAGCGGTTTCAGATGGTGCTGAACTCCTCACAGGGGGAGATAAGCAGGATCAGTTTGTTACACCGGCGATCCTTGCGAATGTCAAACCAGAAATGAAAATCTCTTGTGATGAAGTGTTCGGACCTGCTGTCGGCGTGACACGTGTCAACGACATTGACGAAGCAATCGCTCTGGCTAATGATACGAACTATGGATTGAGTGCAGCTATCTTTACACAGAACGTTGATTGGGCAATGAAATTTGTCCGAGAAGTCGAATCTGGTAACCTCATGGTGAATTGGGGAACACAGTGGCGTGCGGATCTTATGCCGTATGGTGGTGTGAAAGAGAGTGGTATGGGTAAAGAAGGTCCCAAATATGCCATTGAAGAGATGACTGAATTGAAGATGGCGATTTTCCATCTGGATGGTTAACTGAATACTGTTGTATAAATTCAAACCCACTGTAGATAGAATCTACAATGGGTTTGAAACTCTGTATGTTCTGTGTTCTCTATTCGTCTTGCTTAGTCCTGCTATCAATCGTGGCATAATAGATTAAACGTTCAAGATTCCTTGCAATTTCGGCTAAATGCTCATTCTGAACCTTGAATGTTTTGTGGATTTGGAATAGTTTTACTGCGATGAATACCATAACAATAGCCAGCGTTATAATAGCCTGTGAAACATCATACATTGAGTAGTTTCTCCTTATGCTGACAAATCCTTGATTAGCATCTACAACCGCACTTCACAAAATTCCTCATAATCCATCAGTTCTGTAATAGTCGGTTTCTCACCACACATTGGACAGTCATCATCTTGACGGAGTGTGAGTCGCTGAAACTCCATCGTCAACGCGTTGAATAGTAGGAGTGTTCCAATCAACGGTTCACCGATATCTAATAACACTTTGATCGCTTCAACTGCCTGAATTGTCCCGATGATACCGGGTAACACGCCAAACACACCTGCCTCTTGACAACTCGGTGCTAAACCTTCTGGTGGTGGTTCACGAAATATGCATCGATAACACGGACCTTTACCAGGATAAAGCACAGTAACCTGTCCTTCAAACTGGAAAATGCTGCCGTGAACGATCGGTTTCCCGAGCATAACACATGCATCATTGATGAGATAACGGGTTGGGAAGTTATCGCAGCCATCAACAATCAGATCATATTGTTCTAAAATTTGGAAAGCGTTCTGTGAGTTGATACGTTCATTGTAAGGGATGACTTTCACATCGGGGTTCATCTCTCTGATACTGGCTTCTGCGGACTTTGTTTTTGGTATACCGATATCACTTGTTCCGTGTAAAATTTGACGTTGTAGGTTACTGAGGTCAACCACATCATCATCAATAATACCGATATTACCGACACCTGCGGCTGCGAGGTATACTCCGATAGGAGAACCGAGTCCACCTGCACCGATCAGTAACACTTTAGATTCAAGCAGCTTCGTCTGTCCTATTCCGCCTACCTCTTTTAGGATAATGTGTCGACTGTAACGTTCGATCTGTTCATTCGTGAAATTATACATCTTATCCTCCGAGATTGGAGAGAAGTTCAGGAATCTGTTTGTCGGAACTGGCGGAGATTCGCACTGCAAAACGTTCGCGAGTGTCCTCAGAGGTGCGTTCTATCTGGAAATCATCATCACCATACATCTGTTTCAGTATAGGTTCAAGGTGTTCTTGAATCGTTTCCGCTGTTTCAGGAGTATTCGGTGCAATGTTCCGATTGTTAATCATAAACAGAATGTCATTTCCTTTGAAATGTATAGCATTTTCCAATTCTTCAGATGTCTCAAGCAGCTGACATTTAGTGAGAGTTTCTGAGAGTGCAAGGCGAATTTTCTCTGCGTTATCACCTTCTACTTCATGCTTCCTGTTATAGAGGAATCCGGGTTCATGATATGCACTGTCAATGCTATAGTTTTCCTGCTTCAAAATCAATAAGACACCGGGTCCAGCCTCAACATGTGAATAGTCTGCGTAATTCAGATAATCATCAGAATCCGCTTCTACCATCCAACGATTGAAGACTTTGATAAAATTGGTATAGTTAACTTCACTATCCTCTGTTGCATAAACCTTAATATTGATCTGCTGTAAATCCATCCGGTAAATATGTTTCCTTTCTAAAATATGTGCTATCAGTGTCTAATTCAGTCTTGTCATGATGAAGAGTCAACTTCATTTAACCGAGATTTAATTCTCCTATATTTTGTCCATCAACGCTGACGACGGTTATATCCTGGGCATCTATCCAAAAAACCTTACCCGTACTATCACAAGCGCATACCAAAGCGTATTCACCTTCTTTCACTTCGGGGACCCAGTTACCTAATATAAAATGCGGTTTTGCAGATTGGAAAGCACCAAAACCTGTACCGAGTAAGCAGTAATTCTTTCCAGTTGTATTCTGTTTGATAATCGTTGCCATGTTTTCCTTTCTGTGTATGAGTTTTCTAACGTGAATTGAGAATGTATTCCTTTAAATCTGATTTGATTTCACAATTGAGGTTGATGTTAGTGAAGATGTTGACAGTAAATATTTTATTAGTAACCTCTTTGCAATTATTAGATTGTATTATACTTTAATCTGCGTTAAAAGTCAATAGTTTAATAGGGGTGTGTAATTTTTTGCACTCCTTCCACTACCTATTGCCATAAAAAACTTTCCGTGTTATACTGTATCATCAATACAAAGAACTCATTAGATGGGGAGATAGTCTATGTTAAATTGGGGTATAATTGGTCCGGGTGGTATTGCCCACGTTTTCTGTAACGGTATGCGTTTTACTGATTCTGGTAAGATATATGCCGTTGCAAGTCGTGATAGTTCACGTGCAGAAAAGTTTGCAGATAATTTCGGTATTCCACATCACTACGGAAGCTATGAGGAACTTTTGTCTGATAACAGTATCGATGCTGTCTATATTTCAACTATTCATCCACACCATGCAGAGTGGACAATTAAAGCTGCTCAAGCTAAGAAACATGTCTTAGTTGAAAAACCTATCAGTATCAATCATGAAATTGCGTTGTCAATGGTCAATGCAGCTAAGGAAAACGATGTGTTTCTCATGGAAGCATTCATGTATCGTTGCCATCCGCAGATTCAACGCATGGTAGAATTGATACAAAATGATGAAATAGGTGAAGTTCTATTTATCCGTGCATCCTTCGGTTTTCAATCAAATTTCAACCCGCAAAGTAGGTTATTCAATCGAGAAATGGGAGGTGGGGGTATTCTTGATGTCGGGTGTTATTCCGCCTCCATGGCACGCAAAGTAGCAGGAGCAGCAGCAAACAGACTGTTCTTAGACCCAATCTCCGTGAAAGCCAACGGTGTGTTGGGACCTACAGGTGTTGATCATATCGCAGCGGCTACGTTGAAATTTGAAAACGATATTATTGCTGAAATCAGTACCGCAGTTGCCTGCAATATCGGCAGCAGTGTAACAATATACGGTTCAGGTGGAATCATCAGCATTCCAAATCCTTGGTTACCCTCATCACCCTGTAGAGGCGCGCGAACGCCTTTGCCGTTGGATACATCCTTTCCACCAAGTAAAATCATACTTCAATCATACGGAGGCGGTGGAACAAAGGAAATAATAGTTGAGGCAGACCGGGACCTCTTCACTTATGAAGCAGAAATGGTTGCGAACCATATTGATGACCGACAAGCACCCGCAATGTCTTGGGATGATACACTGGGGAACATGCAGCTGTTAGATACATGGCGTGAACAAATCGGTTACGTTAATTAAAAGCCTTTGAAATTTAAAAGACATTTGAAATATAGAAAGGATAGTAGACATTATGTTACCTGTCTGTTATGACCCATATTCTGGAACATTGGGAAGATTCCAACGCGCAGAAATCTTCCAAATTGTTGCTGACGCAGGATATGAAGGTATTAACATACCCGTGAATAACGCATTTCTTGGAGAGATGTCATCAAACGAAATAGAGGATGCAGTCAGACTTGCTGACAAACACAAGCTTGTTGCACCAACAATCGGTTTTGGGAATCACATCCTGACAACACCAACAAAAAGAGATGAAGCAGTGCGGCATTTTGAGATTGTGTTGGATGTTGCATGTAGATTTGATGCTGAATTTATTGGTGTTTGGGTTAATCCATCAGAAGGTGTCTCGCGCCAAGATTCACTGGACACGCTTGCAGCTAATCTGGCTGAAATGGCTCCACCTTGCCAAGATAACGACATCAAAATCGCACTTGAATTTCAGAAGGGGTGTCCGCTTGATAACTATCGCGAGGGTATCGATTTCGTTGCTGCAAGCGATTTTCCTGTTTATCTGACGTGTGATACATATCACCTATTTAATGATAATGCCAACCCACACACTGCTGCATTAGCGATGAAAACCTGTTTAGGCGATGTGCATGTGTCAGGAAGTGATCGAGGTGAGCCAGGAGGCGGGACTTATGATTTTGAAACTTTCGCTGTAGGATTGAAGGAAATCAGTTTTTCAGGACCCCTTGTGATACAATACAAGATGCAAGATGTTGGCAGTATAAAACGCAGCTGCGATTTCACATTTAAATTTAGGGATATGATACTAAGCTGAGATTTTATTAGCTTGGGTAAAAATGGAGAATCTGTATTATGAAGCATACATCACCAGATAGTTTTGCAGAATCTTATATTAATGACGGTTATTTGATGGTCCCTGATGTAGTGTCCCCTGAAGAATGTGACGAAATAAAGGATGAGATGTTAAGAATCTTCAGAGGGGAATATGACTGTGCTGCGATTCCCCATATCAATGAAACTGCTACCGAGACTGAGATTTTAGATCGCATTATGTGTGTCGGTGAACCACACACTATTAGTCCACTAATTCGGAAGTATGTTGAACATCCGAAGGTTTGCGCGATTTTACAGGAAATAGTTGGTGCACATATACCGTTCTGGGATGGTGGTGTGAAGTGCATGCAGTCTATGATGTTAGGTAAAGTACCTGGACATACTGGAAACCCTTGGCATCAAGATGAGCATCCTATTCCTACGCGGGATAGATCGCTTGTGGGGGCATGGATTCCATTGGATGATGCAACTGTTGAGAATGGTTGTATATGGGTACTTCCAGATAGTCATCGTTCTGGGGTGATATATGATCGGTTTCCGCACGACAAACGGGATGAGTTTGACAGTTGCCACGAAGCAAAAGGATTTGATGATTCAGATGAAATCCCCATTGAGATGACTGCCGGTAGTGTCCTGTTCTTCAATGGGTATCTTTTGCATCGTTCAAAGAAAAACCGGAGCAATAATTATCGTCGCGTTCTTGTGAGCCATTACTGCAGTACCGCTACATGGCTGAGTTGGAAAGGGCAACGTAACTATCGTGGTGTGTTCGTCGTTGCAGGCGATGATCCCTATGCTGATGAAGGTTATGTCAGCCCTTCTGCTTGGGCGCGGTGGGAGTGAGTTATCAGAACGGAAACCAAAGTTGTGTGCATCTATGATACACACATACCCCAGATTTCATTTCACACAAAGGCTTTGAATAGACCAACGTATAGTGCTAAAACCTTCTCTGGATCAGGACCTGTATAGGCACATTCGTTAGAGATGTAGCCTGTAAACCCGATTCGTTTTAACCATTCAAACATCTGTCTGTAAAGTTCAAAGGTTTCAGGCGTTTCCACTTTATGTGTATGGACTGCCGTGATATGAGGTGCTATTCGTGAAAATAGCGGTTCAATACTACCCCCTTCACATCCTCTAAATTGTGAGTTGAAGACAAAACCGACATTCGGTAGATTCACGGCTTCAATGACTTCCATGGCAGAATCAGGATCAGTGAAAGAACCGTGCATCTCCATAGATACGGTAATATCCTTCTCACCCGCATAGTCCCCGAGTGACTTTAGTCCATCTGTTACATAACCGACCACAGCATCTCTGTTTTCATCGTTATATCTGTCTCCGAGAACACGAACATGGTTACAGTCCATATATTCTGCCATGTCTATTACCCTCGTTACTCGCCGGACAGTTTCTTGTCTATCTGATGCGGTTTCTGAATGGAAATTCTGGCAACTTGCCAGTGAAGATATGACGACGTTGCTTGCATCAACCTCTGATTTGAGTGCTTCCCATCGGTCTTTTGGTGTATCCCATTCAAACCCATGTTTCTGCTTGTAATCCATGAGCAGTTCTACACCGTGATAGCCGGTATTTTCGGCAGTTTCCAGTATACGTTTGAGTTCCCATTCTTGACATGTCTGATATGTGTTTAACGACCACTTCATATATATCTACTCCTGTATCGGTATTGGGTACCAGAGTCCTCCTGTTTTTGATGTTAATGCTCTGTGTGTGAGATGATTGATTCCGATGACGTCCATGGTGATTTTGTTCTCCCAGCATTGGCGCAAAACATCATTAAGATTATATGTTCCCTTACTTGCTTCATCGGTCACAAGGACGAATCGTCTTTTTGCATCCTTTCGGAATTCAACCCTTCTTATAGCCTTTATGATTGCGTTGTGTGCGCGTTCGTCTCCGGCTGCTGCAACGACATGCGTTGTCAATAGCTGCTTATATCTTTCAACATCACGTGTGGGTTGATGTGTGATGGTATCGCCTTCAAGATACCGGAAGATGACGATACCGAGTTTGAAATCGATCCCCTTCTCTTCAAATACGGATACCATTGTTGTTAATTGTCTGCCGACAGCACGTATATTATCAATCATACTGCCGCTTATATCAAGCAGAAAGATGATATCTACTGCACTATCAGGGTCAGTATCTGAAATACTTTCAGCGATACCTGTCAACGCTTCTCCCATTTCTCCATCTCTATCAACAGGTTTAGCAGGTACATCTAATTCTTCTTGTAAAGTGTCTAAGTGTTCTTCATCTGTTAACGTTGATACGGATATTGTAGGTGATTGCACGCTTGGTACAGCTATCGATTTCCATTCAGGTTTTTTTGTGCTTGTATCTGATAAGCGTGTTTCAGCAAAAGGTAGGTCTGCCTCTGTACCGAAACCGATTGATGTGTTTTCAGTCGTTACGCGTTGGGTAGCGTCTATCGGTTCAGCATGACTCTGGTTTCTGACTTGGGCAGACTTGGAAGAGACTGGACGCCGTTTAGGCATAGAACGTTTCCGCTGACTACTCGTATGAAAACGTCTGACTGTTGTCACTTCTAAAGTGTCGTTCAGTATCGTTTCAGGGAGCATCATCGGTCGGTACCAGGTGATATAACTCAAACTTATCAATACTATTGCGAGTGCGTGTAATGTTATCGATAAGAGAAAGGCGCGCCGCGTTCTTCTACGTTTGTGTTGTCGTTGGTATGTAAATTCATCAAAAACCATCTTTCTCTCCTAACGCGATCTATTCAGAAATTATAGAAATTTTTCCCTGATTTCCATCCACATGTAATGTCTGTCCATCTGAAATTGTTCGTGTTGCATCAGCGATATTTACAACAGCGGGGACACCATACTCTCTTGCGACCACCGCGCCGTGCGATAGCATGCCACCACGTTCCATAACCAAGCCAGCAGCTTTAAGGAAGAGAGGGGTCCATGCTGGATCAGTTGAAGGACAGACGAGAATATAATCCTTGTCAGTTGGATTTATATCTGAAGGACTCAGTAAAACTCGTGCAGTACCTTTCGCCTCACCTGCTGAAACACCAAGACCTGTAAAGGTTTCCGATGCGTTTATCTGTTCATGCTGACCAATGCAATTTAATGCATCACTAAATATAACGTCTGGCAACGGAATTTGGATTAGTTTTTTTCGCTGTTCTTTTCTTTCAATGATCAGATCGTTATACCTTTCTCCATTAATTAACCCCTCTAATTCATCTGGTAGGAGATAGAAAATATCTCCCTCCAATTTGTACCGGGTATCCAATTCAATCAACGTTCTACGTATCTGTTCGTATCCGAGCATCAAGTAGAATTTTGCGGTTTCTCTAAAAGGCATATATCGTCTTGTATAATCCAGTTCAATTTCAATCTGTTTTTTCAATTTCTTATGCGTTTCAAGCAATGTGTTAAGTTCTATCTGTGCAGTTTCTCGTTGCTCCCTTTGACGTTTAAAATGCTGCCGTTTAAAATGTTGATTGGCGGTTTCTGATGTTTCCGTAAGTTTCGGATTCTGTTGTGCGTAAGATTGAATTATCTGTTCAAGATATGTTGTATCTTCCCGCCATCTCGGTTCTGCCAGTTCAAATTCACCGACAGCGCGGTGTCCGTAGTCGTTTAGAAAATCGTTGAGAGACATTTCTTGGTTTGCGACCTGCCATAGTTTATCATTCGTTTCAACTGTCAGATTTCCTGACTCTCCGCTAATAAGTCTACTCGCTAATCCTTTCGCTTCATTTTCATTCATACATTTCTTCAGTACATTTTCTAATCTTTGCAGAGAAAATGCGGCGAGCAGTGTAGCGATCAGAGCTTTCGGTGCAAACGCGTCTAATGTTTTCTGCGTCCATTCACTGAATTTCTGGACCAGTTCTTTGTCTGAAAGTTCCGTATAAGAAACGTGCTGCTCTAATTTAACCCTCTCATGAAAGTCTGGTATCTCTTGTTCTCTCAAAATTTGGTCATAGTTAGACCGACACTTGTTCAGCTGCAATTCTGCTTTCGTCATTCGGATAATATGTTGTGGCAGTTTCACCCAGAATGAAAGTGTGCTATGCTTGATATCTGTCTTCGCTTGTGCGTACAGTGCTTTCTGAGGATTCTGTTTTAGTTCTTCAAAATTGTGAACTAAGGGAAATCCATCAAAGAAGAGTTCTGCTTCACGATTCAGATTTATGTATATTCTGCCGCAGATAATATCTAAAATTCCGTTCTTATCAACGTGTTTACTTGGATGGAAACCTAAACTGCGATATGCTTTGCCTAAGCCACCTTGTCCTGACATAAAGTCTTTTATGATTGCCCACGTCATGGGTAAGGGCGCGGGTAGAACCTCTGCTATATTGTGATGGCTCCATACTGTATTCTTACCGTCGGCAATTCTTTCAAGTGTACTTATTTCTGCTTGTATAAGTTTCTGTATATCTTCATCTGAAATGGATATAGTCTGTGTTTTTACCGTAATCGGTCTTGCCTGCAACAAGACAATGTTATCATCCACGAGTGCCCATTCTATATCCATGGGTTGTTCATAGAGATTTTCAACTTGAAGACCGATCTGATACAGTTGCATCAACTGTTCATCCGAAAGGCTTTGGGTATTTTGCTTGCCCTCTGGTATACCCTGCACACCGACCTCGGTGATCATCTCTTTTTTTGATGCAATGTCTTTCTTTAGTATCTCACCTGTTTTGCGCGAGATTTGGAATCTATCTGGTGTGATAGAACCTGAAACGACAGATTCCCCCAATCCCCAATTTGATTCAACGATACAGACATTCTCATCATACGGACTTTCCGTAAACAGTACACCAGACACATCGGCTGCACACATCTCTTGCACAATCACAGCCATTGACAGACCATCATCTTTAATACCTTTTGTTTCTCGGTAGTTAATTGCTCTTTCAGACCAGAGGGAACCCCAACATCTTTTAATACAATCTATAAGTTTATCATCCTTTACGTTTAAGAATGTATCTTGTTGTCCAGCGAAGCTTGCGTCTTGTAAATCTTCAGCGGTTGCGCTGGAACGAACAGCGACTTTACCTCTGTTGAGTGTTTCTCTTGCTATCTTTATCAATTCAATAAGGTTCGGATCTAAGGTAAGGTCTATTATGTTTTCGGGCTTCTGATCTGACGACCCCTTAACTGAGAAATTGAAAGCATCAGTGGTGACACAGAATCCTGATGGGATGTTGAATCCTGCTTTGGTTAATTTGCCGAGATTCAGTGCTTTCCCGCCAACAAGCATCAGGTCATTTTCCGCAATATCTGAGAAGTGTTTGATTAAGTGCATCAGTCCCACTTGTTTAATTATGTATCCAGAACGCTACACACTCCACACTTGCCGAGGCTATTTCCTTATCAACATCTTGCGGGTTGCAGTAAAATCACCTGCTTTGAGTGTATAGAAATAGATTCCACTTGCCACGTGTTCACCTATTTCATTTTTACCGTCCCAATACGCTGCACGATTTCGCGTCTTATAAACCCCCACAGGTTGATGTCCTAATGTTAGCGTTTTTACAACCTTACCCATTGAAGAATGGATTGTCACATACACCTTAGAAGGTGCTGCTAACTGATAAGGTATCCACGTCTCTGGATTGAAGGGGTTGGGATAATTGGCAAATAGTGCTGTTTTCTCTATTGTGTTTTCAAACAGTTTCTCTGAAGTTAAGAGTATGAGCAGGTTTTCTAAATACGTTATACCTTCCTGAAACGCAATTGAACCATCATATTTGTCCCATGCCAAGGCAATCCAATTTTCTACCATTACAGGCGAAAGTGGAGCAGCTTCCTCGCTATTCGTCTGAGTGCCTAAATGCTGTGCTACAAAAATTAGATCTCTAATATCAATTACATCATCGTCGTTTGTATTTGCAGATGATCCATCAACCTTACGTGATCCGAAATATCTTGAGACTTCAATCATATCCAAGATACTTACTCTACCATCGCCATTCACATCAGCACGGTGAGGCACTGGTGCACGATAATTAGGAACACGCGCCTCATATTCTGTAGCAGGATCAAGACCAAAAAACCCGGACCACCAACCTTTGCCTTCATAAACTGCAACCAATAAGAGATTCTCCCCTTTTTTTAACGAGATAGGTATCGGTTCATCTTGATAGTCTTCAGCATCACGGTCAACCGCGTTTTCATGAATCAATGTCCCATTGAGCCATACCTTTACTGCATCACCACTTCCTACATGGAGTCTTGACTGTTGTGCTTGTAAGGAATCTAAGACGATTGAACCGTAAGCGACATGATGGTTGATATCATCTATACCGAGTCCGATCTTGTTTACAAGTTCATTAATGTTGTTCCCGCCTCTTCGTGATAAGAAACCGATTTTCCACACTTTTTTCCCGACCGAAACACCTTGAACAGCACCTTGAGTAGCGACCGTTTGTTCAGTTACAGCACCACTACTTGCCTGTTCTAAAAAATCTATCCCAGACTCAGCTGCTTCTTTACCGCTTTTTCCATCCGTTGGTACTATCACCCACAACCAGGGACCTACAATCTTTGGTGGATCGGTGGAAAAACCGGGATTGTTGTTGCGTTGGATAGATACACCACGAAGTACTAATTCATTCAACGGTGTAAAATCCAATATTTCATTGTCTTGCAGATCTAAAACAATCAAACTCGGTAATGCTGCGAGGGCTTTTACATCGGTTATCTCGTTCTGTCTTAAACTCAGATGTGTTAAACCTATTAGCGTTGCCAACGGTTTTATATCCTCTATGTCGTTATCTACTAAATACAGTTCTCGCAATCCTGTTAACCCCTCTAAAGGCGAAAGATCAGATATTTCTCCGGTAGAGATATTTATTCTTCTTAGTTTAGGTATACTTGCAAAGGGTGTGAGATCTAATATAGGTGTTCCTGAAGAGCTAAAATTCCGTAAACTTAATAGATCTTTTAGAGGAGACAGGTCAGCTGGTGGGTTACCGCTCATCGTTATATTGACCAGTCTATTTAGATCGGAGAGGGGTGATAGATCTCTTATTACGTTGTTTGATATATTTAGATTCACTAAATTGATGAGTCCTGACAGAGGTGTTAAATTGGAAATTGAGTTATTATCAATTACCAGCGTTTCCAGTGCAATTTTACCCGCAAGAGGCGAAATATCGGTAATCGCGTTTGCACCCAATTGCAGATTATTGAGTTGGGTCAATTCCGCAAGATCGGATATGTCATCTATCACATTATTGCGTAGGTTAAGTACCTGTAATCTGCTGGCAAAAGCAAGTCCTGTCAGATTTCTAATCTCTCTGTTCTCTGCCGTTAGGTTTACTAACGTCTCCAAATCTGTTCTTGTTATCTGTTCGCCTGCTGTTTTATTTAAAACTTCTTCAAGAGCTGTCCGTAAGTTGACATCGGGAATATCTACATTTTGTGCGTATACATCTATTGCAAAAATGAAAAGTGTCAGAAAAAATATGAATACAATAGTCAATGATGTCGATCTGTTCATGCAGTTTTCTCCTAAATGATATAAGTTATACCATTTTTACTATTTCGTTATTATCATTTTACGTGTTGTAGTAAAATCACAAACGGAAAGCGTATAGAAATACAGTCCACTTGCAACAACTTCGCCGAACTCATTTTTGCCATCCCAATAGGCTGCACGTCCCCGACTATTATAAAACCCCGCGGATTGAAAACCGAGTGAAAGGGTGCGAATCAACTTGCCGGTTGACCCATAAATAGATATTGAGACCGGACTGTCTTGCGAAAGTTGATACGGAATCCAGGTCTCCGGGTTAAACGGGTTCGGGTAGTTCTGCAACAGCTGATTCTTCATAGGTTTGCCTATGCTGTCAAGTTTGACAGACAAGACTGCATTTGCCAAATGCTCATGCGTCACTTTATAATTGTGTGTTTTAGATTCAACATTTCCATTTGGACCGATGACGCGTATTTCAATCTCGTCTCCGACCTGGACAACACTACGTTGGGTTAAGTCGGCAGTTGCAGCAGCGAAATAATCGCCTTGCACTGAAGCGGTTATTGTGCTGTTTGTTCTCAGGTTGCGTGTTATTACCTGATAACCGCCATAGGCAGGTTTCCCATCCAGATGTCCGCTTACAACGAATGCCCATGCTGCCTGTGGCATCTCCGTAGATATGGCGGGTGCTGCGGCATTCTCGTTCTGATTTGTCCAGGGTGCGCCGACGAAAGCAAAGTTACGTGTTTGTGGAACATTCACAATATAACCTTGTCCACCTTTAATTTCAAAACCGTTGTCAGGTGCGCTCGGTGTCCATCCGATGAAACGTTGATGAGCTGCATCAAGTGTTATCACAACAGTCGACCCAGTAATACCAGCAAGTGATTTCGCTGTCATCGGTGTTGGGGGTGTCAAAGGTAGAGAGAGCATGTTCAAACCTTTTGTCAGTGAAATATTGTAGAAGTTGCCAAAATGGTCGCTTACTGCCTTATCAGTGGGTATACCGACAAACCCGTGTACTCGACCATCCGCACTGTTATAATTGCCGATAATACTCCCATCCTGATTGATATTCCGTACCACAGTCCTAACACTGCCAGGGAATTGCAATTCTTGAGGTAGTTCACCTGGTAGGAGGATATAGGAACGTTGAATATCGTCTACAGCTTTCGCTCTAAAGATGACAACCCCGACATCGTTGATAGCGTTCACAAAAAGAAAATCCAAATTTGGCAAACCTGGGACATCAATCGTTGTAAAACTGCCATCGGGGGCACGGATGAATCCATGAACCGTTCCATCAGCAGTTACGTAGCTGCCGACGACAACACCGTCAGCGTTGACAAAGTCCGCATAAGTGCGTACTGCACCAGGGAAAGTAATCGTCATATCCCCTGAGAATCCATGTGTAACTCCTTCTGTATCAACGATGTTACCGCTCATTGCTCCCGTTTCATCACTAATACCGAAGATGAACGTCTGTACGGCACCGGGAAAATCGTACTGTTTTAACGCACCATTTTCGTCTAAGACGACACCGTGGTACAGTCCTTCACTATCTTTATAGTGTCCTGCAGCGACACCATTATTGCCGAGGGCATAGAAATAGGTATTCTGTGAACCGGGAAAATCGTAAGTGGTAAAGACCCCGTCTATCAATGTGAAACCGATGGTTTTTTCTCCGTTAGGACTACGGGTGTTTCCTGCATAATCCCCAAAGTCGTTACTGGCAGCCACTTCCAGAAAGTCAACACCAGGAACATCAATACTCTCAAAAGTATAATAGCCTTGAATAGAGGGGGTCTCAGGTTCCGGGGGAACAGGGGTGTCTACTGTGACGGGTCTTGCGATAAAGCCGTGTCTACGTCCATCCGCCGTGTCATAGTATCCTACGATAGATCCGTCCTGATTGATATTCCAACCTTCTGTGCTAACGCTACCCGGTACCTCTAAGCTTTGTAATCCATGCTGGAGTGTCCCGACAGCAGTGCGGGGGACATCTCCTATCAATTTCGCTCGTGCGATAACAACACCTGCATCATTAACACCAGGGAGAAAAAAGTATTCAAACTGAGCAGCGTGTGGCAGTTCAAGGGAAATAAATCTACCATCTGGGTTCCGTATGTATGGATAAAATACGCCTTGGGCATCAACGAAGCTGCCGATGACGCCGCCTTGCGAGTGCGTGAATTCAGCATAGGTTGCTGATGCTTCGGGGTACTCAATGATTAGGTCTCCTGAGAATCCGCGACGAACACCGGAAGCATCTATAAAACTTCCGGTCAGAGCTCCTGTAGTATCACTGATACCGTGGATGAACGTTTGGACAGCTCCTGGGAAATCGTATTGGCGTAACTCACCATCTTCTAAGACGACACCGTGGTAGAGACCGTTGTTATCCTCATAGTGGCCAGCAGCGTTTCCATTATTGCCGAGCGCATAGAAATGTGTTTTCTGTGAATCGGGGAAATCATACCTCGTAAAAACACCGTTGATGAGCGTCCAGGCGACCTCTTTTTTTCCATCAGCACTTTTTGTGTAGCCTGCGTAATCCTCAAAGTCGCTACTTGCTGTCAATGCCAAAAAATCAACACCGGGAACATCAATGGTTTCGAAAGTATATTCGGCGAAGATGGGTTGGGAAGCGGGTGACTCCTCGTCTGGTTGCGTGGTGTCCGTTATGGGATTGGCGATAAAGCCGTGTCTGCGTCCATCTGCTGTGTCATAGTGCCCAACGACTGAGCCGTCCTGATTGATATTCCACCCCTCTGTGCTAACGCTGCCTGGGAATATAAGCTCCTGCAGTCCCTCCGGGAATAGACCGACTAAAGTACGTGGGGGTCCATCTACCAGTTTATCTCGTGCAACGACAACCCTTGCATCGTTGATACCGTGGACAAAAAAGTATTCCTGTTTTCCTTGTGTTGTAAGGTTTAGCGTTACAAAATCACCATCCGGGACACGTACATAACCGTGGTATATGCCATCAGCATCTACGTAGCTACCGACCATACCACCTTCCGAGTTGACAAAATCGGCATAAGTTTCCAATGCGCCAGGGAATTCAACGATTGTGTCGCCTGAGAATCCACGGCGGATTCCAGAATCATCTATGTAATTCCCTGTCAGTGCACCGGTCGCATCACTAATCCCGAATATTTCTGTTTCTACGGCATCCGGAAAATCATATTGGCGAAGTTCACCGTTTTCTAAGATGACGCCGTGTGAGCGACCTTCGCTATCCAAGTAGTGTCCCGCAGCGTTTCCGTTATTACCGAGTGCATAGAAACGAGTGTCGTGTGCGTTAGGGAAAGCATAGGTCTTAAAAACACCGTCTATAAGCGTAAAGGCGACAATATCTTCACTGTCTGGACTCCGTGTATAACCCGCGTAATCTTCAAAGTCGCTGCTTGATGTCAACGATAGAAAGTCTACACCGGGGACTTCAATCGTCTCAAAAGTATAGTTGGCAGTTGTGGGTATGTCAACGGATTGGGTGTTGTCTTGAGCAATAGTGTTCCTCAAAAAAATGGAATTGAGGAGAACAAAAAGTGTAAACGTGGAAAACAAAAAACTTTTTCTAACGTGAGTGTTCATTATAGTCAAATTCTCCTTCTTAGTAGATAATCCATTCTAATTCTTCGGGTAAAGGTCGCGATTCGGAGATCGCTCCTACCCATGGACTGCTATTGGTAGGAGGCCAACTATATAAAACTGGCCGATTCCCGATTATTACTTATACCCACAAGTTTAGTCTGGACTATCCATTAGGTTTAACGCCTCTACTTCCGTATTAGCATTTTACGCGTTGCTGTGAAATCACCTGCTTTGAACGTATAGAAATAGATTCCACTTGCTATAGGTTCACCTATTTCATTCTTACCGTCCCAATATGCTGCGCGGGTACGACTTCTATAAATACCTGCAGGCTGATGTCCTAATGCTAATGTCCGGATTAATGTGCCGTTCGCAGCATAGATTGTCAAATTAACCTCCGTTGCAGCTGCGAGGTGATAAGGTATCCACGTTTCTGGATTGAATGGGTTCGGATAGTTAACAAGCAACTTTGTTTTATTTGGCACTGTTATTGTTTCCAAGAGTATCTGTAGTTTTGCTATACCTTCACGGAAAGCAATAGAACCGTCATCTGCAGTTTGTGCTAAATCTATCCAACCTTTTACCCTTGCCGGTGTTAACGCGCCTTCCTTCATTAAGACCAACGTAGGAGCAGACGCAGTTGATTCCCCGAAGTTCTGTGCTACTGCGATTAAGTCAAAGATGTTAATAATACCATCACCGTTAACATCCGAGCTGGGTTTGTCAGCTGCGTTAGAACCGAAGGATTGTGCAACCTGTATCAGATCCATAATATCCACAATGTTATCCTGATTCACATCTACTCGTAGTCTGGGTTCGTCACCCGCCACAGTGATGAGGAATTCTGGCGTGACAGAAGAAATTGGTTGACCACTGCGATCTCCAGCCTCAAAGTTTTCAAGCGTTAACAGAGATTCTCCGGTACCGATTACAGTAAAACGGACTGAACACAACGTGCCATTTCCATTGACTCCACTGTCATCAAGTCGTAGTGCGTTGATACCGACGATTTTCCCATTATCGTTCTGAATTGTACCGCCAGCAAAACGGGTTTCTATTTCTTCGGACATCAGGAAATCACCTTGGCTGACTTCTAATACATTGAGTACATCCGGATTAAACACGAGGTCTGCTTGCCAGCCAGCAAGATTTCTCACATTTTCTGTTTTCAGGTCTAACGTGAACGTGTCTCCGACTTCATAACTTGTTGCATCAGTTTCAAACACGAATCTTGTGCCGGGTCGGAATACAGTATATTGCGTATCGGGGGCAAAACCGAAATACCCGCTGAACCCACCGTGTCCGTGGTTGTCGATTGCTACTAATAGGGCATTTTGTCCCTGTTTCAACGTGACAGGAATGACATCTTCGTAATTGTTTGTTCCACCACGATTACTGAGTACTTTATGCACCAATTCACCATTCAGCCACACCTTGACAGAATCATCACTCCCAACGAACATTCTTGTTTGTTGTTCGCTCGGAGAATCTAAGATAACGGAGCCGTAAATGATATGGTCATATATTTCCGATCCCGTTCCCCATCCGAGGGACTCCGTCATATTGTTGATATTATTCCCAGTCGCCTGAAGATGATGCCATGTCCAGACGCTTTCTCCAACTGCCTTTCCGGCTACAGCACCGTTGGTGGACACCTTTATTTCTGTCGCTGCGCCTCTGGATGCACGCGATAGAAAGTCTGTATTTTCATCCAATCGCGTGCCCGGGACTATTACCCATAACCACGGTCCTGTTATTTTTCTTCCACCCGTCGGGAAGCCTGGATTCCCTACAGTGCGCACAAATGTATTAGGTGATAATTGACTTATAAATGAGAAGTCGGTTATCGCGTTGTTCCGAAGGTCTAACCGTTCCAAGTTAGTTAAATTCACGAGTGAGGTCACATCTGAAATGACATTGTTTTCCAGGTATAACACCTCCAGATTGGTTAACCCTGCAAGCGGCGACACATTCTCTATAATATTTGCATCAAGATTCAGTGTTGTTAGGTTCTTCAGGTTGCTCAGCGGGGTCAGATCCGATATCCCGTTATTTATTAATTCTAACCACTCTAATTGGGTCAGTTCTTCCAATGGGGTTAGATCTGAAAGACTACATCCATGAATCTCTAATCGCGTCAGAGCAGCTAATCCTTCAAAAGATGGGAGCTCAGTTGTCAATCTGTTGTTACCATATTCTATCCAATTCAGACGTGGTAAAGCTGATAAAACTGAGAAATCTGTTATAGGTGTCCGCCAAGCATCTATCCTTTGTAGAGATGTTAATTCTGCAAGGGGTGACAGGTCTGTTACAGGATTATCCGTAATTCCTATGCCTTCTAATTTTGTTAACTGCGTCAATGGAGATAAATCGGTTATCTGATTCTGTTCAAGTCCTAACCAATCCACTCGGGTTAGGTTTTCCAACGGGGTAACGTCTGTTATTTGATTACCGCGAAGTTTTATGTTATTCAACTTAGTTAAACCTGCTAAGGGAGATAAGTCTGAGATCGCGTTGCGTCGAAACTCTATCCGTTCAAGGTTTGTTGCAAATTGAAGTCCCCTTAAGTCAGTAATTCCTTGATCATCTGCTACAATAATCCTCAACCTTTCCATATCCGCCTTGGAAATAGTAGCATCGGGTGCCATGTTGAGTGTACTTCTTATTGCGCTGCGTAGGTTTAGGTCAGGGATTATAACGATACCGCTTATCTCATCGTCTCTGTCTTCAGGTTCATCAGGTCGGATGTCATCATAGACAATAGAAATAACATCCTCGAATTTTGCTGTCCAATCATCTCGTTTCATGCGTCCATTTTCGACTGTCAGTTGTACTAAATCTTGTAGACGCGGATCATCGTTTATCCTTTTAAGGAAGTCTGTTGTAATTAGTCCGACAGCGGCTGCAGCGTGTGCTACACTGACAGGTTCTTGAAATGCATCAAAGAAACGGTGCACAGGTTCAATATCTTTAATGTCACCACCTGTCGCTTCAAGTGCTACCCTATAACGTTCTGCATCCTTGTTTACAAGTGCATCCATTTCAGATTGTTCTACATATAGGCGTAACGCATGGTCTCTATCAGGTAGGTTCGTCTTCGCTTGTATTACTGCACGCACCTCATCTTCAAACGTCTTCATCCCTTCTGTATGGCAACCGATGCATGAAATTCCATTACGTACATCTGGCGGACTTGCAGCAGGATTGGAAACGATGTTTGTCGGAGCGACATCAAGTTTATTACCATTAGCATCCACGAGAAAGTATGCTTGCAAACCGTTCGGAAGGTTAAAGATAATTTCGCCACCATCATGTGTAAAGTTAAGCGGATAGTCAAAGACGTTTTGTGTGTTTGCACTTCCAGCAAAATCGTAACTTTTCCAATACGCTCCATCTCGAGACCTGTGACGTTCAACGACCCGATTGTTTTGGGAAACACCAGAATCGTTGAATCCTGCACGCCAGACGCGAATACCGGGAGCATCTTGTAGATTCCCAGCAACATCCACATCAAGTTCGGTTTCCAACGCGCGGTCTGTATCGGGTAGCCCAAGGATGTCGTTGTAAAGTGGTGGCACGGATGCAGTTGCCAGAAACCAATCCACATGGACAAACGGCACATTACACGCCATCGCTTCACGCAAATTTGTCAGTTTTGTAAGCAATCTTTGTCTATCTTGAATACGTTCAATATTATCTGGAGATGCTTTTTCGATACTGGCCTCAATGCTATAGGGATATGCTTCTTCAATCTGTGTCCATCGATTCGTTCCGACCTCCCACTCGTAATCCGGTAGATTAATGTAGAGGATTGTCTTTTCTGCATCAATAGGTACCGGGTTGATAATATCTGACCCCCAAGAGAGACTGTTTACCAGTTTTGAAAGCGCGTTCCGATAGTCAACGAGCGTGTCATCGGATTCACCTGCATTGTAAAGATGTGTCATTGTAAAATACCGTGCATAAGGACGGTCAAATGCTGCCAATGTGTCTAAATGCTGTTGTATGGCATCGAGCATCGCATCAGTGGTAATGAAGTTACGATCATGTTGAGGAGCAACATTCCAATCAGGTGCTCCTGCTAAAATCCATTGACGGATCGTCTCAATTGCCTCTGGTGACAATGGCTCACTGTTGAAGGGCATACGTTTTACGACATCAGTTTCGATTAACCTTTTATAGAACTCAGAATTAACAGGGTCCCCAGGAATGACAGAACCATCATCAATAATATTTGGATATTGTATAAGTAATTGCTCCGTGTAAGCACCACCTTCACCATGACATCCATTGCAGCTATTCTCCATTATTGCATAAGCCTGTTGTGCAATGCCCTGTTGTGCCTCAGCACTTTGAAAATTCAATAGGAACATAAAAAAAATACTAACAATAACCACACTTTTTACTATCTTCATTTCTTGTTTCTCCTTACTAAATCACGTAGTTTATTTTAAAATTTGCATCTTATGTGTTGCGGTGAAATCTCCTGCGGATAAGGTATAGAAATAGATTCCGCTTGCTACAGGTTCACCGCTGCTATTTTTACCATCCCAATATGCTGCTCTACTCCGACTCTTATAATCTCCCACTTCCTGATGACCTAAAACCAACGTTCTTACTATCCTACCGTTCGCAGCATAGATTGTCACCTGCACATCAGCGGCTTTCGCCAATTGATAAGGTATCCAGGTCTCTGGATTAAACGGATTCGGATAGTTGTGAAGCAGCATGGTCTTTTTAGGTATAAGCGATGTTAGAAGTTTTTGAAGATTGGCTATACCTTCTCGGTAAACAGTAGAACCGTCATTCTGTAACTGTGCTTTGGATATCCATGTTTGTATCATTTCTTGGATAGGTTCACTATTGTCTATTGCCTCAACACGTTCAGCAGTTAAGGTTGGCGCGGAACCGTTTGTTGTGCCAATATGTTGTGCGACTAAGATAAGGTCTAAAATGCCAATTATGCCATCAGCATTCACGTCAGACTCAGGTGAAAGAGCCGCATCTTTTCCTAAGTATTGTGATATTTGCATTAAATCTAAAATATCCACATGTCCATCCTGATTCACATCCCAAATTAAAATAACACGTTCTTCAACGCTTATAACACATGCTGAAGTATTCAAACGGATTATCTGCAAGTCGCTTGTGCCTGCAGCGTGGTTTATAAATCTGATGTGTGTATCCCCGACTGTTTTTGCGGTAAATGTTATGGATAGCAGTTTACCTGTACCGCTTACGCCATTACTTTTAAGACGGATTGAACCTACATTTTTGATTTCTCCTACTATGTTATCGATTGTTCCTTTAAGAAAGTAGGTCTCCGAACTACCTTCTTTGAGGAAGTCACCTTCCTTTACCTCAACTGCTTGAAGGGCAGCTGGATCAAATGCAATATCGGAAAACCAGCCGGCAAAATTAGTTACGTCTTCTACATTGAGATTTAGTGTAAACGTATCTAAAACGCGAACAGGAACTTCATCTATTGAACAGGAAAGGATCGCACTATTCAGCTCCGTTACAGTTATGATAAGCTCAGGAATATCCAGTAGGATTTCTTCTGAATCGCTGGAATATGCATATAGGTTCTTAAGTGTCACTCGCGCTTTTCCAATTGCCTTAGCAGTAAATACGACTGACAACAATCTACCTGAACCATTTACACCTTTTTCTGCAAGACGAGTAACACTCAGACCCGTAATCTCACCAGCGGTGTTATCAATTCTGCTATTTCGAAAGCGAGTTGATACATCTCCTTCTTTCAAAAAATCACCTTCAAGTACTTCAGTTGCTTCAAGTATGTTGGGATCAAACAGAAGTATACATTCCCAATCGGATAGGTCAGCGAACTGATTCGCGTTGAGATGAAGTGTAAATGTGTCTCCAACACTAACAGAATGGACATCTGATGAAAGGGACAGTGTTTGACTGTTATTATTTACGCCATCATCAGGGATCTCAACGACATCTATTGTAATCTCAGGGATATTCAGTTGGATTGGGTCTTCTGGTGTTCCTGCTTGAAACTTAGTGAGGGTAACTCGGCTTTCACCGACTGTCTTTGCGGTGAAGGTGATTGAAAATAAACTGCCAGTACCGCTCGTACCACCCAACGCAGTTCTTACGGCATTGATATTTGTAATTTTTCCCGTGACGTTGTCTATTACAGCGGGTAGGCTGAACGATAGCACATCTTCCACATCCAGAAAATTGCTGACGATTACCTCATCTGCATTAAGTGTTGCAGGATCATATTCAATATCGCATTGCCATCCTGCCAAGTCGGTGATATTTTCTACATTCAGATGCAACGTAAACGTATCACCAACATGTATAGGTGTTTCTTCTATAGAGAAGGTGAGTATTGTATTTTGATTGTTAGCAGTTTGTGCAGATGTCACGACAGGAATAATGAAAAAAAACAATACGAGACAGAATCTAAATGTAAATACTGGACTGTACTTACGTTTAACTAATTCCATTCAATTACATTCCTTTTGATAGATTTTCACTTATCACATAGTTTTCGTGTTAGGTGCGTGTTTGTAGGCGTTCAAGTTGTTCTCGTAGTTTGGCAATTTCCGTTTCAGCGGCATCAGCGCGTTCTGCTTCTTGTTCAGCGCGTGCTTCGGCAGTATCAGCGCGTTCTGCTTCTTGTTCAGCGCGTTCTGCTTCCTGCTCCGCGCGTGCTTCGGCTGATTCGGCTGGGGTCTGCAGCCACGCCTCCGCAACAGGATCATATAATCCTAAGCCTTCATCACTCACATGAAAATCTAAACCCAGCACGGCAGAATGTAGACCGCCATCCCTATTACCGGTAAGCGGACTATATTTACCATCAACTAATGTATAACCCATTATGGGTGATGGCAGGTATAGACCTTCCGCATCATATAAAAGATAATCTTGGATTCCTAAAGAAGCATAAAGATCCATTTTAGGTCCTAAATCTTCATTATAAGTGGTTTTGCTACTGAACTCCATCGCAAAATCAGGCGTTTTACCTTCAACCCAAACAAGATATGTGTTTCGGCGTTTTTTACCTAATCCGAAAGAGACTAATACGTCCGGTGCGACCACTTGACGCGGGTCTCCCTTCACATAATACATCAGTATATCTCCGGAGACGTAGACATCTGGATGCTGTTTGAAATGTGCCTTAAGTGTTTCTATGGTGCCAAAGAGGATATCTCTATGAAGGTCGCTTACCGCCATGGGTTTACCATCCGTATCTGGGTAATATATGTGTGTGTCTGCGGGGACTGAAGATATTCTTCTTTCTTCTGTATAGTCTGTCATTGGTGTTTCTCCTTTTGATCAGCTTCGTTCTGTGTACTCATGCACGATTCAGACAAAAGATAACTTCTACTTCATTAACCACATTTTCCGCACGCTTTTGACATTCCCCGCTTCAAATTGATAGAAATAGATTCCACTTGAGACAGTTTCCCCGGCAGTATTCTTGCCATCCCAATACAACTTATTTTCACCGTGTGTCTGATGACCGAGTTTAAACATTCGCACTAATTCTCCAGATGCGGAAAATATGGAGACATTGACATTGCTTGATTCTGATAGTCTATAAGGAATCCACGTTTCTGGATTGAATGGATTAGGATAGTTTTGAAATACCTCTGCTTTTCTAACTTTTCCCCATGTTGTACTCAGTTTTCCTGCAGGTTCAACGGGTGTCAGGACATCACCCCCCTCAGTAAAAACAAATAGATCATAAGCATGGATATTCTCATAAGTTTCAACAATTCCCGATGGCCACTTCAACGTTATAGAATCGATCTTAGATGAACTTGCAAGACCAAATTGAAGTTCTAAACTGTCACTACCGAGAAACCCGGTACCGCATATTAACTCTTGCGTTTGAATGATGTTGTTTTTTCTGACCGTAACACGTGTGCCGATTCCGTCAGGATTGCTTTCTGTTCCGATCAACCTAATTCTGAAACGTTCATTTTTGGCTCTGTTTGAAGCACGAATAGATGGAGTGGTCGGATAAGGGGGGTCAATATTATTAATTAGGAGTGTATTGCCAGTGTTATTGACGACAAAAAAATCGACGTCCCCATCGTTATCAAAATCACCAGCTGTTGCGCCCCGTCCGACTGCATCAACAGTTGTATTTAAGGAATCGGAACGATCCACAAATTTGCCGTTCCTATTGTTATGGTATAAACGGTTGCGATTGGTTTTCTGTGAATTATCAACATTTCCATTGACGACGTATAGGTCGCGCCAACCGTCGTTATCATAATCAACAAAAGTGGCATACCACCCTACACCTACGTTTGCTACGCCGACCTGTTCTGCAACGTTGGTGAATGTGCCATCACCGTTATTACGCCACAGCAGGTCTTCATCATAGTTTGTGACGAATAGGTCGAGGTCAGTATCATTGTCGTAATCGCCGACACAAAGTCCCATTGCACCTGTGGGTTTACCTCTGATGAGCGTGACGATTCCAGACTGTTCGGACACATCATCAAAAGTTCCGTCACCTCTGTTTCTATAGAGTTTATCGGGACCGTGGTCATTTGCGACGAAGATATCCGGCCAGGTATCACCATCATAATCAAAGAAAACGGCACCCCATCCGATACCATCATCAGCCACGCCAGCATCAACAGCGACATCCTCAAATGAACCGTTGCCGAGGTTCCGGTATAGGACGTTTGTCCTCGGCTCAGGATCAAAAACTAAAAGTGATGCAGGACGTCCCCAATTTGTGATGTAAATATCAAGCCAACCGTCGTGATCGTAGTCAGCGACTGCTGCATTGGTGCCGTGCAGTTCATTGGTGATTCTCGCTAATTGGCTGACATCTGTGAAAGTTCCATCTCCGTTGTTTCTGAAGAGAAAGTTTGGTCCTGCACAGGTAACGAAGAGGTCGCGCCAACCGTCATTGTTATAGTCAAACCAGACGCATCCGCGTCCATTTGGAGTATGTGCAACCCCTGCTTTCTCTGCTATGTCGGTAAATGTCCTATCACCGTTATTGTGGTAAAGTGCATTTGGTAGCCCCCCATCACCAACAACGAAAATGTCAAGCCAGCAGCCATCATTATCATAATCTGCAGAGGCGGCTCCGGGACCCATCCAGGTCCCAGAGTTTTCATCAATTGGCGTTTCTCTTTGAACAACCCCTGCAAGATCACTCACATCGTAGAAAGTCTGACTGTAAAGATTGGGAACCAGACATAAACAGAGCAATAGGATTATGTAGAAACGCATCTTGTATTTCCTCCTTAATATTTTGCCGGGTACTGTTTCTTTAATGATCCCCATGTAGTAGTTGCTTTACCTCCCGGTTCAACTGGGAAGGGGTTCATGTTATCCCTGAAGTATTCGTATTCTACCTCAAGAGTACCAGTAGGATCTGCTACACCTGCGTAAATTCCCAGCCATAGTGGTGGGTTTAGTGCAAAAGTACCTTGACCAATACTCACCCAATCATTATCATCTGCAGTTTGGTACCATGCCGTATATGTATCGCCCTCTTTCTTGAGACGTAGTGCTATATCAACGTCTTGAAAGTCGCCAAACTTTTCTAACCAGTGAACATCACCTGGTCCCATACCTGCACCTTTGCTTTGATATTGGATCTGAGCTTTTGCGTTTGCATCTCGTGCCCAGAATTTGATAGTTACCCAATTATCGTCGGCAGGACTTTTGACAAGCAGTCCATTGACAGCAGAGTTCGTGTTCCATCTTGCGAAGAATCGGGTTTCAACATCAAACATATCAGTATCGGTTTCTTGATACAGAAAGTGACTTGCATCACTTGTCCATATATTACGGTTTGTTTGACTATCTATGAATAGATAATCCTTCTTCGTTTTTCCAACGTCCCAAGTTTCTGGTTCGTTTTGCCATTTCCAATTAGAATTCTGTAATCCATTGCCATCAAACGGGTCCCCGAATGAAGTCTGTGCGACGGCATCGTCTGTCCACACAACAGAAACTGTAAACATAATTAGCCAGCAAAATATTACAACGGCATATCCAAATACATGCCTCAAATAAGTACGGTTTTTCATAATTGTATCCTCCTGTCTATAATTGTAAAACTATTGATAGACTTTGTCAACGAAATTAAATTATACTTGCATGTATTTTATACTTGCAGGTATGTGTATTGATTGTTATAATATAATCTATGACACTTCTTGAAGCAATAATCCTTGGTATTTTACAAGGACTAACCGAATTTCTGCCTGTTAGTAGTTCAGGACACCTCGCCTTAGCACAACACTTCCTTGGTCTTAAAGAACCTTTAGTCTTTTTTGATGTGATGTTACATGTAGGTACATTAGCTGCGGTCATTGTCGTGTATCGTGGAGCGATATCAAGATTAGCGGTAGGGTGTATATCTACACTGGCAAACACTGAACTTTATCGTCAACCCATTACAACCTTTAATTCCTCTAATGAACTTAGATTCGTCTTGCTGATCTTATTGGGTTCAATTCCTACAGGTATTATTGCTGTTCTGTTTAAAACAGAATTGGAATCCTTTTTTGAGGATGTACTTTTCGTGAGTGTGATGTTAATACTTACAGGCATAATACTTCAGCTGCCGAGAATCTGGACTTTCATCTGGATTGGCAGTGCTGAGAACCGAGAAACATCAACCCGCAATGTAAGGGTGTGGCATGCGCCTCTGATCGGTATAGCGCAAGGATGTGCAATTACACCCGGTATCTCCCGATCCGGATCAACTATTTCAATAGCACTCTTATTGGGAATTCCTGCTAAACTTGCTGCTGAGTATTCCTTCCTTTTGTCAATTCCCGCCATACTGGGTGCTGTCGCGCTAAAGATTTCAGATATAGTAGACACTTCAATGCCGTTATATATTTTAGGTGCAGGTATGGTTACGTCATTCGTCGTCGGATATATCGCTTTGCGTTTACTTTTGGTTGTGCTAAACCGTGGACAATTTTCGCTATTTACATATTACTGTGTCGTTTTAGGGGTTGTTTCTCTCTTTATTGAGGTTGTCCTTTAATCTGTATAATTTACCAATATGTATTTAGTAGTACTTCCATAAGAATCATCTGAAAAACTAACATTCCTGAAACCCAGAAAAAGTCCGAACGCGGACGTTCTGTAAGGTATTTCGCTACGGGTATAACAAAGAACGGTACCATGAAGATCCAAATCCGTTCTACTTCCATTGTAAACAACGTTGAGAATGTAAAAAAGAGAAGTGTCATCAGGAATCCGATGTTGAATGTATCGGATTTTTCAGTACACAATATCCATGGTGTACGTTCCTCACTGTTTTCATTTTCTGTCAAGACTGAGTTCTGTTTCCAAGCCTTGACAGACTTAACCATTTGTCGTAACCATACAGTCGTTATAGGAATTCCCACACCAATTAGGAAAGCAAACAGATTTGCGAAACTCAGATGTAGATAGCGGTTGATGCTTTCATAGCCTGTTCCCATCCCACTTTCATCCTTTTTTATGGCTAACCAAAGTGCCTCAAACGGTTGGAAGCCTGTCAATACAGACAGTATAAAATAGAATCCGATAAATCCTGTCGCAGCAAACGCCAACATCTTCAGATATTGGATAAAACGCTTCCGTTCTAATAAAGGGATTACGCATAAAAAAACGCCTATTACTACAGTGGAATACGTCATGAACATGCCAAGTGCAAGACTAATTCCGGTTAGCAGGCTATAAGGTCTGAATAGATCTAACGGGATGGTGGGATCCGTTTCTCTTTCTCTCGCCTCGTAGAACAGAAACAGACTGAGGATCGGAAATACGCTAAAGGGACCATCCATTGATGTCGTTGTGAACATCACGAAGTTAGGGGTGATGAGAAACAGCAGCAGCGCGTACAGTGCTACTTTCTGATCGTAAAGCCGTTCTGCCAGTTTGTAGAATGGAATTACCGTGAGTGCTGTAAAAAGTATTGATAGCAACGATGTAGACACGAGATTATAGCCGAAAATCTTACTTACAAACCATAGGAAAATAACGCCACCTGGTGGATGTGTTCGGGTGTGCCCAGAAAGGTTTTCAAAGAATTCGGGATTACTGAATTCTCTTAGGAATACGCTTAGACCCATTTCATCAATAAATGGTACATCAGCATAGTATTCTTGACCTGAACGGGTATAGGGTTCAAAGAGTTTTAGAATCTGTTCTGTATCCGTATCTGTTGGTATTTCATGATATCCATCAATAAGTGCGACGCTAATGTTTATAGCGATGAAACATACAAGTGCAATTGTGATGAGTCTGCGCGGGGTGATGTTGTCGGGTAGTAAGCCAAGTTGTAGAAATTTGTAGCTTATAAATAAGAATCCGATACATACAATTAGAGCTGGAAGCAACCAGAGACTAACACTGAATTCAGGAGAGGCATAGAGTGGGACGAAGTGATGCGCATAGTTGATTGCACCAAGGTCCAATCCAGTTTCACGCATGATCTGTTTCAGTATTATATGATAGATGAAGAAGAATAGCGCGATGAGAACAGTTTGTCCAAGAACGGATCGGGTCGCAATTCGTAAATATCGCATTCGTATTGTTTAGTTAAAAAGTAGTGTTTTTCATAACCTAAGGCACAACCTTAGGTTCAACATCCTTCACACAGCGCACACCGAAATCGTTGTAATACCTTGTCTCTGCAACTTCACTGTTTCGGAGGGATACACGTACGACTATTGCAGTACATGCGCGTGAACCGCCACGTAACACACGATTTGACTTAATAGTGTCCGCGTTTTCAATGATCCATTCAATGTTGTTTGTGCTTGCCATAGCCTCTTTACTCGGTAAAATAAGATTATTCTCAAACCAGTCAACGGCGGTTGCACCTAAGACAGGGTTTTTGTACGGTGATTTTGAGTAGAATGTAGGATCATGTGCGTCAAGACACCATTCCCATACGTTCCCTGCCATATCGTGGAGACCGTAAGGATTCGGTTGGTAGCTTCCCACAGGTGCATTCCATCTAAAGCCATCATCTACAAATAGGTCTGCATTATTTTTTCCTGAGCTTCTATCAGAGAAATTACACTGTGAACCATCTGGAACATCGTTCCCCCATGGATACATCTTACCTTCCAATCCACCGCGTGCGGCTTTTTCCCATTCAGCTTCTGTGGGTAGTCGTTTACCAGCCCATTTGGCATACGCCATCGCATCATGCCAACTTAGACAGACGGCAGGATGGTTATCGGTAGGTGAATAGGTAGCAACCACAGAACGCAGGGGTTGATAGCCTGTTGCAGCGACAAACTTATTATATTCACCCACGGTCACCTCGTGGATGTCCATATAGAACGCGTCCACGTAGACTTTGTGAACAGGTTTTTCCTCGTTTTTGTAGTTATTACTTCCCATTAGAAACTCACCCGCAGGAATCAGGACCATACCTTCGGGTGCTTCTGGCTTTTTAACCTCTTCAACCCGAGTTTTGTCATCTTCAAAACCTGTTGTAATAATCAACAGTATACCTATTACGAATATTGATGTGAGAAGAGATACAATCTTCATGTCTCTTATACTCCTTTTTGTGTTTTCTCAGATGCTTGCAGTTCTTGCGCTGCTTCTAATAGGACATTCGCTAAGAACTGTGGATTCACCTCATCTTTTCCCCGGAATGTGCGAACCCGTTCTCCATTAACTTTTAGTACAGCCAGTTCTTTTCCACCTAAATGTATACCAAGTTTTGCATTACGTGTTTCACCAGGACCGTTGACTTCACATCCCATGACCGCTATTGGCATATTGATACCGTTTTTCTCAAGAAGTTCCTCTGCAACGGTAACGATGTCTTCATATCCCGCTTCCGGGTCACCGCGTCCACAGAAAGGACATGAGATAACGTCCAATATATTGTCTGCCATGCCGAGTGCACGTAGAAGTTCTTTCGCTGTCAACACCTCCTCAACAGGATCACCAGTAATTGAGATACGCATCGTATCCCCGATACCTTCTAATAAGAGCGTGCCGATACCGAGTGTTGACTTCACATGTGCGCGCCGGGGTGTTCCTGCTTCCGTCACGCCAAGATGCAATGGATAGTTAACTTTCGTGGATAGCATGCGGTTTGCTTCTATCATCCGCAGTGGGTCGCTGGATTTGACAGAGATGGCAATATCTGTGAAATCGTGATCTTCACAGATTTTCACATGTCGCATGGCACTCTCAACTAATGCGGCTGCTGTTGGGGACGGGTATTTCTCCAATAGATCTTTTTCAAGCGATCCTTCGTTAACTCCGATACGAATAGGAATATCCGCAGATTTTGCAGCAGATAATACCTCTGCAATACGCTTTTCGTTACCAATGTTTCCCGGATTGATCCGCACCTTTGCGACACCTGCGTCTACAGCAGCAAGCGCGAATTTATAGTTAAAGTGAATATCAGATACAATCGGAACGGGTGAACGTTTTACTAATGCGTTGAGTGCTTTTGCATCTTTTTCTTCTGGTACGGCGACACGGACGATATCAGCACCTGCATCGGCGCACCTTTCTACTTGCGATAGCGTGGCATCAACATCGTGTGTTAATGTAGTCGTCATCGTCTGAATTGAAATCGGATGACCACCACCGATTGGAACAGTGCCTACCTGTATCTTTCGCGTCCGTTTTCTATTGTCAATCTGAATTAGTTCTTTCATATTTTTCTAATTAGTTTTCAGTTGTGAATTGGATCCTATCAGCTGCGTGAGTACCTCAATGAAACGTTCGTTATCTTCCTGTTTGCCGATTGTAACCCGTATAGCGTTATTGTAGCCGTAGCTGCCCATTTGACGAACAATGACTCCCTCTTTCATCATTGCATTCGCGAAATCTTCACCAGATTGATTGACAAACACCATGATAAAGTTGCCTTCAGTCTTGATATAACGGAGACCTAATCTATCAAATTCCGAGTATAGATACATTTTACCTGCAGCGTTTAGTTCGCGACTTTTCTCAACATAATCTGTATCCTGTAGTGCTGCGCGTGCAGCTGCTTGTCCGATCAAGTTGCAGTTAAAGGGTTGACGGACAGGATTCATCGTTGCAATTAGAGAGGGTTTCGCTATACCGTATCCGACTCGCAGCCCAGCAAGTCCGTATATTTTTGAGAACGTCCTGGTAATAATAAAATTGCGTTCCTCCATGACATAAGGTAGGGTTTGTGGATAGTCTGATCGTGTGACATATTCATAATACGCTTCGTCAAAGACAACTAACACATCTTCCGGCACCTGTGCCATAAAGTGTGCTGTATCAGTTGCTGTAACCATTGTACCTGTTGGATTGTTCGGATTTGCTATAAAGATAACTTTGGTCTTATCCGTAATTGCTGCTGCTATTGATGGTAAATGGTGTGTATCGTTTTGCATCGGGACAACCACGGATGTTGCTCCTGAAACCTGAGCCACATGTTCGTAAACAACAAATGCCCCTTCTGAATATATTACCTCATCACCGGGTCCAAGATATGTTTCTCCGACAAGGGTAAGTACCTCATTTGACCCGTTTGTTAGAATCAGATAATCTTCATTTACACCGAGATGCTTTGCTAAATCTGCTTTCAGATAGTATGCGTTACCGTCTGGATAAAAATTTACGTGTTTAGAATTTTTTGTAATAGCCTGCAGGGCTAAAGGTGAAGGTCCAAGAGGATTCTCATTTGATGCTAACTTGATTATATCAGAGATACCGAGTTCGCGTTTAACTTCTTCAATTGGTTTGCCGCCTTGATAGGCGACCATTGTTTCAATGCCAGGATTCGGCTTGAGTTTTTTCTGGTATGTGTTCACGAATTACCTTTTAAGAGATTGTGTTAGATGAACGTAATGTTAAGTTTAGGACGGCACACGGAGTGTGGCTACTACTATGCGCTATTCAACGGCACACGGAGTGTGCCTACTACTATTAATGTTATTATATCACATTTTCTGTTAATTGTAAAAGAAATCAGATGGGTGTGTCAATATTTTGTCACTAAAGATAGAAAACGGGTGTGTAAAGTTTTTGCCATTAGTGGATAGTCCATAGTAAATAAATGAGAGGCGTGCATAAATAACCGATGTTGTTCTCAATCCACGTGTTCTTGGGTCATGTGAAGTTTTTTTGTCTGAACCAGGATTTATAGGATTATAGGATTTTCAGGATTATAACGTTATCGGTAACAACATGCTCCGCTGAAATGGATTCCTCACCTATTTTTTTGATTTAGGACAAATCAAGTGTGCTTCGTCTACCAACACCACCCCGTGTTCACGCGTGTTTAGGTTCACGGGTCTCTTATCAAACTTATGAATCATTGACACAACCAAACCGCGATAATCTGATGCTAATATGTCTTCCAAATCGTCTTTGTTCTGTGCAACTTTCAACGATGTGATGCCGTTTGTCTGAGTTTCCGTGTCACATCTGTGCAGTTGGATTCGTCTATGACTTCCTTGTTGAGTTTCAGGAGCTGCGCTTTCAGCACATCCTCAAAATATAGTGCTGTTGCATCACCCCCACGCATTTGCAAGGCTTCTGATCGGGACACCCGTGTCCATCCTATTTCGTTTGCGTATTTGAGGAGTGGTTCTTGGACTGCAGAACGTTCAGACATAGTTGTATCTAATTTGCGGTTAGATTATTGACTAAGACTGAGTAAACGGAACTTAGTATTGGTTTTATCTTTGGTCTCACCAATTTCAGCGAATCCTTGTATTTCTGCAATATAGGGCTGGCTTACTGTCGCATTCTTTACAGTCTTAGTCTCAATGGCTTCATCCGTGATCTTTCCTTTAAAAAAGACTTTTTCATAGTAGTTTTCATCAGAAGTTTCAATCTCAAATGTTTTGGATCTGAGAGAAATACCTACTAACGTACCGGGGATCCTGATTGTTTCTAATGTCTTTACTTCTAACGGACTTCGGAGTGTTGGCAGTGTATCGGTTCTTAGTCCGAGACGTTCACTCCGCTGTGGAAGCATGTCCTCGGCGATTTGATTGGGTTGGATGACTTCCAACGAGGGTTTTGTATGATCGTAGTGTGGAATTCTTACCTGGAACAGGACGCCATT
>JAJEJA010000080.1 GCA_022828145.1 Candidatus Poribacteria bacterium | reverse complement strand
CGGAAAAGCAGCTCAAGCACATAGGGATTTTGCAGGTGGGTTTGGAACATTTTGTGGATTAGTCAGAGTTTCGGAAGAGGTTAATCAAAAATTTATTGGCTTATTCTTTCAGAGTCCTGTTTATAGAAGTGAGATCTCCCGTCTATCTATTGGAATAAATATCAATAATCTGCGAAGGGAAAACGTAGAGGAAATGCTTATACCACTGCCACCGATTACCGAACAGGAGAAGATTGTCACTGAGCTTGAGCAGTACCTTTCAGCCACTGATGAAACCGAAGCAACTATTGAGTCAGAACTTAAACGCGCGGAACGTCTGCGGCGGTCTATCCTCAAGCATGCGTTTTCTGGTAAACTTGTCCCGCAAGACCCAAACGATGAACCTGCAAGTGTGTTGTTAGAGAAAATCCGAGATGAAAAAGAACAGCCGCAACCGAAGCGAAAAAAGACTACAGCAAAAGTGAAAACACCTACTTCTGAAAAGCAATTGTCTTTACCTCTTGACCGAAGATTTACTTAAATTGAAAGTTGGAAATCGGACAGAGGCATTCAATACTATAGAAAAAGGATCGCTAAACCCTTGCTCCAGCGGAGCAATATGTCTATAGAATAAGGATCCCAACGGGCTACACTCCAGATGAAGTTTAAAAAATAAATTAGGTAATTAGGACCCAGACACGGTAGGTTCGGTTTCCTAACCAATGCAGAATACCAAACGCGTATTCTGCCGGATTATACAAGAAACTGAATATTACCCGATTAAATTCTTGATCTTCATCTGGACTCGCCAAAATACTTCAATATCTACTGTTTCTCACGATACTCACGCAAAAGTGCGTTTATCTTGTCAAGGAATTCCTGTGAATATATCTCTCCGACCAGAGCGTTCTGCGTATCTACAGCAATCGCATCCCATGCGGCTAAGGCATCATCCTCAAAATCTACCTGTTGAATACCAGCCTTCTTGACCAATGCCGCAATAGCCTTCTCATTGTCTTGACGAATTTCTGATATCATCTTCGTCTGATACGCCTCACCTACATCCCGTAAAACTTTCTGCTGTTCAGGTGTTAATTCATCGAATTTTTCCTTCGTTATTAATGTAGCACCGACACCAACATTAATAGGCAGCGTCGTCATATACCTAAATCTGTCGTGCCATTGCAGCGCAACTGTTACATAAGGTGATGCAGTTAAGGCATTGAGCTGTCCTGAATAGAGAGAACTCAGTACCTGGGTTACTTCCCTTGGGACAGTAGCGATTTTGGCTCTCTTATAGAACTCTATCGCTATCCTATCACTTGTCCGTGCCCACATCTTTACATTCGGTGATTGGAGGTCTGCTATATTCCTGATCGGGTGGTTGCTGAAAATATAGTAGTAACCTATATCACCCATTCCAAGCAATACATAACCTTTGTCCAAAAACACTTTATCTAAGTCTTCCCTCAGATAGTTCCGAACATAGTCGAGTTCTTGATATGTCTTGAACATGCGGGGGAGTTGAAAAATCAGGACTTCCTCGTTGATTTCCCCAAGACCTGTTGCTGTCATTGCCCCTGCATGCAACAATCCGGCACGCATTTTACGGATTACATCTATTTCATCCCCCTGAATCCCGTTTGCATAGAATCTGAATTTTATATCGCCATCTGTCTGCGCGCGAATATCTTTTGCCATAGCATCAAAATTGTTCATCCATGTAGAGCCTTTCGGTGCAAGTGTTGCAAATTTAATTGGGTCTACAGCATTTACAGAAACGGGTAAAGATAACATTCCAACAACAACGAATACGACACATACCAAGGCGGTATAGTGTAATTTACAACATTCGGTTCTATTTCTTCTCATTAATCATCCTCCTCTGCTTCTAAATCTAAGTCAAATAACATGTCAGTTTGTCCGAGTAGACGTTTTGCGCGCGATTTTGCAAGTGAAGTTGCTGCTTGCTCACCCGGAAAAATGTCTTTCGGTGCATCTAAGATCGTCTGTAATGAATTTTTGAATAAATCAATATCCTGTTTCGGATAAGCATAGTACCTTGCTAAGTATAACTTGGTCATGAGGAACTTACCCTCATTGATTTCATCAACGCGATCGATATGTTCCTTCGCTTTCTCAGGATCACCACCGATTGCTGGTGATCTGTCACCAAAATAGACCGCGTAGAACAGATGCGCGCTGCCGTAGTAGATATATTCGTCTAATTCCAATACGCGTTTCATCATCAGTTCTACTCTTGCCAAGTCAATCACTTGCATAGGGTCATCTTTCTGAAGACTGATACCGCGTGCAATAGCGTAGGCAGCCCAGAATAGCGGTTCGGCATCCTTCTTTTTCAATCTCTTAAGAGAACGTTCAAAAACCTCAGAAGCAACAGTGCGAACGTTTTTAAAGTTCTTATCAGATTTTGACAACGCTTTTAGAGCATACTTTTCAGATATTTTGTAGTGTTCAATTGCTTGCATCCGCATTTCCGCTTCCGTCTCAAAATCACCTTCCATGCCTGCCTCTTCCATTCTATCTTCAAGGAATCCGCTATAGGATGAATAGGCGCGTGCAGTCTTAACAATCAGAGACTTATTGCCTAACTTTGAAAGACGGCCAAGTGTCTTTAGGTTTTTTTTAAGTGTCGTTTCAACGACAACTAAATCGCTTTCCTGTTGAATTTTGGAAAGCTTACTCAAACCACATCCACTGATGAGTGAGATTATAAACAGTAAAGATGTGAGCCGAAAACATAATATTTTATTATTCATCGTTACTTATCCTTCCTCTGTTCTATTAAATAAAAGGTAGTTCTACAACTGTTCCATTTAGGAGCCCATCTGATGATTCGATTTGAACCTGAGAACCTTCATCAGTGACTGCCATTCGGACATAACATAGTGCTATCGGTTTTCCGATTGTTGGCGAGAACGTTGAACTGGTAACCCACCCTACATCTTTCTCACCATTAAAAATGCGTGAATTCTGTTGAAGTGGATGTTCCGATTCAATTGCGATTCCGCGTAGTAGGCGGTTCGGATGTCCCCGATACTTCATCCTCGCCACAATTTCTTGTCCAATATAACATCCTTTCTCAAAATCGATTGCATCTTCTAATTCTGCTTCCAGTGGAATAACGGCATCTGTTAATTCTGTGCCAAATCTTGGTGTACCTGCTTCGATTCGGAGAGCTTCCAGTGCATCCCATCCAATTGGAAGAACCTGAGATCTGCTTGCTATCAATTTCTCCCACAGTCCTACTAAAGCATCGGTATTTGCATATAGATGAAAACCACATTCACCCACGATGTGTGACTTGATGCAAACGATTTTTTCACTATTGACTTCACCCACTATTGAGTGGTGTTCAGTTAGTGAAATTAAGGCATCAGCATTTAACAGCGTTGAGACAAGTTCAGGGGACTTAGGTCCATAGACTGCAATTACACCGACCTTATCCGTTTCTATTGAGATTTCAACATCATCTGCAATGATATATTTGTCCAATTCAGCGAATGCTACTTCACAGTTTTCAGGTGCTGTAGAGATAAGGATTTCATCCTTCAGATTATAGACTCTTAAATCTGCGATAATTTTACCACGGTTTGTCAATAGTGTGGCATAATTGCCTTCACCAACGGAAAGACCTTCAACATCATTAGATATGAGTCGGTGTAAGTATTTCGCTCTATCTTCACCCGTCAGTTTTAGTATGCCGAGATACGATAGATCTGCGATTCCGACATCTCTTCTGACTGCATTGTGTTCATCTACAGTATCACTGAAATGAACAGGCAGCTGCCACCCGTTATGCTTTTCAGCAAAGGTCGCGCCAAGTTCACGATGTATTTCATATAGAGATGTATATTTCATTTTGGATGGAGACGAAAGAACATCAACTAACAATTCGTTGTTGCTTTAGTTTTTCTATTTCCTGTGTTAGTGTTTCTATTTGTTGTGTTAGTGTTTTTATCTGATCTTGGAGTGTATCCTCTTTTCTACTTCTTCTGTATGCTAATATTCCCCATACCGTTAAGCCGATGGTAAGAAACACCATTGGAATACCGATACAGGCGATTATGATACTAATTATCCTGTCAAGGTTCTTCTGAACATTCTCAAATTGCTTCTGAACATTAGCAAAACCGGTATTCATGCCTTCCTTTAGGTTCTTGATTTCAGTCTTTATGACTGCGATGTCTGTTTCAACACTGTTTTGCGATGGTTCGGCGTGTGCTGAAAGGGTAATGATACAAAACAGTAGTGAGATCATAAGGATTGTCTTCATGGGTTATCTCCTAACTGTGCGGTTGCTTCTATCTTTGTGCTTGTATAATCCTACACACAACACTTCTGTGACATATTACACATTATTTACATGCATTTGTCAAGTTTAAATGACGACTGCTCTGTCAATTCCCATTGTGTAGGTCGGGCAGATCGATGCCAAACGCGTAATACTCAAAACATCCGTTCTAAACGCCAGATCAATTTAGATGTTCTAAGACGTTTATCAATGTTTATCGGAACAGCGACTTCAAAGGCAGTAGTTAAGGGTTGAAGATCATCAGGTGGACTGAGAAAAAACGAAATACCAACACCTACTGAAGTCTTCAATTCGTTAAATGCAAATTCGGATATAGGATTTTCATCATGCCACCATATCTGTCCAGTGTCCATGAACGTGTAAAGCGCAGTACCGAGTATCACATCTGGATTAGTGTTAATTTCTGCTTCGAAATGCATCCGGTATTCGATATTGACAAGTAAACGTTTATCACCAGCAAAAGAATTAAAATCATAACCTCGTAACGTTGCAGCACCTCCAAGATATAATAAACGTTGACTCGGTAAAGGGGCATCAGCGACATGTCCTGAAACTCGGATATTGAAATGATGTTGTTTGTAGATAGGTGTGTATCTCACCACGTCAAATCTATACAAGTTATACTTAAAGTCACCACCAATGATTCTTCCTGCAATATCCACCCCGATATTACCGCGCCACCCACGTTTTGTTCTGTCATTAGGCCAGGGAACAAGATTACTACCCAAGAATTGTGGACGTCTCACTACTGATTTTTCATCCCGCGTATCAAATGTGTAACCGATTGCTATAGAGTTCATTCTTCCTTTATCAATTCTGGCGTTCCCACGTTTTATCCGCTTGCGTTCATAATAACTCCAATCGGTCGACTTGGACAGATTGCTATGATTCTCCATTGTTATTTCGGCTCTGAGCATGGAGAAATTTCCTATTGACTGCGCCATCCAGTACTGCTGACCATCGCGCTGATAATAATTTGCTGAATCGGTACCGTAAGCTGCAGCGGTAAGGTTTGGTTCTACAGGAAAATCACGAAAAGCGTTATTACTTATATCAGACAACTTAAAGAAACCCAGTCCTATGGCTAACGGGTTCCTATTAAAGAAACTCTTCTCAATACCAAAAGAATAGTTGAGTATCCTACTTGCAAAGCCACCACTCAACGTCCCGAATACCTGTTCATCTCCAGTAAAGTCAGTTGATAGATTACCCCCAGCACCAAGGACAAATCCGTGAATTCTATTGAAACCAACAATAGGATACCAACCCGGTTTGAAACTCGGTTGCTCTTCTATTTCAATCAGCAAGATGTTTCTTCCACCTTCACTTTGTACGTTCCAGTCAAGTATTGACTTGAAATGCTCACTGTCTTTACTGAGTTTATCCGACATCTTTTTTATACTTGTTTCTGCAAGTGTTTCATAAAATACACTCTCCTTGTCTATGCCAATTGCCAGATTAAGTTCAGTCTCAGGAATGCGACGATTACCTGTAAAACGTATCTCATCTAAGTACCCTTCGTTGACATTTATCTGTAAGATATCATCCTCAAATTCATAGTTAACTTCTGCAAACAGGTATCCCCGATTGACATAAAAGTCCGCAATCATTTGCTGTTTCAGTTTAATTTCTGCTTCAGCTATATATCCAACTGTCAAGTCAAACCATTCTCTAATAAATAGTGATGGAAAACTTTTGTTCTCTCTGATGAGTATTCGTTCAGCATAGTCTAATGGATTCTCAGCAACCTTTATTTGTAAAGTTACCTTCAAAGGGACGGTGTCAGGGAGATCTGGAATAGGTTTTTCATCAGTAATCTCTTGATTTGATTCTGCATGTGTGATGTCTGACACAGGATTAATTGATGATTCTGGATTATTTGTAGATTCTGCACTTTCAGAATCTGATACTAATATCTCAATCTGTGCATCCTTAAATTCGTCATAATATTCCAATTCGGTAAGCATCCAAGAGATTTGCTCGTTTGTTATACTATCCCCTGGCGAAAAGGGTGAAAACTTCTTCATTTCACCGGTTGGGATTTTTAAATTATCAATTATTTCTATATCTTTAACTTCATAGTGTGCCGTAGCATCCAAGCTCCCAGGAACCGTTGGCTGCGTCTTGACTAACTTCAACAATCCCATCCCTTGTTTCCAATGTGGCCACCAAGGAAATTCATCATCATACATAGGAATCCAGTAACTGAATTCTCGGATTAATGTCTTATCGAAATCTTTTGACCTACCAGACGAACCGATCGCCTTGCGATGCACATTTAAGAGACATTGGTTTTTTGTGTTACTTTCACCATCATTCAACGGATAGGCGATTTCAAAACTCCAATATGTCGCGTAAATCTTTGTAGCGATTTTTGTTTTAGAATCCCAGGTGCTATCACCCTTAAACTTGTCTGTAGAATCATCAATCTGCAGGCGTTTAATATCGTTTGGGGCGAATCTAAAGTTTGGGTATCCTTCCTCTCTAACTCTCTGGTCGAATAAGCCTCCTATTGGGTTCAGAACCAAGTGTGCATAAGCTTCAGTTTCTGGATTCATATCAATCAGGATTTCAATACAATCATCTACCCAAATAGGTGAATCGCGTTGTGTTTGTGAAACACTTGGAATTTGATAAGTTTTAAGGTGAATCCTTCCGCCGATATAAAGATGATCGGAATCCCACATTAAATGCACATCCGTTAGGTTTTCAGCATCATCACTCCCTTGCGGGTTTTTGAAAGTTGAGAGTTTTTCAGCATTAAACCATGCCTTTTCTGTAAGATTGCCATCTATTGATGGTGGGTATTCTGTGGATGGTATGAGCATTTCAGAACGGTTCTTTGTCACTTCCTGCGGCAACGTCTTTTCTGTAGCTTCATTACCATTTTTAGACCATGGATTCCGCAGTATTGATATTGTATCTGTAGCCGTTAATCTTAACAACGGTCCACCTGCGTTGATAGCTCCCTTGTTTTCTTCAATCTCAGATGGAACATTTACGATATAGTGCTGTTTTTCACTGTCTAATTCTATATCCGCAGCATAGTTTTTTGGTAAATGAAGCTGTATCACCCCATCTTTTGCTGTTAAGTCAACTTGTGCTGCAAGTTCATCCAGTACAGTTAGATTTATTGAACCGTCATTAGTCTTTATGCTGTTTTCTCCAGGTGTAAATAGGATTTTCCCATGAATACGACCTTTCTGTGTTTCTATCTGGTAGTTACCAGATGTCTCATCTAAATGTATGTCTCCCATCTCAGTATTTATCTCTATTTTTCCCCGAACATGATGAACGAACACGTTGCCTTTATTTACATTTAATTGAATAGAAATATCGGGAGGTGTTTTTATAGCATAGTTTAATTGGAGATGCCTCTCTATATTGCTCTCTATTTTAGACTCAGAGACGTTTTCGAGTGATAACGTTGAAGCATCCGCTGGTAATTGTGCCTTTATTTCAAGCACCCCATCTTCCTTGACCCCCGATATGGTAATATTCTGAAGGTAGGAATCAGGTACAGATGAATCTTGATCTATGACAAACTTCTCAAGGGCAACACTAATTGTATCTTTCTTTTCTTCCTGATTATCAATCGCGACAATCTTAATGTTGCCTGCTATATCTAAGTTCAGTACCAATGTATATACGTCAGCATAGCTGAAAGTCCTTGATGCAAAAGAGGGTGTGTTTGTGTGAGCCTGGATTTCTGATGTGTCATTCTTGTGCGATATTGATGCGTCGTCCTCAACCGCAGCTGTATATTGTATGAACAGTAGAATATTAAACAATAGGATACTGATTAATAACTTACTTCCAGACTTTTTCAGATGTAAAAGTGTTATAGATGCAATATGGATTATATCTGTGTAATAGGACAAGAGCGGACATGAAAAAAAGTTATGAAGTGCAGACAACATCACATTTCCTTAACAATTTTACGGAGTGAATAGAATTTGACTTGACTCTATTAAAATAATACTTTATACTTATCATATATTACTTTATACTTATCATTAAAGTCAAGCAGATTCATAAATAGCCAGGTAACCTAAACTTGTTTTCATCGTTAAATTTATGGTATAGTGTTTGTTTGTTTAGGTATCTGTCAATATATCAACCTATACAGGAGTAGTTTGATGTCAGATTCTTTAACAGAATATCGTTTTTCCTTTGGTCCTTGGAATATACATGAAGGAGCAGACCCATTTGGACCCCCTGTTCGAGATCCCTATGATTTTGATGAAAAAGTAGAATTTTACAGAGACCTCGGTTTTGAAGGCATACAGTTTCATGATGATGACGTTGTTCCTAATATTGACGAATTAACACATGCACAGATTATGGAACGTGCCAAGGTTGTTAAAGAACAGATTGATAACCACGGTTTAGTTGCTGAAGTGGTAGCACCACGGTTATGGGAATCACATCAGACAATTGACGGTGCTTTTACATCAAATTCTGAGAAAGAGCGACAGTACGCACTTGATCGTTCAAAACGTTGTGTTGACATCGCGAATGTAATAGAGTGCAAGAATCTTGTATTATGGCTTGCTCGTGAAGGAACGTATATTCGGGAGTCAAAAAGTTCTTCAGATGCTGTCGGTCATATCTTAGATGCAATCAACATACTACTTGAATATGATCCTGAGATACGCATCCTTATTGAACCTAAACCCAACGAACCGATGGATATTGCTTATATCCCAACGATCGGACATGCAATCGGATTAGCATACACAAGTGATGATCCTAAACGCGTAGGGGGTTTAATCGAAAGTGCACACGCGATTTTGGCAGGATTAGAACCGTCGGACGAAATGGGGTATGCATTGTATCACAAAAAACTCTGGAGTGTACATCTGAATGATCAGAACGGACTAAAATTCGATCAAGACAAAGCGTTTGGTTCGGTAAACATCCGTCGTGCCTTTAATCAGGTACGAGTATTAGAAGAAAACGGATACGGTTTGAATGGAGAATTCGTAGGGTTAGATGTTAAAGTGATGCGTACACAGCCGCGTGAAATATCTACGAAACATCTGTTGAACAGCCGAAAAACATTTCTGAATTTGCTCGAAAAAGTAAGAACCTTGGACAAAAAAACGGAGCAGGAATTCATTGAAGCGAGAGATTACGAGGGATTGGATTTTTATATACTTCAACATCTTATTGGGGTATAACTTACCGAAACATTTCTACAATACCATATCCTACCAAATTGGATTCAACACTTCTGAATTAAGAGACCTGCAAGTATAACACTACTAAGGATTGAGAACGTATGACATTGGATAATAAGTCGCTTTGCCAAGAGAAAACCGTATTACCTGACGAAGAACACCGTTTTAGATCTATTGTACTCGTGGGACCACCAGGTGCTGGTAAAGGGACACAAGGTAAATTATTATCCCATATTCCTGGTATATTTCACATTTCAAGTGGAGATATGTTCCGGGAGTTAGATGAGGAATCGGAATTAGGTCAGCTTTTTCATCAATACGCTACACAAGGTGATTTTGTTCCAGACGATATAACACTTAAAACATGGCAATACTACATCAGAAACAAGATTGAGATGAACTATTACAAACCTGACTCTGATCTGCTTATTCTTGATGGGATACCGAGGAGTATTTCTCAAGCCGAACTCTTATCTCCTTATGTTCATGTGCTAAAGGTTCTCTTTATGGTTTGTGATGACAGGGAGGTTATGTTCAAACGTATCCGCGGGCGGGCAGTCAAGGAGAAACGCCGCGATGATGCAAATGAATACGTTGCTCGCTACCGTTGGGATGAGTATAAGAACAAGACTGAACCGTTGATTGATCATTATCCCCAAGAGTTGATAAGGATTATAGACGCAGACAACATTCCCGCGGATGTCTTACTTCAGATATTGTCTGCAATTGTCCCTATACAGAAGACGTGTTTTTCTCCACCACATTTTTAAGAAAATCTTCACTCTGACATTTTTACTTTTTGCGTTGATATAGATGTATTGTTGGATGAAGTAGCGCACGCATCGGAAAAGGTGCACCATCATCAGAAATTCTGAAACCGAGAAAATGTGGACTCTGGTTGAATGTCTTATATAAGTGATAACTGCTGTCATTCCCATCAATCGCATCATAAAACGCCAAATTATCCGCTATCTCAACACTCTCAAGGGGATACCAATCCTGGGATTGGTACTTGCAAGGTTGAAGTTTATACTTCTGAAAGACCTCTCTATTCGTTTCAATGATGATCAACCACTCTGTGTTTTCATCAAAATCTGTCATATCTCTATCTAATTCCGGTAGTAGCCAGTCAAATAATATCTCTGGGGCGTGTGCTATTGAACGATCTGCTTCTACGTTATCTGAAACCCATTCAGAAACCTGCTCGATTGTCGGCTGCGCTAACATAACGGATGCAAATGCGACTGTATATATAAATGAATACGTCCATACAAGACTGCCGATTACTGTACCGTACCGTTTGCCGATGGTAAATAGAAAAGCTGCTGCTAATATCGTTAGGGGGGGATATAGTATTAGTAAGTGACGCGCAAAAGTCACTTTGAAAGTACCGACACATATCAGAAATGGAATAGCAAAAGAAATCAGTATCAGTACCATCCTTGACCTTTGATCGTTAAACAAACTTCTTAATCCAGCTCTTTTCACAGATAACGATAGACCTGCAATCGAGAATAGTAATCCGAGACCAACTAACATCGCGAGAGGTAAACCTAATCCCCATTTCAGTATATGCCACAAATGAAGATAGCGATTCACCCATCCTGTGTCCCCCGTAGCGAACAGTCCAAAGTGTCCTTTATGATAATGTGTCGTTTCGTAGTTAAAATCTTGTGTGAACGCATTCCAATCGCTTGAGAAAATGTCGATTAACCAATATGGACAGACGATGGTGAATGTGATGACTGCAGAGAGTATTATAGTTGCATATTTGCGGTATACGTCCGCAGTGTTTATGAAAATCAGTAGAGATAAACAGGCAAACGCTGTAGGATACTTCACCGCCAGACCAATACCCACCGCAATACCTAAGTAGATACAGGTTCTATTCCTTAGCTGCGCATCACGTGCAATTAGCCAGAGAAACATGGTAACGCACAACGTCGCTGGAATATCCACAAGAGCAAACCTTGATTCGTTCGTCGCGTGTAACATTGCTACAGCTAAAAACGCAGCAGCAATCAGTCCAACACGTCTATTGTAGCACTTTGTTCCAAGGCAATAGGTCAGCCAGACAGTCAATGTGGACAGGCAAACATTTATGAACCGTCCGATCAGAATGATGTGTGATTCAGTCAGATCCATCCCAAAGAAATCCAATAGTTTACCTATCAGAGCGATCAGATGAAACCACGCTGTACCTGGCCAATTGAAGATTTCTGGGAATGCGCTGAAATTGATGAGATTAATTACATCATTGGCTATGAGTGTTTCACGAGGATCAGGTGTAGCAGGTAAGCCAACACCTATACCGATGATACGTAGTAAGATACTTAGAGTAAGGATGGTTACAATGAGCAGCGTATTGCGTTCAAGAGAATGTTTTAGGAGGGTAGACGGTAGTTTCATTGGTGAGAAATAGTCATACCCTCCATCGAATCAAACATTATCATTTTCATCGGAAACAAGCTCTGCATCAGAAACAGGTTCTGCATCAAAGATGGGTTCTGCTTCAGACACAGGTTCTTCATCAGCAAGAGCCTCTTCCTGAGGAACAGGTTCATCCTCAGCAATAGGTTCTGCCTCAACAAGTTCATCCTCAGAAACAGGTTGTTCATCAGAAACTGGTTCTGCCTCAACAACAAGTTCATCCTCAGCAATAAGTTCATCCTCAGAAACAGGTTCTGCTTCAGAAACAGGTTCTGCTTCAGAAACAGGAATGGATTCAGAAGTAGACTCGGAGTTTGGCTTCAATCCTTTAGCAAAATCCTGAATTGTCTGTCCAATCTTTGTTGTATCAATATCGCTAAAGTTCACAAGTTCCTTGAGAAGTGGCATCGCTGCACCAGCATTGATGATAGAACCGAGAATCTTGTTCATGCCACCTGGACCACTATTACCACCATTACTACCTAAGTCAAGTACGCGGATACTTTCGATACGTTCAGCGGGTTTCATTAACTCCTTCGTAACTTCAGGCAATGCTTCTACAAGTGCCAGGACTGCATCGCTGACAAGTACTTGCGGTTCAGTTTGATTTTTAGCAGTAATCAATGCTTCCTCACCGTCTGCCTCAGCTTTGGCTTCAACGAGAAGTGCCTCAGAAAGGATTATTGTAGCCTCAGCTTTGACTTGTGCTGCTTCAAGTTCTGCCTTTGCTGTTTCAACAATAGTGTATACCTCTGCATCAGCGGTCTTTTCTTTCGCTATTCTTTCTTCGTCCGCTTCTTGCTCAGCGCGAATCAGTTCTATTTTGCTTTCACGTTCAGCTTTTTCGAGTGCTTCAGCTGTTTCAACGGCTGCTTCAGCGCGTGCTTTTTCAGCAGAAATTTCCAAAAGTTCAATCAGTGCGGCTTCCCGTTCTTTCTCTTTAATTGAAACGAGAATATCGTTTTGCGCTTCAGCCTCTTTCTCTTCCCGTTCTTTTTCTAACAACACGATTCTACGTTCAATTTCAGTTTCTTTGACAGAAGCCTCTTGATCAATTTTAGCTTTCTCAACAGTAAGGTTTCGCTGAATCTCCGCTTCTTCAACCATCTGCTGTTGCTGAACTTTTGCTATCTCAATAGCCTGCTTCTGTGAGATTTCGCTTTCTTGAACTAATTTTTCCTGTTCAATACGTTCCATCTCTATTTTTTGTGTCTGTGCAATTTCAGCAGATTGCACAGCCTGTTCCTGTTTAATACGTGCTTCCTCAACCGCTTGCAGCTGCTCAAACTTGTGTGCTTCAACTGCACGTTCCTGTTCAGCCTTGTTCGTTGCAATTTCCTTACGTTGTTCTTCTTGGGCAAATTCAAGACGTTGTTCAACTTCTAACGCTTTTGTTTCTGTCTCTTCTTCCTTCTGCTTAATTTCGAGTTCAGCAAGAAGTCGATCTTCTTCACGTCTGACCTTGTTTTCATGTTCAATTTTCGCCGTGTCCGTCTGCTTTTCTTCAACTTCCTTCTTGATCGTCTGGATTGCAACGACATCAAATCGGTTATTTTCATCAAGTGCTTCAAGTGGTGTTTGGTCAAGATTCGTTACTGCAACGGTTTCAAGCTTAAAACCGTTCTGTTCCAAATCCTCAAGACATGCTTCCTGAACCATGTCAGAAAATTCTTGGCGTTTTTCGTGAAGTTCCTGCAAATCCATCGTTGCAGCAACGCTCCGTAGAACACCCACAAGTTTACCTTCCAGCAACGCATTCACTGCCTCTGGTGTTAGTGTTTTTTCACCGAGACTTGCTACTGCCTTAAGCACATCCTGTTCGTTGGGTTCAATTTTGACATAGAACTCCGCCTGTATGTCAACACGCAAACTATCCTTGGTAATCAGCGCTGCTTGACCCTCCCGTTCAACAGGGAGTTGTAACGTATTTAAAGAGATAAACTGTGTCACATTCGTGATTGGATTAACAAGTGTGCCGCCAAATACAACCCGTTTTTTGCTTCCCCCTGAGATCACTAACGCAGCGTCAGCAGGTGCTTTCTTGTAAAAAGATTTGTAGATGAGTACGAAAATAATAAACAGTGCAATAAGACCACCAACAATGAGCACAAATAGTTGTCCTCCCATTTCTCATATCTCCTTTATTATATATAGTATTCGGTTAATATTAGCTTATGCGGATTTACGACAATACCGCATCTATAGATTTCACATCAAATATTCGTTTCTCAGGATCATAGCCAATTAGAATTACAATATCTCCCTTTACAGGATTGGGTTCACCCTGTTTGACGCGACATTTTACTGTTAACGTATGACCATCAGGAACTTGAACCCGTGCTGTGCCGAATGTGGAAGTGATTTGACCGCTAACCACTCTTCCCTGTAAACCGAGTAGGTGAAGATCTTGTGTGGGTGGCGCACTTTCTGGAAAAATCTTTGAAAGTGTAAGCGATAGGTATCGAGTTCCTAAAATACTACAAACAAGCGCAGCCGAACAAGATATCCAAAAGAATAGACCTGAAGCAGCGTTGACATCAAGGATTTCATTGACAATTAAACCGGTGAAACTCCACGTCGTAAAGAGTGTCATCACCACTATCATAAAAGGCACTCTCCCAATGTTCAGAAATCCCAATACTTCGGTAAATAAATTGCCACTTACACCTGATCCTGCATCAGTACCTACTGCCGTATCCGCATCAATGTCAGCATCTACGTCTACGTCTACGTCAGCATCAACGTCAATGTCAACATCAGCATCAACGTCAAAGTCTACGTCAGCGTCTACATCAGCATCAACGTCTGCATCTACATCAGCATCCCCGAAGTCCAGGCCACCGAGGATAAGCCGAAAGATAGCAAACAGAAACACAACAGCAAGTGGTGCAGTAAACCATACATTATATGTTACAGTTAGATAATTCCAAAAACCCATATTTTACCTCTGGCGTTATGCTAAGTTAATTAGGTAGAGGTCCTCATAATGCTCTTATCTTATTCTTGTCAAATATAATAGCAGATATCTGAAAAAGTGTCAAGAGAATTGCATTGCTGGGTGTGTAAGTATTTTGTCACTAAAGAAAAAGGATCGCTGATCCCTTGCTCCAGCGGAGCAATATGTCTATAGAAAAAGGATTGTCAACGGGCTGCACTCCAGCGGAGTGCTATGTACATAAACGGACGCGTAAGGATTCTGACAAAAAAGGTGACAATAATTTTGCACACCCGTCCTGATGCTTGTCTGAACCAGGATTTTCAGGATTTCCAGATTTGACCAGGATAAGACTCCCGCGATTGGATGAAACGTAAAATCTTGACTTTTCAGATGAATAGAATTCGAGAAGATACCTCTTATCCTGAAAATCCTAAAATTCAGTAAATCCAGGTTCAGACAAGTAACCAGAACCTTACACACCCGGTATTGGTGATTTATTTCAATATTAACATTTTCCGCGTTGTGGTGAATTTGCCAGCTGTGAATGTATAAAAATACACACCACTCGCCACAGATTCACCATTTTCATTTTTCCCATCCCAATACGCAGCGTGGGATTGGGACATATAACTACCAACTTGTTGATGTCCTATGTTTAATGTACGCACCAACTTCCCATCAGCAGTATAGATAGAGATACTCACATCGGCAGACGTTGCCAACTGATAAGGTATCCAGGTCTCAGGATTGAAAGGGTTCGGATAGTTTGCAAACAGAGCTGTCTCTTTCGGTGTGAACGCAGCTAAAAGTTGTTCCAATACGGCAATTCCGCGTTGGAAAGCAGCATCCGTTAGGTTTAGCTGCCGTGCTTCACGCAGCCATGCCTGAACATCTGCCCTTGTAGGAGCGATCTCCGAATCGCGACCCAACACAATAGGTGCACCTGCCGCATTGCCAAACGCTGTAGCGACCATTGTCAGATCAACGATGTTCACAACACCATCACCATTCACATCTGCATCGTTTTGTCCTGTTCTTCCGAAGTAAGACGCAACCAAGCTTAAGTCTACAATGTTGATGACACCGTCATCATTCACATCTTCGGGAATTTGCGGGGACTCAGGGGCAAGATCCCACAATACCACCGTGCCATCCCAACTCCCACTCGCCAGTGTCTCTCCATCAAGACTAAAAGACACACTACTGACCGAAACCGTATGTCCTGTCAAAGTGCGGATATGACGACCCGTGTTCACATCCCAAAGCCGCACCGTGTAATCAGCACTCCCACTCGCAAGTGTCTCTCCAACAGGACTAAAAAATACACTATTGACATAACGCGTATGTCCAGTGAATGTGCGGATATGCCGACCCGTGTTCACATCCCAAAGCCGCACCGTATTGTCAATACTCCCACTCGCAACAGTCTGTCCATCAGGACTAAAAGATACACTATTGACCCTACCCGTATGCCCTGTCAATGTGCGGATATGTCTACCCGTGTTCACATCCCAAAGCCGCACCGTTTCATCCTCACTTCCACTCGCCAGTGTCTGTCCATCAGGACTAAAAGATACACTATTGGCAGTACCCGTATGTCCCGTCAATGTACGGAGATGACGACCCGTGTTGACAGACCAAAGCCGCACCGTATCATCAAAACTCCCACTTGCCAGTGTCTGTCCATCAGGACTAAAAGATACACTATTGACAATCCACTTAGGTCCAGTGAATGTGCGGATATGACGACCCGTGTTCGCATCCCAAAGCCGCACCGTATCATCATAACC
>JAJEJA010000112.1 GCA_022828145.1 Candidatus Poribacteria bacterium | reverse complement strand
ATATCATGGAATAGGTTAATAATCTATTATAACGTGAGTTTGATAAATGTAGCGCAAACTTTCCAGTTTGCGAAAATATGCCACAAACTGAAAGTTTGTGCTACAATTCACGCCTCCCAGGTACGAAAATGGCGTAAGTGAACGCAACCGAAATGATTAATCAAACTGACGTTATTATGATTTTGACAGTTCTGCTGTCGCACCTTGTGCAAGCAGCGACAAGCATCGGGCCATTCCCGATGCAACAACAATAGCTCGCGAAGTGCCACTTTGCCGAGACAAAATTACTTAATTTTCGGTATATCTCTTGTTAATTCTGGCAATAGACAGGTACGTAAAGTTATTGTCACTATAAGTGTCAATTTTGGGATTTCATAAGTTCTTAATAGTAGTAGGCACTCTCCGTGTGCCGTTGTTCTTAATAGTAGTAGGCACTCTCCGTGTGCCGTCTCTTCTGAAAAAAGATAACAAAATACTTGCACACCCCATTAATCAGGTGCGTCTATTTAGGTATTATGTTATGATAGTGATTAGTAACTGATTTTTAAGAGAAGGATGCGGCGTGATGAAACGCGTAAAAATTGGAGTCATCGGTTGTGGTGCTGTGGCTCAGGTACAACATTTACCGAACCTAAATCAACTCCACAGAGAATTTGAAGTCTCTATCGTATGTGATATATCGGAAGGTGCAGCGGCGGCTACTGCAAGAAGATTTCATGTGCCAAAATATGTAACAGATTATACTGAGCTCTTGGATAGTGATGTTGAGGCAGTGTTGCTGTGTCATAGGGATCCGAAAACTGATGTGGCACTCGCAGCGTTTGATGCGGGTAAACATGTATTTATTGAAAAACCTGTCTGCTTTTCACTGCAAGAACTTGATAGAATGATTGCTGCACAGCAAAAAGTCAATAAGATTGCACAGGCAGGATATATGAAGGTATACGATCCTGCATTCCAAATTGCAAAAACTGAAGTTGATTCTATGGAGAGTTATCGGTTGGTGCAAATTAACCATCTACATCCGAATAACCAACTACATCTAAGTCAGTTTGATGTTGAACGATTTGATGATGTTCCACCCGAAAATGTTACCCGATCAGAAACTGCAAGGGAAGCCGCCCGTATTGATGCCATTGGTGAAGCATCCGCTGAAGCACAACGTGCATTCTTTCTACTCTCTGGTAGTATGATTCACGACATATACAGTCTTCGTGTGATGTTAGGTCCTCCCAGTGAAGTGATAAGTGCTGAAGTGTGGTCTGCAGGACAAGGGGTGAGTATTGTTTTTGGATTCCCTAACGGTGCTCGCTGCATCGCAACTTGGGTCGACCTTCCTGACTTGTGGGACTTTAAGGAGACTTTGGAAATCTATGGTGATGACAAGAGGGTGTTCGTTTCATATCCAACCGGTTTTTCAAGAGGCATTCTATCTGAGGTAACAATCCAAGGTATTGATAAGCATGGAACGACATACAGTAAGACACCAAAGATTGAATGGGTGAGCGCATTTGTGCAGGAATTACGGCATTTTCATGAATGCATTACGACTGATAAAGCGTGTTACACGCCACTTGAATCAGCGCACATGGATATTCAACTGATCATTAATATCGTCAAGTGTTACGTGGATAGAACACCTGTTAAATGTGAGTATAGATGAAATGATGGTTATGGGGCAACAATGCGTTGCCCCTTTTGTTTAGAGGAAGGATTTATTCAGTTGCGTCTTCAACGTCTGCATCCAATTCAACATCAACTGGAAGCACTTCTACTTCTACATCTGTATCACCCGTAACGATAAACCGTCGCACGATGAGTGCCGTACCCGTAATAGGTGTATCAGATGGAATTTCTTCCATCATTGCTTCTTCTATGATCATTTCAGATTCTTCCACAACCATCTCACCATCATCAGGAATTTCAGAATCACCTGGTGGAAGTTCTCCGTCCCCAGGAGGTAATTCTCCATTATCAGGTGGAAGTTCTCCATCACCCGGGACTGGCAGGTTCTCAAGCAAAGTATCCAAAAACTGGGCAAAGAATTCTTCTAAAAGATCTTCTATTGAAGCTTCTTCAGGTATCTGTTCTTCCTCAGTTGCAAGTGTTACAAGAACCAATCCCTTATCAAACTGTGCATCTTTGAGTTGTTTGATAAAACCATTTAAGGACGCAGGTGAAGGCGGGAATCGTGAACTGAATGGATTAAAACCGTATTTGGTTACTGCAGCCATTGATATTACCGCTGGACCTGTCACAAAATTCTCTGGAATGGGAAGTTTCACTTCCCTATACATTGAACGCGTATTGCCGGCAGCAGTCCAGTGTGGCAGCATTTCAAGCACAAATGTTGCAACTTCCCCCTGTTTGACTTCACCAACAACATGAATGTCTGTAATCTCAGCGTGAAGAATATAAGGAATATCTATCATTGAAATATTAACTTCATCTATAGTTGCTCTGCCAGCCCCATTAATGAGATTATTAGTAAAGGGTTCAACAATTGATTCTATGTAAGCTAATACAGATTCATACGGGTCGGGTGTAATTGTTCGGAAAGATTCTGTATAGACGTTATCGGTCTCTTTGAAACTAATTACAACATTTCCCTCAATTGTTCCAGGATTGACTTCCATACGTATTGCATCTAATGTAGTTGCAGCTACGATAGGGATAAACGATTCTTGTCCATAAGCAACCTTATGCCGTTTCCTAATGGGTTCTGGACTGTTAACAGGTTGATATATGACATTAACAGGAATCATAGCTGGTGGTGGTCCAAGTTCACCAACAATACCAGGTCTCAGGTCTTTCGTTATAGTGCCAATAGGGTTACCGTAGGCAACTGATGATTTATATGATATACGGGTGTTTGGCACTATGCCATCTACAACGGCTCTATAAACAGGTAATGATACTTGTCCATCAAGGAACATGTCATGTCCAAAGGCAACGAATTTATCACCGTAGACTTGAGTTACCGTTCCGAATCTTATGGAATTAACGACATCTCCCGTTACAGTTGCCACGCCGATCATGTCCCCCGCCGAAAGATTAGGGGATGCGTTTGCGGGTGTCGCTGCGGGAGCACCGCCAATTCTGGAATAGAACTCAACAGAATCAAATCGTGTTCCACTGAGGTGTGCAGACAGTTGATCAAGTCTGCTATTATCAATTCCAGTGATAGTAATTGGGGTTTTGACCTGTGCATAAGTTGCGTTTACAACGGCACTTGGGGCACCGGGCGGATTTAAGAATTCACCAAATGTGGTATGCTCAAGCGTAGCCTCCATTGCATCGATTGGGGTTACCCAAAACCGTTGTGGTGCTGCTGCCCATGCATCACCATAAGACAGTGCACCGAAGACTTTACCTGGTGGACCTACCGGACTTCCTGACATCCCTTGAGCAGTTCCTCCCATTGCTTGAATTGCTTCATCTGTTAGCACACACTCATACAGTGGGAAACCGAATCCTGTAGGTTGTACTCTGCGGAATTCTGCATCAAGGACAACTTTGCTTGTTCCTTCAATGACAGTGATGAGTTGAACTGGCGTTTTCGTCGCGAGTTTGCGAACTTCATCTTCATACATGCTCTCAAGATTAACTTCCTCTACTAAAGGTGCGGCATTAATGTCATCCGCTACACCACTTAGCGTTGGATTGTTAATTTTTTCCTGTTCTTGTTCTGATGAACAATTTAATTGTAATAGAATCACAAGCGCGATTCCAAGAAAAACAAAAATACGTTTCACAAATATTCTCCTAATTTTAGATTAGTTTTTCTGTTGTTAGATGGCTATTAGATTGATTTCTCTGTCGTTAGATGAATTTTAGATTACCATGCAACCCAACCACCATCAACTGCAATTGTCTGACCTGTTATCCAATTTGCTGCATCAGATGCTAAAAAGAGAACAGCTCCGACGACTTCATCTACTTCACCGACACGCCCCATTGGAATGCGGCTAACGACATCTTCGTAAAATTCCTTTCTTTGTAATAACACATTGGCAAGAGGTGTACGAGTAAAAGCAGGCGCAACGGCATTTACAGTAACGTTGTGTGGAGCCCACTCTACTGCCAGACCTTTCGTTAACAACACTACACCTCCCTTGCTACCTGAGTATGCTGTCCTGAGGGGACCACCAACTAATCCCATGGTTGAGGATATATTAATTATTTTGCCACTTTCCCGTTCAATCATCGGTTTAACGAGAGTTTGTGTGAGAAAAAATAGTCCTTTGAGATTTAGATCGTAGATTGCATCCCAATCTTCTTCAGTCAGTTCTAAGGCAGGTTTTGGACGATTCGTACCAGCATTGTTGACAAGTACATCTACTCTTCCCCACACATCAATAGCTGCCTTTGCTCCTTCAGCAACCGAATTCATATCACTCACATCAAATACTATCGATTCTGCTTCACCACCGGCCGCCCGTATCTCATCAGCAACTTCATCTAAGTCCGAACGTGTACGACTGTTGAGGATAACCTTTGCCCCCATCTGTGAAGCAGCTAATGCAATACCTTTGCCAATGCCTTTACCAGATCCAGTGATTAACATAACTTTGTCATTTAACTCAAATCCTGGAAATGCCATATTGTCCTCCAAATATTTATAGGGTTGAATTATTATTAATCGCTAACTTCAGTGTATTTTCTAACAGCATAGCACGGGTTAGCGGTCCAACGCCTCCCGGTACTGGCGTAATATAGCCAGCAATTTCTTTTACTTCATCAAATTTCACATCTCCTACAAGTTTACCATTGACGTTATTGATTCCAACATCAATTACTGTAGCGTTCTTCTTTACCATTTCCGCCGTAATGAATTCAGGTTTGCCGACCGCTGCTACAAGTATATCTGCTTTTTTTATTACTGCCGCAAGGTTTTGGGTTTTTGAATGACAGTAGGTAACAGTCGCATTGCGGTTTAACAGCATTATACCTATCGGTTTTCCAACAAGATGACTTCTACCAACACAGACAGCGTGCTTTCCTTGAATTGGCACATCTGCTGACTCAATGAGTCTAATAATCCCAGCTGGTGTGCATGGTGTGACCGATTCACGATTGATAAATATATTTCCCAAGTTGAGTGCGGTTAGACCGTCAACATCCTTATGAGGCGCGATCGAATCAACAGATTCTTGCGCGTCTATGTGTTTGGGGAGTGGTATTTGTACTAAGATAGCGTGTATGTCTTGACGAACGTTTAACACTTCAATTTTATGGATAAGTGTCTGCTGGGAAGTATCTGCCGGAAGATGATGTAATTCAGAATGAATATGTACTTTGGCACAGTCCCTCTGCTTGTGTTTGATGTATAGTGAAGAGGCGGGATCATTACCTACTTGGATAACTGCGAGCCCTGGGGTGAAAGTGAGTTCTTTAAGTTGCTTGCGAATTTGACTTCGTATTCTCTGAGCAAGTCGGGTGCCGTTAAGGACTTCAGCTGTCAAATGTCTTCTCCTCCAAGTTATGGGTCTGTAAATATTCTGTCACCTTTTTTAGATGAGATGGCACTCGGAGAGTGCCTACTACTATTCAAGAGCTTATGAAATCCCAAAATTGACACTTATAGTGACAATAACTTCACATACTCAGTCAGAATATAGGGTGTGTAAAGTTATTGTCAAGTAAGAGAAAGGACCGCTGACTCCTTGCTCCAGATGAAGATTAAAAAATAAATTAGGTAATTTCATAACTATCCTCGGCAGAATACGCGTTTAGTATGCTGCCAAATTTACCCATTCAATTATAGAAACAATATCTTTGCCAAAAATAGACATTCTGTTAGACAAGGCAGATACCCATAGGATGCCTGCCTGTGTAAAATAACCTCAAGACTTAAGAACAGTAAATCTTAAAACTGTAGGTATAGACCGTATGATCCTCCGCATTAGAGTGCGGATAGATATAGGCAGTGAAGGTATAAACCCCTGAAGCATCCGAGGGCATTGAGAAAGTATGGTGCAGCTCTACCTCAATGTCATCCCATGATGAAGTGGTCGGATTCCCTAACTCATTCCCCAACCCCGCATCATCAGGACCCGCAAGATACCAATGTATCTTTGCGTACCCTTTGTCAGATGGCATGACTAACCGCGCCGAAACAGAGTCCCCTGGTGCTGTATTAACCATCTCTTCACCATCTATTTTAATGTAGCTACTATTCAAAGAAGATAAACCTGGAGTCTCATCCCATTCATCCGCTTCAGAACGTTGAAAATCATGCGCGTAAGCGTAGGCAAGCTCTTGATGTGGAGGAAACAATCCCCTATCAACATGATACTGCAGGTCATTGCCACCAGTGATACTGGCAGTGGCAGTGCAATGATAGAAGTGACCTATTAAAGGCTTGAGATGTTTCGGATCGCCTTTCCACTTATCTTTCAGTTCTTTTTCTTTAAAGACTGTACCATCCCATTTTTCACTACCGGTATCTGGGTAACTCTTCTGTTTGTTCCATGCGTCAAGATCCATATTCCAAAATCCGTTATAACTATTGTTAGGTGCGGTGCCTTTAATTTTACCCGTTGCCTTAAACGCTGTTCCATCGGATTGTAGGAATTCGTTATCATCGTGCTCTGCCAGAATACGGGCATAGGCGTATAAGTTCGCTGTACCGTCTGTCAAGTCACTTTCTTGCGGTTCTCTTCCGTTCTCCTCTTTTTCACTGTCCACACAACGTTTCCCTACGAACGTGTCTCTTATCGTCGCCTTCTTGTAATCCGCGTGTAGTGGTGTTGTGCAGAGTGTCAATGACAACCCTATAGAAATGGTGGTAAAAAGTATGCGAAAAAACATTATATATCTCCTTTATAATGTTTTATGGACGAGTGAGTCCTAAGAACTGATATGGGTCAATGCCCCCTTCTTCGTAAGGGATGAGTTGAATATCTGCGGGAATATCAACCTCGTATAGACTATCATCTTCACCCCTGCTAAACTTAGATTTTTTGATAGCACTGAGTCTATCTCCAGATGCAGGACATCCTGACATACCTGCCAGATATTTGCTGCCTTCATAGTCCTCCCATTCGGCATAGATAATACCGGGGATAGTTGGATAGACCTTGCCGTTATCAGGGTCCAGGAAACCGCCAAGGACATCTACACCTTGTGCGAGGAGTTTTATACGCACTCTTTTGAGGAGTTCATGGTCGGGGTCAACACAGTTCCCCCAGATTTCTTCCGGCGTTTCAGTCCAACTGGGGGGTAGTGGTGGATAGGGTCCGAAACCGTGTGGAGAAACCGGAACAGGTGCCGGTTGTGTCGTTTTGTCTGCTGTAACATCATGCGTTTTGGACCTAATTATGTTTTCCGTTGTTTCTTGTGTTGCCAATTGTTTTGCTGTGAATCCTGGAGACGTAGGGTGATGCTTCTGCTGTGCAGTCTGCTTCATTTCCAATGCTTGTGCAGCTTGTAACTCCTGTTGCATCTGGTGCATCTCCCGTTTATGATTGACAACAAAAAGCACGGTCGCCCCTACGATAAGAATTAGGAAGAGGGATGCTCCCCAATAATAAATCGGACGGATCATAATAACTACCTTTGTCTGCCTTGTCTTGCAGATAGTCTTTTCATATTACACTTATGTTTTTGTGATTTAGTCGTCACTGAATACTTATATTCTAACCGTGAGTTTGATAATTAAATGCAATATGCGTTGTCGGTCGGGTTGAGGCACGAAACCCGACACGTATTGCTCTATAATCGGTCAAGATGTTGGGTTTCGTTCCTCACTCAACCCAACCTACGTAGTTATTTGTTCTGATTTATCAAACTTACGTTATTCTATTATTTTATTCTATTTATAGTCAAACTGAGGTATTCTCGATTAGAAATGATATTATTTTACAGGATTAAACAGTTTTTGTCTACTTAAATTAGTCGTGTATGATGAGTGGTGAATTATTCGTTTTTTAACCGATTCTGACGTTCTTGTAGGAACTTTATCACAGTATCAGTGCCCTGAAATCCAAGACTGCCAGCTTCGTCAATGACAGTTTGCGCTTGAACACCGTTCTTATTTAGAAGACTCTCTGCTTTCTGATAATATTTCAGTGCTAAATCGGTTTCACCATTTTCTTGATGCATGACAGCTAAGAAAACATGTGCCGCTGCAAACCTTGGAGAATTGGGTCGATTCTTGATGAACTCCTCAAAAGCAAAACGGGCTTCAGCAAACCTTTGGTCTTCAAAATGAACCCTGCCAATTCGAAATTGTGCCCTATCGGCAAAACTATCCTTGTAACCACCAGAAAGATATAACTCACGTTCAGGGTAGGCACTTGTTTTTTGGTATGCTTGTAACGCTTCATCAAATCTTTGTAGTTTCTCATATATTTCCGCGATTTGGAAAGTAGCCATCATCGCTTCAAGCGTATTTGGATGATGTTTAATCACAGCGTTAAATGCTTGAAGGGCAGTATTCGGTTTTGCAAGTATGTCAGCAGATATTATGCCAATACGATAGCGTGCTTCCGCAGCGTAAATGGAACGTGGGTTATCTTCTATAACAGTATTGTAGGCATCCACCGCTTTGGCATAATCATGCAACTCTCGCTCATATATCGTGGCAATTTGTAACTGTGTACTCGTCTTCTTAGCAGTATCAAAGTTTGCGTCATTTATCCTAATCTGTAAGTTCTGAATTGCTGCATGATATTCTAATGAGCGAAGTCGGGATGAAATGCGTTTGGCATATTCTGAATCTGGCGCAATGACTATCAGATTTCGCGCATAAGAGAGGGCATTTAAATACTGATTGCTTTCGATCGCATTTTCAATTTTTTCATATTCGTGCTTTGGAATTATCTTGGTTAATGTATTGATTTTGGTCTGTATTAATTCACGCACTTGCAGGACAGTCTTATCATACATCTCGATCTGTCCGAGGTCCACGGGATCAAGTGATGGCAGGTAGACTTTTAGGAATACTTGAAACGCTCTGCGAGCATCCGAATAATTCTTCAGTTTCTCATGGCATATACCAGACCAATAGAATACTGCATGGGTAATCCAGAAGTTTGGATATCTCTCTTTTATAGTGTCGTAAACCGTGAGTGCTTGTTTAAATTCTTCGTCCTGTCGCTGGATACTCGCTATATGGAAAAGTGCCTCAGCAGCAAAGTTACTCGTAGGATAAGTATCTGCTACTTCTTTGTAAGCATCAACAGCCAATTCTGTTTGATGTAACACCGTGTGTCGTATATGTGCTATTCTCCACTGCGCTTCTGGTGCCATCTTGTGGGTCGGATGATTCTTCATGAGCGTTTGATATGTTTCAATCGCTGTTTCAGGTTGATTGAGTTGCGATTGTGATCTGTAGATTTCTGCAATCTGAAATTGAGCGACTACTTCAAGGGATGTTCCCTTATACTCCCGCACGATTTCTCTCTGAATAGCTAGATCTTGCAAACCCTTCTGAATGTCTCTTATCTTCTGTGAACTGATTTTGTGTACAAAGTTGGTTTCGTCTGTCATCTGGACCAACGTATTAAGGTTCTGTATCGCTTTTTCATAGTCCCCCATCCTTGTATACACATCTCCGATTTTGATATAGGCAAGATATATTTCAGCAATTGGCAATCCATCGTTCTGCATCTTAAGGATATTTCTGTAAGCATTAAGTGCCTTCTGGTACTGTTGGGTATAATTGTAATATATTTCTCCGAGTTGATAATAGCACCAACTGCGCGTTTCAATGCCTTCCGCTACACGTAAGAGTTTTTCTAATTCAGATGCAGCTTCTGAATAGTTTTTCTCTTGAACCAAGATGGTGATTTGCTCCTGTTGTGCAGCTGCTTTAGGCAAACCAGAGAACAACAGTAGAATTACACATGACATCCAAAGAAAGCAATTTCTGATGTAACTATATTTTTTCACGGAGATACCTGTTAATTGTCAATGTTGTTAGTCGACACTGTTTTAAAATTCTGATAATTACAACTTTGAACTGACACCTTTTAAGTGTTTGTTGGCTAATGTTGCCCAATCGGTGCCTTTTGCTTGATCTTTGACACGATTGAGTTGACTCACAGTACCCCATTCATCTGATTGTCGTAGATGCTTATTGCGAATAACGTCCTCCATGCTGCGTTGTATACCCTGATGGTGGTACTGTTCAATTCGAGCATTAGCTGATTCTGTCTGATCAACTTCAAAAGTCGGTTCGTTGTCAAACGGATTAACAACGAGAAGTGTTATAGTGATAGCAACTACAGCGAGTAGACCGACGACTGCCGGTTTCTGTAGTTGTAGAATCAAGCCAAGTCTTGAAATGAAATCTGTAAATCGTGATTGAACCGAGGCGTTCTGGAGCGGTTCTTCAGCCAAACGTCTGTATAACTTCGAATTAAGATCTGTGAGGACAATGGCATTCGGTGTAATTTCCGCTTCAGCAGTATCTACCAATTGAAGCACATGCTTTAGAACGTTAACTTGACGAATACAATGGTTGCATGTCGTCAGATGATGTCTATATTCAGCTGCAGATGGAACGTCTAATGCGCCGATGACATAATCTATAACCTGTGCTTCAGATATCTTACATTTAGTCATGAATTTACCTCCTACATATCTTGTCTAAATTTCATTATTTTCCCATAAAGGTTGAAGTAACGTCTGAAGTTTTTTGATTGCTCGATGTAGATGTATTTTTACAGTTCCTTCAGCCATGCCAAGTGTATCTGCAACTTCCTTAATCTGCAAACCTTCATATCGTGTTAGCATGAAGACCTCCTTCTGTTTGGCAGAGAGTTCATCTACTGCTGCCCGTATGATTTCTCCACGTTCTTTATCTTCAAGCTGTTTTTCTGGGTTACTTGAGATGTCAGTTGCAACTAATCTTTTTTCTATAACATCTTCATCTTCAAACGTAAAGACAGGATGTCTTGATTTGGAACGGTGATAATCAATTGAGAGATTTGAAGCGATAGTATATAACCAAGTAGAGAATTTTGCTTTTGGTTCCCATGAACCTAATGCACGATACGCTTTGAAAAAGACTTCAAGCGTCAATTCTTCGGCATCTTCATAATTCCTGACAGAACGTAGGAGATAACTGAATATTCTCCGTTCATACCGTTTCATTAACTCGTCAAAAGCCTTCTGAATGCCTGATTTGAACTGTGTTACCAGCATTTCATCGTCAATCATTTTGTCCATATTGTTTGCCAGACTTTCGTTCAGTATTGAACAACTTATCATTTTTAACGTGTATGACATTTATTTTGTTTACAGTAATATTAGATATTAGGTAAATATTGTGAATGCGTGTATGAATTGATGAAGTTTAAGTTTTAAATTGGGTGATATTTAATTTTCCCCATAGGTGTCAATTTAGCAATTCCCAAGACCATGACTGTAGCACATTCTGTTAGATTGTGCCTCTTTGAGCATCATTCATCATCCATTATATCCTTCTCCGCCCAGGAAAAACTTGATTGTTCTGTAGCACATTCATCCTTGATTGTGCTTCTTTCAACTTTGAGCATCATTTATCATCCATTATATCCTTCTCCGCCCAGGAAAAAACTTGATTGTTCTGTAGCACATTCATCCTTGATTGTGCTTCTTCCAACAACATTCAGCCTTCGTTACCCTCTCCGTACCACGGCCAAGGTCATGGTAATCGCTATATTGATGCCTATGGTGTGAATAGGAAACCCACCTACCGGTGGTGTTTTAATTTTTGTAGATTTTTCAAGAGAAATGCGTTAAAATAATGATATATCACTGATTAGATATCAGAATGTGAGGTGCTTTTAAATGCAAAATGTGAATAGAGACAATGAGGCTTCGGCAATTGTCGTTCCAGCATCAGAAACGGCTGCCCGTATGACAACTGCAGCGGCAAATTTATTGGATGGATTACCTTCTAATTTACGAGAAAAAGCATGCCAGCCTTTTGATGGTAATGAACGTTTTCGGTGGCACTATATTCCTATTGAGATGTGGGAAAGACAAGGTGTGTCGCTAAAAGAGTTAAACAGTCAGCAACAGGAACTTGCTTTTGCACTCATGGCAAGCGGTTTAAGTGCGAAAGGATATGAAAAAGCACGAGCAATAATTAATTTAGAGACAATACTTGGAGAGATAGAAAAAAATGAGGGTGATGGTAAACTTGAACGCAATCCGGAATACTACTTTTTTACTGTCTTCGGTGATCCGACAGGTAATGGCGCGTGGGGTTGGCGTGCAGAAGGACATCATGTCTCATTGAACTTCACCGTAGTCAATAGAGAACTCATCTCCCCTAATCCTTTTTTCTTTGGATCGAATCCTGCAGAGGTACGTCAGGGTGAAAAGAAAGGATTACGTGTCCTTTTTGCTGAAGAAGACCTGGCAAGACAACTCTTAGCAAGTTTGACACCCTACCAAAAAACTCACGCTGTAATTAATCCAGAAGCACCCCCCGATATTCTAACACGAAATGCACCTAAGGTCGAGTTTGATTCAGTTGAGGGATTAGCACTTGAAACAATGCAGACGTATCAACGTGAACTTCTGATACAGTTAATTCATGAATATATTGATAGGTTACCGGATGAGGTAGCACAGATTGAACGTCGGAAACTCCGTGAAAGTAGTCTAAATGATATTCACTTTGCATGGGCGGGTGGTGAAGAACGCGGTATGCCGCATTACTACAGACTGCATAGTCCATTCTTCTTTGTTGAATATGATAATACCCAAAACAGCGCTAATCACATTCATTCGGTATGGCGACATATTGAGGACGATTTTGGGGCTGATCTGCTTCGTTGGCATTATCACAAAACAGACCATCATGATCACTAATGGCATTTCAAAGAAATAACCTCCATTTCTGGAGGTTATTTCTATAATACAGAATAAAACTAATGTTCTGTCAACTTCTAAATGAAAGTATAGTTTCTTCTGTAGGTCGGGTAGAGCGGAGCGAAACCCGACATGATTGACATAATCAATACGTGTCGCCAGTTAATATTTTAATGGCGCTCCGCTCTACCCGACCTACAAAATAGCACTTGACAAAGCACTAAGTTGATCTACCGTGAAGACTTCACAGTTCCCCAGGTAGTCGTTAATTTACCATTCGGTTCAACAGGTGTAACGGCAGTGTCGCTTAGGACGACGAGACCAGTCTTTTCGGAGTTCTTCCCAAAGACGACAGCATGCGGATACCAACCACTCCAGCCTTTCTGTCCATTCTGACCTGCTCCTAAATCACCATCGTTGACACATATTCCCAACCCAAATTCGATTCCGGCAGTGAAAGAACCAGCAAGTCCTACTTTATCAGTTGTGACACGGAATTCGTAATAGGTTTTGTTGGCACCCTCATCTCTGGTAACAGCAAAATCTTCCCCCGCAGTCAGACCAGGTAGGTTGTTTGTGCGTTCATTTGTAAGGAGCACATCACCATTATCCCTTAGTCCAGCATTGTAAAGGAACAAGGGTAAGTTAGCAGTCCTATCTCCACTCGGTTCAATGGCAATCTGTGCACCGTCTCCGTTCCAAGCTTGTCCCGCAGCATGCTCATGGTCATCATCTGTGACTTCAAGGGCAAGATATACTGCATCAGCATTCCAAGCAATCATGAAACAGGTAGTGTGATCGTCTGCACCACTCCAAGTACCGCCACCGTATTCCTGAAATGTGCCAATGTTCTCAAATGCGATTCCACAGAACGGCTCACCGTCTGTTCCTGTAACTGAGTTTTTCACATCAACCCATTCGTCCAGTTTTCCATCAATTGTCACGTCAACACCTGTTGGCGCGTTGTAAACATCATGAGTTTCGCTGCGCCACTGTGCGTCAGCAAAATTAATAGTAATAAACATAACAGCTGCTATCATTATAGCAATATTCAATGCATGTTTTTTCATCTGAATTACCTCATATATATATTCCATTACTCGAAATGGAATAAAAATTGAAAAATTAAATCGTGTTGATTAATTCTTATAGCACTTAGTGTGCTTTAACAATCAGTGTAGTGGTTGTTATACCACTACACCATCATTTTCGTTTTCAGAGAATGTTATCTCTTTAGGTTTCCCCAAGTTGTTGTTAACTTGTTTAGTGGTTCCACAGCAAGGACATCTGCTGTGAGTACGACTAAACCCATTTTTTCAGTGTTTTTACCGTGGACAATTGAGTGAGCATACCATCCACTCCACCCTTTTTGCCCATCTTGGCCAGCAGCGAGGTCCCCATCATTCACACAGACATCCAATCCGACTTCATCACCTTCACTGAATTTATCACCTTGTATTAGCAGACTCTCTGCTGTGAATCTAAATTCGTAGTATGTTTTCTTGGCACTTTCGTCTCTGACAATTGCCAGATCCTTCTCAATGTCAAGCCCAGGACTACCGTGAACTCTCTCATTCAGATGGGCGGGAATGATGTTTTTCGCACTCTGATCTACTGCACCATTGAAAAGGAATATTCTTGTTCCAGCTTCACGTTCCCCTGTTGGATCAAATGAGATCTGCGCGCCATCGCCGCTCCATGCATTACCTCCACCATTCTGATGTTCATCATCCGTGACACTAAGCGCAAGGTATATTGCTTCTGAATCCCAAACTATCATAAAACATGTTTCGTGGTCATCAGGACCATCCCATTTACCGCCGCCATGTTCTTCAAATGCTCGAACGTTTCCATCAGCGTTCTGAAATTCCACACCACAGAAAGGTTCACCATTTGTACCTTTAACTGTCTCCAGAACACCGTCCCACTCATCAAGATTTCCGTCAATTTTTATTTCAAGACCTGTCAGGGCGTTATAAACATCATGTGTTTTGCTGCGCCATTGTGCATCTGCTGTTAGGCAAATGAGTAATAGCATTAATGGAACTACAATTAAAAACCTTTTCATCTTACTTCTCCTTGTATGAAATTATATGGTAAAGCATAAACTTTTCCACTGAATTTGAGATTTCATTTTGATTGAATAGTTAAACGTTTTTGTATGCAATATGTTTACTGGTTTTGTATCTATCGATCCTCAACTGTAGGGGTTGTATTACTGCCACCTAAACAGAAAATGTATCGGTCACTTGAACCTATATATAGTTTTCCATTGACGATTGCGGGAGAAGAATAGAACTTTAACCCGTATTTTACTGCATCGGAATCATATTCCCAATTGATACTACCATCAAAGATGGAGAGAGAAAATATTTTACCTGATGCTGTTGCAGCGTATACTGTATCCTGTGCAACTGCTGGGGATGATACGACGACTCCCCCCATATATTCCCGCCACCGTAGATCCCCCTCTTTAGCAGTAAGTGAATAGACATAACCGTCCCGTGACCCGAAGATGACATGCTCAGCATAGACTACCATTGCGGACATAATAGCATCTTCTACTTCATATTCCCAAACTGTATCACCCGTATTAGCATTTACTGCGACGGCTCTACCTTTAGGAATGGAGGCACTTTCGGAGAAATTCCCTCTTCCTAAACCGAAGAACACGATGTCCTCGTACGCACTCGGACTTCCCCATACCGGATACGGCATCTGTCTTGACCAGATTTCATCACCTGTTTCCGCGTCAGCGGCAATAATAAGGTAATCATCATATCCTGTGCCAAAAAAAACTTTACCATCCTTGACTAAGGGTGCCATGTCAGCGTGAACTGCCGGATAATGCCAAATTTCTTCACCGGCAAGTGCATCTAAACAGTACACGCCATCTGCTCCCGCTGTAAAGTAAAGTCTCCCTTGTGTAATGAAAGGTGTAGATTCTACATGACTTTTCGTTTTAAAACTCCAGATAGGGTCTCCTGTTTTGGCATCCAGACATCTTAACGAACAGTTATCGTCGTAATGGAATCCTTCACCTATATAAACTCTACCTGCTACAACTGCAGGTGACGAAAAGATAGGTATGTCTGAGTCATACCGCCATATTACTTCCTGTGTATCTATATCAATACAATACGTAGCACCACTTGTAGAGAAAACCGCTCCTACTGCTGCAGCAATATAGAGACGATTTCCAACGACAGCAGGCGATGAAAGAAATTGGACTGTTTTCAATCCTTTATCTTTAAATATCCATGCAATGTTCTCGTTTTGTGGACCTGGTAACGTATCAGCATGTCCTGTCCGGTCCGCATTGAATCTGAAAGTTGTCCAAGGAGTTCCTGTGATGGCATTGGTGTCGCCACCGTTCCCATCTCTTTCAACAACTGTAGGTGGAGAAGTATCAACAGTCCGTACAACTATCTGGTAGGTTAGAACTGCTATTCCAATCAGGACAACCAGACTGATGAGCAGTGTCGTAACCCTTTTGAATGAGAAAAAATTGCGAATTTTGTAAAAAACCAGTTTCGTTGTATCGCGTGCAAAAACGAGTGATGTTATGATCGCAACACCAACAAATGCGAGTATTTGCGGTATAATACTCATCAATGCTGTCAAAGGTCCAAGTAATTGAGGTATAACCGCATCAGCAGTAATTGTGAAGCAGGTGAGAATAGATGTCAAACTAAGTGTAATAACCCATGTGATTTTTCTCATCAGTTAGTACTCCTGCACTATTTTAACCACTATTTAGATCTATCTATAAAGTCTACTGCAAAGTGCAATATGTTTTCCAGCATGCGTCGGTTTTTGGATACATTTTCTTTTTTGCCGTTGTGTAGACTTGTAATGAGATACATCCCTTTCCCGTGTTTTAATTTCGCAATCGCGAGCTGTTTACCGCTATTAGATGTAGCAAGTACCTCAAATTTGTCGTTCCATCCGTTCCAGGAATCATCAAGTGAAAGTTGACCGGAACTAATTTTGTGTGGTGCTTTGAAGAGATTTCCGGCTTTAGATGTTGGTTTGAAATCGTTGCGGTGATCACTTTCTACACCTTTTAGTGGATGTGGCATCCAACCTGTTCCGCAAGGTCTATCGGGGTCGCTATCTTGTCCAGAGACAATGACGACTCCTCCGTTCTTGACAAAATCTCTGATCCGTTTTTCTTGATCACTATTGAGTCTATAACGACCGTCTTTTCCGATGGAACGAAATCCGATCCATAGGATGTCAGATCTGTTAATGTCAGGTAAATTGCGATCCTCTGAGGGATTAAATGAAATCCATCGGTTACTCACTTTATTGAATTCGGTGATGATTGGGATTTCATTTTGATAATCGTCTGTGTTTAAGAATAGGAGTTGAATGGCATTATCATCCAGTATACTCTCTAATTCTTTCATGAATTGGGATGTAGAATCTCTTTTTGAAACTTTATCTTGATTGAGGTATTTCTCAAAATGCGTGAATCTCCATCTACCCCATCCTCTTTCCTGATCTTTTGTGAGTTGGAGTTGAAACCATTTTCCTCTTGTATGTGCTAAAGCGTCAATTCGACCACCTTCTTGAAGATAGCAGACTATAATTCGTTCTTTCTGCTTTAGAAATCGTGCTAATTCTGCCCGATGATCTGCTTCACCTTTATATACATCATAACGTATTTTGATGACATCAAACTCACTACGTCCTTTGACGTTTTTTTCTATCTTAATATCAGCAGTTTTACGACTGTTGTTCACTTCAGAAATTGTGCCAAAGACGATATTACTGCTCTCTTTAACGATTTGAGCAACGGTGTAACGTTTGGCTATATATGCAGTTGCGTTCGATTGCTGACCAAGGACAGCAGAAACGACAAGGAGTGATACTATTAATAGCATCCGTGATTGTAGATTCTTTATTAAACTCAGTTTTTGTTGTTTCACTGATAGTTCTCCTTTTTATGTTTGATTATGTTGTGATTTTTATTGAGATTTTCCTCTTGCACTGATTTCCCAAACAGATTCAACAATATCATTTCTGGTACAATAGTATCTGTCGTGCAGATTTACAGTTGTACAGCAGTGTGTAGGAAGGATTTCCACTCTATCTCCAGGTTGCAGGGTTACGTTGTCATCCGTTACGTGCATCTTACCGTGTTCTTCAGATAGTCCTGTCATTTCAAGTCCTGTAACGTTGATGGGTTGTGGGATGCCAAATTCTTTTGCTAACACCTTCAAACCTGTGTCAACAACTATGCGGTTTTTTGTAGGACGACTTACGACAGTTGCCATGACTGACAATGCACAACCAAACTTTTCGCCAACACCCTCAACATTGTGATAAGTAGAATCCATAAACACATAAGAACCCGCTTGGATTTCTGTCATTTCAGGTATACTTCCTGTAATGTCAAAAGTCCCTGTTCCACCCCCACTCATAATAGAGACTTCTATCCCATTTCTATTGAGATAGTCTTTGGTTTCAACTAAACGTTGCATCGCTGCACGTGTCGTTTTCTCACGTTCAGTACGGTCAGGTTTTGCTACTGTATGTCCTTCATACCCCATCAAACCTTCAAAAATTAGATTTGGACACTGAATTACCTGTTGTGCTAAATCAGATGCTGCTTTTCCGGGCTCAACGCCACACCGATCCATACCGATGTTGACTTCAACCAATATTCTAATTTTGACACCTTCTGCGGTAGCTGCATCTGATATGTCTTGGACATTCTGAACATTGTCAACAGCGACCATAATATCCGAGTTAACTGCAATGTTGGCCAGTCTTTCTATTTTCTGTTTACCGACAATCTGATTTGCGATGAGAACATCTCGTATTCCCGTATCAACGACTGTTTCTGCCTCTCCTAATTTAGCACATGTTATGCCTATCGCTCCTGCAGCAATCTGTTGTTGTGCAATTATGGGTGATTTATGTGTCTTTAGGTGCGGTCTAAGTTCCGCATTGACAGTGAAGAAATAATCTGACATTTTCTGGATATTCTTTTCAAAAACATCAAGATCAATCAACAGTGCTGGTGTGTCCAATTCTGATTTGTGCCTACCAACATAATAATCATTGTAACACATTTCACTGTCACGCATCCATCACCTCTCCCAGTTTTTTCACTGGATTTGATAGTATACCGAAACCATCAATTTCTATCTTTACGACATCACCCGAAATAAGTGGAAGTTCGTTTGGTACAATAATGCCGGTTCCAGTGGAAACAACAGTACCGAATGGAATAGGATTATCTCGCATCAGGAATTCAGTGAGTTGTTCAAACTTCCAATTGATCTGTGATGTGTTTACTTCTCCAACAAATAATTCTTCGTCTCCACGTAGAATAGTACATTTCATCAGTAAATCGTAAGGATCATCAACTTCAGAAGGTGTTATGAACATTGGACCTAATGCACAACAACCGGAATATATCTTTGATTGTGGTAGATACAGTGGATTATCACGTTCTATGTCCCAGGCTGACACGTCATTGCATAATGTATACCCCAAGATTTCACCCGTATCACTTAGAATGTATGCAAGTTCTGGTTCGGCAGCTGTAAGAACAGAGTCGCTGCGTATTCCGATATATCCGTTAGGCCCAACGCAACGCGGTAATGTTGCTTTGAAAAAAATCTCTGGTCTATCAGCGTGATATACGCGGCTATAGATATCTTGTTCACTATCGTCATCACGCATATCAGCACTACGTCTATAAGTGACACCACATCCCCAGACTTCAGGTGTATCAATCGGAAGCATCAGATGTGGTAACTTTTCATTAGGCGGAATCTCCAATCTCTCTAAAGTCAACCCCCCATCATCACCAGCTACAGTATCAGCATCTTGGAATGCGGTGAATCGCATGGGAGTCGGAGCAGATACCTTTTCTTGGATGTCTGCCAATAGGACGCCAAGGGACACTCTTTCACTATTAGCAAGTTGAAGAATCTCTAAAACTCCAGGCGATTCATCGCTGGTGACATCAATAACTGCGTTCTCCCGTGTAACTATCCCCACTCGCTTACCTAAGTTGGGGATATGAAATTGAATTAGTTTCATAATACGTCAATCGGGAATCAAAGTTCCCTCCTACAGTCAAGTTAATTGTAGAATCCACTGTATGTTACTTGACAACTGGAACTAAACCTGCCTTTTCAAGATAAACAATGACTTGACGTGCTGACTCAATAACACTCAGTTCAGAAGTAGTGACAACCACTTCTGGATTGTTTGGTTCTTCATAAGGCGCACTAATTCCAGTAAATTCCTTTATCTCTCCTGATCGTGCCTTTTTGTATAGTCCTTTTGGGTCACGTTCTTCACAGATATTAAGTGGACACTCAACAAAAACTTCTACAAATCTGTTCTCCTCTATGAGCTCTCTTGCTTGGTCTCTATCTTCTCTGTAGGGTGAAATAAACGCTGTCATGACAATAGTGCCAGCATCAACGAATAATTTTGCCACTTCACCAACGCGGCGGATATTTTCTTCTCTATCTTCAGGTGAAAAACCTAAGTTTTTATTCAATCCATGCCTGACATTGTCACCATCTAAAACATAAGTATGATGGTTTCTTTCATGTAATTGGTGTGCCACCGCATTTGCTAAAGTTGACTTCCCTGAACCTGAGAGTCCAGTAAACCAGACTACACAACCTTTCTGGTTAAGTAATTCTTCTCTATCCTGTTTTGTAACAGTCGTTTCATGCCATGTTAAATTAGATGCTTTTTGTTCTGCCAATCGATGTTCCTCGTCGTTTCTTCAAGATATTATGAATTAAATAATGCTGTTTAAGTCTACAGTCTCATAGACTGTGACGCATCAAGACTATATAGTAAATGATAACACATTGAAGGTAAATTGTCAATGTAATTATCATGATCGAGTGTGTAAAGTTATTGCACAGAAGATTCAGGAGCCTATCCACCTCCTCCGCGCTTTCCGCGATCCTGCCTGTAGCACATTCTGTTAGATTGTGCTTCTTCCTCCAACCCCCTTCATCCCTCATTACCCTTCTCCCTACCCCATCCATCTTGATA
>JAJEJA010000037.1 GCA_022828145.1 Candidatus Poribacteria bacterium | reverse complement strand
GGTCCTTGGGACAAAATACTGCTTATAGGACTGACATCTTTTATTATCAAACTAGCGTTATTGTATATATAACCAGAAATTAACTCGTGAATCCTTTCATCACAAACATAAAGATATAGTAGAGAGGCCACTGAATGATGGCATATCCTAACCAGACTAATGCGAAGAACATAACTGCAAAACTAATAAAGGCTAATTTTGGATTAGTGAAGTGTTTTGGGGGAGGATCTCCATCATCTTCATCTGCAAGTTTCCCCATCCTAGCCAAACTGCTAAAAAGGATACCACCGGAAACACCAACAATGAACGATAGCACCAGTGTTAGTCTGAAGAAACCTTTTCTCCAGTTTGGTGCATCTTCACTATTATCGGTAAATTCAAAATAGATTCCACTACCAATTCCAAATAGGATGAGTAGTATTCCCAGAAAATAGAACAAGTTTTTCAAAACACATTTACCTATGATGTCGTGTTTTCTTTACTATGTGATAATTTTCTTACATGTAATCTTTTTGTCAAAAGACGGGTTATAATGAAATAAACCAACCATACTAAACCGCAAGGAATAATAAATGCAACAAGAAATTCAGCTGCACTGAAAAGTTGAGTTGTAAACGGTATTTGGTAAGGTACCCTCATAATATCTGCTTTCTGAAGGGAGATATCTCTAAGAAATACTTGATATAAATCTGTTCCTGAAACGCCCCAAAATCCGGCTAAAATGGACAAGACAAACGTAATGGGGAATAAAACGTATTTCCAATTCATCGATTTCATATAATCTCCTCGGCTAATATCTCGTGATAGTCTCATGTAAGTTTAGAATAACGCGTGCAACGGATGTCCATGCAGCGTGTTCGGTTGGTTCAACGCCTTGCGCCATTGGTGCTTCACCCATTGAAACCAACTTTTTCGCTGTCTCTGGATCACTGGCATACTCGGTCTTATGTTTCTCAAATAATGCAGTCATGATCTCTAATTCTTTAGGTTTTGGCAGGCGTGACAGTGCTTGATTGTATCCCCACTTGATACGATCTTCAGGTGTTTGTCCACCCTCTTTGATGATACGTTGTGCAAACACTCGCGCCGTCTCAACATAAGTCGGATCATTAAGGAGTGTGAGTGCCTGCATCGGTGTATTTGAAGTGGATCTTTCAGCAGTACACTCCTGTCTACTGGGAGCATCAAACGCCATCATGCTGGGATGCAAGAAAGTTCTCTGCCAATGGGTGTAAAGTCCTCTACGATACTGACTTTCACCAGAATCATGCACATATTTCCGTTTCGGGAAGTTTAGGTTCGAGTAATAACCAACCGGTTGGTAAGGTCTAACACTCGGACCTCCGATTTTTTGCACAAGTAGACCGCTCAGTAATAGTGCGTTGTCCCGTACAATTTCAGCATCAAGTCGCCAGTGTGACTGACGCGCGATGAGTCGATTGTAAGGGTCTTTTTCGCGCAATGCCTCATTCGCTCTTGACGATTGCTTGTAAGCGTTAGAAGTCACGATGAGTTTCACCAGATGTTTGACGTTCCAACCGCTATCCATAAATTCAACGGCTAACCAATCGAGGAGTTCTGAATGCATTGGCGGTTCGCCTTGGGAACCCAGATCATCTAACACACGGGAAATGCCTGTGCCGAAATAGAGTGCCCAAAGCCGATTTACAAAAGTGCGCGCAGTCAGCGGATTGTTTCTTGATACCACCCATTTTGCAAGGTCAAGTCGTGTTGGACGACGGTTCTTAACACCGATTTCTCCCATAAATTGAGGTATCATCGGGTCAACGATTTCACCGGAATCGTCCAACCAGTTTCCTCTCGGTAGAATACGTGTTGTGCGTGGTTGTACTGAAACAGACGTCAGAGAATATGGACTCTTTGTTCTAATCTCATTCTTCCGTTTTTCCAGTGTTGAAATCTCATGACGAATACCATCCAATGCTGGCGCGATCTGTCTATAATAATCACTAATCCGTTTTCGTTGGTCTGTCGTTCTGACATACGGATCAACCTGTATAGCATTTATCACTGCACTGTCGTGCGAATTTTTGGTGACAAAACCGACGGTCGTTGTGAATCCTGCAATGTCCCAATAAGCTTTACCACCGAACTGTGTGAACGCCATTCCCTTTAGCACACTTCCTGCTTTTAAGCCAACAACGGTTGGGTCAACTTCAAGACGCACCCATTTACCGAGCTCTGGTAGGTCTCCCATCGGTCTATGTGCGGGAGTATCGTTGCCGATTTCACCGTAAGTGATCTTATCTTCACCCCAGAATGCCCGATGTTCCCAGTTACCATCGTTCCATTGCAGCATAATTGTCTGAGGAGGATTCTCAGGGTCTAACCAGACGTAAGCGAAGAGTTTGTCGTCTTCAGATAACGTAAACTTACGGTTAGCATTGTCAAACGCATGTTGAACGAGTTGGTCTGGTGCTGCTGTTTGAATACGTGAGAACTTCTTACTATAGACGGGTGCCTCATTCTTACCGACGAATTTCCAAGTACCTTGATTCTTTCCACCGTTCGCTTGAGCATCGTCTACCCAAGCAAAATCTGCAGGTTCAGTTGAAGCGAGAAGTGTTTTGATCTCTTTCTCCCACTTCTCCTGTTCAGCCTGTAACCCTGGAGATGACAACGCAAAAACTTTATGTAGCTTCGTTAATTCATCATCAATTTCCTGCATTTCAGTCAGCTGTTCTGCTGAGGGTAACATGACAACAGGATCCCATTTGCTACCGCCTCCATAGACACCGGGTCCTTGAATATCCGCAAAGAATGCAGCAAAACTATAGAAATCTTTTGCGGTAAAAGGATCAAATTTATGGTCGTGACATTGTGCGCAACCGAGTGTAGCACCCAACCAAACAGAAGCAGTCGTTCGAACTCTATCAGCCGCATAGATTGCAAGATATTCCTTTGCTTGTGCTCCACCTTCCGCAGTTGTCTGATTGAGTCTATTGTAACCTGATGCGACTTTCTGTTCTGCTGATGCATTCGGGAGCAAGTCACCTGCAAGATTCTCTAATGTGAACTGATCAAACGGCATATTGTCATTGAACGCTTTTATCACATAGTCTCTATAGGGCCAAACGCTAACGTTTTCATCAGAATGGTAACCGCTTGTATCCGCGTATCTGACTAAATCAAGCCAATAGATCGCCAACCTTTCACCGAATTGCGGTTTTGACAGCAACCGGTTGATCAAGTGGTCATAGGCTTCAGGTCTATCATCTCTAACAAATTGTTCAACTTCACCAGATGTTGGGATGAGTCCTGTCAAGTCAAAGTGCAATCTCCGTATGAGTGTCCGTCTATCTGCTTCTTGTGATGGTGCAAGTGCTTCCTTCTCCAATCTGCTCAATATAAATTGATCAATCGGATTACGGATCCAATCTGTATTTTCAACCGCTGGTGGTTCAACTTTTTTCGGAGGACTATATGCCCAATGTTCTTTCCATTCTGCCCCCTCCTTAATCCACTGAATAAGCGTATCAATCTGTTCTTGTGTCGGTTGCCGATGAGAGGTCTCTGGTGGCATCCGCCTATCAACATTTTCGTGTGTGATACGTAAAACGAGTTCGCTGTTCTCAGGTTCGCCTGGGACAATTATCGGATAACCGCTTGGTTCCGAGAACGCTCCCTCCTTCGTGTCAAGACGTAGGTCCGCTTGACGCACTGCTGGATCAGGACCGTGACATGCGTAACATTTATCCGACAATATCGGACGAATATCTCGGTCAAATTCAATCTTCTTAGCAACCACTATCTGAGTTGTTGCGAACAACAACAGAACCGTTAAGACACAAATAAAACCTTTGCCAAACGGTAGTAACGGATATATCTTTTTATCATTGCACTGCCTAAACATTGCGGAACATCTCCTCCTCAGCGTGTTATGAGCATTACTGTCCTAAAATTCGCAGAATTCTGTTTGTCAAGTAATTTACCATATACGTATAATATATGCAAAGAAAATATCACGACTTGAATTATTATATACTTTAGAGTATAATACTCTAAAGTATAATAAATTGAATGTCAGGTGAGGAGTTATGTTCATAAACCGAGAGCAAGAATTAGAATCGTTAGAAGATATGTATCGTTCAGGAAAAGCAGAATTCTTTGTGCTATACGGTAGACGTCGAATTGGCAAGACTGAACTATTATTGCAGTTTTGTAAAAACAAGCACACAATCTATTTCCTTGCGAGTCAGCAAAAGGAACATGATCACCTTCAACAACTGAAACAGGTAGCACGACAAGTGATTGATGATCCACTCCTGCGGAACATCACCTTCAATGACTGGGAAACTGCGCTGATCTATTTCGCTCAAAAATCAGAACAAGAAAGACTGATCCTGGTGCTTGATGAATTTCAGTATCTATGTGAAGACAATGCAGCACTTCCTTCTCTCATACAACGCTTTTGGGATTTACACGGGAAAAACAGCAACCTTTTCCTAATTCTGTGTGGTTCACAGGTGAGTTTTATGGAACGGGAAGTGTTAGCAGAACGATCACCCCTATACGGTAGACGTACAGGACAATTGCAGTTGATGCCATTGACGTATCGGGATAGTGGACGTTTTTTTTTCGACTATTCATCAAAAGAAAAGTTAATCATCTATGGCATACTCGGAGGGATTCCAGCATATCTTAATCGCTTTGCAGATCAACTTTCGTCAAATACCCAACAAGCATCTAATAAAACGATTGAACACCATGTAAAAGAAGAATTACTCACCCCGCAAGGATATCTATTTGATGAAGCTAACTTTCTCCTACGCATGGAACTCAGGGAACCAAGGACTTATGCCAGTATACTGCATGCAATTGCCAACGGTTCGACGCAACTCAACGAGATTTCACAACGGGTGCAAATGGAGCAGACGAAGACGAATAAATATATAAGTGTACTCAGAGATTTAGGTATGGTAAAGAGAATTACATCCATCACAGAACGAGCAACACAGAAAAGCAGAAAGGGACTATACAAAATTGCTGATAACTACCTTAATTTCTGGTTTCGGTTTATTCTACCGAATAGAAGTCTGATTGAATCTGGAAATGCTGATTTAGTGTACCGGGAAATGATTGAACCCCATCTATCTGATTACATAGGACCCCTATTTGAAGACGTTTGCCATCAATATGTCACACGGTATTGGCATGAGAAGCTTAAGATTGCCCCAAAACGGATTGGAGCACATTGGGGGTCGGGGTCTGAAATTGACCTATTGACAGAGAACATAGACGATAGTCACTGGATTGGTGAGTGTAAATGGTGGGGAGCCCCTGTTGGCGAAAACGTCTTAAACCGTCTGATTGAACATGCTGCAAAACTACCCGATCCCTGGAATCAGAATCCAAGATATGTACTGTTTTCTGCAGGCGGGTTTACAGACACACTCAGACAGAAAGCAGAAGCAGAAGATGTTATCTTGATCGTGCTAAGTGATCTTTTTTTATGAATATATTGTTTTAAGAACTAGTGTTCTGTCAACTTCTAAATGAAGGTATAGTTTTCTTTTGTAGGTCGGGTAGAGCGAAGCGAAACCCGACACGTATTGATTATATCTATCATGTCGCCAGTTAAGATTTTAATGACGCTTCGCTCTACCCGACCTACAATATAGAACTTGACTAAGCACAAGAATGCATTACCGCTGTTTCAATTCTCCCCAAAGGACTGCAACTTTGTCATTAGGACGCACCTCCAGTGTACCCTTTTTGGGAACATCAGGACCCGATACTATAAAGTCATCCAGAACGAAATGTGCAATCACGCCTCGTCCTAAACCTACTATTGATGCAATCCCGATACAATTGATTGTTCTGAGTTGTGGTACATTGTACCTGATGCTGAAATTCCCTTCTCCAAATACCTCAAAATCACCCCTGTCAAATGAGATTTCCATTACATTCGGTGGTAAAGGAACCAAGATTTCATTTCTTTCTTTTGGATTTACTTCAAATCTCTCAGGAAATACAAACTTTTTACCGTGAAAATCTGTGTGTATGAAAATGATTGTTGAGTCGTAGATTTCACCTGTCCCATCATACTGTCCAAGTAGGATTCCTACACTTGTGTTACGTTTTTCAAGAAACTTAAGCTGGATATTAAGCTCATCAACCTCAAATTCAAAACCGACAAATTGTAATGCATACAGATCATATACTCCTGGTGGTGGGGGTGGTTGAATCCAGACATCTAACTTCCCCCCATCTGGCTGCCAGGTAGACTTTTCTTGTTTATCATGCTTAACCCATGATCTGAGAGATGGGGTGTTAAAATCTTCAACCCATGTGGCAGCATCAGTAATTTCAGTTGGGATAAATGGTAATACATACAAAAATAGAATAAATTGACAAAATCTGTTCATTAGTCTTCTCCATTTGAATTTTGCTTTTTCATACCTTGTTGAATCGACCGATGCTTAAGTTTTCCCCAGAGGACCGTTAGTTTATGATTCGGATGAACATCTAAACTTCCAGCACCAGTAATTGAAGGTCCCGATACTACAAAGTCATCAACAACAATCTCAGCGTTTTCTGTACAATTCTTTGGAAACACTACTATCCCAAGCATGTCAACTTTCTTGAGCGTTCCTGAATCAAAATCAGTGATATACGCATCGTCAGAATAAAGATAAAAATGCCCGCGATCAAAGACTACCTCTATCTTGTTTAAATTAAATCCGAGGATGGGTGCTGAGCTTGCGGTTAAAATCTCTGGACTACCTATCCTGTGGTCAGTGAATTGATATGCATATTCTAAAGGATGGGTAAGATCGTCCTTAGGATCTTTGCCTATAAATATACCAACGTTAGCATTACTTGTGGAATGAATGCTAAGTTTGACATGTAACTGATCGGTTTCAATGGGTAGTTCTGTTAATCTAAGTGTGTAGTTGGTTTGCAGTGCCAATTCATCATTAACAATAATTCGCTGATTACACCAAGCCTTGGTTCGTGCAGACAGACGCTCATTTTTTATTTCCCAAGTAACTCTTTCCCGCTGTAGTTTACGACTTGTCCACGATTTAAGGTGTCCCTGACCAAAGTCCTCCTTCCATGATTGCAGGTTCTTATCCTTCAAAAAATCTGGAGGTTCTGGTGTTTCCACTTCACCAGGGGGTGTAATTCGCCAAAGACGTATTAGATAGTCATTTGCACCAGTGGTTGCGAGTGTTTGTCCATCCGGACTAAAGGCAATCGCATAAGCATCGTGCCTGTGTGCACTGATATTTCTCAAGTGCGATCCTGTTTCTGTGTCCCATATCTCAATAAAGCCAAAGTCCCTTGAGCCTGCCAAGATACGTCCATCCGGACTAAACGTCGTACGAAAGAAAACCTGTCCTCTTATAGGCAAAGGTCTTATCAGTTCACCAGTATTGGCATCCCATAAGTCAACACCACCCCAACCTGCACTCGCCAAGATTCCACGATCCGGGCTGAAGTTAACACCAAAAACTTCACTTACGTCTGGTTCAACCGTGTATAGAAGTTTTTCTGTTTCAAGTTCCCACACGCTTATTGCAGGTCTGTCAGGAAAACGAGGATTATTTACATCGTAAGTAATGATGCTTCCATCATTTCTAAAAACTATTGAGACATCTTCTATAGACCGATGCGTTTTTAAGAGTTCTCCTGTATGTGGGTTCCATAGCCGTACCCAACCATCTGCACTTCCACTTGCAAGGATATCACCGTCAGGACTGAACGCAACGCTGGAAACATCGGCTAAGTGTTCTTCAAACGTTCTCAATAGGTCACCAGTATTTGGATTCCACAGATTTACAACTTTATCTGTCCCACCAGCACTTGCCAGGATACTGCTGTCAGGACTAAATGCAATTGCACCCCGTCGGCTTGTGTTTATTGTATGCATAAGTTGTTCGTTATGAACATCCCAAATTTTCAGAGAACCATCCCTACTCTTACTTGCGAGTAAATCACCGTCAGGACTGAAAGTGATACTATATATAAGATCTGCATGGCCTTTGAAAGTGGCATCAGGTACTTCCTCTGCAAAAGTAGAATGTATAAAAGTAAAAGAAATCGATACGAGTGCTGTAAGAAATAACAAAAAGGTTTTCATAGACCTAAATCCTCATTTATATTTTTGGTTGCGCGATAATCAGTTCTGCATCGTTGTCTTTCATGATTTATTACCATCCAACATGACATATAGATATAGCATGACGCGACTTAAGGGTCAAACTGGTGCATAATTCTTCAAAAAAAGAGAATTTTTATAAAATGAGAGAAAAAATGGTGATTTTTAACGTGAGTTTGATAAATCAGGTTTTCACAGGTCGGTAGGTTGCGAGTTCGGCAATATTAAAAGAAGGACACTAATCTTGTTTAATAATGGGTTGATGGGGATCAATGAAACGATTGTCCCTATCTTTTCTACGTGGTGGAGGAAGTGCATCGGCTTTCGCCATGAGCCTTGAAAGAGCATCAGCATAATCTGGATTGTCTATCAAGTTGTTACATTCGTCTGGGTCATTAGATAAGTCAAAAAGTTGTGGAGGCCAGCCTCTGTCGTTATCAAAACGGAAATACTTGAAGTCCCCTTCTTTAACCATCACAGAAGGTCCGTTCTGTGCACGCCAGAGTTCACTATATACTGTATCATGCCAATCTCCTGTGTTCCCTTCAATAAGTGGCACAAGAGATTTCCCATCAAGTTCATCAGGGGCAGGAATATCCGCTAACTCACACAAAGTTGGAAACAGATCTACTAAAGAAACGTTCTGTTTAACGACTTGCGGTTCTCGTCCAAAACGCTTCGGATACCATATTGAAAGTGGGACACGCGCGGAAGCCTCAAAATAACTCTGTTTTTCCCACAACCCTTTCGTACCGAGCATCTCACCGTGGTCGGACAGAAACACGACAATAAAATCATCAAGCACATTGAGGTGTTCTAATTTCTCAATCAGGCGACCAAACTGTGCATCCATCCACTCAATCATACCGTAATAGGCTGCGGTGGCGCGATGCGCTTGTCTGTATGTAACATCCTTACCTACCTTTACCCTAAAGAAGTCGGCGTATCCGAAGTTTTCGTTCGGTTCTTCAATTATCGGTTCAACCCGCTGCATGTAGTAATTAAATAGATCAAGCGGACACTGATACGGATAATGCGGTGCTATTAAACTTACTGCCATGCAAAGTGGACTGGCTTTCGGTCTGTCATACGAAGCATTGACAAAATACTCTTCAAGGAATAGAACGGCACCGTCTACATTGTATTGATCGTGTAGCATCCAATGTCCTATACCGGGTTGTGCATCTCGAATCTCTTGTGCAGTCTTATCCCGTTTCATACCTGTTCCGGGTTCTCGTTCAAACTGCGCGGTGTGTTCGTTCTTAACAGGCGGATACGGATATCCATTATTTCCGATAATATCGCGTCCTATCCGTTCATACCAACCGTGCATGACATCTTTTCCAACGAAATGCATCTTACCAGCACAGCACGAATAATAACCGTAGTTGCCGAGATGTCCTGGGATTGTCCGGACTTCAGTCGGCATCGGGTCCCCAAAGTTCAGACAACCACTATTGCGGGGATATAGACCTGAAAGAAAACTCTGTCTTGCTGGTACACAGACAGGTGATGGTGTATAGGCGTTTCGGAAGTATGTCCCTTCGTTCATAAACCGAGAGAGTGTCGGTGTTCGGATAGCGGTATCACCTTCGATCGGTAAGATATCAGGTCTGTGTTCATCGTTGATGAGTAAGAGGATGTTTGGTTTGTTTTGTGGCATGTTCAATATGATGACATCAAGTCTTCTTCTCCTTTGAATGTTTTTTTCAAGAATTCTGGTGTAATCCACCTTTCACCGGGGTCCTTACCCGGTTTATAGTAGCCGTAAACAACAGTCCATCTGGTATCACTATCCTGTTTTCTTGGTGTTACCGCATGTGCCGCATGCGTCCACATCAATACGACTGTTCCTTCTGGTACTGATAACGTTTGAATCTCCAACGGTTCACCCGTTTCCGGATGGTTTTTTCCACTTAACCAACCTTCTCGTAATGCTTCATCTGTTGCAGCATGAATTTTGGGGTCTCGGTATAGATGACTCCCGGGCACCGCTTTCAAACCACCATCATCTGCTTCAAATCCGTTAACATAGAAGAATATACGGATATATCCGTAGCGGGGGTCATCCTCTGAATAACCGTGACTATGCCAGTGGATACCGCCATTTCCTCCAGGACGATTGAGACTAACGCAGTGATCATAACGTATCTCTTCGCCAAGAACTTGGCGCGCAAGTCTAAGCATCTGTGGATGCGGGATGAGACTTTCAAGATAACTATCATATTCTGCAGCAAATCGGTTCGGTTCATAACCCTCTTTGCATCCGGGGATAATTGATTCAATATAGGATAAGGATTTCGTCAGTCTTACACGAGCATCATCGGTCAACAGTTCAGGAAGGACAAAATGTCCATCCTGTTCCATTTTTTCTCGCTCTCGGTCACCGAAAATGTAATCGTTGAATATCGGAACGTGTTGCATAAGAAACCTGAGTTGATACTTCAACTTCTTTAGTACAGAGACATCAACCCCTCTGTACCGGGGATTGGCTTTGCTTCAAACTCGGGTGAAATCCAACGTGCACCAGAAGGTTTACCGGGATTGCGATAGGCGTAAACGACTGTCCACCGTGTATCGCTATCTCTCTCTCTCGGTGTTACCGCATGCGCTGCATGCGTCCACATCAATATGACCGTTCCTTTTGGAACTGATAACCGCTCTATCTGTAAGGGTTCACCCGTTTCGGGGTGCGTTTTCCCAACCAGCCATCCTGCTTGAAGGTCTTCATCTGTTCTTCCCGTAATCCTTCCATCCCTATAGAGATGACTTCCGGGTACTGCTTTCAGACCGCCATCATCTGCCTCAAATCCATTGACATAGAAGAAGATACGCACAAACCCGTAGCGTGTGTCATCATCTGAATAACTGTGGCTATGCCAACCGATACCTCCATTACCCCCGTGCCGATTTAGACTGACGCAGTGGTCATATCGTATATCTTCCCCAAGCACTTTACGTGCAAGTTCTAACATCTGTGGATGCGCAATCACACTTTCAAGGTAGCTATCATATTCTGCTGAGAAATGATTTGGTTCGTGACCTTCTTTACACCCAGGTATAGTTGACTGAATATAAGACAGGGAAGTCGTTAGTCGTTCCTGAGCATCATCAGTCAACAGACCCGGTAGGACATAATGACCATCAGAATCTAATTCTTCCCGCTCTTTCTCACCGAAAGTGTAATCGTGAAAAATTGGGGTTCGCATCATAAAGAACTCCTACCATAGAGGTAAATATAAAACTTCTATCGATTACTTTGCTTGTAGTGTGTCAATTCTTAATATTCGCCCAAGTGGTAGTAAGTTTATTAGAAACTTCAACATCAGCTGACTGTTCTAATCCGACATTCATTAAGGACTGTATTTCTCCTTTGGATAACGCGGTATTAAAGATTGCAACATCGTCAATAATTGCAGATAAGAATTGACCCCATTTTCCATGTTGACCAGTGTCTAAATAAATACCAAACAATAGCGGTTTGTCTGTTAACGGATTCCTTCCTAAATCACGTGCTGATATACCAGAACCAATCTCATCACCGTCCAGATAAACAGCAAACCCTTCACCATCCCAAGTTGCTGCAACATGATGCCAATTTGTATCTGGATTCCAGTTTGCATCTATATAGTGAAGTGTCCCTGCGGGGTCATGTGTGTGATGTCGGATTAGAGTTGTATTCCACCAAAATCCGGGAGCCCAATCATCTTTAGTAACAACACTCATACCTTCACCTGGCGTTTGATCTAATTTAAACCATAAGGCAATCGTGTGTTCACCGCCAATCATCAGGGACGCATCGTGTGCAATCTCCACGTAATCATCCGATCCATCAAGACCCAAAGCTTTACCAAACTTGCCATTAACCCAATTAGCACCGCCTTCAATCGTGCCATCATTACCGTGCCCTGAAGTGTCATTTGCAAGGTTACCACTTCCTTCATTAAAGAGCCACATTCCAACGCAATTGTTAAAGTCAATTTGAGCAGAACTCATACTTGCAAAAATTAGATTAGTAAGCATGAGACTGACGCACAATATACTTTTATAAGTAGGTGTATTTTTCATTTCTGTTTTCTCCTTATGCAGTTTTAACAAAATAGAAAATTACATTCGTCGTTGACAACCTAATTAGGCAAAAGCATCTGTTTCTACATCATTTAAAAACACGCGTGCATTCTCCTGTAATGCTGAACGATGAACAGCGGCTTCAAAGAGGAGTTCATTCCAAGCAGCATTGCCATCAGCAGGAAAAGGTTCATCTGCATGCATCGCTTTAATAACTCCATCAGCCATGCGTTTGAAAGATTGCGGCATCTCAGGGTGTCCCTGTTCGTGTTCCCAATGTTCCTCAACTTCTGAATTATTTGCTTTGCGGCGCAAATAAGAACCGTCTAAGCCGCGCGCCTCAGAGTATGATTTGTCACCGAGAACTTTAATGCGGAGCGGATGATCATCATATCCCCACATGTTTGTTCCACTCAATGATCCGATAACTCCGTTTTCCCATCCGATATGAATGAGACGCGCCCATCCTCCAGATGCGTTCGGATCACCGACGACACTTACCCATTCAGGTCTACCCACTGTCCACAGAATCAGATCAATAATATGTGACCAGCAGTTGAAGTGAGCACGGGCATGAACCATCCGTATTTCACCTAATGTGCCATCGGCAACATCGTCATGGAGTTTTTTGAAATGATGCATAAACCTATAGTTGAAATCAATGCCGAATTTCAACCCCGAATCACGCCACTTAGCAATTGCAGGTGCGGCTATCTTTAGGTCTTCTTCCCTTACACGTGCTTGACCTTCTAAACCGCACAAAGGTTTTTCTGTAAAGACATTTCTTCCACCTTCAATTAGCTCCTGTAAGGGTGGAATACGTCTCGTCTCATTGACGATAAGCAATACGAGCTCGGCATCACATTTCTGTAGAAGTTCCTCAATAGTAGAATATCCTGGAACACCAAAGTGTTCAGATGCCTTTTCAAGAAGTCCGGGATCCATATCGCATACAGCGACGACTTGAGCATCTGGATGTGCATGGAAGTTACCGCCATGCATCATTCCCATCCCTCTACCGCTAATCAGTGCACATTCTGTCATCAAGTTTCTTCGGTGTGGAGACCCCGCTGCTTTAGCACGGGGATGAAACACCGCTCCTTTTGTTTTTAGTGCAGGCTTTGACTACCATCGCGCCTGCTAACGATGATGCACTACTCATATCGCTGTGCATAAGCGACCTGTAGTCAGCGGTTTAACCTGTGGAGTGAACGCTTGGCATGCGCTTCGCACAAGCCCCGATGCTTTAGCATGCGGTTACTGACTTCATAATCCTCTCTTATGGAACGATTTTTCAGAAGTAGTATAACATACAATAAAAATTTCTCAAGGAAAATTTTTGAAATTACTCAGAGGCATTCAATTGTCGTTAAAATTGCATGTACTCAGATATGTTTCTTCTGTAGGAGGGAACTCCGATTCCCGACTATCAAAGTGTATAGTCGGGAATCGGAGTTCCCTCCTACAGAAGAGGAGTTGTTATGTTAATTGGATAATATTTGTAAGAAACAGCCAAAACGCGACAATTGAATACCTCTGTGAAGTTTCTTGATTTAACTTGTCTACAGATCTATAAACTGTTAAAATCCAGGCAAAAAGGGGGTGTGAGTTTTATGAAATCTGAAATATATCCAAAAATCGGTTTTATCGGATTAGGGAATATGGGGAGTCGTATGGTGAAGAACCTCTGCTCCGCTGGGTACTCCCTAATCGGATATGATATTGATGAAACAAAATGTGAAATGCTTACAACAATCAGGGCAACAATAGCAGGTGACTCATCGCAAGTGGTACATGAGAGTGATATTGTAATGACCAGTTTACGTTCTTCAGACGTTTTCTTCTCTGTTGCAGAAGAACATTTTATATCGAATGCTGTAGATGGACAAATATTCATTGATTTAGGTACTTCCGAAATCGAGAAAACAAAGGAATTGGCATGCATTCTGTCTGAGAAGGGTGCAACGCTTATAGACGCGCCTGTGAGTGGTGGACCCCACGGATCTGAGACAGGGACCCTCCGCATCTTTGTCGGTGGTGATGAAAAGGTTGTCGGAAAATCCCGACCGATCCTTGAGGTTCTCGGTGAACCGAAATACGTAGTATACTGCGGACCGAGTGGATCAGGACAGATCGTGAAGGGAGTAAACCAACTGGTCATGGGACTCAGTGCTGCTGCATATATGGAAGCGATGGCATTCGGTGTTTGCGCTGGCGTAGACCCAAACGCAATTCGCGAAGCCGTGGGTTTGGGGGATAGTTGGCGTGGTGAATTTGATAAGATCGCAAAACGTATTATAGAGGGTAAAGGAGAATCACTCGTCATCAAGTATCCAGAATTACCCTATTTCCTTGATGCAGCAGAGGCAATTGGCTTTGAAATTCCTATGACAGAAGCTCTATACAATTTCTGTAAGAAGGGAAGTTTCACAATGTATGACAACATGAACCGCACTTCACGTTCCTTCTGGCATGAATTGACAAAAGAATCCAAGTAATAAAAAACTAATAAATTACTGACTCTGTGATTTGACACAACGGAAACCGATCAGATGACTTGTCCGTGCTGTTTCATTACCACGACGGTATGTAATCCATACACGGGGTTGACCACTCTCAACCCAAGACCCACCCCGAATTGAACGAGATGTATCTACTTTCAGATAGTTTTCAATGATTTCGTCAATACTTTCAGTTCCACCAATTGGGTTGCTTTTTGACGGATCGTCATAGAAGTTTCTCTCATATCTGTCAAGACACAATTCCAATACATTCCCAATCATATCATAGAGACCGTAACCGTTCGGAGGATAATCCCCAACAGGTGTCGTATTACCGATAAGACCAACATTGAGTGTGTAGTTTGCATTGTCTTCATCTATAGAATTTCCCCATGGATATCGCTGACCTTCAACACCACCGCGTGCTGCTTTTTCCCATTCAGCCTCTGTCGGTAGACGTTTACCAACCCACTGTGCATAAGCTACTGCAGCATACCAACTTATAGATACCACGGGATGATCGGCTTTACTGTTTGGGAATGAATTATCTGTCCAGTTAGCAAGGTAATTTCCATCATGAAATTCATCCTCAATCAGGTCTTTCTGCCATTCAGGATTTGCATCAATGAACCTTTTGTATGCAGCGTTTGTCACTTCATATACATCTATGTAAAATGCATCAATGTATATTGTATGTCCAGGTTCTTGAACGTTGCCTGCTTCTCCGCTAAGGCTTCCCATCTGATATTCACCTTCCGGGATTAACACCATTCCCTCTGGAACTACATCCTTGACATCTTGTGATTCTACGGTGTAAGTCAACGTGCGATTGCCACCGTCCCACGTAATCTCAATTTCCAACGTACCTAATTCAAAAGGACCAGAAATCGTGATGGTATTATCCGTTGTATTAACTTCACCTTGAGAAACGACGAGGTTGATGGGGGAACTACTAAAATTCACAGTAATCTTTGTATCTGTGGGAATACTACTGCCATCAGGTGGATTTACGGATTTTATCTCAACAGATTCATCTTCTCCACACCCAACTGTGAACACCGTACACATAAGAAGGCAGAATAGAGATAAATATAACAACTTTTTGTCCAAAGAGTCTCCTCCAGATCAGAACAGATTGTTCAGCACTATGATTCCACATCAAAAACCTTTTCCATTTCTACCTGTAGCATCTCATACAGATCTTTTTTTAATCTGATGAGTTCTGTATCCGTAATGTTTCTTGGACGCGGCAAGGTGACATCCACCTCTGCTTTTATTGTAGCAGGTCTTGCTGTTAGAACAAATATCTTATCTGCCATGACGAGTGCCTCCTCTAAATCGTGTGTAATCAATAAGATTGTCTGCTTTTCTTTGTCCCATATATCTAACAGAATAGATTGCATCATGGTGCGTGTCATTGCATCCAATGCACCGAAAGGTTCGTCTAATAGTAACGTGTCTTTTTTGAATAAGAGTGTCCGTATCAAAGCAACGCGTTGTCGCATTCCTCCTGATAGCTGCGTGGGATAATGCTGTGCAAAACCTTCCAAACCCAGTTGCATAAGGAGTGTCTGAGCTTCCTTTATGGCATCACTCAGAGATTCTTTTTTTATCTCTGGACCGATAAGAACATTCCTTAAGACCGTCCGCCAAGGTAACAGAAGGTCTTTCTGCTGCATATAACCGAAAAAGCCTGTCTTGCTCTCTATCGGTTTCCCACTATAATATATTTCACCAACTTGTGGTGCAACAATCCCAGATATAATATTGAACAACGTACTCTTGCCGCAACCAGATGGACCAAGTAAAGCAACAAATTGTCCCGTTTCTATTGAGAAGTTGATCTTGTTAAGTACCTGTAATTGTAAACCATTTTGCATAAAAATGTGTGATAAATCCTGTACCCGTATTTTGCTCATTTTATTTATTATGGTATATTATAAAAATATAGTGAACTTTAGAATTAACGGGACATTTTGAGTTGTAGGAGGGAACTCCGATTCCCGACTATCCGTGAGTTTCGTCGCGATTCGGAGATCGCTCCTACAGAAATGTGTCTCTTTAATTTCAATGTTTACTATAAATGGACATTTTCACCACCCGGTAGGTTCGGTTTCCTAACCGAACCGGATCTTTTAAGTTTTAGGAACGTGCTGCACGTTGACGAAAAAAACGAATTAAAGGCAAAATATAAGATTCATCTGTTCGAATATTAACAGAATCTACTTGACTCGATCTAAAGGAATATTGCAGCTCTAAGGCTGCTTTCCGATTTAGTTCTGCATATAATTCTCTTGACTGTGTTGAACGCGTATCTACCACGATACGTTCTCCTGATTCGGCATCTTGCAACTCTATTAAACCCACATTAGGCATTTCCACTTCCCTTCGGTCCTGTAATGTGATTGCTATAAGGGAATGTCGTTTGCTGGTAATCCGTAGCTGTTTCTGATAGTCTGTATCCTTAAAATCTGATAATAGAAAGATAACGCTATGGGGTTTTAAAACGCGGTCTGCAAATGCCAATGATTCGCTAATATTCGTTCCGTGCTGTTCTGGCTGGAAACGGAGTATGTCCCGAACGACACGTAAGACATGCCGTTTCCCTTTCCCTGGTGAGACATAGTGTTCAACTGAACTTGTAAAGCAGATGAGGCCTACTTTATCGTTGTTTTTTATGGCTGAGAATGCCAGCAGGGCAGCAATTTCCGCTGCAACCTCTGCTTTCGTCTCGGAAATACTACCGAAAGTTGTTGAGGCACTCATGTCAACAATCAACATCATCACCAATTCGCGCTCTTCAACGTATTTCTTAATGTATGCATGCCCCATGCGTGCGGTTACATTCCAGTCAATCGTTCTAATTTCGTCCCCTGGTTGGTATTCTCTCACTTCATCATAAGTGATACCTTGACCTTTGAAGACACTCCCATACTCCCCCGCGAAAATAGTGTTTACCAACCTATTTGAGAAGATGTCAATTCGTCGGATCTTCTTGAGTATCTCTTTTTCATCCATACGATTTACTCATTTAACAGACAGACAGGCATAGACGGTCTTACGGTATTATCGGTTTTACACAACGAAATCCTTCATTTGGATTCGTATCTGTTGGTGCTCTTTTGCTGCGATTCGTCACACGCGAACTGTGTTTACTATTGAGCCATGAACCACCCCGCAAAACACGGTCAGTTTTCATTTTGATGAAATCCTTTACGGTTTCTTGTATGTTTATACTACCAGCGACTGGGTTCTGCTTCGGAGAGTTTCCATAGTAATCCACTATGTAACTATCAAGACACCATTCTCTTACGTTTCCTGCCATATCATACAGACCGTATCCGTTCTTAGGATACGTTCCGATAGGTGTTAATTCTTTGTTGGTAGCGTCGTAGTAGTTCGCCTTACTTGGATCAATTTCATCACCCCAAGGATATATTTTGCCGATCAACCCTCCACGAGCAGCTTTCTCCCATTCAGCCTCTGTCGGCAGTCTTTTTTCTTTCCATTGTGCATAAGCCATCGCTGCATACCAACTGACATAAACGACAGGGTGGTTATCTTTTCCGATTGGATAGTCGTTCCCATTCCAATGTGCTAAATAGTAGCCATCATGATATTCACGTGGAATTTGTTCCTTTCCCCACCGTGGATTTGCATCAATAAACTGCTTGTATTCTGCATTCGTGACCTCGTATTTGTCAATATAATATGCATCAAGATAGACAGTGTGTATAGGTTTTTCGTCAGTATGTCCTTTTTCGCTACCCATCTGAAATTCTCCAGCATCAATATATACCATTTTCGCATTTGAAGGACCAAACTTAAAATCAATGGGTATTATAACGGCAGCTTTGATCGGTTTTCCATTCTTGGTTGCTGGTATAAATGTCCACAGTTTTACTGCTGTTATCGCTGCTTCTTCAAGCCCGAAACCGAGTTTTGTCAATGCTACTATGTTTTGTGGAGATCCATTTATATCAATGGACGCTTGAAGTTTAATTGTACCTTCTATCCCATTCTTTTTTGCTTCTTTGGGATATGCCGGTTTTACTAAGTTTTTAATTTTGGGAGGTGTAAAATCTAATGGGTCTGTACGAGGTGGTGGATAAGTATCTGCTTTCAAGAAACCTGAAATCAGAAATAGGAAACAGATTAATGCGGTTAACGTTTTGATGGTATTCATAGTATAGTTCACCAGGGTAATCTACTAAGAATGTGATAGGCGTATGCAATAACTAACACACGCCTATTCTGTAATGAAGTGCGGTTACGAAAAGGAACTTGTCAGATGTTTACGCTTCTTCCTCTTCAGTTTTTGATGCGGCGATGACTTTCTGAGCGACATCATCAGGAACAATCTCATACCTTTCAAATTCCATTGTGAATTTCCCACGTGCGCTTGTCAAGGATTTTAGGTCAATAGAATAACGGAGCATCTCGGCAAGTGGTACTGAAGCCGTAATCTCTTGTCGCTTCCCAACCTGTTCCACACCCAACACTTGCCCACGTCTGCCGTTTAGATCACCGATGATATTTCCCATAAACTGATCAGGCACAGAAATGGTGACGTTCATAATCGGCTCCAGCAGGCAAGGATCCGCCTGTTGGACACCCGTTGCAAATGCCATTGATCCTGCGATCTGGAACGCCATATCTGAAGAGTCTACTTGATGGAATTTTCCATCGTGTAGGTCAATTTGGATATCAACTAATGGGTATTTTGCAATCACACCCAGCTCCATCCTTTGACGGATACCTTTTTCTACAGCTGGAATATAGTTGCTGGGGATTGAACCCCCTTTAATACTGTCAATAAACTCAAAACCTTCGCCTCTACCTAAAGGTGCAAGGTTAATTTTGACCTCTCCGAACTGTCCCTTACCGCCAGACTGTTTCTTGTGCCGTTCTTGGATATCCTGAACCCTTCTTCGGATCGTTTCACGATAGGCAACTTTCGGTGGGGCAAGCTCTGTTTCAACGCCAAATTTTTCTACGATCCTGTCGCGATTCACATTGATGTGAAGATCACCGAGACCTGAAACCAGTAACTGTTTAGTGACATCGTTTCGTTCAATTTGAAACGTGGGGTCCTCCTCTCCCATCCGATTGAGGGCGGTAATGAGTTTTTCGTCATCTCCCTCACGCGCAGGAGAAATTGCATAAGAGATGACAGTATTTGGAAACGCAATTCCCTGAAGTTGTATCGGAGCGTCTCTGTCGCAGAGGGTATCGCCTGTTCGGGTGTTGTTGAGCTTTGTCAATGCTCCAATATCACCAGCCGTTACACCTGACGTGTTAAGGGTCTGTTTGCCATTCATGTAGACCGGTTTTCCAAGACGTTCAGTGTTACCGCGCGTTGAATTACTGACTTGCATATCACCTTCAAGCGTACCTGAATAGACTCTGAAGTAACTCAGTTGACCAGAAAACGGGTCTGCTATGGTTTTGAAGACGAGAGCAGATAGTGGACTTTCGGTTGAAGGTTCACGGGTGTTAGATTCGTCTTCAGCATCTTCTACCGCTCCAACCTGCACAGGTGATGGCGTACAAGCTATGACTAAATCCATCAGTTGTTGCACCCCGATATTCTTCAATGCAGCACCGCATAATACTGGGGTAAACTGATTTTCAGAGATACCCGTCTGGAGTCCGTTCTGTATTTCTTCTTCGGTGAGTTCTCCTTCAAAGAACTTTTCAATCAGTTCATCATCACTTTCTGCAGCAACTTCAACGAGTGATTCTCTTGCTTCTTCAGCACTGCTAGCTAATTCATCCGGCACATCAGAGGCAGATGCAGGAGCATTTCCACTGGGTTCAAGAAAAGCAACATTTTGTATGACATCAACAACACCAGAAAACTGATCTTCTTTCCCGATAGGGAGTTGAATGGGTACAGCACGTGTCTCTAATATCTCTGATATGCTTGCAAGTGCGTTGTCAAAACTTGCATTCTCTTTATCCATTTTGTTAATAAAGATGATTCGTGGTAGGTCATACTTGTCTGCTACCTCCCAGACTTTTTCTGTGCCACCTTCAACACCTGTTGTCGCATCAACAACGACGATAACTGCGTCAACGACTCTTAGTGAACTGTGAAGGTCTCCGTAGAAATCTTCGGCACCGGGTGTATCAATGAGATTAAGTTTGTGGTCACCCCATTCCGCGATACACACTGAACAGTTGAGTGAAGTTTTACGTTCTATTTCATCAGCGGCATAATCGGCGACCGTGTTTCCATCATCTACGACTCCCATTCGCTCAATTGCACCGCCGTTGTAGAGCATCGCTTCAACAAGGGATGTCTTTCCAGCTCCTGAATGGGCAATAATACCGATGTTTCGAATTTCTTCTGTTCTGTATTGTCTCATTTTGTAAGATTGTTCTCCTTTTGTAACCACACGGAATAGGTCAAACTATGCCGTAATTAAGATATTCTATTTTAGCATACATGACAAAATGTTATCAACAAAATCTGAATAAAACGATTTCTAATAGGTTTTTCATGATTATTGTCCTACAACGCATCAGTGTTATTACGAATCTTCTGGAATGCATCTAAAATCAGTTGCATATCATCAGTATCCCCTAAGAACATTGCGTGACCAAAGCTACAGACCTCGTTGTTATAGACGTAGTCTGCTTGTGGACAGTGAACATCGGTATAGTCAATCGCATTGTCTCCAAGATATTTTCGGGGTAGACCGAGTTGATCAAACATTTCAGGACTTGCGAATGGTCCTTCGTGATAGATAGGTATTCCGTGTGCACCTACACCACACGGAACTCCCTCAGCACTGAGTGCTTCCAGGAAGCGACCGCGTGAAATCCCGTCAAATTCTTCAGAAACAAAACGAAAATCCCAATAATAGAAGCACCACCGTGTAACCCTTTCGTCTCGCGGAATTGGGTGTAATCCATCAATAGATTCCATTCCTTTGACTAAGTATGCCATATTTCGCTCCCGTGTTTCAATCTGATCTGGTAACCTTTCGAGTTGACACAATAGGAGTGCTGCCTGTAAGTTCGTCATACGCATGTTCAAATTTGCTATATGTCGTGCCGTGTTAGCAAGTTCTTCGTCGTATGTAATCACCATACCCCCTTCTCCGCACGTTAACGTCTTACCTATCTGAAAGCTAAATGTACCTAAATGTCCGATTGAACCGACTCCTTTACCTCGCCATTGTGATCCGTGTGCATGCGCGCAATCCTCAATTACCTTTAGATCATGTTTCTCAGCTACCTCCATAATAGCGTCCATATCAGCAGGATAACCACCGTTATGTACAGGGATAATGGCTTTTGTTCGCGGCGTAATTGCATCTACAATTGCATCAGGAGAGATGTTATAGGTGAGCGGATCTATGTCAACAATCACCGGAACAGCGTTAACACATACTGCTGATGTACCGGTCGCTACGAATGTTAATGCTGGCACGATGACTTCATCTCCAGCGGTAATACCAGCGGCTTTCAATGCGCATTGCAATGCGACTGTTCCATTCGCCAGTGGAATACCGTACTTTGCATCGTGATATGCTGCGAACTTTTCACCTACTTCGTCAACCTTTTCACGTCTGTTCCATGCACCGCTCCGCAACACCTCTAACAGCGCGTTTTCTTCGGTTTCATCATATATGGGCCAACCTTTTCCTAAACCGTGTTTAACAACCGGTTCACCACCGTTTATAGCTAATGCTGCCATGTTCATACTCCAATGGTTTAGTGCCTTGGAAAAAATGTGTCAATTCCAGCTTCAATATCATCAATAGGATGTCCATACAGTTGCTCATATTTCCTATGTGATGCGAGTTCGGTTTCAGTCAGATTTGCGATTGGGAATAGAATCGTTTCTCTGCTACGTTTTCCAGATTCATTCATTGCGATGTTCATCTCCTGGTCCTGTCGTGCAAGGGCAGCACCGTATTCCGGTTCAGTATCATTCTGCACAGCCTTTGCAATACTCAAGAGTTCATCTGCTATAGCAATTTGTCGTTCAGCAAGTGGATAGTTTTTGAATGGATTATCCCACGTTACTGTCTTGTCTGGGAGTTCTAATTCAATCTTCTCAATGACATCCACACCATTAACATCAATAGTTGTTCTTTTTCCGCGATGTGCGATTCCTTTAGCACCGGACTGCAGGTCGGATTGTGGTGTTACATATATATCTTCACCGACGATTGTCCCCTTGCTCCCATCAATTTGCGAAATGCCAGTTTGTCCGCGTCCGAGAGACCGCGCGTGGATAACATTTGAGTATACCATTAGAGCAGATGCGTTGTTGTCAAAGTCAATATAACCGAGACTCCATCTTTCGTCCGTATGTTTTCTCTTCATTCCATCAATTATGGGTATCACAGGTGTGTTCTGCGTTATACCCAGCACAGATTTCGGTTCTCCTCCCGCGCGTAGACGGAGCATACTCATCCCGTGGTATCCACCCTCATGAAATATACGGTAAATCCTTGACACATCACCGATAACATCCGCATCAATGACTTCTGACAAAAAACGTTCGCGTGGTACCCGGTAGTAGTTTTCTGCTATTTCAAGTTTTACACTGTTTGCTTTCGCAGTTTCAATCATCAGATCAGCCATAGGAAGGCTTAGTGCGATAGGTGTTTCACAAAGAATATGTATTCCTGCATCAGCCATAAAGCATGCAATCGCATGGTGCGCGAAGCTGGGTACTGTAATATCTACAACATCCAGATCTTCCTTCTCCACGAGGTCTCGTACGTTTGTGTATGGATTTGCGCCATACTGCTTCGCGAATTTTGTAGCTGTTGCTTCTTCCATATCGCAGATTGCCACGAGATTGTACACATCTTTGAGCTTTGCAATTACAGATAGATGTGCGCCACCCCCACGTCTCCCCGCACCGATTAATGCTATATTAAGTTTTGACATTTATATCTCCTTAATTTACAATGTATGCATTCGAAATCACTATTGAGGATATTAAACAAAATTAGCACTTCTCACTGTTTCTGTCAATAGAAAACAGAGCGTGCCTGGATATATTTCAAACAAATTCACCCCTTCCAATCTTCTGCCAGAATATTCCATTGACATTCCTCTTAATACCTGTTAATCTATACTATAAAACAAATCAGTCTGTACCAGATGGACGTTGGCGGTGACCTTTAGTCCAGACGGGAAGGTGATCCCAAGTACCAACGGAGATACCGTTCTGTTGTGGGGAATCTTAATTCTACAGGAACTGAATTTTCTCAAAAGTTGTCTATTCTCAATGGTTGTCCCAGAAAAAATTGGATATGTTCGCAGTACTCCTAAAAGACCTTCGCATTTATACGAATTCCCGTAGATACCGAATAGTTCAACTCACAGTTCTATGTTGCCTTGTGCTCTGCTTCTTCCTAAGTACTTTGGAGTTTTATGCACAAGGTATAGAAAAGCAATCATCTGGCATTTTTTTTGATGTTGGTAAACGTGTCTATTCAGTTCTCACAATTTGCCTTTACATTACGCAGCTGCTGATCCCTAAACATGCAATTGAATCGATTAACATAGAAAGTCGCTTTTCTGCGTCTAAATACAGTGCAGATAAGAACAGTGACAATACTGCTTTATTGGCGTTAACGCCTCTACCTTTTTGGAAGATGCTTCTTGGCAAAATCATGGCAGTTGTTATATGGTGGTTTTTAGGTGCTTTCTTAACAATCCCCTTATTTGCCTTATCGCTTATTATGGGTGGATTAAGCGTTTCTCTGATGATGAAATGCAGTTTTATACTCATCGTAAATAGTCTATTTGTTGCTCTGGTAGGGATAACGTCTGCAATATGGAATCATTCTAAACGCGCAGCCTCAATCAGTTATGGGATTATATTGACTATCAACATTCTTCCTCTGATTCCAATCGCACCTATTGATAGATTCCCGATGCTTGACATGCTGAGTCCGTTGCATGCATTATTGACAGTCTTGTCTTCAGGTTGACACGTTACGCGCGATCCCTTGTAAAGTGCCTTGAATTATCTGAACAGATATAGTATACTTTGAAGACACTTCCTTCCGTTTCTGAAGTATCCTATGACATATATGTTATCCCAAAACGCCACGAAAGATGATGCATCCCACCAGTCTAAACAATTCGGTGTGACCTTTCGTGCTATCCTTATCGGTATATTGCTAATCCCGCCAAATACCTATTTTATTATGGCAAATCATCTCCGTTACTGGAGTACTTTGCCAACGACAATGTCTCTGATCTACAATGTCGTGATTACATTAACACTGTTAACCGGGTTGAATTTCTTGGTTAAGCTCTTCTTACCGCGGTTTGCCTTGCGACAGGCAGAACTTCTTACGATTTATGTGATCTTATCGCTATCGTCAGCGATTTCTGGCCACGACATGATGCAAACCGTTATACCCACGATACCAAACGGATTCTGGTTTGCTACACCAGAGAACGAATGGCAACAACTCTTTTGGCGATATCTACCAAGTTGGATGACGCTTAGTGATGTATCCGTATTACAAGATTTCTATGATGGGGATACGACATTTTACGCAAAGAGGTATCTATCTGCATGGTGGGAACCGATCTTATGGTGGACACTTTTTCTCTCTGTGCTGATATGGGTGATGATCTGTATTGATCTTCTATTACGGAAGCAGTGGATAGAACGCGAAAGATTGACATATCCAATTGTTCGGTTGCCGATAGAAATGACACATTCAGATGGGAGACTCTTCAAGAGCAAGATGCTATGGGTCGGTTTTGCTATTGCAGGAAGCATTGATCTGATTAATGGTATTCATGTGTTCTTTCCCGTATTCCCTGAGATACCGGTTCGCGAATTTAATCTCGGTGCGTACTTCACTGAAAAACCGTGGGATGCTATAGGGTGGACACCGATTTATATCCTTTCATTCGGTGTAGGGTTAGCCTTCTTGATGCCGTTGGAGATGTCATTTTCGTTGTGGTTCTTCTATCTGTTTTGGAAAGGAGAACGGGTTTTGGGTAGAGCAATGGGTTTGCAGATTCTTCCGGGTTTTCCGTATCATGGCCCGCAAGGTGTCGGAGCCTATCTTGGGATCGCTTGTTTTGCACTCTATGGGGGTCGTAGACACATTCTTCATGTTTTCAAAAACATAATTGGGATAGGTAGAACGCAAAGTAGGCATTCAGATTCAATGGTGTCCGTTGCTCCTGAGATGAAAGATACAACGAACTATCGTTGGGTGTTTGCTGGACTTGTTGCAGGGATACTTTTTCTTTTTATATTCTCGGGTTATGGTGGCATGGCAGTTTGGATGATTGCGTTATATTTTCTGATCTATTACTTACTTGCTCTGGGTATTACCCGAGTGCGTGCTGAAGTGGGACCGCCAACGCATGAGATGTTCGTAGCGAATCCTCGTCAGTTTATATTGGATGCGTTCGGTTCACGACCTATTCCGCCCCAGAGTCTAACGATGATGTCATTATACTATGCCTTTAACAGAGGATATCGGGCACATCCTATGCCGCACACATTGGAAGGCTTTAAGATTGCTGAAGTTAGTAATATGAAAGCTAAAGGTATGGTAATTGCCATGATGTGTGCAGTCTTTTTTGGTATCCTGGCTGCATTCTGGTCATATCTAATTGTGTCTTATGATATAGGTGCTAATCCAGGTTTAGGGAATGGTGGCTATAACAGACTCCGAACCTGGCTGTATTATCCGAGTGAGACGAATGTCCCCGCTGTAACATTTATGGGTGTTGGTTTTCTGTTTACAGGGTTATTGTGGTGGCTGCGCTCTCGTTTTCCAATGTTTCCCTTTCATCCAACAGGTTATGCTGTCGCCAGCAGTATGTGGACATTCGGTTGGCTCTGGTTTTCAGTGTTCATCAGTTGGACAGCAAAGAACCTGATTCTGCGTTTTGGTGGAATTCGTCTCTATCATCGTGTGATGCCCCTGTTCTTGGGACTAATTTTAGGTGAATTCATGGTTGGGGGCGCATGGGTAATTGTCAGACTTATATGGGGTGTGTCTGTCTATTCGTTTTATCGTTGATTTACAACAATTGATTCTCCCACCATGCGACGTAATCTGCATCACTGATATCTGGAGAGAGTCCACGACTTTCCATTCTCTCGTTGTATGATTCCTTCATGTTCTCTTTCCAGTATGCGATTACATCCTCAGATTCTGGTGTTTCCCCCATATCGCCTGTTTCTTCAATCCAAGAGTCTAATTTTGTTCCTAAATCATTCAGGATAGAAGCATGCTTCTCGTCATTTGCAAGGTTGTTAACTTCATAGGGGTCGTTCTGTAAGTCGTAGAGTTCTTGCTTTGGACGAGATTTCTGTCTGAAGTGTTCTTGTGCGTCGTTCAACTCACCTTTTTCCGCTAACACATTGATTAATGACCAAAGAGGATACTGTAGTTTCTTATATCCGTTGAACTGCATATATGGTAATTCAGGATGATAGTTTCGTATCAGTTTGTATTGCTGGGTGCGGATACACCGTATACGATCCACTGTACCATCGCATCTGTCACGCGCTGCGAAAATGGCATCACGGGTTGTTGCTTGTTCTCCCAAGAAAGGCTGTCCTTGTACATAATCTGGCACATCAATTCCTGCAAGTTTCAGAGAAGTTGGCATAAAATCGACACCGCTGACAAGTTGGTTGCTCACTGTGCCTGCTTCTATTTTACCAGGGTATCTCACTATCAACGGAATATGGATTCCGCCATCATATAGAAACTGTTTACAGCGTATGTGTGCGCGTCCGTGGTCACTCATGAAAAAGACTATTGTGTTGTCGGTAAGTCCTTCATCATCCAGACGTCTTAGTATATCACCAACCTTTCGGTCTAATATCTGTATACTCTCAAGGTAGCGTGCCCAATCCTTACGTATAAGCGGATGATCAGGGTAATAGGCAGGGAGTTCAACATCATCAGGATTGATATGTCTTTGTGGATCAGGTTTAAAAACCCGGTGTGTGTCAGGAATGTTGATTTGCGCGTAAAAGGGTTGGCCATCTGCGCGTTCTTTCCAGTCTATACCATCAAACGGGTTTTTCCGATCGAAATTGAAATCTGTCTTACCTCGACGGTCATACTTTGGTGGACCAGGACTGTTGCATGTAAAATATCCTGCTTCTCTAAAACAATCTGTGATGAGTTTCATATCTTCACGCAACGGTTTATCACGATTACTCCGATGGTTATGGGCATCAAAATGTGTCTGATATGTTCCCGTAATTAATGCTGAACGACTTGGCGAGCAGACAGGACAGGTGACATAAGCGTTGCTAAAACGTGTGCCTTCTGAGGCAAGACGGTCGATATTCGGTGTTGCTACCGCAGGTGTTCCATAGCACCCTAAATCAGGTGATAGGTCTTCTCCATATATCCAGAGTATATTAGGTTGAGTTGATGATGCTTCTTTCTTTGGCATCTGATCCTCCTATTGTTGGATTTCTTGAGACAAGTTTAGCATGTATAGGAGAATCTGTCAATATATAGTGGATTTTACAATTAACTTGACATTTTGAGATGTAGGAGGGAACTCCGATTCCCGACTGTTTTTCAGTTAAGTCGCGATTCGGAGATCGCTCCTACAAAAAAGTGTCAACATATCTCTATAATTCACTATATTGAC
>JAJEJA010000025.1 GCA_022828145.1 Candidatus Poribacteria bacterium | reverse complement strand
CTACAACCCCTTCCAGCCTTCCAGCCATTCCCCTTCCCCCTACCCCATCCATCTTGATATTCCGTAGCACATTCATCCTTGATTGTGCTTCTTCTACAACCCCTTCCAGCCTTCCAGCCATTCCCCTTCCCCCTACCCCATCCATCTTGATATTCCGTAGCACATTCATCCTTGATTGTGCTTCTTCTACAACCCCTTCCAGCCTTCCAGCCTTCCAGCCATTCCCCTTCCCCCTACCCCATCCATCTTGATACTACCGTAGCACATTCATCAGTAAACTTGAATTGCACAAGAAACCCCTTCCGCGTCTTCCGCGTCTTCCGCGTCCTCCGCGATTCAGACAAACAGAGTGCAAAAACTTTACACACCCGAATTGGTTTTATTGCTTGACTTTTTGGTATATTAATATTATCTTAAATTGTGTTTAGAATTTGATAATTTAACTCTTCTAAGGTAATTCCAAAATGACAAAATTTGCTCTAATTTTAATTATCTGTGCTATATGTGTTACTTGCCAATCTAAAGAAACTAACTTCAAAGATCAGCAGCAACTATATCCGCGAGTCCGAAAAGCAAGGTCAGAAAAAGACACTATATTGCAGAAACGATTTACATGGCTTAAACTCACATATCCACCACAGCAAATATTCATACGGGTGTTTAAGCGGGAAAAGGAACTGGAAGTTTGGACGCTCTCCGAAACAGATACACACTTTCAAAAGGTATACACATATCCAATCTGTCGCACATCAGGAGATTTAGGACCTAAAAGACAGGAGGGTGACTTACAAATCCCTGAAGGTTTCTACTACATTGACAGGTTCAATCCCAAGAGCAACTTCCATCTGTCACTTGGCATCAATTACCCAAACCGATCCGACCAGATACTCGGCACAAAAGGAAAGTTAGGCGGTGATATATTCATTCACGGTGGATGTGCAACTATCGGATGTATTCCAATTACAGATGAATATATTAAAGAGGTCTACTGGTTAGCGGTGCAAGCAAAGTCCAACGGACAAGCACAAATCCCTGTACACATCTTCCCCGCAAAACTAAACGATGATACAATGAATCAATTGCAAAAGGAGTTTACAGGGAATACAACACTCCTGCACTTCTGGAACAATCTACGTGACGGATACAAATGGTTCGAAAAACATAAGACTCTGCCACAGATCACAGTTGATACGAAAGGAAAGTACCAGTTTAGCACGTTGCGTTAGGAATATTGGACAGTCCAGACTAAATTTGTAGGTCGCGATTCGGAGATCGCTCCTACAAATACTCAGTTCTGTAGGAGGTAACTCCGAAGCGCGACCTACAAATACTCAGTTCTGTAGGAGGTAACTCCGAAGCGCGACCTACAAATACTCAGTTCTGTAGGAGGTAACTCCGAAGCGCGACCTACAAATACTCAGTTCTGTAGGAGGTAACTCCGATTCCCGACTATTGTAGAAACAGATAAGTAATTTGGAGTTATACCGGATTTCTTAGAAAGATGCTTTTGTTTCCTCTACAAACCACAACGCATCTTCCATTCTCTCCTCCGTTTCTGACGGTTCAGGTTCCCGGCTTGCAAACTTAACCGTATCACAGTTTGCGAAAAACTGCTGAATACGCTTAACCTCCGAATCTCCAACCTCTTTAAGCGACAACTGCTGCAACAGATGCGTAGATGTCAACGCTAATGCGGGAATACGATAACGTAACGCTATGTATTCGCGTAGAATATAGGAGATGCGTGTATGATAGGTTTCCATATCACATTGCGCGTTCTTAAGGTTATTTAATTGTTCAAACGCAATTTCATGGGGAGGGTTTACAACTATTTCTTCGGTAATGGGTATTTCATCATGCTGCCGTCGTTTTCGAAGATACACCCAGATTGCTCCAAAAACAGCGAGAAGTATTGTCAAACCGATCAAAAGGGAAGGTAATGGACTTACTGGAATATCTATCGGTGGTTTAATGTCACGCAGATTCTGCAAAGTCAAGGGGCTCTGCAAATGGAATTGTGAAAAGAACGACATGATGTTACGATGGATACGTCAAGGATTTGATCACTATTGACTTTGGTGAGGTAGGACAAGCATATTGACAGACTCCACATCCTGTGCAGCCTGTATCAAGAACTTCTATTAACCCATCTGTGGAGAGTTTAATTGCATCTTCACCAATTGGACAACTGTCTACACAATAGGTGCAGTCGACAGAATTCGCGCGTAGACACGTTTCAGCCTGAAAGATTGCGATACCCATTCTAATATCTTCAGCAAAGACAGTTTGCAGCGCGCCACTTGGACAGACATACATGCAAGCTAACGAATCGCAGATCACACAAGGCTGATGATCAGGGTCAATATAGGGTGTGTTAGCGAGGTTAGGGTCTCGACGCTGTATCGGTTGTATAGCATCTGCAGGACAGTTCTTGACGCAGTTGCCACAACGGTGACATGTCTCCAAAAATTCAGTTTCAGACAAGGCACCAGGGGGACGTAGTATTTCACCTATCGGTTTATCTTTGAAAGCATCATCACCAATCCTGTCATCAATAAAATCTGCGACAGGTTTCATGATCTGATTCAATGCTTCCTTAAAAAAGTCCCGTCTTCCTGTTTCGTCAGACATAGCTGGTTTTTGTGTAAATATAGTGGATTCTACAATTAACTTTACATCTGATTTGTAGGAGGCCAGCTAACATGATTCTGGCCGATTCCCGACTATTAGGGGGTGCGTCGCGATTCGGAGATCGCTCCTACAGAATATATGTAAACTTATTTACATAATTTACTATAGATAGAAGTGCAATGTTGAAGAGACTTACTTCTTCGTCTTATTTGTGTCTTTTGAGGATGTTGAAGTCTGCTGGGCAAGAATATTTTTTGGAATACGATAGCAACATCTATGACTGTCTTGCATCAGGTGTTCCTCACGATAGACCTTGGTTCCCAAAGATTGTCTGAAAAGTGCCAACTCAATTTCACATACGTGTGGATACTCGCGTGCAATTGCGGCGATAGGACAATTATGCTCAATCAAGATATAATCTGTATCTTCTTCATCAAACCGTGCCATGTATCCTTCTTCATCACGAATTTGTGTGAGTTCTTTAATACGTTCTAATAGATTTTTACCGGCAAGTCTCTGTTCGTAGGTTTGCAGCTGCGATTTCATGCGGCTTCGAAAAACCTTATTGATGAATCCAGGACCGTTGAATTTTGCGACTTCCTGCATCAGGTCAACAGCAAAGTTAGCATAAGTGGTAGGGAAAAGACTGTTCGCTTCATCTGTTAGGGAGTAAAGGTGATGAGGACGACCCCGTTCCTGCTTTTCGCTTTGATAGGCAACTAAACCTTCATCCTCAAGGATAGCGAGATGTTGTCTAACCCCCATAGCACTGATATGCAAAGCTTCTGTAAGTTGACTAACAGTCATACTGCAACGCATCTTGAGTAGTTGCAGGATTCGCATACGAGTTTCGCTCATTTCACAATTCACGTGTCTGTTCCTTTTCGTCCGAATAAAGAGTTAAGGTGTATTATACCATGTTCTTGAGCAGATTTCAACGTAATTTCTATTTTCGCTTCTGAACCAGGATTTTCAAGAACAGCCATCAAATTCGTTGATAACAGTCATAATTTGTGATATACTTTTTCAACTATTCGTAAGAAAGATGGATTCCATGAAAACGCATGCACTGGATACTGATTATAAAGTCAAAATACTATCAACTATTATTGTTATCTGCCTGCTCTACGCAACACAAACCATTGCACACGATGCTGCTAACACAAACGCAACCACCACATCAACAGACTACTTCGACTACATCACGCTCTTCTCCGACGGCAAAATCACACGATTCTCCCAGATGCCGATTACGGTCTATATCTCTCCAGTCATAAAGGAAAGTCCATACCTACCAGCACTCCGATATGCCATGAACGAATGGACAACTGCATCCAATAAACTGATCAAATTTCAGGAAACCGAAACCCCTGATAACGCCGATATCAGAGTCAGTTGGGGGTACAGTAGTTTCATGAAGTTCCATGATACCCGACTCGGAAGTGCACAGCTAAGGCGGATACAAAACAGTCAGACAACGGATAAGACAAAGAAGGAGAATATCAAAGTAGAAATAATACTGATACTGGAGGGAGATGAAAACATCACCGAACTGTCCGAAGTGGAGATGCGAACGGTCTGTTTACACGAGTTCGGACATGCTATCGGTTTATGGGGACACAGTCCGTACGCGGGTGACATAAGCTATCCGACTGCGACTGCACAGCATCTATCACAACGAGACCTAAACACACTACGTAAACTCTATAATACAGCAATTGACACACCACAGCACGATGCTGCAATCAGAGCACTGAAAATTGAGATTTTGCAGCAACCGAGAGAACATTATCATCACTTTCTTCTCGGTAATGTATACTTTGACAAAGGTGATATGGATTCCGCTATCGGCAGTTTTGAGGATTGCATAGAAATAAATGAGCATTTTCAACCTGCTATTGAGAAACTACTGCAGACTTATGACGCATTAGGACAACTATCAACAGCAATCAATCTGCTTGAGGAAAAGATAAAAGTAAAACCGCGAGCAGTAGACTATAACACTCTTGGAATTTACTACTATAAAAAAGGTGAAGTCGGTATGGCAATAGATGCATTTCATAAGGCAGTTGCTCTCAATCCTTTGCACAAAGCATCAAAGCATAACTTACATCAACTATTCATAGAGAAGACACGCCACGCACTAAAAGTCAAGGACTTTGAAACAGCGAAGGAGATATTTGATAAGATAATTCAACTCAATCCAATGGATTCAAAGACATACATGTTGATGGGTGAGGGGTATGCACAGGCTGGGCACTATAAGACTGCGATTGATTACTATCAAAAAGCACTTGAGATAAACCCTGTTAGCAGAATAACGAAACGCGGTCTTGCTCATGCATATAACAACTATGGAGTCACCCTCAGAAACAGTAAGAAGTGGAATGATGCTATCACTGCATACCGAAAGGCACTGGAGATACAACCCGAATTTGCCATTGCGAAAACCAATCTAAGTGATGTGTATTGGCAGAAAGCAAATGCACATCGCGATGCCGGGAAATTAGATGATGCTCTCAACGCCTATCTTGAATTACGGAAATTACAACCGAAAGACATGCAAGTCTCAAGTTTACTTGGTGATCTGTATCTCAAGAAGCGGAATTATGCTGCAGCAGTTACAGAATTCAATAGAGTTTATCTGTCAGATCCCGATAATTCTCAAGCACAGCATAACCTGATTGCAGCGTATCATCACGCCTCACAGTCTATGATAAAGCGGAAAGACTTCGTATCGGCAATTGACCTACTTAAGAAGGCAGTGGTCATCGCACCCACCAAGTCCAGCATTCGTGTGAGTTTGGCGCATGCATATCAGAGCATCGGTGAATACGAGCGCGCAAATACGGAACTTGAACAGGTGCTAAAGCATGATCCGCATAATCAACAAGCAACAACAGAACAGATAAACCTATATATCCGACGTGGTAATGCCTTGGTAAAGCAGAAGAATTATCCAGCAGCACTTGCACAATACAATGAGATACCTGAAGCTGATAGGGATGCCCTCATCAACAACATCATCGGCTACTTATATCTTGTTCAGAAGAAATACAGTGAGGCGTTGACGCAATTTGAGAAAGTAATTTCAGAAGACCCGGACAATAGCTCATGCTATCAAAATCTCATGGCACTTGAGACACAAGTAGGAAAAAGAATATTGGGTCTTGACAAGACAGATATACTTATTCGTGCGCGGTGTTTACTGTCTATCTGCTTGTTAAACCGGAATAATTTTGATGATACTCTTACAAAATACAAGCAAGCGAAAGACAATAAATCCGATAAATATCAGAAACTATTATATGATACTGGATTAAAACTGGAAAGCGGGTTCAAAATGCACAACGATTTTGAACGAAGTGCTACATTGCGAAAGTGGATGAGTGAACTAAACTACAATCCCAAAGAGGTAATTGATGATCGTTAAGCATGAAGTGATGAAAAAGGTCAGGTGAAAATCCCGACCTTTTTTTATGTTTCGTATACTAACGGGTACCACGTTGACCGCCTTGACCGCCACCGCCGCGTTGGAAACCTTCACCTCCGCCACGGAATCTGTTACGTGCTGCTTGTTGAGCAAGTAACCGCTCTTTCGTCAATTCAGTAAGCTTTGCCATATCCTCTTTGGATAGGACCTCTTTTAAGCTTTTCTGGAATGCTGTACTCGTAGTAGCAGTAAAAGTCTCTATCTGTTCTCTTGCATTGCGAAAATCACCTGATTCACGTATCTCTTCCATCTTCTTCTGAAATTTTTCGCGTGTTGCTTGATACACTGGACGCGCTTTCACGAGCGTTTCGTCGTCAACCTTCACGTTAAATGTCAAATCCAGCCAAGAATTATCAACTATTGATGCCGGATTACCCATCATACCCATAGCTCTATTACCGCGTTCACCACCTGGACGTTGACCGCGTTCACCTTGTTCGGGTTGAGCATTCCTATCAGGACGTTGTGCTGAAGTTGCATGTTCAAAAATCAGAAGACCTACTATTGTAAATAGGGCGATTGTGCTGAGTACGAAAAATTTGCGTTTCATTTCTTTCTCCTTTGTGGAACGATAAACCGTGATTACCATACAAGGTTTCATTCCGATTTTAAATAATCAGTAAGATGTAAATTCTGTAATTCGTAAATGAATGAATGTCCTTAACAATTTCATAAGTTTAGTCAAGTATGCATACAAAAGGTTCGGTTAAATATATCTAAGAAAATTACGTACACAACTTTGAAATTTGATAAGTCTACATATTCCATGCTATAATTGCGTAAGGAGAAGATATTATGAATTGGAAAAAAGAACTCAAAAAACTAATCACTGAACCGAAAACGAAACTCAGATTTGATGAACCACTCGCAAAGCACACATACTTCGGTATTGGTGGCGAAACAACTGCTTACTTAGAGATTAGCTCCTTTACAGAATTAGCAGCATTAGCACGTTTTCATCGCGAATGGCAAATTCCCATCGTAGTCATCGGACGTGGGTCAAATCTACTCGTAAGTGATAGCGGATTCAAAGGTATCAGTATTAGGTTAATCGGTGAACTTGCTGAACTTAAAGTAGATGATAATGTTGTTTCCGTTGGGGCTGGACTGGCACTGCCAAAACTATCAAAACTCATGTCACAAGGTGGGTTAAGTGGGGTTGAATTTGCTTTCGGTATACCCGGTTCTGTCGGCGGTGCATTGATAATGAATGCTGGCGCATGGGGGAGCAGCTTCGGGGATCTTGTCACCACTGTAACTGTTATGCACGATACAGGAGAAGTTGAAAAACTAACCCACGATGAAGCAAGGTTTGAATATAGACGCAGTTCACTTGATGCCTATTTCTGTGTTATAGGCGCAACAATCAAACTGAAAAACGGGGATGTGGACACGATTACCAAACAGATGCAAGACTTCTACAAACAGAAAACGGCAACACAACCCTTTGCTGAAGAGAACGCAGGATGTATCTTCAAAAACCCATCTGGCGATTCTGCTGGACGACTCATTGATATTAGTGGACTGAAAGGATACCGTATCGGTGGTGCAGAAGTTTCCAAAGTTCATGGCAATTTTATTCTGAACGTTGATAATGCCACAGCAGAGGATGTTTTAGAATTAGTCGCTTATATCCAAGAACAGGTACGCGAGAAAACAGGAATATCACTTCAAACCGAAGTCAAACGGTTGGGTTTTGATAATACAATCCCCTAAAACAAACTGTTCATGCAGGTCATAATCAAAATGCAAACAAAACACCTTTGGCACGTCATCGCATTGTGTCTCTATTTCGGAAGTGTTCAGTGTGTCCATCCCCAAGATGCTTATCAGTTAGGCGAAGAGGCACTACAATACGGTAATTATGAACAAGCAATCCGATATTTGAAGAACACGACACCGACTGGAAAGTCACTCATACGTATAGGATTTGCTTATTCACAACTTGGTCGTTACAGAGAAGCAGCAGACACATATCAGAAGACACTTCGTTTAGTTAGAACCGGAGAATTGGGTCAGCAAACCCACGTTGTGAAAGCACAAGCATTCATCGGATTGGGATTCATTGCTTACCAGCAAGGTAAGTTTGATGATGCAATTCAATACTATACAAATGTAGTGGAACAGAACACAGTAGGTGTTTCTAAGGCGCAACATAACCTCGGTAAAATTTATGCTGGACGGGGAGAGATAGAAAAAGCGATTGACGCACATCAGCACGCAATTTCACGAGAACCAAATTTTGCTGAGGCATACTTTCATCTCGGTGTGTTGTATAGTCGTAAGCAGGATTGGCAGGCAGCAATCACTGCCTTACAGAAAACAGTAGCGATATCTCCAACGATGCCAAATACACATTATCAACTTGCGCGTTGTTACAGACAGATCGGAGATATACAGAAAGCGGAAAAGGCAATGGAACGGTTCCGTTCTCTTAAGAAAGTAGAAAATGACATTCAAGAACATCTTGAAGCCGTTTTCAGCGCGGATACTGACAACAAAGTAACGGTATTAATCCAACTCGCGTATACCTACCTTAAATATGAAAGATACGAGGAAGCAGCCCGTGAATTCCGACGGATCAGTAAGTATAGCACATCAGATGTTGATACTGCCCAGATACATGCTGGTTACGGTAGAATCGCTTTGGAGCAGGGAGACATTTCAGAGGCACTCAAACATTACAACCGTGCCCTGCAACTCGGTTTGAAATCGGCTGAAACATACCACTATCTCGGTATCGCCTATATGCAGAACCGCGATGCAAAGCGGGCAATGAAGCAGTTCAAACGTGCTCTAACATTAAACTCGGATTATGCTGAATCCCATCTGATGTTAGGAACACTCTATACAACAGATGGGAAATTTGATACTGCAGAAAAACACTATAAACAGGCTATCTCACTTGTACCAGAGATGGCAGCTGCACACCACGGACTTGCATATCTATATGGGAAACACAATAGCAATTTAGATCAGGCAATTGCATCTGCACGTAAAGCGGTAGAACTATCACCATCTTCAGCACCGTATCACAATACACTTTCATGGTTGTGCTTTAAGCACGGTAAATATGATGCGGCAGAAGCCGCACTATTGAAAGCAATTAAACTTGCACCTGACAATCCGGTTTATCAGGAAGGACTAAAAGAGATCCGTCAAAAACGGAAATAGTTTATAAGCCAGTTTTTAACTTACCCCAAGTTGTTGTCAACTTACTTTCAGGTTCAACAGCGAGGAATCCGGTCGCTCTTTCCAGACCGTCGTTCATAATACTTTTGATGTCATCTGGTGAAAGTGGGACGTTGAATAACGCAACCTCGTCCAGTAAACCCTCACATTGGTGTCCGCCGTTAGAACCATCACCGATCCGCATACGTGAGGGTTCAGCATTAAGGCTCGGTTTTGAATAGTTTTGTCTACCGACTTCCTCTCCATCCGTATATATGACGAAACCATCCTCCCCAATTACACCAGCGAGATGATGCCAGTCTCCATCTGTAATTACGGGACCTCCTATGGGACCACCAAAACCACCGTCTGCTGCTTTCGTCAAACTCAGTTGAAGCCTTTGTGTGTCTCTATCTACAGCCAATAGGTAGTTTCTTGGATTCTGTCCACGCATCATAATAGATTGCCAGCGCGCGCCTTGTGAAGGTTTTAGATTTGCCCACGCAACAATCGTTAGTTCTTCAAGAATGATGCTGTCATTTGCTGTCACTTCAACATAGACATCATTACCGTTAAATTCCAACGCTCTACCGAATTTACCTTCTTGCCATTTCTTTGGTCCCGTAATAGTACCGTGGTTCCCAGCGTCGGAACTATCCTTTGCGATGTCTCCGCCTCCTTCTTCAAAGAGCCACAGACCAGCAACGGTGGCAGGATCAATTTTTCCAATTGCATGTGGACTCACAGTAAGAATGAGAGCCATTACGATGCAAAACAGATATAATCTCATATTCACTTGATTTTCCTCCGATTTCAAACAATTAATGTTTAACCGAAATAATACCATCTCCTTCTCTAATTGTCAAATGTTGATTGGATTGAACATCTTCTATCACATCTTGAACACCGTGTTGCCAATTTACGATTATCTGGTCAACTTTTTTGGCTGTGCCTAATCCAACCTGGGAACGAAACTGATTTTGAGAAAGATAACTGCTACCGCTTTTCACCTCAATAAGTTTTGATGTTTCTCCGAATTTCAGTGTTACCTTTGCACCAATTGCATCACGGTTTGATTTTGTGCCAATCAAGTTGATGCTGACCCAGTTGTTAGTTGGGGGAGTATCGTTACGTAGAAGATCCGGTGCGTCTCCTATATTCGTAACCAGAATGTCCATATCCCCATCATTGTCATAATCTCCAAAGATGGCTCCACGGCTGGATTGTTTAATCCGTAATCCGTTCCCACATTTATCCGTGATGTCGCTATAAGTTCCATTTCCGAGGTTGTGGAAAAGTTGATTTTGTTGTTTGTAAACCCCTACCTCCTGTAAGTCCTCAACATTGTCGTGTAGGTGTCCATTGGCAAAAAAGAGGTCAAGCCATCCATCGTTGTCAAAATCAACGAACCCTGTCCCCCATGCTAACGGTAAATGTGTCGGTTCACCGATACGGGTTTGTGCTGTAACATCCCAAAAGACTCCGCTTCCATCATTCTGATAAAGTGTATTGGTTTCAGCTTGGTAATGTGTAAGAATTATATCAAGGTCGCCATCATTATCATAGTCGGCAGTATCAATTCCCATGCTACTTTCGTTATCGCCGTGTTCGTTTCTGGCGGTACCGTGTAATTCACCTGCTTCAGTAAATGTGCCATCTCCGTTATTGATGTAGAGAAAGTTTGCCTCTCTGTCATTTGCGATGTAGAGATCAAGCCAACCGTTGTTGTCAACATCTGTCCAGACGACGCCAAGTCCCCTACCGTGTAGGTTAATTCCGGCTTCCTGTGAAACGTTGGTGAAGCTTCCATCACCGTTATTGCGGTAAAGATGATCAGGAGCAGAGGGAAATTCTTCCGGTCTGCAATAGGCGGGAATTCCTTCTTGCGAACAATCTGGGGCATCTTCCAGATTAAGCAACACATAGTTTACAACGACCAAGTCGAGCCATCCATCATTGTCATAGTCCGCGAACGCACACCCAGCAGAAAAAAGGGATGTATCTGTTATGCCTACCTGTTGTGATACATCAGAAAATGTCCCGTCACCGTTATTGCGATAGAGGACATTTTTGCCAAAGTTCGTAACAAAAAGATCGCGGTTGCCATCATTATCGTAATCTGCGACACAACACCCCATACCGTAACCTATATCCCCTACACCAGCATGTAACGTGACGTCGGTGAAAGTGCCATTACCACTGTTTTGATAGAGTTGATTTGTAGGTTGCACATCAGGTGTATGCTTTGTGAGATGTGCCCCGTTGACAAGATATATGTCCAAGTAGCCATCATTGTTGTAATCAAAGAAAGCGGTACCACCTCCCATCGTTTCAACGAGATGTTTCTGACCTGTAGCACCATTAAAATGCCGAAATTGGATACCTGCTTCGTTAGTGACCCGTGTAAATTTTATAGCAGCCTCGGGTATATCAGCGTGGGTAACATTAATCCCGATTATCAATACAATAATTATAAAAAACTTCATTTCGTTTGAAACCTATTTGACAGTCCAAGTTTAACTTGTAGGTTGGGTTGAGCGAAGCGAAACCCAACATGATAGACGCAATCATTACGTGTCCAAATCAACGCCAAAGGCACTTGGACGAATACGCGTTTGGTATTCGTCATGATTTGTCGGGTTTCGTTCCTCAACCCGACCTACATATTTAGTCTGGACTATCCACTATGGACGAATCACTGTCCCATCCATCCGACGGACTGGTGCCCATCCGCCATTAAGGGGATGTTCGGGAAACGGGAATGTTTCCGCAAGTTCCTCATTGACATCAATGCCGAGTCCGGGTGCTTCATTTGCCCAAAAACACCCGTCCCTAATTTCTGGACAACCGGGAAACACCTCTTTCGTATTCTCCCCGAAAACGTGTTGCTCCTGAATTCCGAAATTATAACACGCCAGATCAAGCGCGACATTTGCAGCATGTCCAACCGGTGATACATCTCCCGGACCGTGCCATGCTGTCCTGACCCCGAAGAATTCACAGAATGCAGCGAGTTTACGGGCAGGACTAATACCGCCAATCTGTGAAATATGCACACGGATGAAGTCTATGAGCCGATCTTTGATAAGATTGACATATTCATTCGGATTATTAAACAGCTCCCCCATCGCAATAGGAATGCTTGTCTGTTGACGCATCAATTGGAAATAGTCAACATCCTCAGGCGCAAACGGGTCCTCAAGAAAAAAGAGATTATATTGTTCTAACCCTTTAGCCAGATTAATCGCTTGGATTGGGGGAATACGTTCATGCACATCATGCAGCAGTTCTACCTCATCCCCTAATTTTGTTCGCAGATGATCGAATAGTTTGATGACAGTATTGACATAAGGTGTCGGTTCAAATGCAGGTGAGCTTCTTTTTCCGCCACCTGCACCGTAGGTTGTATATCCGGGAATTGCAACTTGCGCTCGTACGTAACGATATCCCTGTTCCATGTAGTGACGGATACTATTTTCTACCTGTTCAAAATTGCCTCCACCTGCATGTCCGTAAAGCGTAACTGCTTCACGACATTTGCCTCCGAGTAGTTGATAGACAGGCATATTTGCCTTTTTACCCATAATATCCCATAACGCCATATCCACACCACTTAGCGCGTTATTTAGCACTGGACCATTTCGCCAATAAGAGCTGACAAAACTGGTTTGGAATATATCCTCTATGTTCGTAGGGTCTTTTCCTATCAGAAAAGGTTTTAGGTATTCATCCACTGCGGTTGCAACGGCGAGTGGACGTTGTGTAAATGTAGCACATCCGACCCCGTATAGACCCGGTTCACTCGTTTCCACTTTTACAACAACAAGCCGAATCCCATCAGGTGCAGTCAAAATTGTCTTGACATTAGTGATTTTCAAAGCAGTGCTTCTCCTATTTTTTGGGTTTTTTCATCAATAATCGCTTATAGAACGAATGCTGTAGTTTATCAAAAGCTAAACGCTTTGTCAAACCCAACCTTTCGAGTGGGTGTGTGAAGTTTTTGTCACTAAACATTCAATACCTTCACCAATAATAGACATTCTCTCAGATTGTGCTTCTTTGTAGCCAAAAATGTAATACTTTGCCGTAGCACATTCTTCCAGATTGTGCTTCTCCGTAACCGTTAGCATAAACCTGAAGCTATTTTTATTCATGCAATTCTGCAATATGATAGATCAACATTATATTCTCATAAAACTGCAGTACTATAAAATGGCGAAGGTATTGAAGAGAATCTTAAGTTATTTTTTTCTATTAAAATGGGGTTTATCCGTTTTTAATGAAAAAAGTACTAAAGAATTTGAATCTTAAGTGATATATATAATTAGTAGGCATTGAAAATAATGATACTACAAAGTTCTTGTAGGAGTGATCTCCGAATCGCGACTTAACGTTCTGATAATCAGAAATCGGAGTTCCCGACTACATCGCAAAGTGTCCAGCTAAGTCAGAAGTTTACTATAAATAAGGCGATTATACTACTTCAAAGGAGTAAGAAATGGAGGAATCGTTCCC
>JAJEJA010000091.1 GCA_022828145.1 Candidatus Poribacteria bacterium | reverse complement strand
GGGATTGTCAAGAACACACTTGTGAAACATGTCAAACACGGATTGCTACGCGTGACAGGGTTTGACACAAGAGGCGGACTGAACCTAAGTGAAATTTCAAGTGTTAAGCGGGTTGTTAGAGGAGCGAAATATGAGAGTTTTCGCATCCTCACAAAACTAAACTTTCAATATAGATAGGAGCGGGCATTCCCCACCGAGCTAAAGCTGCGGTGTCCCCTGCCCGAATAATTTGATGGGTATTCTCGGTCTTGGAGTTCTGGACAAAAAACGGGCTATTAATGAAGTGCGGGATAGAACATCTATAGGATGCACTCTAATTGAGGTCGAGCAGCGAATGATTGAACGTTTGATCGAACGTGCTGGTGAAAGAGAGTTATAACACTCGCCAATTATTCCGCTAGTGATGCGGCAAGGATTACTGAATGTCCGCATTGTGAATCTATACATGTCTACAAACGTTCTAATTTTAGACTTCAGCAATCCACTACTGCTTGATAGTTTCTAAAAAGTCTTCAATAGTGGGAATCCGCAATGCCGCGTGATGCAGTTCTGTGAGATGCTCAAGGTCGTGGATCATTTCAAGTGCTTGTTCTACACTTCGCGTATTACGGTCCGAAAAACGTGTTTGTAACACTGTGAGAATATTTTGGATAGCGTTTGTACGCGCCCCTTGTTCTAAGTAATATTCTGCTATAGTTTGCATCTGTCTTGCCTCCTCTGCTGAAAGTTGTAAAGATTCCTGGTGTTCCGATACAATCTCCTCTAACGTCTCACGTTCTGAAGTTGAACGCCGACAGAAAATCAGAAGGTAGAGATAGTAGATAGCTTGTTTCCACAACTCTTTATCCGCATCACTGAGCGTGTCAAGATGCACACCCAGCCGCTCTAACGCAGCGATAAACGCTGTCTCGTCAGCAAACTCCTGTTTCAACAGTGTCATCAGCCATCCAAACGGACGTTCTGTCTTCAGAAGCGTCTCATCCGACACACTCTTAACATCAAGAAAAAGCGTTTCAAACCGTGGGATAAAACGGGTGAGTACTTCGGGAGCGTCCATCAACGTCTCAAGTGACGGAAGCACTTGCCATCTCTCTTCACCTGTGTAAAACAGCACCGGAATGATCGGACGAAATCGCCACGCACTCTTAGGTACATTTTCCGATACCCACTTTTGCCGTTGTTGGTCCCAAATATGACACATATAAAACAGCAAGCGAAATCCCATCACGGGGTCTACTGTAGATTGATGCTCAATGAGAATGTAAATCATCACCTCTGTTTCATTGTCATCCTTGAAAGGTAAGAGGAAAACCATATCAGGCTCTTGTTGGCGAAAGTTATCGGCGATAAAGGTGGTATCTACACGTTGCACCTTCCTAAAATCCAGTAACGCAACAACGTCGCTACCGATGATTTCAAGTAGTCCTTGGAGATTATCTGGGTTTGCCAATAACCATTTCGCGCTGCGATCCGCAAACTTGTCAAGCGGTGCTTTTAAGAGAGAAATAATTTCGTTTTCATCTAACATCGTTATATCTTTTTGACTCCAGCCAAATAAATGCTTATCTAACAGTATAACACAATCCGCAAACGAAGTCAAAGCAAGAAGTTAGAGGGTGTGTAAAGTTTTTGTCACTTGTCTGAACCTGGATTTTCAGGATAAAAGGGTTGTGGTAAGTATCAATGGGTATAGTAGAATGCATTACAGACTTTGAAGTATACGTTTCTACAAAAATGTTACACACCCTCAACGGATGGGTGTGTAAAGTTATTGCACACTATCTGTCAGAATCGCGGATTACGCGGATTACGCGGAAGGGGTTTCTTGTGCATTTCAAGTTTATACCATTTCTATTTATTTTTCTTTCATTACCGACTGTTTAGATATGAAGCGGGGAACGGCACAATCTAACAGAATGTGCTACACTTCAAATACTGGGGCGCAAAATGGAGGATGAAGCGGGTTGGAGGAAGAAGCACAATCAAGGATGAATGTGCTACGGAAGTATCAAGATGGATGGGGTAGGGAAAAGGGTAATGAAGGATGAATGGGTTGGAGGAAGAAGCACAATCAAGGATGAATGTGCTACAGCAGTGTTAAGTTTTTTCCTGTGCGGAGAAGGATAATGAAGGATGGATGGGTTTGGAGAAAGTTGCACAATCTAACAGAATGTGCTACAGGCCTGGTCTTGGGAATCGCTAAATTGATGATTATCGGGTGATTTTAGCAATACCCTCTTTTTCTGTGTTCTCTGTGTTCTCCCTGCCTTCCGTGATTCAGACATAAAGGGTGACTATATTTTTGCACACCCTGGGGAATCTTTATTTCAGTTGAATTTTCAATCCACATTGTGTATAATTGATTCGGTTTTATTCTTTATGAACAAACAGGACAGAGGTAAAAGAAAACTATGAAAAAAACAATGTATGAAAAAATATGGGACGCGCATCTCGTCCGCGCATCCGCAGACGAAGTACCGATCCTCTATATCGACACCCACCTTGTTCACGAAGTAACATCCCCGCAAGCATTTGAGGGACTAAGACTCAACAACCGAAAAGTACGCCGACCCGACCTAACATTCGCTACGATGGACCACAACGTACCGACAACAGATAGAAGCCTACCCATCAAAGACCAGATCGCAGCAAAGCAGATGGAAACACTCGCGCAAAACTGTGCAGAGTTTGATATTCCACTATACGACATCAACAGTCCTGACCAAGGTATTGTGCATGTCATCGGACCAGAGCTTGGCATCACACAACCCGGTAAAACGATGGTGTGCGGTGATAGTCATACGTCTACACACGGTGCACTTGGCGCACTTGCATTCGGTATCGGAACAAGTGAAATTGAGCATGTGCTCGCAACACAATGTCTCCTGCAACATAAGTCCGAAACTTTTGAGATACGCGTTGATGGAACGCTACCCTACGGCGTAACAGCGAAAGACATCATCCTCTCAATAATTGGTCATATCGGAATTGATGGGGGTAATGGCACAGTAATAGAATACACAGGTTCAACTATCCGATCACTCAGTATAGAAGAACGCATGACGGTCTGTAATATGACAATTGAAGCAGGGGCGCGTGCTGGCATGATCGCACCTGATGATGCGACTTATGAATATATCGCTGGCAAACGTTTTGCACCCAAAGGTGAAGCCTTTGATAAGGCAGTTGAGCAATGGAAACAACTTCCTACAGACGATGGTGCTACTTATGATCGCACACTTACACTAAACGCTGCAGATATTGCACCGCAGGTAACATGGGGAACAAACCCAGGTATGGTTACTGATGTAACAGGACAAGTCCCCAATCCAGCTGACATGCAATCTACCGATGAGAAACAAGCCGCGGAACACGCTTTGGCATACATGGGTCTTCGACCCGGCACCCCAATGACAGATATCTCAGTAGATAGAGTTTTCATCGGAAGTTGCACGAACTCACGTATCAGTGATCTACGTGTAGCAGCTGATGTGATAAAGGGAAGGCAAGTCGCAAAGACTGTCAATGCAATGGTCGTTCCGGGATCGCAAGCGGTCAAACGACAAGCTGAATCCGAAGGACTTGACGAAGTATTCCGTGCCGCGGGTTTTGAATGGCGTGAGGCGGGATGTAGTATGTGTCTCGGCATGAATCCAGATATTTTGATGCCGGGACAACGTTGTGCTAGCACATCAAATCGGAATTTTGAAGGCAGACAGGGTAAAGGTGGACGCACACATCTTGTTAGTCCGCAGATGGCAGCTGCAACTGCTGTAACAGGCCATTTTGTTGACATAAGGGAATTTACATCTTAAGTGAGGATAAAAAATGGAAGCATTCAAAGAACACGATGGACTTGTTGTCCCATTTGACAGAATTAATGTTGACACCGATCAAATTATCCCAAAACAATTCTTGAAACGAATTGAGCGGACAGGTTTCGGTGAATTTCTATTCTATGATTGGCGTTACCTTGATAATGGCGACTCTAATCCTGAATTTGTATTGAACCATTCTCGCTACGTAGGTGCAAGTATACTAATAGCAGGTATAAATTTTGGCTGTGGAAGTTCTCGTGAACACGCGCCGTGGGCATTACAGCAATACGGTTTCAAAGTGATACTTGCCCCTTCATTTGCTGACATCTTTCGGAATAACTGTTATAAGAACGGAATATTGCCGATCACACTATCTGCAGAAATAATCGCAGCAATTAGTCAGCGAGCGAAGAATACCGAAGGATACAGATTGATGGTAAATCTTGAAGAACAATCTGTTGTCTGTCCAGATGGAACAGTATACACATATCAAATCGGTGATTTTGAGAAGTATTGCATGCTCAATGGACTTGATGAGATTGGGTGGACATTGCAATACGAAGCGGACATAACAGTCTACGAAAACCATAATCGTTTATAGTACTTGACAAAAACACAGGAATTCGTTACACTAAATCTAATCAATTAACACAGCATTCATAAGCGGATAAACTTAGGGTTTTGCACAAAGCATTTAATGTCAAATTACATATTTAAAAGTAGTAGGCACACTCCGTGTGCCGTCAGTCAGTGTTGATTAACCTATAATTATGCACACATCTTGATTATTAAAGAGAGGGATAAAATGTTAGCAGAAATACTTCAAAGAGAAGGTGTTATTATAATACGTCCAACTGGACGGATGATCGGTGCCGCAAATGTTGAACTCAGACAACAAATTCATGAAGAACTTGAGGAATACTTTGATGCACCAAAAGTCGTGTTTAACCTTGAAGAAGTTACCCGCATGGATAGTAGCGGTTTAGGGACACTCGTTTCCGTTCACGTTACGATTACGCGAAAAGGGGGACGCACAGCACTTGTCAAAGCTGGCGCACATATCAGAAACCTCCTTGTCCTCGGAAGGTTAGCTACCGTTTTTGAAAATTATGACAGTGAAGAGGAAGCAATACTTGAAATGACGACTGACAAAAGTTAAGAACACAGAATTATGTTTACGCTATTCATCATGCACAGCATCATTTGCGATGATTATAGATATTAAAAAGGAGATGTATGGCAAATCAGAACAATCTAACATTCACTGTCAACGCAGGATACCATAATCGGGATGGGTGTCCTGTTGTCGTTAATGTAGACCATCCCGATATACATAAGTATACAGACAGAGAAGTTATCTTAACTGATACAGATACCGGTGACGTTATTGCAGCACAGTGTTTGACAAGTGATGATGGCAAGTCAATATCCTTAGCCTGGATACTGGATGGACTTGATTCAGGCAATTCACGAACTTATACACTCTCAGAAGGGAACATTGACGGTGAAGCAGGTGTCAATTTAGATGAAGATTCTGATACGATTGACATTACGGTCAACGGCAGACCGTTCACTACTTTCCGGTATGCTAAAACGCAGTATCGCCCCTATTTCTTTCCAGTCTTAGGACCAAATGGATGTGAAGTGACACGTGGTGAAACAAGTGAGATATCAAAAGACCACGTACATCACCGTTCGCTCTATGTCGCTTATGGTGAAGTCAATGATATTGATCTTTGGGGTGAAGGCAGCAATTGCGGCAAAGTTGTTCATCAAAACTTTACACAAAAACACGGTGGTGCCGTTCTTAGTAGAATCTATGCAGACAATACCTGGGAAACGAAAGACGGTCAAGTATTGATGACCGATAAACAGCATTTTCGCATTTATAACCTCCCTGATCACGGTTCCATCTTTGATCTTGATCTAAGTTTTATCGCCTCTGCTGGTGATGTCCATTTCGGTGACACTAAAGAGGGCGGTATCATGTGTATACGTGTGAATCCTTCAATGAACGCCTCTGATGGTGGAAAGATTGAGAACGCTTTTGGCGGTATCAACGAAGGTGAGACATGGGGTAAACGCGCGAATTGGTGCGATTATTCTGGTGTCGTTGACGGGACACAGGTAGGAATTGCAGTCTTTGATCATATTGTGAATCCACGTTATCCCACCTATTGGCACGTTCGCAACTACGGATTAATGGGAAGTAACATCTTTGGTAGCGGTACTTTTGAACGGGACAGATCTAAAGACGGATCTTATGTCCTTAAAGAGGGTGAGGAGATGCACTTTAGGTTTCGCGTGTTAATCCACGTTGGGGATGCTACTGCAGGTAACGTGGCACAGAAATATCATGATTTCATCAATCCGCCGACTGTTGAGATTTCTGAAATATAGTAAAACAGTGTGAATTTTATTGACATAACAAAGGAGACTAATATGCCAATCCCCACTATTCATGTCGGTTGCACACATTTCGCACACGGACGGTTACAAGCGCAAGTTAACACAAACGGACTGGAACCCGTTGCATGTGTTGACATCAACCTTGAAGCAGCGAAAAGAGGCGTCGAATCAATCAATGGCGTATCTGAAGATTTATCAGAATACATCTACACGACAATCACTGAAGCAAAAGATAAGCATCCTGAAGTGGAGGCATGTCTAATCTACGCATCTACTACTGTTCATGCAGAACTGATAGTGGAGAGCCTGAATCTCGGCATGCACACACTTTGCGTCAAACCGATTGCAACGACACAAGCCGAATTCCGAGACATCATAAAAGCGCACAAAGCGAACCCCGGAACAATTTTGGTGCAAGGTCAAAACAAACGGTGGAACCCTGCCGCAGCAAAAATGCGCGAATGGCTCCGAGAAGACGACGGCATCGGTGAAATGTTAGGTGGAGAATGCAGATTCTGGATCCGACAAAACCTTTTTACAGGACCCGACTCTCGCCAACCCGATGCTTATGTTGATGGACTTTATTTTCATGCAGGGTGTAGTCATCAACTTGACCAACTCGTTGGTGCAAAAGGACTCCCTAAATACGTTACAGCACAGGTGCATAACCGAAGAGACCCAGCATTAGGGCAAATTGACGCGTGGGGCACTGCAGGTGGAAACGCATTGATGGAATACCATAACGGTGCACCGTTCACGTACGCTGGCACAAGAGCAGGACACATGGGAGCTTACGGATGGAGCGGAAGCTGGACATTCCACGGCGAAGAAGGCGACCTCCGCAGAGATGGCGGACACCTCCAACTTTTCAAAACAGGACAAAATGTTGAAGATTTGACACTACAAGACCTCCATGGCGGACTGATTGAGGATGACAGACTTCAATTTGATGCTTTTGCTGATGCTATCACCACAGGCACAGACCGTGATTGGATTCAGGACAGCACTCTCGGAACATGGATACTGATGGAAGCATGCAATGAATCTGCACGCACACATGAACGCGTTGATGTGGAAGCATTTGCCCAGAAGATGCTGAGCTAATTTGGAGAGTTCACATGCAATCACCACACGGTTCAGCATTTCGTCCATCTGTAATGGGCAGCAACGGCATGGTTACGTCAGGACATGTCCTTGCCTCACAAGCAGGTGTCCAAACAATGATGGCAGGTGGTAATGCTGTTGATGCTGCAATCGCAACTGCCGCTGCACTCGGTGTCGTAGAACCTGCTGGTTCTGGTGTCGGTGGGGACGGATTTATCCTCATCTATTGGGCAGAGACAGGACAGGTCGAAGCAATCAATGCCACTGGACCTGCTCCCCAAGCCGCAACACGCGAAACCTATCTCAAAAACGGTGGTATTCCCATGAAAGGCATGCGAAGCGTTTCGGTACCAGGGCTTGTTGACGGATGGCTGCTTGCACATGAACGATACGGGACACTTAAATTAGAAGAAGTTTTCGACCCCGCAATTTCTCTTTGTGAAGAAGGGTTCCCCGTTAGTCACAGACTTGCAGGTAGCTTGAGAGGACAAAACACGAACTTCTCTGCTGACCCACATACGCGCGTTATTTTCACAAACGACGGTGAACCGATTCCTGCAGGTGAACTGCTTGCAAATCCAAACCTCGGCACAACCTTCCGAAAAATCGCTCATGAGGGTAGAGATGTGTTCTACAAAGGTGAAATTGCCAAAGCGATAGATAAATTCAGTCATGCTTATGACGGACTGTTAACGGCAGAAGACCTTGCTAACTACAATGCACATTGGGATGAGCCAATACATGTTAACTACCGTGGCTACGAAGTCTATGAAATGCCGCCAAACTCAAGTGGACATATCTTATTACAAGAACTGAACATCGTAGAACTGTTTGATCTGCAAAATTTAGGATGCAACACTGCCGAAAGTGTACATCTCATGGTTGAGGCAAAGAAACTGGCTTTTGCTGACAGAGAGAAATATATGGCAGATCCCAATTGGGTGGATGTTCCTATAGCAGGCATGCTCTCAAAATCTTATGCTGCTGAACAAGCAGAACGGATTGACATGGAAAAGGCTGTAGTTGATGTCCCCGCAGGTGGACCCGAATCACACGAAGATACAACATGTTTCTGCACCGCTGACCGTGCAGGAAATCTTGTCTGTATACTTCAGAGCATTCAATCCGGTTTCGGATCCGGTCTAATTGCAGGTGATACAGGTATTCTGCTAAACAACCGAATGACCTATTGGCATTTGGAGGAGGATCATCCCAACTGTCTAATGCCGGGTAAACGTGTCCGTCATACAATGAACCCTGTTATCGTCACAAAAGATGGTAAACCTGTATTAGCGTGCGGCACACCGGGTGCAGACACACAAGTACAGACGAACCTGCAATTGGTCACACATGTCCTTGACTTTGGGATGACACCGCAGGAAGCAGTTTCAGCACCACGATGGCGAAGTCTCCAAAACCCGATGGAATCAACGATACCGCATACCTGTTCCAACCATCTGCAGTTAGAAACACGGTTTTCGTCTGATACGCAAGAGGGTTTAGCACAGAAAGGACATGAGCTCCAATTTGTCGGCGATTGGGGAGGTCCAGGAAGCGCACAGATGATAATGGTTCATCCTGAATCGGGAGCACTTATCGGCGGATCGGATCCAAGAACTGATGGGTATGCAGTAACTTTTTAGCAGGAAAAACGGAGGAACGAATGAAAATATTAGTAACAGGCGGCACAGGTCGCATTGGATCAAATCTCACTAAAAAACTATTAGAAAAAGGACACGAAATCCGCTGTTTTACATATCCCGGTGATACCAATCGGGTAGATAGATGGAAAGGTAATGACAAGGTTGAGACATTCCTCGGTGACCTTCGAGATTACGAAGATGTCAAAAAAGCAGTTGAAGGTGTTGATGCAATTTATCATATCGCAGCAGCCTTCGGTGGTCCATTTAATAACCGAGATTATTTAGCTATCAACGGCATGGGAACGCTCAATATATTAGAATGTGTCCGGGAATTCAACAAAGATATACACCGCTTCGTCTATGCATGCACCGAAGCGATCTATTGGGAATTAACAACAAAAGGACGACTCTTCAATGAACCCATCACTGAGGATATGGTCGCAAAATATCATCACATGCCATATTTCCTTACGAAATGGATTGGTGAGGAACTTTGTATGACATATCACCACCAGTACGGTGTACCATCAACAGTGTTCCGTTTTGCAACTGTCATTGAACCGAGTGAATTCCTCAATGATGATGCATTACCAAAGCTCTTCGTATTTAGTACCATCTATAACCGGTACAAAAACTATAAAGGCGATGATCCTGCTGAATTAGAGACCGCAGAAGCAGTCATAAAAGCGTGGAATGGAGAAGAGAAATTCATACTCAAACGCAATCCCGATGGACGTGCATATAAAGAGCATTTTGCGGATATCCGCGACATCGTTCAAGGATTGGTATTAGGTATAGAGAAGGATGCAGCAGTCGGTCAAGAATTCACACTTGGCGGAAATGGTATCTTTGATTATGAAAAGATAGTCCCTTATCTATGTCAACGTTATCATAAGGATTATGCTGACATCAGACTAACGAATTCAAACTATTTTGAATTTGATCTGACTAAAATCAAAACACTGCTTGATTTTGAACCGCAACACGATATAGCAAGCATACTTGATGCAGCAGAAGCAATGAAACGCGGTGAAGATGTTGGCATTATTCCAACCGGTGTAAGATGGGGATAACGACAAATAGTAGTAGGCATTCTCCGAGTGCCGCCTCTTTCTTTAATAGTAGTAGGTACTTTCCGAGTGCCGTTTCTTCATATTTTTCCTTGAAATTGACGCTGTTATCGGTTAAACTTAAGAAAGAACACATACATTGACCTTAGGTACTCAGCACAATAGGAGATTTACGGTCATAGCACCCACAACCTAAAGGTTGGGGTTTGTGCTTCATAGCAGTTAGCCTTTTTGAAGAAAGGTCTTACATCTGCTCCACAACGGGATCATAAGCAGCCCGTAAGATATTGATAGCAGCGTTTATGTCTCTATCGTGGTGTGAACCACATTTAGGACAGGTCCACTGTCTATCATTGAGAGAAAGATTGTTGTTTTTGAATCCACAGTTTGAACAAGGTTTTGTTGTCGCAGTCCATTGCCCAACTTGATGGAATTCACGATTATGTTTGAAACACTTATATTCCAGCAACTGAATAAACTGGTAAAACGCAAGGTCAGATACTTTTCTGCCCCAGAGTCGTTTCATACCGTCAAGGTTAAGCGTTTCTGTGACGATAGTATCAAATTCCCTACAAAGTTTAGTCGCAATCTTCCATTGCCAATCAAGGCGTTGGTTAGCAACCTTTCGGTAGATTCGGACAAGTTCAAGCACAGCCCTATACCAGTTGTTAGAACCCTTTTGCTTACGGCTTACAGACTTGTTAGCAGACCGCAACTTGCTCAAGGATTGTGTCAAAAACTCTGGGCTATCTATCTTTTCACCATTACTGAGTGTCAAAAACGCCTTCAATCCGAAGTCAATGCCCACACTCTCACCTGTAGCAGCATAGGGTTCAGTAGAAGTGTCGTCAGTGATGATGTAAAGCCAGTAGTCACCAACAGAATCGCGAAGGATTTGGATGTATCTGACATTACCAGACCAGTCGCGATGTTGATGGAAAGAGAACCAGATTCTATCAAACACAAGTTTTTGCTTGGATTCATTCCAGGACTTAAAAGAGATGCGGACACGACCATTTTCAAGTTTGTATCCGGACTGGAATTTAGCAGACCTGTATTTTCCTTTACGCTTTTTCTTGGGTTTGCCACCAAGCCCATCAAACATTCTTTGATACGTTTCATCGATACGAATAATTGCAGCGTCAAGCGTGTCTCTTGGTATCCAAGCCCAATGTTTCTTGGTGGTCTGCAACAACTGAGTAAGATGCGGTTGCAACTTGTATCTGCCAGCATATTTACCATAGATACGATAATATCGTTGTTCAAGACGCAAGAAGTGGTTGTGGACATCAGCAAGGTCATCCAACATATTACCAAACTTCTTATTCTTACGATGGTTGCGTATCTTATATTTGTATGTTCTGCGTGTATGTTTGTTTTTGTTCCGCATAGTTTATTCCCGCATAGTTTCCGATACTACTCGGTTGCGGTAGAGACTGCACCAAGTGGTGCAGGTAGTATTCTCTACCAACTATGCTGGATATATTGTAACACATTTTGGCATATATTGTCAAGTAAAAAAAATAGGAGCGGGCATTCCTCCCCAAGCTAAAGCATGGGGTTTCCTGCCCGAAGATTGATGAAAAACAGACCTTGGAAGATATACCGAAATAGCATGATTTTCTGCACACTTGCTGCACTAATTGTCGGATGTGCAACAGTCACTACAATCAAAACAACAGATACTTATGTCCCATCAAGCACAAAACACTTAGATAGACACATTGACGCTGTGCTAAAACAGGAAGGAATTAAACCTTCACGACAAACTGATGACGCAGCGTTTCTAAGACGTATCCATTTAGATATGACAGGCGTAATTCCCTCTCCTGAACAGGTATTAGACTTTGTGAATGATGGTTCAAAAAACAAACGGTCCAAGAAAATAGATGAACTGCTTAGGAGTAAAGAATCTGTTGATTACTGGACACGTTTGTGGGTGAATTGGTTAATCGGCAGACGTGATGTCGGTGATGATCGCCGCATCGGTCTAACGGGTTGGGTGAGAGATGCACTTGAAACAGATATGCCTTACGACCAGTTTGTCAGTGAACTTGTCGCTGCTGATGGAGAATTACAAGATAATCCTGCAGGAAACTATGTGCTACGTTATGAAAGATCACCTGTCTTTTTAACTTCTCACTCCTCCCGACTATTTCTCGGACTTTCTATGCAATGTGCAGAATGTCATGATCATAAGACAGAAGCATGGTTACAAGAGGACTTTTACGGAGTCGCTGCATTCTTCACAGGAATCAGAAGCGAAGAAAAGGGGTACCTCACGGATATGATGGGTGACAGAACCGAAATGGAGAATTACCTCATTACGAATTCACCAGAATTTCAAAGAGCTACCTACATGTTCGATGGCAACAGAGAATCTGTTCCACCCCGATTCCTTGATGGCACGGAATATAAAGGTGAGAACACCAAAAAACGCCATGCACTCGCTGAATGGATGACCGCTAATGAAAATCCATACTTTAGCAAAGCCATCGTCAACCGTATATGGAAACATTTCATGGGACGTGCTTTTGTGGAACCTCTTGATGGTTTCGGTGAAGAATATCCGCCAACTAACCCCAAACTATTAGAATGGTTAGCTGAAGATTTCGTCATTCATGGGTATGACCTAAAACATCTCATGAGGACGATTCTACATTCAAAAGCGTATCAACGAAGTTCAGAAACAAATAAAAGTAACGAAGATGATGAGATATATTACTCACATGCATATATGAAACCGTTAAGTGCTGAGCAGTTCTTCTATTCTATGTTACAGGCAACAGGATTTGAAAGACTCCAGAATCGGAGAGACCGAGGACAGGTAGAAAATATGAAACGGGAACACCTGAGAAAATTCCTATTCCTGCTTGACAATGGTGAAATGGAAGAGATTGAAGCATTCAACGGTACTGTCCCGCAAGCGCTTATGATGATAAATGGAGGTCTTGTGAACGACAGTGCAGACCACAAAGAACGCGGCAGTTTTGTCAACTATGTCCTTGATAACTGGAGAGATACTATTGATAGAGTTCAATTTATCTATCTGACTGTTTTATCAAGAAAACCGACCAGCAAAGAGCAAACCTATTTCCAACGGTATTTAGAACGAAGTCTCTATACTGACAAAGACTTAGCTTATGAGGACCTCTACTGGGTACTACTAAACTCAGCGGAATTCTCATTGAATCATTAAATGGTAAGTGCGGTTTTTTAACCGCACTTATTCACGCGCAATGAATCGCATTGAAAAGGAGTGCATTCAAATGAAAAGGTCTATTATGTTTGTCTTGTTGTGTTGCTTTACCTTTGGTCTTACCACAGCAGCAATGTCCCAGCTCTATTTTGAGGATAACTTTGATAACCCAAGCAAATCTGAAGATAAATGGGCTTCATTATGGGGGACATGGGAATTTAAGGACAAGGAATACCATCAACTCTTAGATGATGCGAACTGTATCAGCATCGTTACCGATGACTATTGGGATGAAGATTGGGTTGAATATACTTATGAAGTAAGTGCAAACAAGATCAGTGGCGCAGAAGCTTTCCTGATTATGTTCCGACTTCAAGGTGAGATGAATCCTCGTGGTAAAACTCTCAGAGACCTTCCTGCCAGTATGCAAGGGAAAGAACTTTTTGAATACTGGTGGAATCTTGGGGGTTGGGGAAACTCCGTTTCAAGAATAGAAGCCTGGAACGGTGCTGCATACAAACAAGCTGCTGATAGTAATCATACATTTAATACCGATACATGGTACAACATTAAAATCGTGAATACACCTACCAGTTACACCCTCATTCTTAACGATGAAGAGGTAGAAGAAGTTTCCGATTCTGACAAAGATGGTGTAGGGCGAATTGGACTTGGAACGTGGCATACCTTAGCAAAATACGAGGATGTCCTCGTATACGGTCCAGATGGCCCGTTACCAGTTGATCCTAAAGGTAAAGTCGCAACTGCATGGGGATTTCTTAAAGCTGGAAGATAGCATATTCGTTTTATATATATTCGGGGTAGAGTCATCTCAGATGGTTCTACCCTTTTTCTATTACTTCCGTACCCATTCATCTTTTGTATAAACGGACGGGCAAACTTCACCCTACGATCATTTTTTCGACTGAATTATTTCTTATGAAAGTGTCTTTAAAGGAGGCATGAGGAAAAAAGGCAGATACCCTCTCAGATATCTGCCTGTAAAATGTGAGTGGTTCAATGTGTTATTTCTTCCAACACGGCAAACCATTACTTCTTCGCCAGGGATCATCACAAAGAGGTGTCCCCCCTACTGTTGAACACCTTTCCCACGACTTACCACAAGTACTAAGGCGACACGTTCGGGTGATATGCAGGGAGACATCAGAAGGATTACACGTCCAGTATGAATGTCCACTTGCACACGTAGCACTATGTTGCGTTGACGAACTCACCGTCTGCGTGCACGCTGAACGACCACACGACACTCCATAAACACACGTATGCGAAGGTCCATAAGACGGAACACTCGGATGCAAACAACGCCAAAATTGATACGTACACCGAATACCATTGGAAGTATTCGAACATTGCTCCTCCACATGCGTCAAACTATCACAAACAAAGTGTCCCGATATGCCGCAACTCGCGTAAGCATGATATGCAGCGTTAGCAGTCGGGTCTGTATGACCACACGAAAAATTGGTATGCGGTTGGCATTCATAAAAAGGTCCACTCCAACCTGACATCGCAGTGTTGTGATCCGAACTGATTTGACACGCATAACCGGCATGAGCTGAATCCCCACAAGGAGGCGTTATTTGAGAATGGCTACCTGATACAGTTGTCGCATGAATACCACACGCATGCATAGCACTACTGTCATCACCAGCGTCAGCACTATCACCAGCAGCGTCATCGGAGTGCACTGTTTTAAAATTCCAACGGGTGCTTTCATCATGATCCTTTTTGTGTCCCATGCATTTTCTAAAACTATCTTCACATCTGTCAGTGCCACCGCCTTGTTGGGGAATTTCTATTTTGCAGGTTCGCACTCTATGATCAGCTTCTTGCGTTGTGTGGTCTGAGTCGCAAGTATACCAAACCTCACCGCATCCTTCATCTACGGTGCGTCTATCTAACTCTTTTCGTATAGCGATCGGAACAGCAGAGAAACCGTAACCACCACCCTGAGGTGGAATATTTTGAACTGTTGGGACAGCTATCTCGTGTGGGTCGTATACGTAGTATTTAGTACCACATTTCACGCGGTGCTTTGACCAAGCTTCTTTGGGAGTTCTAAATTTATCTTTACACGTATTATCTGTACTCTTACTGCCATCACACGGATACTTTTTAGGAAGATCACTTACTTGCCAATGGGTCTTTTTGTATACTTTATCAATTGAATGGTCAGTATAGTCATCAGTAGATGGACCCGGATTGCCAGGATACCATCTGGCATCGGTATGCCACCATCCAGTAGTTTGACCACTATTATTAACTGCGTTATACATATCTTCTTTACTATATACAGGTGTTGGCGCATTAGGTCCAGTAAACCGAATGAGTTGATGCTTAGCACAATGTGCTATATATGTATCGTAGGCTGATGTATAGGCCTTATAATCCTTATCAATTTCACTAAGTGCTTTATCTACAGCAGAAAGAGCAATATCCAGTGCTACCATATATTTCTCTGGACTCACATTACTAGTGTTCGTAGCTGTGACATTTGCATTTGCTTTTGCAGCCGTATAACCATTGAAAACCGAAGGTGCATAAGCAATTGCCCCACCGCCCTTTGTTAATGCAGTGGTAACTAACCCTATAGCAAAGTTTGCAACGGCATCTATTGCAGCTTCTTCGCCTTCCATTTTTGCTGTTTGGATTTTGCTCCATGCGTTGTTTAGATCTGTAACAGCAGCTTTCGCCCCTATAAGTTCTGTTTCATGGTCTTTTATATCCTTGTATCTACCGTCTTGCTCATTGTCGTAAGTGTGCCACATAGTGTCATATCCAACACATATTTTCGGCACTATGAATACAGAAACTAAACATAAGATAAACGTGGTATGTAAATGTAATTCTTTTCATATCAATTTCCTTCCTTTAGTTAAATTGTGCTATATGTGTATAGCAACAATAAAAATCAGAATACTGATTAAACATGCAATGATGCCAAACACTATTTTGGATTTAATACCTCTAATACCTAAGTGTCTCAAATCCTTTATCATTTCTATAAATAAAGTTCTAGGACAGTGTTTTAGCGAGAAAAGCGATACAATAAAACCTAAAATAACAGCAAATATACAACTACTTTGGAATAGCATAATACCCCCTATGTTCACCTACTATTTCTTAAAACCAAATTTCTTAAAATCTGATTCATACTTTGGAAAATAATCTGAAGGTTTCATCGCAACACCTGATGGGCTATAGTGGTCAATTCGAAACCTTATAACGGGCCAAATTATTTTAGAAAGATCCATAAGCCTAGGTCCATAAGGGTACTTTTTGTCTATTTCCCTACGCTGATTCATTTGTGCCACTGCATGCTTTTCCCAGTCAGGGTGTGTATCATCGTAGTATATTGATAAATACGTATTCCTAGCAAAAGTTTGAGCCTCAAGATCATCGGGTGGAAATGGCGGTATCCAGGGTGCAGACCAATGCCCGCGTTCTTCTGATTGTAGACGCAGTGCTTTCACGGGATTTGTTTCAAGTAATTCCGCGTGATACGTCAAGGGACCGTCGTAAGTTTGTATCGGAATATCGTCTTCTGTGACACCCTCGCCATGCGGTTCCCCTTGCCACGTATCTGGTGCGTCAATCGGCACTTCATGCCAGTGATTACCATGCGGCACCATCTTGTAACCTTCTCTGGCGACCGGCGGGGTATCTTTCATCTGATTTGCCTTATCTTGTGCTTTCTTTGCTTCGACTTCCAGCTGCTTTATTTGTGCATTCTGGTTGACCATCACAAACACAAAAGCACCTATCAATAAGACAATGAGGATACCGAGTCCCCAGTATAATTTATTCCTCATTAGTTTTCCTCCTTATAGTGTCGTAATCCTTGCTATTTTGCTGCGTCCAGTGGACAAGGCGGTCCACCTTTCCAGGTCTCCCGTATATAATCTTTTGGCATCCTGTCAGGATTGCATGCTGAATAAATGTTTGATGGTTCACACCCGGAAGTCTCTACCTCTGCGTCCAACGTGCAAGGAGGACCTCCTATCCAGCATTCCCGTATATAATCTTTTGGCATCCTGTCAGGAATGCATGCTGGATTGATGTTTGATCCTTCACACTGCACAGGTATCGGAATGTCGGGACGCGCTAATCTTACGCCGATACTTCCAAACGCCAATGCTGCAAGGATGAAGCCAAAAATAATATTGGCAAAAATAAAATATTGGATGTATTTACGGTGTTTAAACTTGTAACCTCGTCTCATCTTGTGCCTCCAATTATATCATGAAATGGTTAT
>JAJEJA010000045.1 GCA_022828145.1 Candidatus Poribacteria bacterium | reverse complement strand
ATCACTACTACATTCTAATGTTTTATGTGATTTCGCACCAGCATCACACAACTTTTCACGATTGGGGATAGGACTCAATACTGGTTAGTATTGAGGTGAAAATCCTATCCAAAGATGCTGATATATAATACCACATTTTCAAGTAAATGGTCAAATTTAATTTACATATAAACCCTTTGGTTTCCGTCTACATCCCCTACCTAAAGGCAGGGGTCTTGACGGGTTTAAGATAAGAAATCTATGTAAGATGCAGCTCCTTTTAGAATTATATGCATATTTAAATGATACTATAAACGTGCTTTTTCTGCAAATGAAATTAATCGCAATGGTATTTCTGCAATCTTGACTTTTGTCAGGATGTATGCTATTCTATTTTAGAGTTCTGTGTAGACGGTTTACACTTCAAGTCTGTTTTTAGCAGATGTATAGGAATGAATATAAGGAATAAATACCATTTCTATTAATTCTTCTCTCATTATCGACTGTAGATAATAAAACGGAGAACGGCACAAACTAAAAGTTTATGCTACAATAAAGAGGTATTTTCATTTAGAAATGGTATAACATTAGTCCGAAAGGAGCAAACATGTATAAATGTGCGATTTTAGGGTGTCGTGGACGTGCGCGTGCTCACGCGAGAGCTTATGAAAATGTTAAGGGTGGTAAACTCGCTGCTATCTGTGATATGAAGGAAGAGTTACTGAACGGGTTCGGTGATGAATTCGGTATAGACTCGCGTTACACCGATTTAGACGAAATGCTCTCTAAAGAAAAACCTGACCTGTTACACATCGTTACTGCACCGGTTATGCGTGGAACAAATGAACGTATCCGATATCCACTGCTGAATCAGGCGTCAGAACACGGTGTTCCCGCAATTATTATTGAGAAACCGATTGCTGTGGAGAGTGAAGATTGGCGACAAATACACGAACTCTCAAAACGAACGAAAACAAAAGTCGCTATCAATACACAGTTGAACTTCCATCCGAAAAACCTTGAACTGAAACGTGATGTAGCAGAAGGAAAGATCGGTGCTATCAAATTCATTGAGGCAAGTGCACGAAACCCGCCTGTGGATCAAGCACCGCATGTGCTGCAGTTAGTTTCATCCTATATTGATAACTCCCAACCCGTAAAGGTTATGGGACAAATTGCAGGTGTTGGTAATCTGGATGGTGCACAACCATCTCCTTCAAACGCAACAGGGATTGTAACATATCAGAATGGTGTACAGGCTTCAGTAGCATTCGGTCCAGAAATGGCACCACAAGTTAGCGAGAATACAGGTAATAATCAACATAAACGTGTCTGTGTATTCGGTGAAAAAGGATTTGTTCATTGGCGTTTTAACGGTTGGGACCGTTACACACCTGAGGTTGGATTTGAAAGTGGTAACCACGGCTATGGTGGAGAGAACGCAGTCGCGCAAACAAATCTGACAGAAGCGATGTTCGATTGGCTTGATGATGAGAGCAGAGTGCATCCAACAAATCTACCGCAATCCCTTGCAGAGTTCAATCTACTACTCGGCATCTACTATAGCGGATTAAGCAATACGGTCGTCAACCTACCTTTTGATCCACCTGATGGCTTGATGGACATGTTCCGTGAACGATTATAGAATCGTTCACATAAGAAGGAATAATTGAAGTGGAAAATGACATCATCTACATGGACAATCATGCTACAACCCCAATTGCTCCAGAAGTGTTAGACGCAATGATGCCATATTTAACGACACATTTTGGCAATGCAGCAAGTTCACATCTCTACGGAAAGCAGGCAAAAGACGGTGTCAATAAGGCACGGCAGCAAGTGGCTAACTTACTTGGCTGCTTGCCAGAAGAGATAATCTTTACAAGTGGTGCAACTGAATCCGATAATCTCGCCATCAAAGGAACTGCTTATGCACAGAAAAACAACGGAAACCATATTATCACCAGTACTGCTGAGCATCATGCGGTGCTTGATACCTGTCACGTTTTAGAAAAAGAGGGTTTTGAAACAACATATCTACCAGTAGATAGATATGGAATGGTAAACCCGGATGACGTTGCAGCTGCCATAACGTCAAAAACGATACTAATCACTATCATCTATGCTAACAACGAGGTCGGCACTATTAATCCAATCCGTGAAATCGCTGATATTGCTTCAAAACACGGCGTGCCGATTCATTCTGATGCTGTGCAAGGTATCGGCAAACTTGAATCAGGTATGGGTGTATTGGGACTTGATATGGCATCAATTACTGCTCATAAAATATATGGACCAAAGGGGGTTGGAGCATTATACAATAGAACTGGTAACCCTTTACAACCGCTCTCCTACGGAGGGGGTCAAGAAAACGGAATCCGATCTGGTACACTCAACGTGGCGGGGATCGTAGGTTTAGGTGCAGCATGCGAAACAGCCCAACTTGCTATGAAAAACAGAATTGAAATAGAAATTGTAAAACCATTACGCGATAAACTACATGAAAAGCTTACATCTCAATTAACTGATATTCATCTGAACGGACACCCTGAGCAACGTCTGCAAGGGAACCTAAATATCAGTTTTAAGGGTGTGCAGAGTCAATCGCTCTTGATGGGACTTAAGAAAGTTGCTGTCTCTTCAGGATCAGCATGTGATTCTGAAGCTGTAAAAGCATCACATGTGTTAACTGCGATGGGAATACCGAATGAATTAGCCTTTACTGCAGTGCGATTCGGTTTAGGACGATACAACACTGAAGCAGAGACATACATCGTAGCAGATGAAGTCACTAAGGTCGTTAATCAGCTGCGGGAGTTAATACCTGACTAAGGAGAAACCAATGTCAACTATTGCAGTACAAACATATCTGACTCCAGAAGAATACATCACCGCTGAACGGAAGGCAGTCATAAAGAGTGAATATTTCAGCGGTAAAATGATAGCGGATTCCGGAGCTAGTCTCAAACACAATCTGATTACGATAAATGTTACTACTGGATTATATAATCAATTGGTAGAACAGGGATGTTATGTTTTCGGTAGTGATATGCGTGTCGGAATTGGTTCAGGTATGTCCTATTTCTACCCAGATGTTTCCGTTGTTTGCGATACACCCCGATTTGAAGATGATGTCCTTGATATACTTCTCAATCCAATAGTCGTAGTTGAAGTCCTTTCACAATCAACCGAGGCGTATGATAGAGGTGAGAAATTTAGACGTTATCAACTGTTGGAATCGTTACAAGAATATATCCTTATTTCACAAGAACGAGTCGAAGTTGAACGTTTTCAGCGTCAGCTGGAGGAATGGCAATCTCAGGTATTCAACGCAATTGAGGATATCCTAAAACTTCCTTCAGTCGATGCGGAACTTCCCTTACAACAGATATACAGATCTGTTGAGATATGATATATCAACTGACTGTGAGTTTCGTAATAGCGATACCTTGTTCACCAGCGACAGAATAGAGCAGCCATGTATCCTCACCTTCAGTATAGATATCGGGGTCTCGGAGTTGGTGAACCCTTTCCCTATCAAGACCATTCGTTGATGGGACAATCGGTATATCCACACCTTCAAACGCATACTTCGGTGCAATGACTTCTGTCGGTGGCGATGCTTCCCAATCGTTCCAATCATCTGCCAGCTCCACGGTGCTTTTTAGAATACGTTCCGGGGTATCTCCATATAGGGAATAATAGACAGTGAGTGTATCACCCACAAGATGGTTTGCAGTATGACGTGGCGTGCCATCCCTACCTTTGCCTTTCCCTGGGAAGAGTGGTGCTTGACGTCTTTCAAACACCGTTGTCCAATCGGGTGTTATTCCCCGATTCAACAGATTATGATTCGTTGCGTAAGGTAGTCCGTTCCACCAGAAGACACGGAAATAGGGTCCCTGCTGTTTCTCTAAAGTTTCAGATGCAGTGTAATGTATCCCATCAGAAGAAGTCGCCCAACACGTTGCTTGTCCTCCCCGATAATTACCGTGAAAATACATGATGAAACGTTTGTTTTCTTCATCTATGTGAACATCTGGAGAAGCGATGTGATCGCATCCTTTAAAAACGGTCTTATCACGATGTAGTGCTCCAGGCGCATAAACCGTATAAGGACCTTCTACTGCATCAGCATAAGCCAAACGGATATAAGCACCGCGATGATGTGCAAAGTAGAGATAATAATTGCCTAATGGATTCTCCACCCATTCCGGGACACGTATAAGTGATGGTCCATTTATGTTTGAAAACCCGTGTTCTCTATCTATATCTGGTGTATCTGGGTCTATCAGTAAAATTCTGTCCATTTTATCTCCTTCTGTTCTATTCTAATCTCCTGAATCTACTTGAAGTAATTTCAACGATTTCCGAATCTCTCCTGCTTGCCGAGTCGTTTCTGATTCCGGTATATCCATCACGACTAACAGATCTACATCCGAGTCTTCTGTTGGTGTTCCATAAGCGTGTGAACCGAACAGAATAACCTGTAACGGCGCAAATTCGCGAACAATGTCATCACATGTTGCTTGAATGTCTTTTTTGGTAACCATAACAGCTCTCCATACTAAAATTATAGCATGTCATGTGATGGGTGTCAATAAGGTCAAAAAATAGTTGTATTTTCCAACAGTTTTGTGTAAAATGGAATAAACAGACAAAAAGGAGTATTGGGATGACACCAGAAGTCGCTTTGGAAACACGAAATCAGATGTTGCGAGACGGATACTGTATCGTTGACGATATATTGACAGCGGAATTCTTGCAGGAACTTCGCGATGAAACTGAACGACTCATTGCAGAACATGAAGAACCGAAGGAGATGGTCTACCAAGGACAGCATGTGAATGTTCATGGTGCACATAATCCGCACATTCAGAAACTGTTGGAATGGAAACCATCACGGGATGCCTTAGAGCAACTCGGTTTCGGTGATTTCGCTGCTTCAGGTGGAATCATCATACTGACAAAGGAAGCCGGTGGACCCCCGTTATATTGGCACCAAGATTGGATGCGCTGGAATGACCCGCTCAGTTGTTCACCGTGGCCACAAACTATCTTTCTCAATTACTATCTATCAGATACCACAAGAGAAAATGGGTGTTTAAAGGTTATCCCTGGTACACATCTCAAACGTATTGATCTACACAACCAACTTGTGCCTGCACATGAACAGGGTGCACGTTTTCTGCCTGAAGACGACCCTATCATGTTCAGTGACCACCCAGATCAAGTAGACATATTTGCGAAAGCAGGTTCGTTAGTCATTGCGGATGCACGACTTTTGCACGCTGCTCACAATAATACGACAGATAAACGCCGCACGCTTATTTTAGCATGGCATAGTCGCCCCAATACCGTCCCAGACTATTGGGATGATGAAATTCCTGAACCGATTGCCAATCGTGATGAAAACGGAAACTATCCCGGTTCACGAATTCCAGGGGATTTTCTGAAGGCTTAATTTTTTAGAAAACACTCAGAACACATTAACTCACAGGAATACATCACACAAACTAATTCGGGAGTCTTATCATGAGCAACTATCGAATACTTAAGATCCTTTTAATCGGTCTATTCTTGACACTACCTACCTTATCTTCATTCAGCTTTAGTGTTGACAAAACTGGACTTGTGATCTATTATAGTTTTGACAGTGATACATTTATAGATGAAGATGTTCTGGATTTATCTGAGAATGGGAACGACGGTTTTCTACACGGTAGCAATCTAAACATTGTTGAGGGCCAAGTCAATGAGTGTTTAGAGTTTCCAGGTGTAGGAACAGAATACATTGCGGTTCGGAACCTTAATTATACTGAAGGTATCCCTGAGCTTAGCATTGCAGTCTGGATTAAGACACCCCAGAGGAGTATGATCGCTTCTTGGGACCGCAGTGAATATTTTCGATTCGCCGCAGGAGATGCAGCAATTAATCAAATGGATTTTGTTGCTTTTGATATCTGTTGTCCGATAGAAGATTGGCACGGTGATATAGCGGTAACTGATGACGAATGGCATCACGTCGCAGCAACTTTTGACGGTGAGATAAAACGCATTTATGTTGATGGTGAAATTGATGTAGAGCAACCGACAAACACAACCGGCAATACGATTGGTCCGAAAGCAGAAAGGTACGGATTTATCGGTGTCGGTTCTGAAGCAGCTACGTTTAATGGAACCGCTTCACCAACGGGATGGGCATTCAAAGGATTGATGGATGAACTATTCTACTTTCATCGTGCTTTATCTCAGGAGGAGATAGCACACCTTGCAAAAGCACCTACTGATCCCTTTAGCATTGAACCCAATGGAAAGTTGAGCACGACTTGGGGACATATAAAAAACGATAGATAGTCTGTAATAGCAAAATAATCACACATTCTTCAACATTGATATTTATAGGATTCTTATGAGAAAACAGCCAAAACTGACTCTGTTGACTATAGTTTTAATAGTGTCAGTTATAACATTCTCCGCTTATGCAGCAAATATGGATGCAACCGATCTGGCCATCTATTACAGTTTCGATGAAGATACTCTCGTTAACGGTGAGATTATGGATAAATCTGGAAATGGATATGATGGGTTAATTCAGGGAAACAATTTCAATTTTGCAGAGGGAAAAGTTAAACAGTGTCTGGAATTTCCGGGTGGTGCGGGGAACTATATTGCAGTTCGCAATTTGCAGTATGTTGAAGCAATTCCTGCACTGAGCATTGCAGTGTGGATTAAGACATCGCAGCGAGGCGTGATAGCATCTTGGGATCGCAGTGAGTTTTTCCGTTTTGCTGCAGCGGATGATCAATTGGGAAATACGAAATTTATCGCTTTTGACATCTGTTGTCCCGTCAGAGACTGGCACGGCAGTGTTGATGTACTTGATAATCAATGGCATCACATTGCAGTCACTTTTAGTGGCGAAGCAAAACGCATATACATAAATGGAGAATTGGATGTTGAACAAACACCCCATACACAAGCAATCGGTCCCCAAGCTGCCCGTTTCGGTTTTATAGGTATCGGTTCAGAAGCAACTGAATTTAATGGGGCAAAGAACCCTACCTGGTCATTTAAAGGATTAATGGATGAATTCCAAATGTTTCACAGAGTGCTTACTGCGGATGAGGTTAAACGTCTTGCAACAGCAACTGCAAATCCGTTCACAGTTAACCCGACAGGTAAAGTAAGCACCACTTGGGGTTATATAAAAACCGCAATCAATTATGTTAATTATTGAAAGTAGTGCTATACTTTCATCCCTGGTTAGGTGTGATTTGAATATTGCACCGTTCTTATAGTATATTATTAAAAAGGAGAAAAAAATGAAAACTCTTCTATTTTCAACACTCATGGTTACACTTATCCTAACCCTCACTTCGTTTGCTGTTCATGCACAAATTAGTCCTGATGAACTGATGCTCTACTATAGTTTTGACGAAGACGCGGTGGAGAATGGTGAAGTAGTGGATTTATCTGGTAATGAGAATAACGGTTTTATGCGTGGTGCAAACCTAAATTTCGTTGATGGCAAAGTCAACGGAGCACTACAATTTCCCGGTGCTGCAACAGATTACATTGCCGTGCAGAACCTTCACTATGCTGATCTGTTTGCAGAGATCACTATCGCAGTATGGATCAAAACTGCAGCAAGAGGTATGATAGCGTCTTGGGACAGAAGTGAATTCTACAGATTCAGTGCTGGCGATGATCAACTTGGAAATCTTACCAAAATAGCCTTTGACGTCTGTTGTCCGATAAGTGATTGGCACGGTGATACCGAAGTTACTGACGACGCATGGCATCATATTGTCGCAACCTTTAATGCTGAAACGAAACGTATTTATGTTGATGGGGAATTAGACGCTGAACAGGCTACGGATACAACCGACAAACGGCTCGGAAAAGCTGTAACGCGTTATGGATTCATCGGTATCGGTTCAGAAGCTACTGCCTTTAATGGTGGTGTTGGTCCAAGCTGGGCATTCAATGGTTTGATGGATGAGTTCTTGATTTTCCATCGGGCAATTTCTGAGGATGAGGTAACGACCCTCGTCAATGCAAGCTGAAACCCGTTAGCGGTTGACCCCGCAGGAAAATTGAGCACGACATGGGGACAAATCAAGAATAACAAGTAAGACAGTTAAACGGGTGATTGTTAACCCTATCACCCGTTTTCACTTAAGCCTCTGTGCAACTTAGGCTGCGTCAGCATCTACTGCTTTTTGTATTCCTGGCCATTCACGCCAGATGTCTGTGTAACTGTCATATCCATTCTCTATACAATCCGCGTGTCGTAAACGAAAAATGACAGCATATCGGACATCGGCAGAAGCATTCGGTGCAGCGGCATGAACAATCTGATGATGTGTTAGCACGACATCACCAGCTTTACCTACTATTTGCGTTGGTCCTTCAGGTAGGTCAGGACGTGGCATGCCGTTAGCCAGGATTTCATGTCCCTCCTTCTTGAAGTAGTCCGCAAAGAAACTGTGTGATTTGGGCCATACTGTAAAATTTCCACTAAACGGTTCAGGAACATCAGCAAGGTATACGACTGCTAACGCCGTGAAACCCCGTCGATAAACACCTTTCTCCATGCCGTTTGTTCCACTTCCCAAACCATCCAGATGCCCGCGCGGCAGATTCGGATCACGTTCTAACGGCATAGGGAATCGTAGTGCTATCTGTGCTGAACCGGGTGTTTGTACGTTTCCTTCACCTAACATAGATTCTGCAATATTATGGATAGGAGTTTTACTGAAAATATCAACGATCTGCGGTGCGTTCCTGATCTCGTTACAATAAGATTGTGCTCGGAATTTCTCTAAGTCTGCTTGATGCATGCCAACCGCACCGATAGAGTGATTGATCAACTTGCGTGCAGAATCCACCATCAACTTTGGAACAACACCTGTAACTTTAATGTAACCGTTTTCATGGAAATCTAACTTCTGTTTTTGTGTTAACATTATATCTTCCTCCTGATATAGTCCTGTGTGAAAAGTGTTATGTATAAGACACCAAAGCGTTCTGAATGGTTTAATAAAATTCGGCAGAACAACCCACCTTCCATCCTTCATCCTTCCATCCACCCTTCCACCCTTCCATCCATCCTTCCAAAAGACACTATTGACATAATCTATGAATCCTATTAAACTACCTCCATTGACAATTTCTTCAAATTTTACTATCTTTTAATATCTAAACAGACTCTTAACTACATTATCACATGAGGTAAGGAGAGTTATTAATATGAATGCATTAATAGTCATCGCATTGATCGTATGTGGCAGTATAGCAGCTACCATCCTTGGGTGTGTCTCAATGGGTACATCTTATGCCGAAAAGAAACGAGGTTTACAGCAAGGTGCATCAAAACGCGACTTGGAAGAACTACAACAACAAGTATCAAGGATTCATGGTGAAATTGATTCCCTAAAAATACAACTACAGGAACTCATCCAAATTGCTAAAGGTATTGCAAAGTAGAGGAGAATAGATATGCTAACAAGTGGTGCTTTTGTTATCGTGCTGACGCTGATAATTATGGGGAGTATAACGTTTACGATCCTTGGTGTTGTCCATCTATCCATCAAAAATGCACTCAAAAAACATGGATACCATCCAAACAGTCCACAGCAAACATATCAGCAGCTACAAACTGATCTGAACAAGGTTGCAGATAATCTATCTGACATACAATATGAACTGGATGAGATTAGACCAGAAATACTGCAATTGGAGTTCCTGAAATATGCCAACGAAGATGGGAACGGGAAGCAGTAAACACGATTTCATCTTTTCAACCACTGATGAAACAGTACTTCTTCTGCTACAGGTTCGACGACACGCAGCAAAACGCTCTCATCATTGAAAAAGTCTAAGACCATGAACCCTGAATGTTGATGTGCAAAGAGTGTGTTGTCGCCATGACTCACCGCAGTCGCTTTCTCACTGGACCCGAGTCCACTGATCAACAGATAATCTGCAGTATCTCCTTGCAGAACTTGCAGAGAATGGTCATGTCCAGAAGCGTATATTAAGAGTGGTGTTTTCTTTGCATTGGCAAAAGCGTTACGAAACTGTGCAGCCATATCTTTATAAATGTGATTGCTCAAATCCTGTTCAGATTTTACCAGATGCCACCGAGTTATGGGATATAAAGAACCGACGATTGGCACAGGTATCCAGAGCCATTTTTCCGCTTCCGTAAGGGGAAAAAGATGTGCCTTCCAATCATAAAAACCACCATGCGGTCCGTATGTTTCTACTGGATGGTGACCAAGCACTAAAACTGGTAATTCAGTATCTAAAGCATTCCGGAGTTCTGCGATAATTTCGCCATGCGTTTTTTTTGGCTTTTCGTATTTGTGCAACCACCATTGTGTATCAAGCACAACAAGTCTAACTGTTGGGGTAGATTCTGGTAGTTCCAGGGTAACTGGTCCGGGTGCCGCACGCTGAGGTAGAAAGGATGGCTTTCGGGTTAGTGTATCGTTGACATATTTCTCTTGCGTGCGTAAAGCATGAATCCCCTCATCATTTCCACTTCCCCAATCGTGATTTCCGGGTATAAACAGACCGTGTGTATCCGTTGATGTGACAACCTCTAATTGCGGTCCAAGGTGAGTCGGTGCTTCGTGCTGCATCTCTGCTGTCATACCGTCCGGGTACATATTATCACCTAAGAAAATAATGCTGGTTTTTTCAGGTGATTTTTGTGCCCATTTCTTTAATATTTCTAACACAGGTTCATCCGATTTTGGTTGTCCTGCATCACCGAGTAATAGGAATCTATAGAGGAGGACGTTCTTTATTGCAACATCGTGTCTTTCAATTGCAGCAATATCTGGATGGTAATACGGCGAGGTATGACTACACCCGACAAATGTCAGATATACCGACTGAACTATAATTCCGAGTAAGAGAATACACCAGTAAATATTTGAACGTCTGTAGATTTTCATAAGTTCTCTTGTTACAAAGTGTGGGATGATAGGAAATGAACAAGTTTATCACTCCCCCGTGTCAAGACACCGAAGCTTTAGCTCGGTGATGTAGACACGGAGACCTTTGATTAATTATATCATAAACGTTTGACATTTACTCAAAAATATGGTATTCTATATTCAGTCACTGATTGAGACTTGTAA
>JAJEJA010000014.1 GCA_022828145.1 Candidatus Poribacteria bacterium | reverse complement strand
TGATAGAGATGTTAATGCTGCTATTAATATCCTACAGGTGGGGGCATCCACCTATTCAGTAGGAGACGTAACTCTTGCAATTGCAAGCTGTCTCTGACGATAGAAGAATCACCGAAGCTTTAGCTCGGTGAGTATGTCAATAGGTTGAAATTTCACACCGAAAATGGCATAATACAATTACGCTTCCGAAGAATATCAGTGCGGTTAGGAAACTACACCTACCGGGGGGTTCACATATTTTCAGATTTTACTATACATAAGGTTTGATAAAGCAATAGTATTATGAGTATGTTTCGTGAACATTGGATTGGAGGATTGACTGCATATAGTGTATTCTTCATTCTTTCACTTGCAGTCTCTATCTCCGTATCCATCATTTTTGGTTTACCGTTCGACTGGAATCCGACGATTTCTCTGAATCTTGTTCTGATTGTGGGATGTTTTGTGGTTGCCTTGCTCTTTGGATTGTGGCCCGATGTAGATATTAAAAGCAAAAGCCAGAAGGTTTTCTATACGGTTCTGTTTGTGCTGAATGCGGTTCTCATCTTCGTCTTTAAATTCTATACAGCTGCTGCACTCTTAGGTCTATTTGCGATGTTACCGATTCTAAGTCGACATCGCGGATGGACGCATTCACGCATAACAATGATTCTCTTGCCAGGTCTGTTTTTTGTAATTCCTATATATTTAGAATATCCGAGATGGAGTATTGGATCAGTAGAATTACATGATCTGATTGATTCCTTGTTTAAATGGGAAGGACTTCCTGATGTGTTACTGGATAGTTTGATGTTCTATCTGGCGGGCGTAATCGGGTATGCATCCCATCTCTATCTTGATGGTATGCTGTTCCGTTTAAGGAGAGCTAAAGGAAAGCGATGAATTCAGCGTTTCACAACATTCAGGAGTTGCGTACCCTTTCTGATATGCGAAGTCCGTTCATGCACCAACTTTTTGCGTTTGCCACGTTTCATAAAGTTGCACTCTTCCTTGTTGGCGGGAGTGTGCGAGACTTGTTGCTGAATCGTCGGACAACAGACATTGATTTCACACTTCAATCTGACACGTTAACGTTCGTCAGAAAGTTTGCTAACAGTATCAATGCACCTTTCATTCAACTTGAGGAAAACCCGCCGACTGCGCGTGTTATTGTAAGTCCACCTGATAATGTTGCGTCCCAATTTCATTTAGATTTTACAGAGTTCAGGGGTGAGACACTTACAGATGACTTGCGTTTACGCGATCTGACGATCAATGCGATGGCAATTCCACTTGAAGCGATTATGGAGTCAGACAATCCTGAAGTGATAGATCCTTGTGATGGCCAGTCGGACCTATCGTCCCGTTTGCTTCGATTTCCGAGTGAACAGGTCATTGTTGATGATCCCCTGCGGATGATGCGGATTTTTAGATTTGCTGCACAATTGGACTTTGAGATAGCAGGGGTATCGCTTGAACAAATCCAAAACCGTCAGCATCTTTTGCCGAATGTATCGCAGGAGCGGATTCGGGATGAATTACTCAAGACGTTGAACGTTGAGAAATCAGCACCTCACTTAAAGAATATGTGTAAGGCGGGATTGATAAGACAGGTCTTTCCTACAGTGAATATCCTTTCTGACTATTGGGATATGTTAGATTATTTTGAGACGTATCCAATACCTGAGTCACTTGATTTGCATCGTGATGAGATAAGCATTTATCTCAATGAGGAGATGGAGCTGTTGGCTCATCGAAAGTCGTTGATTAAGTTGTGTATACTTTTTCAGGAGAGTGTGAAGGATATTGGTAATCTGCTTAAGCTGAGTCGTAAGTCAGTTCAATTTCTGAAGTCTCTCGTGAGTGGACATCAATTCCTTATAGACTGCGACTATACAAGTAATGAGATTACTGATTTTTTAAGGGATGCCGTTTCTGACTGGCGGAGTATTCTACTGTTTTCAACGGTAATTCATCCGATTTCTTATGAGAGAATCCATAAAATTGTGGATATCTATTACAACCACCTTTTACCTATACTGAAGCAGGGGAGACTTCTTACAGGAAAAGACTTGATACGGGACTTCGACTTGAAAGAGGGGAAAGAGATCGGGATGTTGTTAAAGCAGGTTGAGAAACGACAGTTTTACGGTGAGATACGTACGCGAGAGGAAGCGATTCAGACTGTGGCGGATCTGATGCGTAAGCAACAGGTTTGACTAAAACGCTGTTTTCGTTTTACCAAAGAGTCTGGGAATAAGGGATACCAATAGAATGAGGATTCCTGCAAGGGATAGATAAATGAGTGTCTTACGGAGATTGCCTTCTCCGCTGACAAGTGCGCCACCAATTTGAACATACGCGATGGTTCCCGGTAGCATAAAAATTGATGAAACAAGAACATAAGTGGTGAATCTTATTTTTGTTAATCCATAAGCATAGTTCTGTAAGTTGAAAGGAAAGAGGGGAACCAAACGTGTGAACATCAGTATGCGCCAGCCTTCCTGTTCAACCTTCTCATCAATCTTCTTGAATTGTGCGTTTTCTGAGATCCAGTTTTCTACAAGGTCGCGGGCAACATAACGCGCAGTGAGGAATGCCAGTGATACAGCTATGACTGATCCGATCCACGCATAGACTACGCCTAATACTGGACCGAATGCAACACCAGAAAGCACTGTTACGGGAAGACCTGGTAGGAAAAAGAGTGTCGCGATGATATAAAAACAGATATAGACCAACGGTGCAATGATTCCAAAACCTGAGACCCATGTTTTGATTTTGTGGACATTTTTGAGGTTGATATACTCGGTTATACCGTAATGTCTTAGTATAAAGTAGATAAGAACGATAGTAACGCATGCGGCGATGCATTTAATCAACTTACATCTCATTGACTTGGGTAAGTGCCTTTATGTAGTTTTGAATCTGTGATCGGAAACGGATCGGAATGCGATTATTTTCTATCGCTTGTGCATATTCGCGTTGTGCATTCAGAACGACATCTTCAAACTGAAGGTATTCAGGTTCATCTTCCCCATTTCCTGTGTTTCCTGCATAGACTCTTGTTGTGCGTTGTGTCTCTGCTGCAACTTCTGAGTTGATTCTGAATTCTTTACCGTTGGTCTGCAGAGTCGGATCTTCGTCACCAGTGAGTGGTTTTTCTGTATTGTTGTTTGTTGTTTGAGAAGTGGTATCATCATCTTTCCTTGCAAGTTGGGGAGCATCGGGTTGGATCTGTTTGCCTTGTGTTTCTTGATTACCGGTTTCTTGTCCAGGATTGCTGTTGCTGCTTGCGATGCTTCTATCCGACATATCTGTTTCGATACTTGCCAAAGCGATATTTTTTCGACTTTCAGTTATCTGTGCTTCAAGCCGATTTAGCTGCTCAAGCTGATTGAGTGCACTGACGATTTCTTTTAATATATCTGTTGTAACAGGTTTCCCTTGGATTTTATCTAACGTCTGACTTAGTTCTCCTTGTGATACGGTTTCTGCCAATTTGTTTAAGAGTTTTTCAATTTCAGCGCGTAGTTCTGGTGTGAGTTCATTTTGTTTAGATATGCTATCCAGTTCATGTGCAAGCGCGGTTGTATCCATGTCTTTGAAGTGCTGTGTTACTTGTGCTGCCTGCATTATTGTGGCATCATCTGGAAGTGCTGACTTCTGTTTCCTTACTTCGTCATTTAATGTCTGTAGATTCTGATGTGCTGTGGGTACATCCGTAACATGCTGCAGTTTTTCGATTGTATCTTTGATATTCTCTTGTAAATCGGAATCAATATCTTGCTTCAGTTCATAAGAAAGTGCATTTATGGCTTTGTTAATTGCTTCACCTTCTGCGATCGTGGGTGGTAGTGGTGCTTCATATTGACGTGGTATCGTGAAAGAGAGTGCAAAGATGAGTAATGGGATCGGAGTCCATTTGAGGATTGATGGAACGGTAAGTGGTATGCACTTTGAAAGTTCTTTGTTTGCGATGTTTTTTACAGTATCGTCAATTTGTAGTTGTGTTAATTCGTCCTGTCGATCAATCTGTATCATTTCCCAGGCAGTCGTTAGACGCTCCTTTAGTTTTAGCTGATTGTCTACATGCCTGAGAGTGTCTATCATGGTTATTCTCTTTCTGAATCCGAGAAAGATGCCAACAGTGAGGGATATTAGAATTACCAATGTAGTGGCAAATAGTGTTGACACTGGGAAGGATACGAGGCGAACCGTGATAGATAGCAGCGCAAGAATGAACAATCCAATGAAGAGTGTCTGTCCTACCTTATGAATTACTGCTTGCGTACGTTTTCGGTTTTGCAGCGATTTTAGTTGGTTTTTGATGATGTGTCTTGGGTTATTCATTATTTTGTTCCATTTGATGCAGCACCTATGGATTCTATCTTTAAAACGTATTTTGTGTCAATAGGGTTTACGACCTACGGGTGTGTAAAGTTATTGCACACTATCTGTCAGAATCGCGGAGAACGCGGAGAACGCGGAAGGGGTTTCTTGTGCATTTCAAGTTTATACCATTTCTATTTATTTTTCTCTCATTACCGACTGTTTAGATATGAAGCAGGGAACGGCACAATCTAACAGAATGTGCTACACTTCAAATACTGGGGCACAAAATGGAGGATGAAGCGGGTTGTAGAAAGAAGCACAATCAAGGATGAATGTGCTACAGCAATATCAAGTTTTTCCGAGGTGGAGAAGGGTAATGAAGGATGAATGGGTTGGAGGAAGAAGCACAATCTAACAGAATGTGCTACAGTCGTCTGACATATTAGGTCTCAACTATAAGAATATCAGACCATATTAGTCGGGAATAGCATAAAAATTTGACTTTTTTAGTAGGATATATTATAATTATAGTTACCTGAAATGGTTAGGTTAAATAGGGGGTACACAGATGCATTTATCCGCTAAGTTAAAGTATGCGTTATGTGCGATGTTAGAACTGGGTCTGCAGCATCGTAATCAGTTTGTTTCTGTGAATGTATTATCTGAGAAGCGTAGTATACCGGGTCCGTTTTTGGAAAAGTTGTTATTGGAACTCAAACGTGCTGGTTTGACGGTGAGTCGTCGTGGTCCGGATGGTGGTTATAGTTTGGCACTTCCGCCGGACGAGATTCGTATAGGTGATATTTTTACTGCTGTTGATGGACCGGTGAATTTTTCTGAGGGTTTTGAGTTACAAGAATCATCTGAAATAGGTGGTTTTTTCGCTGAACTTGAACAAGAGGTAAGAGATGTGTTGAATACGAAGACATTGCATGAGCTCTGTTGTCATGCGCGGAAGATTAAACGGTTGCCGCAGCCTACACATTCACATCCTTTTTCAATATGAAATTAGCGCAAAATCTGACAGAACTTATCGGAAATACTCCGATGGTTCGTTTGAATGGTTTACCGAGTGAAGATGACGCAACTATATTTGCTAAGCTAGAGTCCTATAATCCGGGTGGTAGCATTAAGGATCGGATCAGTTATGCAATGGTTGTTGATGCGGAGGAGCGTGGCATTCTAAGACCGGGTGATACGATTGTTGAACCTACTGCGGGGAATACGGGTATTGGTCTATCCATTGTTGGTGTAGCACGCGGTTATCGTGTTGTGTTGACTATGCCAGAGAATGTTAGCAGTGAGAAATATGCACTTCTTTCAGCATTCGGTGCGGAGATCGTATTGACACCAGAACATGGCGGGATGGCAAGTGCAATTTGGGAGGCGGAGGAGATTCGTCGTCGCAATTCACGACACTACATGCCTAACCAGTTTACAAACCTTGCTAATCCAGAGATTCATCGGCAGACCACTGCAGTAGAGATTTTAGAATCTTTGGGTGATAGTATTGATGCTTTTGTTGCGGGTGTTGGTACTGGTGGTACTCTGACCGGCGTCGGAGAGGTATTGAAGGAACGAAATCCAAGCACGAAAGTCGTCGCTGTGGAACCACTTGTGTCATCAGTTCTTTCGGGTGGTAAACCAGGACCTACGCGTATTGATGGACTTGGTGCTGGTATGGTTCCAGAAGTTCTGAATGTTGATATCATTGATGATGTTATTGCTGTATCCGAGGAGATTGCTTATCAGACGATGAAAGACATATCAACACATGAGGGATTGCTTGTAGGCATGTCGTCTGGAGCCAATGTATTTGCTGCGTTGCAGATTGCTAAGGAGTTTGGACGTGGTAAAACTATCGTTACAATCTTACCAGATACAGGAGAACGTTACTTTAGTTTGAGTCGATATTTTGAACTTGAGACAGATATAATGGAAACATTACTTTAATTTTTTTATCAGGATCATAAACGGAATGACATTTCACATTCAAAGTGCATCACTGATGCAATTGAAACATAAAATCAGTTTGATAGAGAATCCACAAGACATTTTATTTTGTCTATTCAAACACTATAACGATCGCGCAGCAATTGTTACGAGTGGACAGTTATCAGGAATGGTTCAGATTCACTTAGCTGCAGAAAGTCAACTCCCATTTCGTGTTTGCACGATTGATACACTTCGCCTTTTTCCAGAGACTTATAAGTTTTTTGATCAGGTAGAAGATCGGTACGGCATAGAAATTGAGAGGATACAACCTGACCCAAATGATATTGACAATATGGTATCTGAGCATGGTGAGTACCTATTTTTTGACAGTAGAACCAAACAGCAGTTCTGTTGTGATGTGCGTAAAGTCAGACCGATGCGTAAATTGTTAGAATCTTTAGATGTTTGGATTACCGGTACGAGACGGGATCAATCAGAGAGTCGTCAGAAGTTTCAAAAAATCGAAGTTGTATCATCTGAAACGCATCCTATTCTTAAAGTGAGTCCTTTAATTGATTGGTCTACCGAAGAGGTATGGTCTTATGTAAAGAAGCACGATATTCCAGTGAATCCGCTTTTTCAACCTGATGCGAATGGACACTATTTTGATTCACTTGGATGTATGACGTGTACGACTCGGATACGACCTGGTGAAGCAAAACGTGCAGGTCGTTGGCGATGGCAAAACGCAACAGACACTGAAGCAGATACTAAGGAATGTGGATTACATTACTCAATATAACGCAATCGTAAGGTGGATATAATCCATCATATCTAAAACTATATTTGGAGGATAATATGGCTGTTACTGTTAGAATTCCGACGCCTTTAAGACGTTTAACACAGAATCTTGCTGAGGTAGAAACGGAAGGAACGAATATTCAAGCTATCATTGAGAATTTAGATTCCGACTATCCTGGGATGAAGGAACGTCTCTGTGATGAAGGTGGAAATATCCGTCGGTTTGTTAATATCTATCTGAATGACGAAGATATTAGATTTCTTGATGGACAAGAAACCGCTGTAACGGATGGTGCTGAAATTTCCATCATACCTGCAATCGCTGGCGGCAGATTCATATAAACATATCGTTCCTACGAGACTAAAGAGGGGTTTTAAGCGTTATTCTTAACCCCTTATACCTTCATTTTAACATGGTTACCCTATTACCGAAGACTTTGGAATTGATATGTGCCCATGCAAAATCAGTATTTCCTGATGAATGTTGTGGTATCATACTTCACAACGGTACACAGGAGTATGTGAGACAGTGTCGTAATATCCAAAATGATCTACATAAAGATGATCCTGTTGCTTATCCACGCGATGCCAGAACTGCGTATGTGATGCATCCTGATGATTTAATCGCTATACATAAAGAGTCAGAAACAGAGAATCTACCGATCAAAGCATTTTACCATTCCCATCCTAATCATGAAGCGTATTTCTCTGATAAAGATAAGTCTGATGCGATCATGTGGGGTGAACCTGTCTATCCGGGTGTTGCATACATTGTCATTTCCATCTACGACGCAACTGTCCGGGTTGTGAAAGCATTCACTTGGGATGATGCACAATCTGATTTTTCAGAAGTTCCTTTTCAAACGATTCCAAGTGGGCAAACAGTTCCAATTGGGCAAACGATACCGAGTGGTGCACTGCAAAATACTTCACTAAAGGTGCGGTTGACGTTCCCACCAGAGAAAATCACTGAACCGATTATCTACAACATTGGACAACAGTTTCATGTGGTTACCAACATTCGTCGGGCAAATGTTACAGAGGATGCGGGATGGGTGATGTTGGAACTGCTGGGTGCATCTGATGAGATTGAGCGCGCCATTGATTACTTGAAGAATATCAAGGTTCAGGTTGAACTTGTTGAAGGTGATGTTGTCCAATAATTGTCTTACCAATTCTATCTGCATACACGATGGTACGTACCCCTTTAAGAAGACATCTCAATTCCCTCCATAGATTCATACCTGATTTCACATTAAGCTACGATTCTTCTGTTCGTGCATACCTGTGTATCATAACAGTATCAGCGTTTTCGCTTGCGATTGGCTTAGGATTCGTTCTGCGGCAATACATCGTTTTTGATTTTCATGACAGTTCTGGCGTAGTCGGTTGGATAAGTGCTAATCAATATCCCAAACAGCAAGAGTACTTCTATTACTTTTTAGCACTTCTGGGAATTCCGCTCGTAGTTTTGCTTTACTGGGTAGGATGGCTTGCTTATTCTCAACGGGTAGCCAAGGTTACTAAACAACCGATTCAACGTGTGCTTCGGTTTAATGCTATCGCATCACTTCCGTTGTGTCTATGCTGGTTGCAGGTATACTATTATGAAGAACAGGGGGCAATATGGTTAACGATTTCAGTTGCGGTTACGCTTCTACTGCAATTAACCTTATTGTTAACTTGGTACTATGCCAGAAGATTCAGACCTATTGAAGGAAGAACACATACTGTTCACACAGAACCCGTTCTATCAGAAGATACAGGGACATCTGTTCCAGTCAACCGCATAAGGTCAATATTACGTTTTGCCTTTCTTTACATCGTTTTACCGATTTTCATCTATCTATTGATTTACAACGGTAACATCAATCGTGGCATTGATATGTTTCATGAAGGTGAACGGTTGGCTCCTTTGAATGAGATGTTACACGGTGGCGTTGTATTTCGTGATATCTATGTGCAGCATGGACTGTTCCAGAATGCCTATCTGGCGTGGTTTGGAAGTAAAATATTTGAACCGACGCTGATGGGTTTACGCACCATGGAGCGTGTCTTGGTACCGTTAGGTTTTATAGCGATTTATCTGCTTGGATTGCATGTATTTCGCGGTGGGATAATCACTGCTTTTTTATGTTTTCTCGTAGTATCTGGTAGTAATTTCTCTGTTTCTCCGAGACATAGTATGGGTTTAATTGCTTTCGCGTTTGTCGCAAGTTATCTAACCCACCATAACAGAAAAGGTCTGTTTGCTGATGGTATAACAAAGGGAGAAAACAGGTATAGCCTTATATCTCTGTTAGTTACTTCTGGTTGGAAATTGACTGTGAGTGGTATCTTTACAAGTTTGGCGTTTTGGTATAGTACTGAAGTAGGTCTGTATACACTCGGTGCAATATCGGTATTCTTACTCATATACAGCTTGCAAAAGAGTATAGATTTACAAATTCGTCCATTACCTTTGATTGGTTATGTCATTGGACTATCGGTAGGTTTTCTTCCGGTGGCTATCTATTTTCTTTCACATGGTGCATTAGACGATCTAATATGGAACACCTATATTCAATGTAAGTATCAGCTTGCAACGTGGGGACTGAGATTCCCTCCATTGAGAACGACTCTTGCTATCATATCTGAAGACGGTTGGAAAGCGTTTTTCCTCAGTGGGCAATTCCGATGGTATTTACCTATTTGTGTTTATGCGATTACAGGCGTATATTTGACCTATCGTAGGTTAAGTGGTAGAAGTGTTTTTGATGAAGTATCACTCAAGCTGCTACTGCTGTTACTTGGGGGTATAGCGTTTTTCCGCACTGCACTTGGTAGATCGGATGGTGGTCATTTGACGTATGGTTCTACATTTTTATGGCTGATCATTCTGTTTCCGTTTGATAGAGGAATTTCAAATATATTCGATACATTCATTAATGAAAAAAGAGAAAGTGGTATTCTAAGTCGTCTATCTTTACTTACTGATGTATCACGATGGCGGCATGTGATTAAACCGATTTGTATTTTAATGATTCCTATAGTAGTGTGTAGTTGGTATATCGGTGAAGTGCACAATCCGCTTAGGACTTTTAAAGGAAGGTATCTGAGCGTGATTAACAACCCGTTTGATAGGAGTTTGGCTTCAGAGGAGCTGGAACGTGCTGGTAGAGTTGACATTCCCGATGACCAAGTTGATCAAATTCAGCAAGTGGTAGCGTATATACAGGAGAACAGTGAACCGTACGAGAAGATATTTGATTTCACGAGTCAAGGTGCGTATTATTTCTTTGCTAATCGTCCGAGTGTCACTCGATTTCACATGGTGTCCTATGCTTCAACACCTGGGATGCAGAACGAGGTAGTGTCTGCACTTGAACGAGATCAGACCCGTTTGGTTATCTTTAAGACGGGTGGATGGTTTGATAATGTTGATGGTATTCCTGTTGAGGAACGTCATCCAATTATTGCATCGTATTTGGAAGAGAATTACGCACTTGCTACGGTTATTTATGGGACAGAGATTCTGTTGCGTAAATAATCGCGTGGGATGGAATGCGCACATGTTTGTCAGTTTAAAGTACATTCATGTTAACGGTTCATCATCAAGTTCCATGCCTAATTGTTTGGCAAGTGCCTTCTGAATTTGATTGAGTTGTGCACCAATTCGACGTTCAAACCCATTAGCTCGTTCTTCAACCTTATCAATCCGTCTCTCAAATCCATCAACTTTTTCGTTTAAAATGCTAACATCTTTCTGTAACAGACCGAATTTCGCGTTCATCTCAATGAGTTGTGTTTCGAATTTCAAATTCATTTCACTGAATTTCAAATTCATTTCACTGAGTTGTGTTTCGAATCTCACATTCATTTCACTGAGCTGTGTTTTCACCTGAAGGATTAAAACGAAGATAGAAATGAATGACGCGGCGAGCAAACCAACAAACCACATAATAAGAGCATCCAAACGACCGTCTATTCTACCTACATCCCCTTCTATTATACCAAGGCGTTGGGCGGTCTGTTCCGTGGTTACTTCAATGCGGATAAGACGCGTTTCCTGATCTAAAGAATCGTTTTGAGTCATAGCGACTGGCGACAGAATCAGAATAAGTAACAAGTATAAGAATAATTTACCTTTCATTATGTGAACGTCTCCAAGAGCATTTACGGCAATCTAATGCCAATTTAGCAAAACAAGATTAAAGTATAGTATATACGCTTCAAAGCCAAAATGCAAGGTATCTTTGGAACATTTAACCCTCTTGCTGTGCAACAAAGATAAGGTAGATGTCCTCAAATAGCCTCACATCTGTGAGTGTATCTTCGACAGATGAACGGAACGGTTCAGGATTGTGTAGGTTCTTAATGAAGTATTCTGCTTCTCTATGATATGCCCAGGTCCAAGAAGGTCTTGGAATGGGACGCGTAATCTGTTGTTCTTCACCTGCGCGGTAGATTTCAACTTCTGCGGGTGTGTTTTTCAGTAAAAGCGGTGGTGCCCAAGTATGTATCCATCCGTGTTGGAAGTATATCTGTGAATGTTCATCCCATCGGTAGTGTGAAACGTGTCCAGTTTCTAAAGTAACTCTTGTACCAGCCATATCAAAGATGACGACACCTGTATATCCGTTTTCATTCAGGTCAACTGCTTTAATAGTCACATCATCGCCAGCATCAAGAAACCATCGCATGAGATTGATGTTATGTGTATATTGCTGTAGGTATCCGATGTAACTTCCGTGATATTTTTCTGGGAGCCAATCAGGGAATTTCTGTGGTGCGGAGGGTTTCGGTTCATCTGTCCCATCCATAGGTGTGTCAAGACCACATATCCAATCACCACCAAAGGCGTGATTCCGTGCATAAGTCAAACGTCCAAGTTCTTCTGTTTCTCGGAATTGCGTTATTTTTTCTTTGACGATCTCGTTCCCCGCATCGTATCGTTTCATGTAACCTACCATCAGTTTCTTGCCAGATTCTTTTGAAGCGTCTACCATGTGTTGTGCTTGTTCAACAGAAACAGCCATCGGTTTCTCCATGAAGACGTGCTTTCCTGCTTGCAACAGGTCTTTAGCAATCTCACCTTGCAGCGCAAAATCTGCAGAAACTGCAACTGCTTCAATTTCTGTATTTTTTGCAAGTTCATGGTGATCTTTGTATAGATGCGGAATATCAAACCTCTTTTGGACTTTTCTACCCAGTTCAGTCCTCACTTCAGCGAGTCCTACAATTTCACATTCAGGGATGCTTGCGAAATTTGGAATATGTACCTTCTGTGCCATAAATCCGCATCCAATATATCCGATCTTTATTCTATCCACTTAAGGCTACTCCTTTTCCACGTGTGCTTCTATCTGTTGAATTGCAGTTTGTGCACCTTCTCTGACTAATGCAGAAACATCATCCTGTGCAAGTTGCTTTAGTCTTTTTAGGCAGTCTCTTGCATTTAATTTACCGAGTGCAACAGCAACAAAATAGCGGACATCCGCGTCTTCATCGTTGAGTGCTTTTAGCATTGCTTCTATATCGGTAGGTGATGCGAGATGTCGATCAACATCACCGATATTGATCAATGATTGCGCGGCGATTCTTCTGGAATGGATGTCGCCGTGAAGGAGTGATGTCAACAATTCATCATTCCCCGTGGCGATTTCGGTTAGATTATCCCAATCACAATCCAAACAGAACCATGAATTTTCATCTAACTGTTGAACGTTGACATTGCCACACTTTGGGCATTCTTCAAACACTTGTTGTTTCATGCGGGACCAATTACCTCCAATTCAGGTAAATCTCTCCATATTTCAGGACCTTCAGGTTTGAAGTTTATTGTTGCGATAAACTGCATACCGTGATAGAAGTTGATTTTGAATTTTCCACCGCCGAAGTGTTGTTTTAGGTAATCCATTGGGGCATCAATCAACGGACCCATTTCGTCTGCGTAATAGAATGCAAGTGGTTTAAAGCGAACAGTGTTCCCTACAGGTTCTTGCACTAACAATTGTGCAGAAGTAGCAGGAAATAGGACTTGAAAGGCATCCCACAAGTCAGCGACAGTAGGATTTGGATTTCCGATCCGCTTTTTGAAGTCGTTTTCAAGATATTCTGAGAAAGTGTTAAAAACCCAATCCATGATCTGTGTCCTTTTCATTTTCTACCAATAGGGTCTTTGAAGAATAGTGTTCTGTCATTACATATTCAGTCTGGACTATCCATTAGTCAAAATCGACGCGTATATAGACATCATTTAAAGAAAGTTTGCAGTCGATTGAGGATAGTGTTAGTGTATCTTGAAGTCCGTGAAATTCTTTCAACTCCCATTGCATTTCTTGTAGCTGATAATGTTCAATGTGCACCTTGTCTTGGGCAACGAGAATATATTCTTTTAAGGATGGCAGTTGTTTATAGTATCCAAATTTCTCTTCTCTGTCATACGTTTCAGTAGATGGTGAAAGCACCTCTATGATAACGACTGGGTTTAGGAGTGTGTCCAAGGTGTCGTCCTCAAACTCAGGTTCGCCACAGAAAACAACTAAATCTGGATAGAAATAAGAAGTATCTGGGGTAGCTTTCACACGCAAATCACTGATAACGACTTCATACTCAAGATTTTTTAATTGGAAATGTATCTCAGTTGCAATATCAAGCCTAATAAAATTATGTGCAAGATTCACCCTTGGCATAGTGAGTATCTCTCCGCGAATGTATTCGCTTTTGAGCGTTGCCTTGCGTTCAGCAATGAGATATTCTTCTGGTGTATAGAGCGTTTGCGCGCCAAGAGATGACATTATTATCTCCATGAATACAGTTTTAAATTCCAGGAGCCTTCAAGAAGTCCTTCCAATCAAAATCAGGCAGAGGGAACTCCTCTGTGGCTTTACACTGTCAAAATGTTGCTGCTTGTTCAAAGAAGTCAATATCCACACGTTCTATTTGTGCGGAACGCGCATTTTCTGCCACACGTTGCACAACCATTTCACGTACAAACGGTATCGGAATGCGTTTGACACGATGCACTACCTCTTCAGTACACGGAACATTTGTATTGTCAAGAAAGGGTCCGTCTTGGACTGCAGTTTCGTCAGGATGATCGCATGTCTCAGGCACAAGTTGTTGTAGCCGCATTGAGACGTAATCTGTCACCCACTCTTGAAACTTCTCTGTATTCTCAGTTTCCACAACACTTGATTCCTGTTTCTGATCTAACTTCTCATCAATGCTGACAAGTAAATTTTCCAATCGTGCCAATCGGTCTTCAACATTGGTGAGTCGTTCTTGAACATTCGTTTGCTCGTCCATGTTTCCTCCTTATATAGTCCAGTATTTCCATAGATCATTCGGAATTTCGTATCTAATTTCTTCACGGTTTTTATGGTGGTAGCGTGCAAAAATCCCTACTCGTGGTATGTTTCTGACATTACCGGAACCTGTGTGGCATAAGTATGCATGCCATAGCACGACATCTCCAGCTGCACCGATAAACTCACGTGGTCCTTCTGGTGATAAATCTGAAAACAATTGCCAGCCGAATCCTTCAATATCTCTGAAACTCCCATCAACCTGTTCAGGATACTTGAGGAAGTATTGATGTGTTGTGAGATGACTTTTGGGCCAAAATACGAAGGCACCGCCACCCGGTTCAACATCGTAAAGATATGTTGTTGCTCCCATCATAAACGGACTCCACCCACCGGGACCGTAGGCATCAATGTGTCCATTTCCTGGCATTGACCATTCTGCTTCTGGGTTTGGCCATTTTACTAATGGCGCACCGCCACCACCAGTAAACTTACCTCCACTGAATTGCTCAAGTATTGTTTGCATCTCCGGTAAATGTCCAAAATTTGGAGAAAAACCGAAGTTTTCTACCACATAATTATCGGGCCATGTCTCAGGTGTCTCTAAGCTGGACTTGAAATGAGACCAAATCTGTTCCCGCCATCCTTCAATGACCTGCGCATCGATCAAATTTTCAAGGATGAGGTATCCGTTTTCTTGAAAGAACGTTACCTGTTTCGCTTTTAGCATTAAAGTATCCTTATCACTCCCCCGTGTCAAGACACCGAAGCTTTAGCTCGGTGATGTAGACACGGAGACCTTTGATTAATTATATCATAAACGTTTGACATTTACTCAAAAATATGGTATTCTATATTCAGTCACTGATTGAGACTTGTAA
>JAJEJA010000061.1 GCA_022828145.1 Candidatus Poribacteria bacterium | reverse complement strand
CTCTACCCGACCTACAAAATGCGCTTGACAAAGCACTAGGACAACAGGCACACGCCGTGTGCCGTACACAAAATCATAGGAGTATACAAAATGTTATTCAAGATATCTATTTTCTTTACATTAATCTGTTTCTCAACTATTATAGTCGGATGTGGTGTCCTGACCCTGAAACAGGAACTGAGCGAAAACTATTCGCTACTTGACGGCACAATGGCGACAAGTCCACAGATGATTGATGGTAATATCAACACTATCGGCGAAACAACTTTTCCAACTGGAACAGATACGGCTTTCGGATCAAATCCAGCTTCAGAAGTTATCATTACGCTTCCAGAAAAAAAGATGATCCGTAAAGTTGTCATTCACACCGATAATCTCAGGACATTTGACATCTTTGCAGATCAAGGTGGACTTATTAATGATACAGATTGGAAATTGATTAAGGAAGTGAAAAGTGTCAGGACAAGTCCGGTTGAGATTCCTGTCCTTTTTTCGTTTCCAACAAACCGTATTCGTCTAAGGGTCTTGTCAACAACAGACGATGCGAATCTGAAACGAACACAACGCGCACGCAGCGGTGGTTTCCGCGCGTTCGGTCAAAATCGTCGCGCAGTGGGTAAAATTAGAGAGATTGAACTCTTTGGATACAAAACTACAGAGAAAACACAGATTGATACAGAGACAGAAACTCGAGAAAAAGAACTTGATGATTTATTAGATACAGAATAATATAAGGAGGCAATAATGCAAATGAAATTATTGGTTCTTGCCTACTGTTGCATATTGAGTCTATCGGGATGCATCCTGGCATCAACCCCATCACTGAATTGGAGCGAAAACGTTGCACTGATAGCCGCAAGTTCCGATTCAAGACTTAATGATGATAATATGTACACACAAGGTGAAACCTCCATAATACGCGAAGATGCAAGGGATATCGCTTCACAACAGGAGTCAGATAATTTCACAGAGGCACTATTAAGTTGGAATATACCGCAAACTATTCAACAGGTCGTCATTAAAGCAAAAGAAGGACAACTGGAATTCTTTGAAATACAATATATGGATGATGAAGGTGAGTGGATAACAGTTAAAGAGGTACGCGACAACATGCGTTCTGTCTATAAATATACACTCGGAAAACCTGTTGTGACAAAGAAATTCCGACTGAAAGTTCCACGCAGATGGGATTCACGACACGTCGGTGGACAGAGTCGTTCAAGACGCAGTGAAACTGGGGCTCCAGCAATGGCAGAATTCCGGAAGATACAAGAGATTGAACTCTTCTACGCACTGCCAACACCAACTGAGAGTGAACCTACTATGCAATAGATTATCAGACAGGAGCAGAATCTATAGCTCATGTTATCAAAGCAAACAACAGATCTTATCCACTTAAACCTTATACAAGGGATTGGACAGAAAACCATTCTTTTTTTGATGGATAAATTTGGTAGTGCAGAGAAAATACTGAATGCTACGGCACAGGAATTAGAGGGTATAGGTAAACTCTCTCCCAATGCAAGCAATTCTCTCACCCAAAAGAATCTCGGCTGTCCATTAGAACATGAACTCGCGTTGATAGATAAATTTGGATGCCATGTCATTACCTGCTATGATGATGACTATCCATTACTCTTGAAACAGATTGATACACCACCGTTGTTGTTATATGTTAGAGGGGAGCTAAAACCAGAAGATGCAGTCAGTATTGCTCTCGTCGGATCACGACAAGCAAAAGATTATGGACGACGGGTTAGCTACCAGCTGAGTTACCAATTGGCAAAACGAGGGCTGACAATTACAAGCGGACTCGCAAAAGGGATAGATACTTGTGCACACCGTGGAGCACTTGATGCTAACGGGAGAACAATCGCTGTCATGGGGAACGGACTCAGTATTGTCTATCCCGCTGCAAACAGCAAGTTGGTAGAAAGGATTATAGAGTCCGGTGCGTTAATCTCAGAATTCCCTATGGAAATGAAACCCAGAGCCGAAAACTTCCCAAGACGGAATCGTATCATTAGTGGTTTAACATTTGGAACTGTCGTGGTAGAAGCATCAAATCAAAGCGGGGCACTCATAACCGCAGACCATGCAAGTGAACAAAATAGAGAGGTGTTCGCTGTACCTGGTCAGATATTCTCTGAGCTATCAGCCGGAACGCATAAATTAATAGATGATGGTGCTAAACTTATAAATACGGTTGAGGATCTGTTAGAGGCTTTGCCACAGCATTACCGAAATCAGATAACAACTCAGACCTCAGGTACAGGTTCAGATGCCGACACGACTATACAACAACCACTACCTGATAATAAACGCACACCGCAACAGAAAAACCCAGTTCCTGCAGACATCAATACATCAGTCAATAAAAAAGTCGATGCTAACATCCCATTACCAGACTTAACAGCAGATGAAGAAGTAATTTTCAAGGCAATTGAGATACCGGCTTCCCATATTGATTCAATTGTCCGCGCAACTAAACTGCCGATAAACCAAGTTTCAAGTGTTCTCCTGATGTTAGAACTTAAGGGTATTATTGAGCAATTGCCAGGCAAGATGTTCTCAAAGGTTGTTTAAGGGAGGTATTTTATGAATTCATCAGAATTAGATTTTGAAAGACCTTTTATTGAATTAGAACGTCACTTAATTGAGTTGGATGCTTTCACCGAGGCACATCCTGATTTAGACCTTACAGAAGGTATATCTGCCCTGAAAAAGAATGCTAACACACTTGCAAAACGGACTTTCCAAAAACTGAGTCGATGGGATAAAGTGCGATTAGCACGGCACCCACAACGTCCCCAAGCATCCCTTTATATTGATGCACTGCTTGAAGAACCTGTAGAACTTCGTAGTGATAAGTTGTATGGTGATGATCGCGCCCTGATTGGTGGCTTTGCATGGTTTGAGGAACAACCTGTTGTCTATCTTGCACAACAGAAAGGTACAAACCTTGAAGAACGCAGAGAGATGAACTTCGGTTATACACACCCTGAAGGCTACCGAAAAGCAAGACGGTTAATGCAGTTAGCAAACAAATTTAAGCGACCTCTCATCTGCTTTGTTGATACACCTGGCGCACATTTCGATCTCCGATCTGAGGAATACGGACAAGCAGCGGCTATCGCTGACAATCTCGCCGAGATGATGCAGATGCGTGTTCCAATTCTTGTCGTTATCATCGGCGAAGGTGGGAGTGGGGGAGCATTAGCCATCGCCGTTGGGAATCGTGTCTTGATGATGGAATATGCTGTCTACTGCGTCGCTCCGCCAGAAGCATGCAGCGGAATCGTATGGAAAGATAAAGGCGAACACGCACCTGAAGCAACCGAAGGATATAAACCAACTGCACCCGACCTTCTTAAATTGAACATCATCGATCAGGTCATAGGTGAACCTATCGGGGGAGCACATAGAGACCCACTCGCAGCTGTCCGTAATGTCAAACGAGCCATGAAGAAACATCTCGCAGAATTACTACAGATGTCTGAGAAGCAACTGGTCCAACAACGATATGAACGGTATAGAAACCTCGGACTGTATGCGGAGGCTGAGGATTAAACGAAAAATACATGAAAATACGTACTGTTACCACAGGTATTCCGTTCCCACTTTCCCCTTATCAACTTCAGCGAGCTGCAAAATTCAATACATCCTGTCAAACACGCATTGAAGAGAACGGATATGAGGTCCAAACGACACGTATCAGCTGCCAAATCTGGGATGACTACCGAGATATAGATACCATTCTTACATTAGAATCTCAAGCAAAACAGGCAGGCGTTGAATTCATGAGTTTGGGTACAATCCCACCAGAGAAACGTTGCACGCAAACGCACCTTGATCAGGTCGCTGATGTAATAGTCAAAAGCGACATCCTCTACGCGACCGCTACCCTGACAACGCAGTCCGGACACGTCATACAACACATCGTTGACAAAACAGCAGAGATCATACGAGAAATAGCACATAGAACTGAAGCAGGCTTTGGTAACCTTCGCTTTGCCGCACTCATGCGTTGTCCTCCCAATACCCCGTTCTTCCCTGCGGCGTACTGGCAAGACACACGGACGAATTTCAGCATCGGTTGGCAAGCGATCGACCTTGTGCAAGATGCCTTTGCCAATTCACCTAACATAGAAACCGCACTACAGAACATGAAATCTATCATGGAATCTGAAGGACAGAAAATCGTTACAATTGCAGAAACTATGGCAAAGGAGTGGGGAATAAAGTTTATCGGTCTTGACGTATCACTCGCACCGATGGGTGATGACAGCATCGCTTACGCTATGGAACACCAACTCCCCGGTTGTTTTGGCGAAAGCGGAACACTGACACTCGCTGCAGGCATAACAAGGACGCTTAAATCCTTATCACTGCCGCTGTGTGGATATTCAGGATTGATGCTCCCGGTTCTTGAAGATGTCGGATTGGGAAAACGGAGTGAGGAATGTTATTTCAATTTAGACAGCCTATTACTCTATTCCACCATCTGTGGAACGGGTCTGGACACAATTCCCATTCCAGGTGACGCAACCGTAACACAGATCGCCGCTATCCTATCTGATGTTGCCACCCTCTCCATGCGGCTCAATAAACCTTTATCTGTCCGACTGTTTCCTGTCCCCGGTCTCAAGGCAGGAGATATGACACAGTTCGAGTCACCCTATCTGACAAATACCGCTGTGATGCAGATTTAACCCTTTTTTCAATCAGATTCCGGTATCGGTTGGACATCACGGTATACGGGATCCATCTTTCCTGGGTAAATCTTACCTCGGATCCACATAACAGGACGTTGATTCTTTACCTGCACTTTGGGTTTGCGTTCAGCCTTTGCACTGATATAGTGTGCCACATTACAACGACGAAAACGAAGACTATGGTTGTCGGTACTCTTATGGAGCAGTTGATTGTTGAAGAAAACGACTGCACCTTGTGGTGCTTCAACGGCAATACCGTCTTCATCCTTTGCGTCTCGTGCCAATTTGAATTCTGCTTGCTGGGATCCTTCAACGTCCACATGTTCATAGATACCGTGTTTGTGGCTACCTGGGATAACATATAGACATCCATTCTCTCGGTCTGCGTCATCAATGGCAGTCCAAGTACCAACAGTCATATCGGTTTTATACTGATGATTAAAATACCACTTATCTTGATGCCAAGGGAATCCTAATCCTATCTTTGGTGATTTCCAGATATACAGATTGTTGAGACCGAGTAGGTCAGGACCCAAGAGGTCAACAATTGGGTCTGTCAGTCGTGGGTCACGCACACGGGCAAGGAATTCTGGACAGTAACAACTCACATGATGGATTTTGTGCATCGCATGGATACCTGTCGCTTCCGCTTCTCCATCGCGTACTAATGCGTTTTGGTTTATATTCGCATCAGGGAAAGGTCGTTTTCCGACAGCTATATCATCAGCGATATGTCTTAGGAGGTCGTTCTCCTCTTTTGTGAATACGTCGTATCGGACGAAGAATCCATTTTCCTCCCAAGATGTTTTTTCATCAGATGTCATCGCAAATTCTTTATGCGTCATTGTTGCTGTTGTATCCATATATGCTCCTATTAGATAGTCCATTCTAATTCTTTGGGTAAAGGTCGCGATTCGGAGATCGCTCCTACCGATGGACTGCTATTGGTAGGAGGGAACTCCGATTCCCGACTATTCCTTATACCTATAAGTTTAGTCTGAACTGTCCATTATTCTTCAACTAAAGGTAATACGTCCCGATGTACCGGCTCCATTTTTTCTGAGTGTGTATCACCCCGAACCCACATGACAGGACGAGGATACTTTACGGTTTCCACACGTTGTGAATCTGCACTAATATAGTGTGCAACACTACATCTACGAAATCTATCACTACGGTTATCCGTACTCTTATGTAGGAGTTGATTGTTGAAAAATACCACACTACCAGCGGGAACTTCAACTGGAACACCGTCTTCATCCCTTGCGCCAACAGCATATTTAAATTCATTCTGTTGTGATCCTTCAAGGTTCACATGCTCATGAACCTCTTTCTTGTGGCTACCAGGGATAACATATAAGCATCCGTTCTGTTCATCCGCATCATCAATTGCGGACCAAGTGCCAACGGTTTTTTCCGTTACATACTGATTGTTAAAATACCACTTGTCTTGATGCCACGGAAAACCCAAACCTATCTTCGGGGGTTTCCAGATATATAGATTGTTCAGTCCGAGGACATTTGGACCAATTAAATCAACGACAGGGTCTGTTAAACGCGGATCGCGTGTACGCAAAAGGAATTCAGGGGAATGTTTGTTTATATGATGAATGCAATGCATGCCGTTGACACCTGATGCTTCTGTTTTCCCATCTCTGACCAATGCGTTCTGGTGTATGTTTTTTGCGGGGAAAGGCAGTTTTCCAATCGCGATGTCATCAGCGATCTGAGCCAAAGAATCGTTTTCTGCTTTCGTGAAAACATCGTAACGGATAAAGTAACCCTTCTCTTCCCAAGAGGATACTTCATCAGATGTCAGTCTATACTTCCGTTTTTCAACCATTGTATTCATATTCTTCCCCTCTTCCACCCTTCCACCCTTCCATTCTTCCATTCATCCACCCTTCCACCCTTCCATTCTTCCATCCTTCCCTCTTCCACATCTAATCGTTTTCTATAATAGGTATAATGTCATGTTGAACTTCATTTTCCATACCGGGATAGGTTTTACCGCGTATCCACATAGGAGGTCGTTTTACATTAACTGCCTCGGGTCGTGTCCATTCAGTATTCGCTTTGATATAATGCGCGACGTTACACCTACGAAAACGTTCACTATGATTATCAGTACTTTTGTGTAGCACTTGGCTATTGAACCAGATGACTGAACCTGCAGGAATTTCAACCGGAACACCGTCTTCATCACGAACACCTTGTGCTTGTCTAAATTCTCCCTGTTGGTAACCTTCAAGTTTCTCATGATCACGAACACCACCCTTGTGGCTTCCGGGGACTACATATAGACAACCGTTTTCTATATCTGCGTCATCAATTGCGGTCCAGGTTGCCACAGTTGTCCCGGTTTTATATTGATGGTTAAAGTACCATTTATCCTGATGCCACGGAAAACCTAAACCTAACTTCGGGGGTTTCCAGATGTACAGATTGTTAAGTCCGAGTAAGTCTGGTCCAAGAATATCAACGACCGGGTCTGTGAGTCGTGGGTCACGCGTGCGGTCAAGGAATTCTTTGCAATTGCAGCTCACATATTGGATATTGTGCATTGCGTAGATGCCTTCTGCCTCCACTTTACCCTCTAAGACTAAAGCATTTTGAAAGATGTGATATTCGGGAAAGGTGCGTTTTCTATTGACGATGTCATCAGCAATTTGTGCGATCTCTGCGTTTTCTGCTTTCGTAAAAACGTTGTATCGGACGAAGTAACCGTTATCGTTCCACTGAATCAACTCATCATCTGTTAGTTTAAACTTTCGTTTCTCTGCTGTTGTATTTGTTTCCACTCTTGCTCCTTACCAGTTCGGTTAGGAAACCGAACAATAGGTGTCAATTTTAGAAAATGTCTGGGTTATTGTGCCCTCTAAGGGAAATGATTATTGAGATTGTCCCCTCTTCAGTCCCGTAGGGACGATATGTTTATAGAAAAATGTGTACCCCACCTCTCTTTAGTCCCGTAGGGACGATATGTTTATATCAGGATGAACTACTACACATATCGTCCCTACGGGACTGAAGAGGGTTCCTGGCATCGAAAAACCCTTAACTTTACACTTATAGGTATCGCTTCGCTCTACCCGACCTAAAAGATAAGAATTGACATAACACTACAACGAAAATTTCCCAACAAAAACATTGTTAGTCGTCTCACCTTGCTGCCAATTAACAGGTAGGTGTGTGTCCTTGTAACGGTAGACTTCAGATTTTCCGACTATTGGGTTTTGGACTTCAATCAGTGGTTCATACCAAATCTGGTGTGGTTGCGTGCAATGTTCACATGGAAAGCGATTAACAGAGAGCTGCAAAACCTCTCCAACAGAAACATCATATTTCGTTCCATCTTTTGTATAATCAATGGGTGCTGTTTGCGTGGTAACAACTGTGCCAAGCACGTCTACCTGCTTTTTAGACAGCATATCACTGATTGCTGCATGTTGTTCTGGTGTTGCTTTGCTATCAACATAGACAGCACTTCTACGTGTCTTTGTATCAATAGCTAAATTGTCCTTTGCACTGACGACAGCAACAACGGTTAGACCATCTAATTGAACATCATTCCAAATGCCTTTATTGATGTTCCATATAAGGGTTGCTTCTTTACCACCTTCTACATATTCTGATCCGTAATGACATGCACCTACATAAACACTTGCAGACCGTGCCTCTATATACTCACCTTGTATCGTAGGTATTTGTGTTGAAAACACAGAACCTGAAATCAGTATGACTGCCAATGCTGTAAAAATAAAAACCTGCTTCATTTCAATTCTCCTATGCAATTCAGTTTAAAATTTCCTAAAGAATGTATTGTGTCTCGTCCCATGGGTTTATTATACCTATATTCCCTTAATAATTCAAGAGAATAAGTGAGTTGATCATGGATTCATTACTCTGTATGCTCTCCAAAGTAGGTTTGTAGGGTATGTGAGTGATTTTCATGAATTTTATCAATATATTACCTATTTTTAGTAAAAATGTCAGAAAAAGTTCATTTTTTTTCTTTACTTGCACCCTTTTGGGTATAAACCTGTGTCTTTAATTATAGAGGGTATTCTATCTCGTTGTTTGAGTAGTTTTCTAAATCAACGCATTGTAATAGTTTTCTTGATGAATTGGAAAAATAGAGCATGTTTTACTTTTTTCAGATATGCACTCTTTTGGAATTAATACTGTGTCTTAAGTTATGAAGGAAAAAAATGTGATCGAATTCCATACTTATTGGAAACCTAATTGATGATTTATTAGAGGAGCTCAATTTGAGTATTTTTCACGGAATCTATCGTTTTTTGCCCGTTTTGACTGAAATTTTAGTAAAAACTTCATTTTTCTTTCATTTTATGCACCTATTTGGGTATAAAACTGTGTCTTTAAGTATGAAAGGAATCCATACAAGTTTTTCCAACACACCCTTGTCCGCTTGACGCAGCGGAGTAAAGGGATAACTCTTTATAAGGAGGCTATTCTGATGAATAGAAAGTTTTACTGGGGGATAGCGACCCTCATTCTACTACTGGGTATCGTGAGTTTGTTTTTTATTTTACAACCTGAACCCGAACCGCAAAAGGTGTTTAAAATGCCATCGTCAGCCGTTCACCCAGATGCAAACAGAGATGTATCCGATAGTGCTTTAGCAACGGATCATGATGATTCAGCTGAGTCTCTAATTCCTGAAAAACTTCCGACAGAACCGATTGCTCGCAAAACAGCAGAAGGCGGATATAAGGTCTATCGTTTTGATGAGTTCAATAAACTGCCGGGCCCCGAACGCGATGAAGCGTATCGTCTCTGGCGTGAAGATTACAAAAAGCGGATGGGTGTTGAAGCTGCACCACTCGGTGAACACTACAACCACGTCAAAGATGAAGATGGTAACGTCTATCGGGTATATCCGAATACTGTCACGTTCTTCAAGCCGAAAAGGATGAAGATTGGCTACGCGCCGACTCTTGAACAACATAAGCGGATGCTGAAGATGCACTCACAATGGCACGAAGCAAAAGATGATGGCAATACCGCAGAAGTCAACCGACTTGAAGCTGAAATGGACAAACTCAATGAAGAAGCACAAGGTGAAATTCCTACACTTGGAGCTTCGGTTTATAATGGTGTTGGTGAATCGCCTGAAGAAGCTTCAAGAAACATGCAACGTCAAACAGCAGCAGCGATGCGTCAAGCGTATATTGATATGAACTTAGAGCATCTGCTGCCAACTTACCTAAAATAATGAGGAGATCATAACCGATGAAAAAGTTTTTCTTTTCTCTTTCTCTATTTCTATTTTTATTACTATGTTTAACTGTTTATGGGTCTATTCAAACGTACGATGCTTGGATTGCGGGGACAGATATTGGCAAAGGCGGTGGTGATAAGACGTACACAGGTTCAATGAAGGTGAAGTATTGGGGTTCTAATAGTGAACTCGGATGTCAAACCTATGATGCGAACTGGAGTCCGAATGCACCACCGAGAAAAGTTGCAGTTGAAGCGACAGTAGAATATCGTGGTTTTGGATACATCTCTGGCAGTATTAATTCTTCACATGGCGTGACTTCAATTGGAGGTGCTTCAGTTGGCACATTTGAAAAGGGACCTGGTGGGCGCGCAAAGCAACCATCAGATACTGATCCAAAAAGCACTTATATATTCAAAACTGATCCGACCGATTCACCGTGGCTTAATATGGCTCGTATTGGCACTCACGGGGAGTATACATCTGGGACTTACTATTGGAGTGGGACAGGTGCGATAACGATTCAAGGTGCGGATTGGATGAGCACGAGCACGACGACAACCGGTAGTAGTCAGACAGAAACCGAAGGCGAAAGTAGCAGTGAGACGGAAGGTAGTAGTAGCTCGGTTGGTAATGAAGTGAGTTCTACTGGTGTAGGTATTACCGAAAGTGAGACAGAATCCGAGTCCTCTACGAGTGGGACGCACAGTTCAACGTTATCTGTCCTTTTTTAATTCCTAAGTTACTTGAACAAATCCCATCTTTTAGATATAATTACCTTTAGTAGAATGCACATATTGGGAGGAAAAGAATTGATAAATGAAGCAATACAGAACGTAATTGATGGTCGTGATCTTACCGAAACTGAAATGATAGCAACTATGAACGAAATTATGGAGGGGAAAACTACAGATGCTCAAATTGCTTGTTTCTTGACAGCACTACGACTCAAAGGAGAAACAATAGATGAGATAACTGGGGCAGCACGCGTGATGCGCGATAAAGCAACACCCATACCAACGCAGCAAACTTTTCTCGTTGATACATGTAGCACGGGAGGTACAGGTCTGCACTCGTTCAATATATCTACAACATCCGCATTCGTCGTTGCAGGTGCAGGAATTCCCGTCGCTAAACACGGAAACAGAGGGGTTACACGTCTCAGCGGCAGTGCAAATGTGCTGATGGCTTTAGGTGTCAATATAGAAATTACACCGGAACAGGTTGGAGCATGTATTGATAAGATAGGAATCGGTTTTCTGTTTGCACCTATGTTGCATAGTGCAATGAAATATGCAATCGGTCCCCGTAGAGAAATCGGTATCCGAACGATTTTCAATGCGATTGGACCCTTGACTAATCCGGCAGGCGCGCAAGCCCAAGTCTTGGGTGTCTATTCAGAAGAACTGACTGAGGTACACGCAAATGTTCTCAAGAATCTCGGCACTAAACGTGCTTTCGTCGTTCACGGGAACGATGGCTTAGATGAAATAACAACGACAACAAAAACACGGGTTTCTGAACTCGCTCATGGTGAAGTGAAAACCTATACACTTGATCCGACAACACTCGGCATTCCAAAGACCGAATCAAAGTCGCTACTGGGTGGAACACCTAAAGAAAATGCTGAGATAACCACAGATATCCTTAAAGGGAAAAAAGGACCAAAACGAGATATAGTCCTACTGAATGCCGCTGCCGCAATCGTTGCTGGCGGTAAGGCAGACAACTTTGAAAAGGGTTTAGAAATTGCTGCAGATTCTATAGATTCTGGTAATGCTATGGAAAAACTTGAAGGACTAAAATCGGTATCCAATCCATGATATTAGACACAATTGTTGCACATAAACGGAAAGAACTATCGGTTGAACAGGATCAAGTACCACTTTCCAAACTAAAATCTAAACTAATAGATGCTCCTCCAACACAGGATTTTTTTGGTGCCATATCAAATCCGGATTCGACGAATCTGATTGCCGAAGTTAAGAAAAAATCTCCCAGTAAAGGTATTATTAGAGCAGACTTTGACCCCTTACAAATTGCATATACATACCAAGAAAACAGTGCTGCAGCCATATCCGTGCTAACAGATAAACATTTCTTTGATGGCAATCTAAGTTATCTGTCCTCAATACGGAAAGCAGTACATCTTCCCTTACTCAGAAAGGACTTCACAATAGATCCCTACCATATCTTTCAGGCACGTGTCGCTGGAGCAGATGCTGTCCTGCTGATAGTTGCTGTGCTAACGCCTGACGAACTAAAAGAATACATAGAGATTGCTGCATCACTTTCATTAGCCTCCCTTGTTGAAGTACATACAGAGGAGGAATTGGATATTGCGCTTGATGCTGATGCCGAAATCATTGGAATCAACAATAGGGATTTGCGTACCTTCAGGACAACCCTTGATACAACTTTCAAGCTACGTGCGCTAATTCCTGAGGGCAAAGTCGTTGTGAGTGAAAGCGGTATCTATACGCGTGATGATGTCACGGCTTTACGAGAAGTGGGTGTAAATGCTATTCTGGTAGGGGAATCGTTGATGCGGAGTCAGGATATAGGAGAAAAAGTTCGGGAGTTGATAGGATAAACCACCTTGTCCTTTCTGTTACAGAGTGATAATTTCTATGCCATGTCGTTTTAGGAGCGCAGTGGTAACCCCGTCCCCAGGGATAAGGGTTCCTGAAAAAGTCCCATCATATATCTTTCCACAACCACAGGAAGGACTTTTTGCTTTCAGGATGACACATTTTACACCTTGTGCTTGTACCAACGCCAATGCTTGTTGTGCACCTTTTAAAAATTCTGCTGTCTTATCGTGACCGTCTGCTGTTAGGACTTTAGCCTTCCCGTCTAACACATCATACCCATCGCCGCCGACAATCTCAACCGGGGGCCGCGGTGTTGGCAGACCCCCTGCTTCTTCAGGACATACCGGTATGAGTTCGTGCGTCTGACTCTGTTCAACTGCATCTCTATTCTTGCTATTTCCACCATCGAATCTACAATTAACACCGAGCAGGCACGCACTGATCACTACTTTCATTTAGCTTCTTCCCATACTTTGACTTCTTTTGCAATTCTTGCTGTTTCACCAGTTTTGAGGAGGAGATAGTTTGCCTCAAGCTTCTCCAAAATAGTTAGCAGTAGGTTTCTTCGTGAGATTGCATTCTTACCAGCGTTTGAAGCAATTGTCAATGACGTTGCTTTTTCTCTCAGTTTTTGAGGAAATTCAGATATAGTTGTGTTGACATTAACGCCAAAACCTAAGACGAAAAAAGGGTCGCGATTGCTATCATATTGCATCTCAGTAAGAACACCCGCAACTTTCTTTCCTGATATTCTGACATCATTTGGGTGTTTGATACGCGCTTCAAGACCCGTAAGTTCATATATCGCTTGTGCAATAGATAGCGCACCGATCAGATTTGGTATATGCACTTGGTCATGCTTAAGTCTATGTCTGAAGATGACTGATGCAAGTATACACTTACCTTTTGGTGTTTCCCATGTTCTTCCGTATCGTCCACGACCTGCCGTTTGATGTTCGGCAATGATCAATGTCCCCTCTTTAACCGCTTGTAGTTTCCCGTTCTTTTTTGCACAGTCGTTTGTTGATGTGATTTCTGAATAACATACAATATGGGGTTTGCCGATGAACTCTGTTTTCAGATCTTTACGAATAGCGTTAATGTTGAGCAAAATCTAATCACCTACGAAAGCTAGACCCACATTGTTCCAAGATGGACTATTTTCCACCAAGTTTCTTCAGGTGTTTCTCTGCCTCAATTTTCCACTGTTCAGGTGGGTCCAATTTAAGGAACGTCTTCCATTGTGCTTTAGCGAGTTCGTTTCTTTCAGTATATTCATACATCAGAGCGAGGTTAAAATTCGCTGTTAGATTGCTGGACTCCAGTTGTAATGCACGTTCAAACTGTTCCGATGCTGCACCCAACCTATCCATACTGTATAAGACATTTGCATACATAATAATGGTATTCACATGTTTATCGTTGAGCGCAAGTGCCTTTTCCAACGTTGCTTTTGCTTTATTGAGTTCCATCTGAGAATTATAGTAGAGATCCCCGAGACGTTGATAAGCAGTTGTCGCTTTGTCATCTATTGCTATCTCTTTTTCATAGAGTAGTATCGCTTTTTTCCAATCTTTTTCGCGTTCTGCCAGTTTACCAAGTTCGGTGTGAACACCCTTATATTTTGGGTTCAACTGTATGACCTTCTGAAAGTTTTCCTCTGCCAGTTGGAAATCATCTATCCATACTTGTAACGTACCCATTTGAAAGTATGCTTCAACGTAATCAGGTTTTAACATGATAACCTGTTTAAAATCCTCTATAATCTGTGCACTGAGATAGAGTTCCTCTCCTATCCGTTTATAACGATTCGTGATCATAGCACGTCTAAAGTAAGCATCAACAAAATCAGGTTTCAGCGCAATTGTGTCAGTATATGCTTTCACTGCCATTGCTGCATGTTTGTGATAATCTTCCAGTGATGCTGCTTTCTCATCAAGTAGCAGTGCATAGTTATAGTGCCAGTCAAAATGTTCTGGATCATGTTCGTTTGCTAATCCGTAGTGATGCAGTGCTTGCTGTAGATTCTCTTCTCTGTTCTCCTCAGGTACTTTCTTGAAACGTTTTTCAAATATAACTGCCAGTTTGTGATGTATATCTGGATGATTTGGCTCAAGTAACAAGGCAGGTTGATAAACACGGATCATATTGTCTTCGTCTTGACGTTTTTCATAGATACCACCGAGACGAAAGAACGGTTCAGGATTGTCAGGATTTAATTCAATTGTTTTCTCAAAATAGACGACTGCTTTGTCAATATCTTCTCTGTTCTGATACATCAAACCGATCTGATATTGTGCTTTGACATTCTCTGGTTCAATCCGAACAGTTTCAAGTAATGAAGATAGGGCAGCATCAGACTGGTTCAGAGCGAGGTATGAGAGTGCTGATTTGTAATGCGCTTGTGCATCATTTGCGTTTAGAGCAATGACCCTCTTCAAGGTATCTATTACCAACTGATGGGAATCCCGCTCTTGATAGATATCCACCATCTTGTAAAGTACATCCGAGCGTTCCGCATCTAACTGGAGCGTCTTTTCATAATATATGAGTGCGTTATCTTTATCATCTTTCGCATCGTAGGATTGTCCCAACAGAAATGTCGCATCAATGTCATTTGGATAAAGGATGAGATGAATGCTAAAAGGTTCAATTGCGTTTTCATAGTCTCCAGCTTCATAAGCACTCTTACCCTCATCTTTGAAGCGATTGGCTAATGTAGGATTCAACTTAAGTGCCTGCTGATAGTTCTTTGATGCATTCGTTAAATCGCCTTGTTTACGATAAAGATCACCTAACTTCAGGTAGGTATCATTAAAGTGTCCTTCGGGAAGTTCCATCTCTAAATAACTGGGGTCTGCTTCAACAATTTCAAGCGTCCTATTATAGTGTTCTATAGCTTTTTCTATATTGCCAGAATCTGTTTCAATCTTACCCATGTAAAAATGAGAACGTGGATCATCGGGTAGGACAACCATCGCTTTTTTCAGAATGACACGTGCTTCAGCAACCCCAATTCTGCCTGTGAAATGGGGTTCCAATGCATCAAAGAAACTGTCCTTGAGTATCGGATCAAATTCGATGGCTTTCTTATAGTGGACAACTGCGGTATCAGTGTCCCCTTGAGCGTATAGCACATCAGCAACTGCCAGGTGTGCGGGTCCGTAGTTTGGGTCTATTTCAAGCGTCCGATGATACAACTGAATAGCACCATCAGCATTGTCACCTTCAGTAAAAATAACTGCCAGATCAAATATATCTGTTGCAGTATAGGGTTGATACTCAGCGGATTTCTGATATTCCATCAACGCATCTTCAAAAAAACCTTCCATTGCAAGCACTTGACCAAGTTTGACATAAGCAGGGGCAAACTTTCGGTTATTCTGAATAGCACGTTCAAATGTTTCCCGTGCCAAATTCAAGTTGCCTTGATCAAGGTATACCAGACCTTTACCATATACGGGATATACCCACTTCGGATTTATTGCTTGTGCAGTTTCAAAAGAGTTGAGAGCTTCAGCATGTTTTCCCTTTTTAATCTGAATTTCACCAATATAGTAATATGCAGGATAGTACTTAGGATTTAATGAGAGACTGGTCTGAAATTTCGTCAATGCTTCGTCATATTTTTGCTGTCTCTGATAGATTGCCCCAAGACTATAATGTGCCCAAAACATAGAAGGATCGAGTGTAATTGCTGTTTTGAAATTAGTTTCAGCATTCTCTATCGCTTCCCTGTTATCTTTCTCTTCTGTCAAAGCATAAGCATATCCTAATGCATAAATAAAAGCTGCATCGTCTGTCCGATTGACCTTTTCCAATTCGTATAGCTGTATCAGTTCAGCAAGATATTCCTTTCCACGCCAATCAGTGATGAAATCACGATGTCTATTAACCCTATCATTCTTAGCTGATAGAACTTTTTCAAAGCCCTTTTTCATATCCTCTTCCCATTCCTCTTGGGAAAAGGATGTCATAACAGTAGCGACTAATGCTATATAGATTATGAAGAGTGCGGTAATTCTTTTCATTGATTTCTCCTCTCGCCTTTTAATTTTTAAACTTCCACATTTCTGTATAAGAGTTTCGTTATGTATCAGGCCTTACGCATTCTCCTTTGATAAGGGGGTTAGGGGGGTTAAATGATACGCTATTTCAGTGTTTTTAGTCTTTTTAACCCCCTAAATCCCCCTTATCAAGGGGACTTTAAGAGATAATGCGTAAGTCCTGTTAGAGTTTCGTTATTTATGAGTAAGGATTTCCTCTATTTTTTCTCGTTTTGGCATTGATGGTGTTGCACCAAGTGTTGTTACTGCGGCTGCACCTGCAGCGTTAGCGAATATCACTGCTTCAATCAACGGTTTATCCTCTGCAAGTGCAGTTGCCAATGCACCACTAAATGCATCTCCCGCTCCTGTTGTGTCCACGACATCAACTGCAATTGCGGGTAAGTGGGTATTCTGTGTTTGTGTATAAGTCAATACACCCTGTTGACCAAGTGTCAACACGACAGCAGATAGTCCATCAGATGCTATCTGAGATTGTAATGCTTTAGCAGCCGCAACACCATCTTCTGGCGTGCTAACCGCACGTCCAGATAACACACCTGCTTCCACTTCGTTAGGTTTCAGGATATCCACCTGAGATAGCAGATTTGCTGGCAGCGAACGTGCGGGGGCAGGATCAAGGATAACTATCGTCTCATTCGCTTTAGCAATCTCTATTGCATGTTCTGAAGTATTAATCGGTGTCTCTAATTGTAACAGTAAAACATCAGCTTCTGCAATACTATTTTGCGCGACATCTATATCCGCGGGTGTCAAACGCATATTTGCGCCCGGTACAACGATAATGCTATTCTCACCATCCGGTTCAACGACTATTGCTGCGACTCCGGTGCCAGCGTCAGCATCGGTCTTGACAAATTCAGTGTTGATATTTTCAGAATCTATTACGGATCGGAGTATATCCGCGAAAGGGTCATCGCCTATTTTTGCGATGAGTGTAACATCTGCTCCCAGCCGTGCTGCAGCTGCGGCTTGATTAAAACCTTTCCCGCCGGTGAAGATGTCAAATGCATCTCCGATGAGTGTTTCACCTTTGATCGGCATGCGTTCAGTGCGTAAGACGAGGTCAACGTTTGCACTGCCAACGACGGCGACTTTTGGATTACGCATCAGTATTTTAATCCTTCGCAGTAAGACTTTTGATTATATTTGATATAATACAATTTCTAATTGATAATGCCTCTTTATGATAGCACATTCTTCCAGATTGTGCCATTTTCCGTTTCATTTCTCCCGTTTTAAAAGTTGCTCTTTCTGACGGATTCTGATATAATATCTGTGAAATGTAGAACCGAGAAAAACAACTCACTATGGGGTTCAAATAGGGTGTCACCCTATTTTTTTACTAATATTATACCATAAAAACCTTTATGAAAAAGGGTTGATTGTGCCTTCAACAATTTTTTCAGGCCCAAAACGACTTATGCCGTAGATGAAAATGTACTCACAAACACCTATTATAGTGGATTCTACAATTAACTTTACATCTGTGTTGTAGGAGGGAACTCCGATTCCCGACTATTAGTGGTTGTGTCGTGATTCGGAGATCACTCCTACAGAATATGCGTAAACTTATTTAAATAATTTACTATATTTTAACTTAAAAGGAAACGCATGGCAAATTACCAAGAATTAGCAAATCTCGTTTGGAATGTGGCAGATGATGTTCTCAGAGGATTGTTCAAACCGCACGAATACGGAGACATCACCCTCCCGTTCTTAGTGCTGCGTAGATTGGACTGCATCTTAGACGAGAATGACCGAAAAGAGAAAGCCATTGATACTTACAACCGATTCAGTGGTGCAATATCTGAAGACTTGCTACCCCCGATTATTCTGAGAGAGACAAATGCAAACTTCTACAACACCTCCAAGTATGACCTCTCTCGCCTAAAGGATGACCCGAATAATATCCATCACAACTTACAACACTATCTCAACAGTTTCAGCCAAGATGTTCAGGATATTATTAAGAACTTCAATCTCAACCAGTTGATTGAGCGGTTGCACCAAAGTGATCGGTTGTACACTTTCTGCGAAAAATTTACCGAAGTTGACCTGCATCCCGCTAAGGTAGACAACCGCACGATGGGACTGGTCTTTGAGGAATTGCTCCGCAAGTTTTCGGAGATGTCTAACGAAACCAGTGGAGAACACTACACACCGCGGGATGTCGTGCAGCTCCTGGTCTCCTTACTTTTTGCCGAGCACCGAGAGGACTTACGCGGGCAGGGACTTGTCCGCAAGATTTTCGACCCGTGCTGCGGAACAGGAGGCATGTTGACGATTGGGAAGAATTACTTTCGCGAACAGATCAATCCCGATGTTAAAATTCAGTTGTTTGGTCAAGAACTGAACCCGCAGACTTATGCAATCTGCAAGTCAGATATGTTAATTACAGGTGAAGACCCTGGTGCTATCCGACACGGTTCAAGCCTTTCTAACGACCAATTTCAGGGTGAACGATTTGATTATATGATCACAAATCCCCCCTTTGGTGTCAGCTGGAAATCTGATGCAAATGTGGTGAAAAACGAAGCGGAGAATCCCAATGGCAGGTTCTCAAAGGGTACGCCTCGTTCCTCTGATGGGGCGTTGCTGTTTCTACAACACATGCTCTCCAAGATGGAGAACCGCGGGAGTCGCATCGGAATTGTCTTTAACGGATCACCACTCTTTACGGGTGATGCCGGTAGTGGTGAAAGTGAAATCCGAAAATGGGTTATTGAAAACGACTGGTTAGAGTGTATTGTTGCACTACCTGAGAAACTTTTCTTTAACACCAGTATCGCAACCTACATTTGGATTTTAACAAATCAAAAATCGGAAGCGCGACAAGGTAAGATACAACTCATCAATGCCGTTGACTTCTATGATACTATGAAAAGAAATCTCGGGGACAAGAATGCATTTATCTCCGATAGTCATATCCGTCAGATAGCTGAACTGTACACCAACTTTGAAGAAACTGAACACTGCAGAATCTATCCAAACGACTTTTTCGGTTACACGAAAGTGACAATTGAGAGACCACTCGTTGAAAAGCAGGATTTTTTTGGAGAGGAGAGTGAAATCGTTGTCCCGGATAAGAAAGGCAATCCGAAACCGGATACCAAGCTGCGAGACCATGAACGCGTTCCTCTTACAGAGAACATTGAGGATTACTACCAACGGGAAGTAAAACCGCACGTGCCTGATAGTTGGATAGACAGAAAAAAGGATAAGATTGGCTACGAAATCAACTTCAATCGGTATTTCTATCAGTACACGCCACTGCGTTCACTCAAGGAAATTGCCGATGAAATGTTGGCACTGGAACGGAAAAGTGAAGGTTTGCTGAATGAGGTATTGGGATTATGATTACCGAACTCAGAGCACGAAATTTTAAATCATGGCAAGATACGGATACGTTACAGTTTGCGCCATTAACTGGACTTTTCGGCGCGAATAGTTCCGGTAAAACCAGTATCATACAGGTGCTGTTGATGCTCATGCAGACTGTAGAATCTCCTGACCGAAATAGAGTTCTACACTTTGGAGATGACCGTTCCCTTGTTGACTTCGGCACCTTTCATGATGTGCTTTATACACATAACACAGATTTAACACTCCAGATAGATTTATCTTGGAATCTACCTAAGCGGTTGCCTATTAATAGAAGTCTGTTTGATCAAGGGAACAACCTTACGTTCCAGACAGAAATCCGCGAAGAAAACGACCGTCCTCTCGTTGAGTATTTCCATTACAAGAATAAACTCAGCAAATTTGGAATGAAACGAGACATGAAGAAAAAGAAAAGCGGAAAGAATCAGTACGAACTAATTCATGAAGGCTATGAAGCAATACGAAACCCCGGACGTCCGTGGAATTTACCCCCTCCCGTAAAATGTTACGGTTTTCCAGACGAAGTTAGTGGATACTACCAGAATCTTGGTTTTCTTTCAGACTTCGTACTCGCCTTTGAAAACCTATTTTCTGATATAGCATATCTCGGTCCACTTCGCGAGTATCCAAGACGCAGTTATATTTGGTCTGGAGAACGACCTCAAGATGTCGGTATCAGTGGAGAAGAAGCCATCCCTGCCCTGCTTGCAGCGCGTGCAGAAGGATTGACTTCATCCCGACTCGTCAATGTGAAACGTTCTCATAAACCCATAGAACAGCGAATTTTAGAATGGTTACAAAAAATGGAACTAATTTATTCTTTTTCACTTGAACCTATCGCCGAGAACCGAAAGGATTATGAATTCCGTGTGAAAAAGAGTCGAAACAGTTCCGAGGTGCTAATTACTGATGTCGGTTTTGGTGTTTCACAACTCTTGCCTGTACTCGTCCTTTGTTACTATGTCCCAGAAAAATCAACCGTAATTCTTGAACAACCAGAAATTCACCTGCATCCGAAAGTACAAGCAGGTTTGGCAGATGTTCTCATTGATGTCGTCAAAAATCGAAACGTCCAGATTATCCTTGAAAGCCACAGTGCACTTCTGCTTCACCGTCTGCAACGACGGATCGCAGAAGAGCAAATTGCAGCGGATGACACAGCACTCTATTTCTGTCAGATCAACGATGGCACATCAGAAATTGAACGACTCAAGGTTGATGAATACGGCAACATTCTGAATTGGCCCCAAGACTTCTTTGGCGATGATATTGGTGATTTAGTGGAAAAGACAAAAGTTGAAATGCAGCGGCGGAAAGTGATGAAATGATGGTGGTAATTGTAGATACAAATGTCGCAGTGGTCGCCAACGGGCAATCGTTGCAAGCCTCTCCTAATTGTGTAGATACATGTATCAATCGGCTTGAAAGGATTATCCGTGGCGAGGAGAAATTAGTGCTTGATGATATGTGGATAATCCTTAGTGAGTACCTAAGAAATCTCCGTTCCAGTGGAGAACCGGGTGCTGGCGATAGGTTTCTCTTATGGCTCTTGAGAAACAAGGATACACAGTGCGATTTAGTTTCGATTACACCTGTCAATGGTTCAGATAACGAGTTTGAGGAGTTCCCAAACGATCCAGCATTGAATGACTTTGATCCAGATGACCGGAAATTTATCGCTGTTGCGATGACACATCCAGAAAAAACGCCTATCCTGCAAGCAGTAGATAGTAAGTGGTTGGATTTCCGTGACGCATTCCGTCAAAATGGTGTGACAATAGCGTTTATTTGCGAAGCTGATATTCAACGATTGCATCGGAGTACTGGAACGGAAAAGTGAAGGTTTGCTGAATGAGGTATTGGCGTTATAAGTCCTGACCTATAAGAGGGTGTGTAAAGTTCTGGTTACTTGTCTGAACCAGGATTTACAGGATTTCCAGATTTGACCAGGATTTTCAGGATAAGAAATTCTTCCATTGAAGAACCTTTTAACATACGGCACACGGAGTGTGCCTACTACTTTGCATAAGGCAGGTTCACCGCGCTGCTGACGAGGCGGGGAATGCCTAAATGGCATTCATACCGTTGATTTCTTCCTAACCTCACAAAATTGCCTAAACTTCATTAGGGACTAAAAAAATGATACAACGGACAAGGATACCCCGTCCCTACAAAAAAAGATTGCACAAACTCTTATCCTGTAAATCATCATGGTAATCCTGTAAATCCTGGTTCAGACAAAAAGGTAGGTGCAATTTCCTAACCAATGCAGAATACCAAACGCGTATTCTGCCACATTCTGTTAGATTGTGCTTCTTTGCAGCCGATCAAAGTCATATAATGATCCAGAAACCCCTTCCGCGCCGATGTATATAACTGGCGTGTCCTCCGTGTAATCCGCGATTCAGACAAATAGAGGAACAAAAACTTTACACACCCCTTTCATATTTAACTTGACAAATGTAATTCTATATGTTAATATACTACTAACGAAAAGTTTGTACAAAAAAGGTGTTGACAATGCTATTATACAATACGACCAGAAAGGATCGCAATATCAGAAAAAAACCGATTTTTTTATCCATATTTCAACATGGCGAGAATTTCGTACCAAAAAGGAATTTTAAAATTTTGACTCTGTCAAAAAACACGCTACAAAACCTTACTGCGACTAACGCCACCGCCATTGTACCAAATCGTACCACGGTACGAAATTTCGTACCATATGGTACGATTTTGAAAGGAGACACACTACGAAATTACAAGAACATCACAAAGAATTCGCCATCAAAAGTTTCACAGACATAAACACTTTCCGCGCCCATCTATGCCAGATATGTTAACTGAGGTGTGTTTACCGAATAATCCGAGATTCTGACAAAAAGATATTAGAATTATGAAGCGTTACCCCGAATATAAAAAGAGCAGCGTAGAGTGGCTTGGAGAGATACCAGCACATTGGAAGATAGAGAGAATAAAACATGTCGCAACCCTTGTAAGTGAAAAATCTACACCAGAGACAGATGCTATAAAAATTTCGCCTGAAAATGTTGAATCGAAAACCGGTAAAGTCCTTGATTTTTATAGTTCCTATGATGCGGTGGGTGTGAAATTTCAAGCTGGGGATGTGTTATTTAACAAAATTCGTGTCTATCTCAACAAGGTAGTCTTTGCCAAATATGATGGGTACTCTCTTGGTGAAATGATAGTCATAAGACCTACTTTACAATGTATGGGCAAATATCTTTTCTATTTGATGCAATCCAATCGCTTCATTGAATACTGCGATTCTATATCTTACGGGGCAAAAATGCCACGAACGGCAGTTGATGATATTCTGAATGCAAAAATCCCTATACCTTTAGATCATGAGAAATTACAAATCGCTAACTTCCTTGACCGCAAAACCGAACAGATTGACGAACTCGTCCGCATCAAAGAACGACAGACAGAACTCCTACAAGAACAACGCACCGCACTGATAAATCAGACAGTAACAAAGGGACTTGACCCAAATGTGGAGATGAAACCGTCGGGCGTGGAGTGGATTGGAGAGATACCAAAGCATTGGGATACAGTAAAGTGTAATTATCTGTTTGAACGAAAGCATATAAAGAATACATCTGGAGAAATCAATTTATCTGTTTATAGAGATTACGGGGTCATTAAGCGAGACAGCAGAGACGATAATTACAACAGAATATCAGAGGACATATCAAACTATAAACTCGTTGAACCTGGGGATTTCGTGTTTAACAAAATGAAATGTTGGCAAGGTTCTTTAGGCATCTCTGAATATAGAGGAATTGTTAGCCCTGCTTATACTGTGTGTAAACCTAAGCAACATTTTTTTGGCAAATACTTCCATCATTTACTTAGGTCTGATTCTTACATTCAAGAGTTTAATAGGTTGTCTTACGGAATTAGAACGAGCCAATGGGAACTACGATTTGATGATTTTAAGGATATCATTGTCCCCTATCCATCTATGATAGAACAAACCCAAATCGCTAACTTCCTTGACTGTAAGACTAAACAGATTGACGAACTGATAGCCACAGAAAATCAAAAAATCCAACTCCTCAAGGAATACCGTCAATCCCTCATCTCTGAAGCGGTGACAGGCAAGATAGATGTCCGAAACGAGGTTTAGACGATGCCGAAGTATACAGAAGAAAAATTTGAAGATCACATTGAAGCACACCTGAATCAATCGGGTTACCAATCTCTGCTGTCTTCCGATTATGATAAATCTCTCTGTCTAATACCGAATGAGACGCTCCAGTTTATTAAAGACACACAACTAAAGGTATATCAGAAACTGGAACGGCAATATGGAGCAGATACTCCCACTAAACTCCGTGACCGCATAAGCAGAGAGATTGATCGCCGCGGAGTGTTGGACGTGCTACGGAAAGGCATTGCGGATAGAGGGTGTCATTTTGACCTGACTTACTTCCTACCATCAAGTGGCATGAACCCCATCCATCAGAAACTTTACTCGCAAAACAGATTCTCTTTAATAAGACAACTGTATTACGCACAGCGGAACGAGAAATCGCTGGATATGGTGTTGTTCCTCAACGGTTTGCCGTTAGTGACAATGGAACTGAAAAACAGCCTTACCGGTCAAGTTTTCACAGATGCGGAGAAACAGTATCGGACAGATCGAGATAAGAATGAACCGTTGTTCAAATTCAAGCGGTGTCTGGTTCACTTTGCGGTGGGTAACGAAAAGGTTTCAATGACAACCCGATTACAAGGGGATGAGACACGGTTCTTTCCGTTTAACAAGGACATAGAAAATCCTGTGAATAGGAAAGGTCACAAGACCGCCTACTTGTGGGAGGACATCCTGCAACCCGATAACCTGGTGGAGTTAATCAACAACTTTATTCATGAGCAGGAGGTCACAGAGAAGGTTTACGACCACAGAATCGACGACGTGAAAGATATAACGCATAAAGTGCTTATTTTCCCGCGATACCATCAGCTGAGTGTAATCCGTGATTTGAAAACAGATATTAAAGCGAAGGATGTCGGACAGAAATACCTAATCCAACACGCTACAGGGAGCGGTAAATCCAATTCAATTGCATGGTTAGCGCACCTGCTAACGCATTTATACAGTTCTTCGGACATGACACATCGGATTTTCGACTCTATTATCGTGGTGACAGATCGACTCGTACTTGATAAGCAACTGCAAGATACAATCAAGCAGGTAGGACAGGTCGAGGGTGTGGTTCATGCCGTTGACAAGAATTCAGCACAACTCAGAGGTTTTCTTGAATCCGGCAAAAGCATCATAATTTCCACGATTCAGAAGTTCAGTGTGATTGCGGAAACAATCGGCGCGCTTAATAGCAAGACCTTTGCAGTGATTATTGACGAAGCGCACTCCTCACAGAGCGGTGAAGCTGCAAAAGACCTCAGAGTTTCGCTTTCAAAAGGGATTGAAGAAGAAACCGAAGACGAAGATGACACCGAAGAAATATCGGGTATAGACGCTCGAATTATCAAGCAGATGGAACAGCGCAGGATGCAGGATCATATCTCCTATTTCGGTTTCAGCGGCACACCGAAGAATAAGACATTAGAACTGTTCGGACAGAAGAATGTGAATGGGAAGTTTGTTCCGTTCCATACCTATTCCATGCGTCAAAGTATCAGTGAAGGCTTCACACTTGACGTGCTGCAGAATTACACTACCTTTAAACGATATTTTGAACTGGTCAAAAGCGTGTCGGAGGATAAAGAGTACGATAAGGCACGCACGCTGCGGACACTGACCAGCTACGTCGACCTGCAACCGACCAGCATTGAGAAGAAAACCAAGATTATGTTGGAACACTTCATAGAACACACGGAGAAAACGATAGAAGGTAAGGGGCGAGCGATGCTGGTCACGCCGTCCCGACTGCACTGTGTCAAATACAAGTTAGAATTTGATAAACAGATGCGGGCGATGAACCTACCCTACGGATGTCTGGTAGCATTCAGTGATACCGTTCACGACACCGACAGCGAAGTGGACTATACGGAAAACAGCATGAACGAATTACCACCAAAAGCTTCAATTGCAGACACCTTCAAGAGTCCACAGTATCGTATTCTGATTGTCGCGAATAAATTCCAAACCGGTTTTGATGAGCCGATGCTACAGACAATGTATGTTGATAAGAAGTTAGACGGGCTGCAGTGTGTCCAGACCTTAAGCCGCCTGAACCGCGTCGCCCCCGGTAAGACAGATACGCTGGTACTCGATTTTGTGAATGACCCTGAACAGATACAAGCCGCATTCCAACAATACTATCAGACGACAACGCTCGCGGAGGAAACCGACCCGAATCGCTTGTATGACCTACAGAGTCAGTTAGGCGATTTTGATCTCTACGATGCTGATATTATTAACCGATTTTGTGAAGTCTTTTATGATGCTGATCAACCCGACGAACTTCTACAAGGCATTCTTGATGACGTTGTTGAGAAATGGATGGAGAATGAAACAGACGAAAAAGAGAAGTTTCGTTCTGCCTTGCAAAGTTATATTCGTCTCTACGGATACATCTCACAACTGATTACTTTCACAGATGTGGCGTTAGAAAAATTGTACGTCTTTGGACGCAGCCTCAACAAGAAGCTGCCGAAACGGGATAATCCTAACCTACAAGATGTCATCTATTCTGTAAACTTGGATTCGTTGCGTGTGGCGAAAATTTATGAGAACCAACAAATAATTCTCGAACCAGAAGATAGCGAGGTTGAAGGGATTGGTAGTGGTGTCCAACCGAGCAGAGAACCGGAACAAGATCTGCTCTCTAATATCATTCAGGCTCTGAATGAGGCATATCAGACAGAGTTTACAGAGGAAGATAAGGTTGATATTGAGACTATTCAACAAAAAATGAACGCTGACGAAGCACTTCGACTGGTGATTGAAGGGGATAATTCGGAGAGCAGCAAAGAAGAGTGGTTTTATAAGGTGTTTGATGAGTTTTTATTGGATTACGTCAACACCAAACTTGAACTCTATAAGAAATTATCTAAACCTGAAATTAATGCCGAACTCAAGCAACATCTCTATCAGGTGTATCTTGAACAACCGTCTCCCCCAGCCCAAAGGCACGATTAGTGGATAGTCCAGACTAAACTTGTGGGTATAAGCAATAGTCGGGAATCGGAGTTCCCTCCTACCATAAGCAGTCCATCGGTAGGAGGGAACTCCGATTCCCGACCTTTACCCGAACAATTAGAATGGACTATCTACTATGGGTCTCTGTAAGGGTCTCAGAAATTCTGACAAAGAAATCAGAATAAACGCTGAATGCGCGAAGAATTTGACATATAAAAGAGATACATGCTATCATCTATCTAAAGCAACGTGAGTTTGATAAATCAGAACAACTAAATATGTAGGTTGGGTTGAGGCACGAAACCCAACATCTTGCCCCATTATAGAACAATACATGTTGGGTTTCGTGCCTCAACCCAACCTACAACGCATATTGATTTAATTATCAAACTCACGTTAAAGCAACAAATCTAAAGGCAACATGAGGAACTAACAGATGAAACTGCAGAGGCCAAACCGTTCATTTTTCAAGGGGAAACATGTAAAATCCATGATTGTATGGTATCTGATCCTTCTCGGTGCTATCATTGTCTTAGCATGGAAAATGAAAGATATCGTCTCACTTTTTTAATGTCTGATTCAAATTTTCACAACTCAGAGGAGAAATTACAAAAAATGTTCAAGTCTAATCCGTTTCTGCAAAGGGATAGTATCCGACACATCACAACATTGGTAATCATACTGGTCGGATTGATGGTGTTCTGGCAATGTCAACCAACCAAACAATCAGACGATCAACTCGTCATTATATCACCACATCCAGATGGTATTAAAGAGGTGTTCGGTAGCAGTTTTAAGGCGTGGTACAAGGAACAGACAGGTAAAACAGTGGAAGTCAATTGGAGGGATGCTGGCGGAACATCTACCAATTACAAGTTGATCACAACAGAATTTGATCGCCTGCCTGATGGAATTGAGCATGACATCTTCTTCGGGGGCGGAACGGATAGTTACCTTAGATTGGCAGAATTGGATCTATTGACTCCCTATAAACTTCCAGACGAACAACTAAAACTGATACCCCAATCATATCACGGTATTCCGGTATATGATGCACAATATCGTTGGTATGGCGCAGTACTCTCCAGTTTCGGCATCATGTATAACGACCAAGTACGAGAGATAAAAGAACTACCTATACCTGCAAAATGGGAGGACTTGGGTAACATTGCACTGATCGACGAAATAGGGGCTGCTGATCCAAGAGAAAGCGGTAGTGCACACATGATGTATGAGATTATCCTTCAAACACACGGTTGGGAAAAAGGGTTTGCACTCCTGACGAAATTGGGGGGGAATGTCAAGAAATTCTCTGCCGGGTCAAACGTTATACCGAGAGATGTCGCCAATGGAGAAGTGATCTACGGATTGGCAATTGACTTCTATGCATATAGTCAAATTGCTGCTGTAGGAGAAGACAAAATCAAGTATGTATTACCGACTGATGGCATTGTGGTCAATCCGGATTCAATTGCAATATTGAAAGGTGCACCAAATATGGAGGTAGCAAAAAAATTCATTGCGTTTGTTCTGTCCGAGAAGGCACAAAAACTCTGGATGCTTCCTGAAGATGACCCCGAAGGTCCGAATTGGGAAGGGGGACTCAATCGCGCAAGCGTGATACCAACACTCTATGATGAATTAGGGGAAAGGTCTATCGTAACCAATCCCTTCAAATTACCGGTCGATCCCTTCCCTTATGATGCTGAAGTAGGAAGCAAACGATGGGATATTGTAAACGATCTGTTCGGTGTGCTAATCATAGATTCACATAAGGATCTTGTTGATGCTTGGACTGCAATCAGCAACACTGAGGATCCAGCGAAACGCAACGCAGCAATAGCAGCACTTGTTCAGATGCCAATCACGGATCAGGAAGCATTGACGATGGCTGAAACAAAATGGAACAATGCAGTTTATCGAAATGAGAAGATTAAGGAATGGGGCCAATTTGCAGAGGATAAGTTCAAGAAAGTCAAAAACCTTACAGAATAAGCTTGAACATTGGCACAATAATTGCACATAAAACTACGTCATTCAAGAATGACAATAAACATTACACAAACCAATACACACGATAAATACTGCTGTGATAGGTGTTCAGAATGTCTTAAAATAGAAAAAATAGAAAAACAGTAGTTGGAATGTAGAAACAGAAGTAGAAAAAAGAACACAGTTTATCAAAAATTAGGGAAACACTCTCAATTTTGTGAAAACTTGGAGCAAAACAGTGAAAAACCTAAAGAAAATAATATACCTCACAATGACGATATTTCTATTTACAATAACAAACTTCAATTTGGGTTATGCCGATGCGCCTGATGGTATGGTTCTGATACCTGCGGGTGATGGTCTTGAAGCTTTCTATATGGACAAGTATGAGGTTACAAATAGACAATTTAAGGAGTTCTTGGATGCCAATCCGCTATGGCAACAGGACAAAGCACTCATCTCACTGGTTGGGGATACATATCTCTCAGGCTGGAAGAACAATATGTATCCGAAAGGTAGAGCCGATCATCCTGTGTGCGGTATGAGCTGGTTCGCTGCAAAAGCTTATGCAGAATGGGTTAGTAAGGATTTACCCACACAAGCGCAATGGGAAAGAGCAGCACGCGGTCTACTTAAAGCGAAGAAGTATCCATGGGGAAATGACCATCCTAAAAACAGAGCAAACTTTGGTAGATACACCGAGAAAGTTAGTTTTCGCATTCCACCAACAAAAAAAGTTGGCAGCTATCAACCCAACGATTTCGGCTTATACGATATGATCGGTAATGTCGATGAATGGTGTTTAGATAGGTTAGATGCAAACGATATACACGGAAGATATCATAGAACACGCGGGGGTTCCTGGTTTGAAGAAGCAGATGAGTTAGACATAGCAACCGTAAGTCAACATCCTGCTGCTGATGGTATAGGTACTCTCGGATTTCGATGCGTCTCAATGGCAAACGGGCAGAAAAATGTCAACCTTGTCTCGGATATGTCATATTGGTTGTATGAGAAAATACTCGGGGGATATGACAGTGCCATATACAGCGTCTCCAAAGGCTATAAACCGATGAGTGAACTTGAATATGCATTTGATGAAACTGTGAAGTATTATACTGGACAGAAACGTTCTTATGAGCATGAACTCATTCGCGTGTATCGTGAAGTCAAAACTGAACAAATTCCTGAAATACAGACAGAGGATATCTATATTGATCGTGAGTTCACACTCCTATTATGGATGATTTACCTTGAAGTCCATTTCGAGCATTTTGAGAAAAGTGAACATGACCAATTGCAGTTATTCAAGAAGCGCATTATAGAAAAAAGTAAGGACGGTCTAATAGCAGAGGACGAATACAAGTGGCAGTAATACCATTGCTAAATGAAAATGCCTCTTTCATTGTAGCATAAACTTTTAGTTTGTGCCGTTTGATAGTCGGGAACACCTGTTTTTATAAAGCTGGTGTCCTACAGAATCCAATCATTCCCACTGCAAGAGGCTTCCATCTCTATTGATACAAACGAGTTTTTCTGTATCACTATCTCTGTCTTGTAAAAATGCTAACTTCCAGACAAAACCGTCCTGAATTGGTATAGTACGCATGAGACCTCTCGCTTGGACATTCCAGAGCCGAACATGGGGGTCTCTTCCACCACTGGCAAGCATTTCTCCGTTATCGGAAAACGCTAATGCATAGACAGAATCAGCATGCGCCGTCAAGGTAGCCAGCAGCCGATGATCACTCATGTCCCATAAGCGGACGGTAGTATCCGAACCACCACTGGCAAAGAATTGACCATCCGAAGTTAGGGCGAGAGATAAGACTAAACCGTCATGTGCAGCAAATGATGCGTTTTGACGTCCTGTCTCAATTTCAAAGACACGTATCTTACCATCCACGCCACCGCTAACGAGGGTATCTCCATCATCCGAATACCGCAGTGTTCTGATACGTGAAGGTTCAGTGCCAGAACTACTGAGCAGTCGGACAGTCTCTTCGTTCCATGCTGTCAAAGGAACGCCATCAGGAGATGATGCTAAGGCTGTCGCAAGGTTTGATGTATCCCCTGCGACTGTTGCAATCTCGTTTCCCTGGTCCGTATCCCATAGTCTGAGTGTATTATCTTCACTGGCACTTGCAATGGAGGTGTTGTCAGGTGCAAATGCCAAAGCACGTATGCGATCTGCATGTCCAGCAAGCATTGCCACCTGCTCGCTACTGTCCAGATCGTAGACCCATATACGTCCTTCACCGCTACCAGCGAGTTTTGTACCGTCGGGTGATAAGGCAATCTCAGTGATCTGTTTACGGTCAAGTCTTTCCTTAAATTTAGGTGGCAGTTCAGATCGTGTGTAGTTCTGGAAACGTTCATTGATATTCATTGTATTTTCCAAATATCTATAGAGTGGTTAGGTATAACATCTTCTCAATTATATCAGTTTCTTGATGGATAAACAATGAAAAATCAGTAGTTAGTCATCAACTTTGGACGGCACACGGAGTGTGCCTACTACTTTTAAACTGACTGGGATTAGACAACCGTATGCTTTTCTGTATTCTTATGATCTTAAACTGCATTGGATATACTATCCTCAATAGTACTCCGCACTAAACTTGCATCATTAGATAAATGCTGTGATAGATCGTATTGACTGAAATTGACTTGATTCGCATACTCTGATGAACTTATGGACTTATCAATATTCTCTCCCGTTGTATCATCTTGAATGCTTTTTGATGTTTCAGAGTCCTGATTTTTCTTATGACTCGGCATACATGCAATTACGGTAATCAGTACCTCATCTGATTGTTCTAGATCATCTTTATGAACCAAGCCAATCATAAAATCTACAATTTCTGATCTATCAATGCAAACATTAATCGCTTCGTCGAATTCTTGCATATCAAAGTTGGGTGGTGCTGCGATACTTAAGATGACTCTCTTTGCATCAGCTATTCTATTGCCAGAGAGTAAAGGTGAGGACATCGCGTTCTGTGCTGCGATCGTTGCTCTGTTTTCACCACTTGCTTTTCCAATACTCATCTGCAGAATCCCTTGGTCGCGCAAAAATTCCTTTATGTCATCTATAGAGACGGTTATTTCTTGAGGAAAATCTAATACCATATCCGTGATTGCACAAATTCCCTGTATTAAGATTTCATTGTTTCCTTGCAAGACATCCTGTAAGGGGGGACCACTGTTGATTATTTCTAATACTTGCTCGTTAGGAATTGTGATTACAGCGTCCAGACTTTGCGATGGATCCTTGTGCAATTCCTGCAATCCTACTTCTGCACTTTCACTTCGTTTTTTACCTTCAGCCTGGAATGGTCTTGTTACAATACAGAAGGTCAATGCATTTTGCTCCTGTGCAAGCGATGCGACAACTGGTGCCACGCTTGTGCCTGTTCCACCACCCAATCCAGCAATTACAAAAACAGCCTGTGCCCCTTCAACAATTGATCGTAGCTGATCCATGTCTTCTGCAGCTGCTTGCCTCCCGAGTGCCAGGTTCCCATGTGTTCCGTCTCCGTGCGTCGTGTTTTTACCGATTTGCAGCTGCACTGCACCTGTGCATGTATTAAGCGTTTTTTTATCTGTATCAATAGCGTAGAAAGCGATGTCAGGACATTCAGTCTCTGACATTGTTCTGATGACATTACATCCTGCCCCACCTACTCCGATGATTTTAACCATTGATTCGGTATTCTCAATGATTGTATCTTTAGTTGACATAGTTTTCCTCCTAATAGGTTCAGTTTTGACTTCGAATTCTTTACGCAGCAGATCTCTCACCTTACTTAGCTGGGACTTTACTGTTCCAGTTGGCAGACTTAGTTCATCCGCAATATCAGTGATAGTCCACTGTTCAAGGTAGTATCTGATTCCAATACTCCTAATACCTCGTGGAAGATGCTGGACTGCTTCCCTTGCATCTTCCCGTATTCTGTCATCATGGAAACGTTTTTCAGCTTCTCTGTCTATCTGTAGAGCCAAATCTTCATAATTGAGTAGGAGTTCGCTCTGTTGAGATGTCCTTTTTGCGTAGTATCTTTTGCAGGCAGTGAAAGCGATTCGTCGTAACCATCCCGCAAAACTTTCTGCGTTTCGTAAACCGATAATGTTCTCCCAAACAATCATCCAGATATCCATAAGGATTTCTTCTGCATCTCGGTGTTGTCTGACATTCCGGTTTAATATATTCCAGATGAGTGGATTATAACGGGACATGAGTTCTTTGAATGCTGCTTCATCACGTGCTTGGATAAGACGGACTAAATCTACGTCTTTCTGATCACAAATAGAGATAGATTCGTAATGCATATTTATATACCTCGGAATAACGCAAGAGTTGTATTCAGCAGTAAAGAGGGAGGAATTTACGAGTTTGGTTTAAAAAAATGTGAGAAAACAGTGTTTAATTATCAGGACTTACGCACTTCCCCCCTTATCAAGGGGGCTTTAAGAAAAAATGCGTAAGTCCTAATTATATGACATAGTCATCATTTCCTTGACAGCATATCAAATCCAACAGCTGCGACGAGTACTGTACCGGTTATGATGTCCTGCCATGAGGGTCCCATGTTTGCCATACTCATGCCATTACTGAGACTTGCCATAACAAACGCTCCTAAGATTGCGCCGAAGATTGTTCCACGTCCACCCATGAGACTTGCACCACCGATGACACATGCTGCAATAGCTTCTAACTCAAGCAGTCGTCCTGCTTCAGGGCCGGCACTGCCGAGTCGCGTTGTCATAACGATACCTGCGATTGCCATTAAGGCTCCCATGACAGCAAAGACTCGCAACGTAATCCCCTCAACATTAATTCCAGATAGATAGGCAGCGTCTGAATTGCCACCGACTGCATACACATATCTCCCAAAACGGGAGTAGTTTGCAATGAAATGAACTATGAATGCTAAACCGAACATGATGCAAGCAAGCACAGGTATACCTTTGTAGGAATTCATAACCAACACAAAAGCGATAATAATGATCCATATTAGAATACTTGTCAAAATATAGTGAAGTTCTGTCTTGAGATATCTTTCAACAGTTGTTTTCTTAAGTCGTCTCATATACACTAACACAAAAACGACGATGCAAAACAGCAGGAGATAGATACCAATTGCTTTAGGTATATGGGCAGTTCCAATCGCCTTTAACCAGTTATCGGGTAGTGCTATAGTCTCACCTTTTGTAACTGCTAACATCAGTCCTCTATAAACCAAGAAACCACCCAGCGTAACAATAAACGCTGGTATACGTAGATATCCAACAAGATATCCTTGTATAACGCCAATAAATATGCCTAAACATAAGACAATAAGTAGGGTTAATGTAGCTGGCAAGTTCGCCCGAACATGTAGTATTGCGGTGACAGCACCAAGCAAGCCTGCACCAAATCCGACTGAAAGGTCGATATTCGCTGATATGATAACCAAAACCATACCAATAGCGAGAATTGCGGTAACAGCAGCTTGGCGGGTAAGGTTAAATAGATTACGTCCAGAAAGGAATAAACCATCGGTTACAAGTGTAAAGATAACCCAAATACAGAATAAGGCAAATACCATTGCATACATGCGTAAGTTTATTTGTTTCATGTGTGTTGCTGTATTTGCTAAGTCGTATCAACTCCGAACAGAGAAAAGAAGTTTCCTGAAGTCATCTCACCCATTGTTTCCACTGAAGTGTTCCTGAGTTCTGCGATCTTCTCTGCAACTTCCCGTACATAAGCAGGTTCGTTACGTCTCCCACGTCTGAATTGCGGTGCCAACCAAGGACAATCCGTTTCAATGAGTAACCTATCAATAGGTACTTCTTTCGCGACGCGTTGAACATCTGTAGCCTTCGGATAGGTAACAATCCCACCGATTCCAATATGAAAACCGATATCAAGACTCTTTTGCATGCGTTCTACATCAGCTGTGAAACAGTGCAGGACGCCGCGGAGTTTACCCTTCCGTTTTTCCAGAATGGGTAGTATATCATCGTAAGCATCACGGTTATGAATAATGATAGGCATTCCCGTTTCTTCGGCAAGGTCTAATTGTTTTTCAAATACATCTTTCTGTGTATTTCGCGGAGAGAGGTCTCTGTAGTAATCAAGACCGATTTCACCGAGGGCAATCACTTTTGGATGACGTAGAAGGTCGCGAAAAGTAGATAAGGTCTCACTTGTGAAATCTTCCGCATTGTGTGGATGCATTCCAACGGTGGCATATAGATGATCGTATTTTTCAGCAAGTTCTACCGCTGCAAGACTTGTATCCGGATCGATTCCGATGACGAGAATATGCGTAACACCCGCTTCAACTGCGCGTTGTAACGTTTCTTCACGATCATGATCAAATTGGGATACTTGAATATGTGTGTGCGAATCAATCAGCATGGTGTGTATTGTTGCAAGACTACATGAGAGGTGTTCTAATGACAGCCTCAACTGTGTGGGCATGTTTGGGTTGAGTGACAAGGAAAAGAATTAACTCCGCAACATCTTCGGGTCGTGTAAGATGCTCAATCACATCGTCAGGATGATTATCACGACGCATCTTTGTATCAACAGGTCCAGGACAGACAACCGAAGCCTTTACGCCATATCGTCTCCCTTCATTGTTGGTTGTTTCAGTAAAACCGATGACAGCAAATTTAGAAGCACAATACGCACCGCCATTCACATGTCCAATTTTTCCTGATACAGATGATACGTTGACGATATGTCCGCTCTCCTGTTTACACATGTGAGAGAAGACAGCTTGTGTACACAAGAAAACACCCTTAAGATTAACTGACATTGTAAAATCCCAATCTTCTTCGCGAATCTTAGGTATCGGATTATGGATGGCAACACCAGCATTGTTGACCAGTATGTCTACTTTACCGAAAGTATTAAGAGTGCTTCTGACCAGTGTGTCAACTTCCGATTTCTGTTGGACATCTGTTTGAATAGCGATGGCACTACTGCCAAGTTCCTTAACTTCTTCAGCGACAGCGTTTATTTCTTTTTCTGTTCTGGCAGCAAGTACGATGTTCGCGCCTTCATTTGCAAACGCGATTGCAGTTGCACGACCTATCCCACGACCACCACCAGTGATTATTGCAATCCGATCTTTAAGTTTCATAGTTGTACCTAATATAACGGGTTATACCCAGTTAACAATCTCATTATGTTAGTTTAAGCAACGCTATACTGTTCCAATTTGTCTTTGTCAAACATGATTCCGTGTCCTGGTCTGTTCGGTGGAGAAAAATGTCCATCTTTTAGTTCCAACGTTTCGCTCAGGACAGGATCAAGCGATGGAATATACTCTACAAAAAGAGAATTTTGGACGGCGGCTGACAGATGGACATGTAAATCCATAAGAAAATGCGGAGATACTGATAGTCCGAAACATTCGGCAGTATGTGCCACTTTCATCCACTCCGTTATCCCACCTACCCGCACAGCATCCGGTTGCAAAATGTCTGCTGCACCTTGTGCAATATACTCCTGAAAGACATATTTGTTATAGATCGTCTCGCCAATAGCAATTGGGATGGTAGTCTTCTGTCGCAGGTCAACATGGCTATCAACATCATCTGCTGCTATCGGCTCTTCAAACCAGAAGATATCTGCTTCCTCAATGCGACAAGCGAGTTGCGTAGCTTCACGAGCATTCCACTTCATATTTGCGTCTATCATAAGATACGGTTCCTGTCCAATTGCTTTCCTAACGGCAAAGATACGTGAGACATCTTCGTGAAGGTTTTCTCTGCCTACTTTTATCTTGATTCCTTTGTATCCGTGTTCCACATATTGAACAGATTGTCTGACCAGTTCATCTTCTGTCAGATGTAACCATCCACCATCGGTATTGTATACAGGGACAGTGTCCTTTGCTCCGCCGAGGAGTTTATAGAGCGGTAAATTTGCACGTTGTGCCATAAGGTCCCAGAGTGCAATGTCAACAGCTGCGATCCCTAAACCTACAATTCCACCTCTACCGACCCAGTGTGTCTCCATCCACATTCGGTTCCAGATTCTATCAATGTTAGATGGGTCTTCATCATATAGGATTGGCGTGAGATAAGCATCTATCACCTGTTTGATAGCCTCTCCACCCTTTCCGATTGTATATGAGAATCCTGTACCGACAACGCCATCATCATCTTCAATTTCAATGAATGGAAATTCCATTGAAACAAATGCTTGTATTGCATCAGTCCGTTTGACTTGAGGTGGAATGTCATAAAGTGTTGTTCGGACGTCTCTAATTTTCACTACTGTTCTGCATACCTTTCAATCGTCTCAATTCTGATCTTCTAATCTACTGATCATAGCTTTGAGATTCTCAATGCAGATGCGAGATGCTTCTTCACCTGCTTCTGAGAATGCTTGTCCGCCGGGTCTATTTAAGAGGTCATCGTCAATTTTAAGGGTAGGTCTCCAGTGTGTTTCAAGACAGAGATGTCCTTCATATCCATCATCAACAAAAGCTTGCAGCTGACCTTGCCAGTCAATTATACCATCTCCGACAGGCACAGATTCCATCTCATCTGTATCTGCATTGGGTGCGGCATCCTTCAAATGTGCATGAATCATTGTTGGTTTCATCTGGTTGTATGCATCAGGGAAAGGTGTGACACCATGTGTTGCATGTGCCTCGTTTGCTGGATCCCAGATTCCGCGAATATTTGGCGAGTCTATTTCTTCTATGAATTTTGCTGTTAGTTGCGCTGTACTCAGCGAAGTTGTGGATTCATTCTCCATCCCAAGTATAATACCTTCCCCGTCAATTATTTTCTGGGGTTCATCATAAGATGCTATGATTTCGTCCCACCTTTCTTCCGTTTTTCCGGTGTCCCAAAACACAAATGTACGGATAAGATTTGTGTCGAACGCTTTTGCAGCTCGGATACATCCTTTCAGAATATCAAGATGTTCTTCGCGTTCATCCGCATTATCCATATCACATTTGAAAAAGGGTGAAGCGACACCGATAATTTCAATATCTGAACCGTCCAGCAGACGTTTCATTTCATCTATATCTTGATCCGTGAGTTGGTGGGGTTGTTTGTCCCATACAGAACGAATTTCTATTGAATCCAGATTGTGTTCTTTTACAAAATTAACGACTGTTGCGAAGTCTTGAGATACTTCGTCACCTATTACTCCGACTTTAAACATAAATAATCTGTCTCCTTTGGTATGATCTGCCATGTTAAAAAACAGGGTATCACAATTAGGTTTAAAATGCAAGGGGTTGTTCGGTATATGATTCTAATCTAAACTTTGTCAGAATATCTCCAATACTATCTTGAATCCCGCGCGCTGTTGCTGAAGACCCTACGTAATGACTGATCAGTATACCGAAGGCTAAGACTTTACCATCTGCAGTCCGGGTGTATCCTGCCAGGGCAGATACGCCGCTGAGGGTCCCTGTTTTTGCGCGTAATACCTTCTCTGCATATAAACCTTGCATCCGATTGCGTAAGGTGCCATCAACGCCAGCAATTGGTAAAGAAGCGGTGAATTCTGGCATCAACTCAAAATTGTTATACATATAGACAAGTAGTTTTGTCAAGAGTTCTGTGTTGAGCAAATTGTATCGAGATAGACCTGATCCATCAACGAATCTATATGTATTCTGTCCGTCTGTTATTTCGTCTAAGAATTCACTGATCGCTTCCCTTCCTTTCTGCCAGGTACCTGGTTCACCTTTCACTTCAGCACCGATTGTCTTGAATAGCATCTCAGCGATCCAATTATCACTCGGTTTGTTCATCGTTTTAACTAGCTGCGATAGTGGTGGAGAGAGATGTTCAGCCACACTTTCCGCGTCAGTAGGCACTTTACCTGATACGACATTACCCTTAACAGAAATACCTTCTTGTGTCAGTTTGTCTTTCAGAAAGTGTCCACAAGCAATCGCTCTATTCTCTGCATGTTTGTCAGGTACAAGGTATCGTATACTTAATGCACTTATATGAAACGGTCTGTCATCCCACATCCACCCGGGCCCCTCTCTTACTGAATCAAAGAAGGTTTCGTCTACAACAATATCCCCTCTAATTGTCTTAACACCGATCTGAACTAAGGAATCACAGAGTTTTTCTAAATCTTCTGTTTGCAATACTGGGTCACCTTTACCTGTTAGATAAATATTGTCTATTATCTGTGCATCTGTGCCTGTGTCGGCGGACAAAGAGGTGATAAACCTATAATTTGGTCCCAATTTCGCTAAAGCAGTTGCAGCCGTAAATAACTTAGTCGTTGAGGCAGGATGATGTAGTTTTTGAGCGTTCTTAGCATAAAGAACATCACCAGATTCAACCGAAACTACTTTTATACCAATACTCGCTGTTGTGAATATTGGGTTTTGTAATATCTTATCAATATCGGCATTCAGTCTGTCAAGTTGGTCAACTTGGATTGTAGGTGGTGTAACAGGTTTAGTACTGAAGACACCGCAACCTGTTAGTAAAATAATAAAATGAAATAGAATAAGACGACATGTTTTCATAAGTAAATAATAGCATAATTTCTCTTTATATGAAAGAAGAAGTATTTGTGTAATCATCCAAATAAGACGCTGTTTTGAAAATCATTATAATTGACTTTTAAGATAAAATGTGATAGAATTAGAGGGTATATCTAACGAGTGATCTTTCACATAAACTATGGCACATATACTATGGTAGAAATATGGTTGAATTTTACGATACAACGCTCCGTGACGGAAGCCAAGCGGAAGGCGTAACATTTTCGGTTGAAGACAAACTCATCATCATCGAGGAATTAGATAGATTAGGTATCCGCTATATTGAAGGTGGTTACCCAGGTTCTAATCCGAAAGATATAGAGTTCTTCAAACGAGCAAAAAATATGGTTCTGGAAACAGCAACCGTTGTGCCCTTTGGTAGCACCCGATATCCCACCTTTTCTCCTGATGCTGATCCTAATCTTTCTGCTCTCCTTGATACAGGTGCAAGAACCGTTACGATTTTTGGTAAGAGTTGGAAACTTCACGCGACAGATGTCCTCCGTGTAACCGCTGATGAGAATTTAGAACTAATTGAGAGTTCAGTGCGTTATCTCGCTGATAATGGACGAGAAGTCATCTATGATGCTGAACACTTTTTTGATGGATACGCCGACGACCCTGATTATGCAATCAAGACATTACACGCCGCTGCCGACGGTGGCGCAAAATGTCTCGTCCTCTGTGATACAAACGGTGGAAGATTGCCTACAGAAATTCAGGAAGGCGTAAAAGTGGTTATGTCAGAACTGTTATTGCCTGTTGGCATACATGCACACAATGACGCTGGAATGGGGGCGGCAAACTCTGTCTTAGCGGTGCAAGCTGGTGCAAATCATATTCAAGGCACATTCAACGGATATGGGGAACGGTGTGGCAACGCAAATCTTGCTTCCATCATCCCAACAATTCAGTTGAAATTAGGGATTGAGTGTCTCAGCGAGACACAGTTACAGTTGTTAACGAGCGTCTCCCGATTAATTAGTGAACTGGCAAATCTTCCACATGATGAACGGCAACCTTATGTGGGACGTTCGGCTTTTGCACACAAGGGGGGTCTACACACGGATGCCATTCGCAAGAATCGGCTTACTTATGAACATATCGTACCTGAAAAAGTGGGGAATTCACAACGTATTCTGGTCTCTGACCAAGCAGGTCGGGGCACGATCATGAAGAAGATTGAAAAAGAATACCCGAATTACGACAAGAACTCTCCGCAGGTGTTAGACCTCTTCCAACGTCTCAAAGAAGCGGAAAACGAAGGGTATCAATATGAAGCAGCTGAAGCCTCCTTTAGACTCTTAACGCGGAAAGTTTTCAACGGATATGAGTCATTTTTTGAGCAGTTAGGATTCCGTGTGATCATAGAAAAATTCAGCGACCACACGATGCGCTCTGAAGCGACTGTAAAAGTTACAACGCCTGATGGGAATACTATTCACACTGCAGCGGATGGAGACGGTCCTGTGAATGCATTAGACACCGCATTACGTAAGGCACTTGAACAGTTTTATCCTGAACTTAAGACAGTGAGACTAATAGACTATAAAGTTCGCGTGTTGGACACAAAAGCTGGCACAGGGTCCAAAGTTCGAGTGCTAATTGAAGCGGGTGATGGTAGAGAGAGTTGGCGAACCGTTGGCGTCTCAGAGAATATAATCTCCGCAAGTTACGAAGCATTGATTGAGAGTTTTGAGTATAAACTCCTTATTGATCAAGATTTCTGAGTTAATTCAACTCAATTTGCCACCCCTACGAAACCTAAAACGAAATACATCTGATCACCACTGTTTTCTTTTGACATTAACTTCCATATATGTTATACTAATTATAACATATCTTGGAGGTAAATTATGGGAAGATTGAGCCAAATAGAAAAATCAGCGCAAAAACTCATCGCGTTGTGTCAGAAAGAGAAACCAACAAAGACTGATAAGGATAAGATGTATGTGCTACATGCTGAGATCCTTTCCAGCATTGAAAGTCTTACTGAATGTGAACTGTGTGGGGCAATCAGTGAAGTAATTGTTACGATGACAATGGGTGAAGTAACCGCGAAATTGTGTCAGGCATGTGGTATGAAAGCGTTGGACGCAGGGAAAATACAGAAAAGCACACCACGGAAACGGACACGCACGACTAAACCACGTACGACAAGCACCAAGTCAACTACAGCAAAACCGAAGGAAAAAGTCAGTGAACCTGAAACCGCTGCAGAATTACATTCACGTGTAGAGGAACAGACAGGGATCAAGAAAACAGACATCAAACGTCTGCAAAAAATTGTAGATGAGATTGCTACCCCAATGAACTTAGAAAATACTATCACTTATGTGAAACGGGAAGTGGAAAACGCAAGACTAAAGGTTGAGGAAACCGCGCTTGTGAAGGCAGTTGAAATACTAACAGCGGCATAGAATCTTAGCAGGATACTCAGTAATGGATTGCTTTATCTGATGAATTCTGGTACACTATCAAATAGGATGGAACATTGGAAAAAGCAATTCGCCTTTTTGGGTTCAATTAGGAGATGAAGCCCCTAATTTCTTATTTATACCATACCGTATAAACCCAGTCTATACAAAGGTTTAGGACTCTTTAATAACTTTTTTTAAGTCCAAAACGACTAATTCCGTAAAATATAACTTGACAAACTCAGAATACAAACTATTTGATATATGCCTCGTAAAATTAGAGAACTCGTCAAAGAACTTGAAGCCGCAGGATTTGTAAACCGCGGTGGTAAAGGTAGCCACAAGAAATTTACTCATGCAAGGGTGTCTAAATTCGTAATCCTATCTGGTAAACTCGGATCGGATGCTAAACATTATCAAGAAAAGGCTGTCAAGGCAGCTATTGAGGAAGTAAAAAGATGAAAGTAAGTACCCGTTATGTAAAAATAGTTGAATGGTCTGATAAAGACCAATGTTACGTTGGTAGTTGCCCAGGTCTATTTTATGGGGGATGTCACGGTGATGACGAACAAGAAGTATTTTCAGAATTGTGTGGCATCGTTGAGGAAATAATTGATCAATACAAACACGAAGGTAAATCATTACCTCTACCAACAGCTGGACAGGATTACGCAAACAAAATGTTGAATATTGCTTGGGAGACTTTGAGATAATTTTAGTTACAATATCGCGGTTGTTCATCCTGTTGAGATGTCTTTTGCCCACTCCCGATTCTCATTGTACCAATCAACGACTGATTCAATGCCTTCACGGAAAGAGACTTGTGGTCTCCATCCTAAGAGGTGTTGCGCTTGCTGTATGTTTGCCCAAGTGGCGTCTGGGTCGGCAGGATGTACTGGCTGATGTGAGAGTATCGCCTTTTTTCCGATAAGTTCCTCGATTATCCTTATCGTATCTATTAAGACAATTGGACTATCAGAACCGAGGTTGATGACTGCGTACCCAAGGGGTTTTAATCCTGCGATAACGCCTTTCGCAATATCATCAAGATATGTATAGTCACGCGAGGATTGCTTACCATCGCCGTAAACGGTAACAGGTTTTTCTTCGCTAATCCATTGAACAAATCTGAATGCTGCCATATCTGGGCGTCCAGCAGGTCCGTATACAGTAAAGAAACGAAAAACTGTTATGTCAATTTGGAACAAGTGATGATAACTAAAGCAGATCGCTTCAGCCCCTTTTTTTGAAGCGGCATAAGGAGAAAGGGGACCGTCCGTATTGGCATCTTCGCTAAATGGTAGTGCATTACTAGCTCCGTATAGACTGGAGGTGGAGGCGAGTATGAACTTCTTTATTTTATACTTCTGACAGTGATCCAATAGGTTCAGCGTTCCAGTGATGTTAACATCCACAAATTCCCAGGGGTTCTCTACAGACTTTCTGACCCCAGCGTGTGCAGCAAGGTTTATCACTCCATCAAGTTTTTCGTCATAGACTGACTCCAATGCAGCGCGATCACATATATCTATGCAGTTGTATTGAAAATTAGAGGATGTCTGAAGTTGTGAGAGTCTCCATTTCTTCATTCTCACATCATAAGCATCATTTAAATTGTCAACGCCGACTACAGTATGACCATCAGCAAGCAGTAGTTCAGTTACCTTCCAACCGATAAAACCTGCACAACCCGTAACAAGATATTTCATACCGTTCCTCTCTGTTCAAATTCTGTTATTTGCTTACGAAATTGCGAAAGTTCCTTTTTAGATTCTTCATACTTGGTTTTAATCCAGGCTTCTAATTCCTGCAATTTGGGTTCTTGATGTGACATTAAATCGCTTAGGTCATCAACTTTCTGTTTGATTTGTTGGATATTATCATATTCGGCATCATCCTTATTGCAGAGTATCATCAGTTCGCGATACATGTCAGTTCCGTGTTCCAACTGGGTAATCTTTCCTTTTAAACGTGCCAATTCATGCCGATACTGTTCAACATCAGATGATGTAAATAGGTCTGTTAGTGTTTCTAAAGTCTCATTGAGTTGTGTGAGATATATCTGTTTTTCAGACCAGAGAATCTTTTCAGCGATCCCTTCCGCGCTATCGTGATCAATATTAGCAACATTCTGTCTAAGTCTATTCTCCAGCTGTTTTTCCAAGTTTTTTAACTCAGTCCGCAACTGTCTTCTGTTGTCTCTGAAGTTCTCATAGAATGAACGGTAGAAAGGAAACTTATTGCTTAACTCAGTTTGTTTTTGTGTCAGGTTCTCAACTCTTAATATGTAGGATGGATACGCTATTTTTAGGTCTTTTAATATCTTTTCTTTTAGTTTCCTTATTTTGAATGGACTCGGTTCAGTCCGTTCCAGGCTCAGGAGTCCCCACAAAGTCGTAATTGATCCAGAAAGGGACAATAGCATTGAACCGATAAAAAATATGATACCACTTGCTGTCTGTGCTAAACCCCACCATCCGATGAGACCGACAAATGAACCGCTGCTGATAAGAAATACGGGGAAGGTTAAGAATTTTTTTATTGCTGTATCTGTAAGCATCTGTTTTCCCTTTGTCATTTGTTAGTTTCTCGAAATGTGTCCTCTATTTTTTTTGCAAATTGACTAATCGCGCTCCAACCAGATTCCTAAGCTCAGTAAATAGTTCTGGTGTGAAGTTTGCCTTTTTATGATATATTAACTCTCCTTTTGAGGAAATCAAATAGAGATTAGGCTTCTTTTTCTCTGTATGATAACGTTGATGTACCTTACCTTTCCAATCAAGTAGAAATGGTGCGGGGGGTGGATTTCTCTTGAGTTGGAACCGGATAAATCGTTTTGGTATGAATCCTGGCACACTCCGTAAATCAGCGACAATGTATACTGCAATCCTTTTATCTGTTTTATACATTTTTTGAAATGCTTCTGCCCATTTGTCATCTTCTTTTCGTATCTTTCGGTTTCCCATGATGAGAAAGACGATTTTTCCGCGTAGTTTTTTTAGTGTATGCTCTTTCTCCTTAACATCCTGCAGTGTAAAATCTGGTGCAATATCTCCAACCTTTGGGGGTTCGTCTTTTGCATGGCTGAAGACTCCGATGGAAAATAAGCAGAGAAGAAGACATATTGGGACTCTCATCATGTTAAATACTAACACAGTTTGCTTATTTATGTCAAGGTAATGACCTCACCTGCTTTTCCTGCCAAATACAGCAGCACACATAGCAAAACCGAATAGGGTAAAAGGCATTTGCCACAATAGGAAACTCATGTGGGTGTGTATAAATGAGTGTGCTTTGAAAACAACATACCAAGACATCGGTGCTAAGATTGAAAACCACGTTGTACATATCAAGGCAAAGTAGTGCTGACGATGTTCTGACCTTAATGTTGGCTTGATCTGTAGCAGCAACAGAACAGTGACACCAATGAAGAAAACTATTAGGTAAGAATAACGGACTCTGAATATCCATTTGGAGACAAAGGGAATTTCTTTAGTTATGTAGTTATTCAGATCAAAATATACACCGTTTAGGTATTTTAGGACGACCTCAATTGTGCCTGCGTCAAGGCTTGCTGCATAGATAGGGGGAAAATCCTCTGCCGATCCATAAGTTCGTTTACCGATTGAGTAGATGACATGGGTAAGACCGTCTACAAATCCTGTTCTTATAACACCGATCTGGAAACACAAGATGATGAGACTTAATAAAATGGCAACTCCCGATCCGATACAAGTAGCAAGTGTGAATTTTAGCATTCTCTGTTTACCCCATTTTTCAAGAATAGCATAATATACACAGGGAACAACCATCATGACAAGTGTCGTTGTCATGTATTCATAGCCGTTGATGAAACATTTAATGGAAATTACGATGAAAACAAGTATACCAAACCTAATATATGGACGGTCTGTTTCTTCTCTTTGACGTTTCAGGTAATATAAAACAGCAATCATAGGCAGGTAAAATGCCCAGGTACTCCACCAAAGGTTTTTACCAAAGACTGTTAACCACCCTGAGAATAACGTTGTTACCAAGACACATACTGCAACCCATAAGCCAAATTCTCGGTAGAACCATAATATGACTGCGGTTATGGCGATTGCTGTAAGTAAAGCTGTCAATATATAGAAGAGCTGCAGTTTGACATTGGATGGTAGTGGCAGCAATCTGTCAAATAGACTGAATACCATACCCTGACCACCAGGTTGTGATTTGTATGTTGAAAATTCATCATAAGAAAGATTGTTTTGATAGGCTATGTATTGTCTTTGAACATCCGATGCAGATACCCACTGCTCCGGTATATCCTTTATTTTACCAACACAATTCAGTGCTCCTGCAGAGAAGATTCCATCTTGCCGTGATTTGACCATTCTCCCCATGATATACGCTTCTGTGTCGCGTTGATGCATTTCGAACCAGGACGGTTCTGCAGCACGCCACAGGTTAATATAAAAACCGAGAAATAGGAGTAGTATTGATAGACTCCAGATTGCAATTCTTTTTACAGAGGCTTGATTGCTGAGGGATGTCAACTTATTGATAGACATATTGGTAGTTCTTTGTTGCAGGTAGGATTTCCAAATCAACGGTCAGAGAGATTAGGAACCGGAACTTTGTGCCAGTGGTTCCCCTGCCGAACCCATGTAAACCTTTGTTCATCAGGCGACTTAATATTAGAAGCATCTATAGTTTTAGACGTATTGACTGTTTTGTGATGTTTTTCTAACATTTTCTGTAATTCTACTAAATCGGTTTCAAGTTGCAGCTTCTTTGCATTCTGGTTGACCGTGACAAACAGAAAGGTATGGACAATACATACAAGAAGGATACCAAGTCCCCATAAACATTTCTTTTTCATGTGTTTTACGCCTTATAGTGAGAAGGATTATTTAGTTTTTTCTTATCTTGTATTTCCAATTATACCATGAAATAGGTTAAATGTTTACTATAGTTTGAACAGTTTAAGGGTATCGTTTAATTGTGAATCTTGCAATTTTTTGATTTTTCTTGACAGCGACATTTTTCCATGGTATACTGAACGATGATTCCCGTTATATTGTTCAAACAAACGAAATTTAAACGTTTAATGAAACCCGTAGAACTAAAACACACGTTAAAGAGAATTGGGAAAATTTGAGGAAATAGATATGGCACGTGAAAGACAAACGACACCGATAGCCACGGCAAGGTTGAATTCTGCCGAATTAGGTCTCGCGTTTGAAGATGCTGGCGGGTTAAGTGGATTTGGAGCGCAAAAACAGGCGACTGTTAGATTTGGATCATCATCAATGTTGGAAGGTTCTAAAATGTTGCAGTCACTCGCTGCGCTGGGAATCTTAGGATCTCAATGGCGGGATATGTATCAATTTTCTTTGGCGATGGTACTCGCAGCATCAAGTGACTCTGGTGCAACAGCGGAGAGCCCATCTCAATCGCTTGTTGCGGCCGTTGACGCGTTGGTTAGTGTCAACGAAGAACAATTCTTAACTTCATTGACAGAGGATGATCATCAGCGGCTTGTTGCCTCACTGGACAAGTTACTTGATCTTGTTGGTGAGAATGAAAACCACTTCTTAGTTCCATTGATGGATTTCATTGATAACTTGATTGAGAAGAATGAGGAGAAACCTAATATGACAGACTTACGCTTACTGGGTCGTGGACTTAGGACGGCGTCCAATACTGATGAACCAGAATACACACCAGCCCAACTCGACTTGATAAACTCTCAATACCAAGACTCCGCTCAAGATGCCGTTGCACTACAAAGGGATGGGGCGACCTCACCTGGTCGTATGCTTAGGACAGCGTCCAATGCTGATGAGCCAGAATACACACCAGCCCAACTCGACTTGATAAACTCTCAATACCAAGAACCTGCTGAGAAATAGATACATAGGTCGCACCTACCATAGGAGCATTTTCTCAACAACATGCGTTGATGGTGAGATCGCTTATAACATAAAAGATATTAATTTGAAGGAGGATATCTTGGCAAAAGCAACGGAGGGGGCTATAATTCTTATCCCCTTAGAAAGTCAGAAAGAAATTTTGGAACACTTTCAGTTGTATCAACGGGCAAAATTGGAATTAAAAGTTGTATCTCCAAAAGACCTTGTAGTCTTGATAAAGGAGACAGAGGCAGAAGTAAGAACTAATCCTAATGATTTGGAAGTTTGCCTTTACTTGGCAACACTCTATGAGATGAATAAGGAACTTCATAAGGCAATAGATACGCTTGAGGATTGGGTGAAACGTAATCCCAATTCTCCTGATGCCTATGTGCAACTAATTTCGCTGTATGAAAGATTAGGAAATTACCTTAAATCTGACAGGTACTATGAGAGGGTGGGCAAGCCAAGAGTAGCGATTTGCCTACGAGAATTCTATAACGAATTCCTTGTTTGTGGCTTAAGCGCACAAACGAAATATTATAATCCTGATTTGGACGAAATTGTTGATCCAGAAGATCCTAATGACTCCGATCTAAAAGAACACATTACTAAACAATCTGTGATCCGACTCGGTTTTCTAAGTCGGATAAGGAAAAAAGATATACCTGAGAAATTTGTTTTAGGCAAAATTAATCAGGATCGACATAAACGTTTGTTAGATAAATTAGCAAAATATATCGCCCCATAAAGAAACCATGAACACAAGAACCCTAATTGAACTCATAGAAAACCTTGTGGATCCAGAGAAATCTGGAGAAGTTAAGGAAACTGTGCGGGAGGAACTGCAAAACACCGAGTTGCCTCTTGTGGACAAAGCGATAATTGATGCCTACCTGCTGCAACACGACGGAGAACTAAAGGATGCCATTGAAAAGTGGCAGGCTGTCGCTACTATCGCTGAGGGACCCAACAACGAACTAGCTGCCCATGCTTGGCTTGCCGTAGGATGCCTCCTCTCAGAAGACGATAAGGGACGCGATTTCGTGGAAAAGACTTATTCCGCCTACGACAAGGCGATCGAGCTCAAACCAGACTATGCGGATGCCTACTATAACCGCGGTAATCTGAAGAGAGTGTTGGAGCAACGCCGATCTGAATACACTAATTACTCTAAAGCAGTTCAACTTGAAGCTGCCATCGTTGATTATGATGAAGCAATACGACTCAAACCAGATAACCCCCTTTTTTACAATGACCGAGGGGCTACAAAATTCTTGCAAGAGGAATATGAGTCTGCAATTTCTGATTATGATAAGGCAATCCGGCTTGATCCGAAGAACGTAGATGCCTATTATAATCGAGGCTTAGCCCGGAGCGAACTCCACCAATATGAACTTGCCATTGCTGACTATGATGAGGTAATAGTGCTTAAACCAGAGGCTCCCCTCGTCTACACCTTAAGGGGCTGTGCCAAGGGGAGCCTGGAACAATATGAAGACGCAATCGCTGATTTTGACATTTCCCTCCAGATAAAAGCAGACGATTTCAAGACCTATTACGCCCGAGGACTTTCAAAAGGATACCTTCGCCAATTTGACGAAGCAATCGCTGATTTTGACGAAGCCATTTCTTTAGATTCATCTCACACCGAAGTCTATTATAATCGGGGCTGTATAAAGCTTGAATTAGATCAGTTTGAATCTGCAATTGCCGACTTTGATAAAACGCTCGGACTCAATTCTGACTTTGCACATGCATACTTCAACCGAGGCCGCGCGAAGTTTGCATTGGAACGGTTTAATGAAGTAATTGATGACTTTGATAAGGCAATCCATCTGAGCTTTGATCACTACCTTGTTTACTTTATGCGCGGCGAAACTAAGAAACAGTTAGGTAACTACGAAGCAGCTATTACGGATTATGATACAGTCATAGAACGCCACCCGAAAAATGCCGATGTCTATTTCAACCGGGGATATGCTAAAGTTAAGCTAAAACGATACAAGGAGGCGATTGTTGATTACGATGAAGCTCTTCACCTAAATCCAGATGATGTGGAGGCATACTTCAACCGAGCAGAGGTAAAAGAGAAGTTAGGGGATTACGAAGCAGCAATTGCCGATTATGATACGGTAATAGATTATAATCCAGATGATGCGGAAGCATACAAGAACCGCGGAACTGCAAAGTACAAACTTCGCCAATATGAGGCTGCAGTTGCTGATTACAATGAGACAATTCGCCTAAAACCTGATTTTGCTGAGGCATACACCAACCGAGCAGAGGCAAAAGACAATTTAGGACGATACGAGGCTGCGATTGAGGATTATGACGAAGCAATACGCTTAAGCAGTGCTTCCCGGGAACTGGCAGAAAGTTATCTCAATCGGGGGCGAGTAAAATCTATGTTAGATCAGCACGAAGCGGCACTTGCTGACTACGACGAAGCAGTACGGTTATATCCATCTTCTGATGCATATAGTACTCGAGGGAGAAAAAAGTTAGTATTGGGCCAACATCAATCAGCACTTGCTGACTATGATGAAGCCCTACAGTTAAGCTCGTACTACCCGTATTACTACCAGCGAGGGCTTATAAAATACGAACTAGGACAATATGAGTCAGCAATTAAGGATTATGATAAAGCGATACATGGGATAAATGAAGTTGGCCCGAAATATGCGGGTTCTTACTACTACAATCGTGCGCTTGCAAAATGTGCATTAGAAAAATATGAGTCAGCGATTGCCGACCTTAATGAAACTATCCGCCTTGCTGTAGATTGGAATTATGCCGAAGCTGCCGAGGCCTACTTAGCTCGAAGCAAAGCAAAAGCTCACTTGGGTTCTACTCAGGAAGCAGAAGCAGATTTCCAAAAAGCTATTAGAGTTTATTATAACGAAGGTAAGAATAGAGGTGATTCATATCGGATTTTTGCCGAAGCTGCCGAGGCTCAAAGCAAGGCAAATGCTCACTTAGGTTCTACTCAGGAATATGCAAGAGAGAATTTCGAGAAAGCAAGAAAAGCTTTTCAGATAGCCTTGGAACTTGCAGAACAAACCGACAACCAAGATATGAAAACTGAGATTGAGCAATCACTCCAAGAACTCGAGAACACCAAGTAGCGGCGATTAACTATGAAATCTATGGTGGCGGCTCACCCACAGTAGACTTCTCATCCCGCAACAACGGATCCGCATTCCCCCACAAACGACTCCCATCATGCGAAAGAAGCGGTTCGGCAGAATACTGTCACTGAAAAGTCATGTTGACGAGACTTGCATTTCAGTTTATAATATATATGTGGTGTTTGTATAGTTTTTGTAGAAACACACTTGTCAGTTATAGCGCGATTAGGAAATCGCACCTACCCTAAGTGGGATAGAGTATAATTATTATCAAATTTTGCCAAAGAAGAAGGATATGCGATGAAATTATTTGTTCCAGGACGGATATGTCTTTTTGGTGAACATAGTGATTGGGCAGCCCATTACCGCCTGAAAAATGCAGAAATTCACAAGGGATATACACTCATCACAAGCACTAATCAAGGTGTCTACGCAGACGTTCAACCCCATCCAACGAGCCTGATTTTAAAAACCAGTCTTAGCGATGGAACAAGACACGGTCCTTATACCTTACCTATGGATCCGGAATCCCTACTTGAGGAGGCGGAAAAAGGCGGGTTCTTCAGTTACGCTGCTGGGGTCGCATACCAGATCCTGACAAACTATCGCGTGCAAGGTTTAGAGATAGATAACTATCTGACCGATTTACCTGTGAAAAAAGGACTATCTTCAAGTGCAGCAATTTGCGTTATGGTTGCCAGAGCATTTAACCGGATATACGATCTTAAAATGACGACACGCGGAGAAATGGAATACGCATACCGAGGGGAAACGACTACACCATCTCGGTGCGGTCGTATGGATCAAGGGTGCGCTTACCAACATCCGATCCTGATGCGTTTTGATGGCGACCTATTAGATGTGAAAGAATTTAGTGTGCCAACGAATCTATATATGGTGATTGTTGACTTAGGTGCCGGAAAAGATACACGGTTGATTCTAACGCAATTGAGTCACTGTTTTCCATTTGCGGAAAATGATCTACAGCGAAATGTTCAACACTTTCTGGGACCACTCAGCGCGGAGATTACATTAGATGCTTATGAAGCTCTTCGGCAGGGAGATGCAGAAGCAGTCGGTAAACTGATGACACGGGCACAGCAAGAGTTTGACAAACATCTGATACCTGCATGTCCTACGCAATTGACCGCACCGATCCTACATAAAGTTCTAAACTATGAACCAATTCAACCCTATATCTGGGGTGGTAAAGGTGTAGGTTCCCAAGGGGACGGTTCTGCACAATTCATCGTTAAGGATGAAGAGAGTCAGAGTAGAGTAATTGAGATAATTGAGAGGGATTTAAAAATGTCTTGCCTGAAACTCGTTATAGAAGCGAGTAAACACGTTAGAAAAGCAGTTATTCCCGCTGCAGGTTTTGGCACTCGCCTTTTTCCTGCATCTAAGGCAATGAAAAAGGAACTGTTTCCAATAGTTGATCGAAGCGGACGGGCAAAACCCGCGATTATGGCGATCGTTGAAGAAGCAGTTAATGCAGGTATTGAAGAAGTCTGTTTGATCGTTCAGGAAGCAGATATAGACCTGTTTGAATCATTTTTCAAGACACCCCCACGGATTGAACATTACAATAAACTTAGCAAAGAGAATAAGGCATATTGCGACTATCTTATTGAATTAGGGGGTCGTATAACCTTAGTTGTGCAAGATGTTCAGGAGGGTTTCGGTCATGCTGTTTACTGTGCAAGGGAGTGGGTAGGTAATGAGCCTTTTCTATTGATGTTAGGGGATCATCTCTACGGGTCTGAAGAACCGAGCTCGTGTGCAAGACAGGTATTGGATGCTTATGAACGCGTTGGTCATAGTGTCGTAGGATTAAAAGAGACGCCAATTGACGAGTTGTCAAATTTCGGTTGTGTGACGGGTGTCTGGAAGGAAGAAGGGGCAATGTTGTCGGTAACTGAGTTTTACGAGAAACCTGACCCGGATTATGCCAGAGAACACTTACATGTAGATGGCATGAAAAGTGAGAATTTCCTGACTGTGTTTGGTATCTATGTGATTGAACCGCAGATATTCGGTTTTCTTGAACAGAACATAGAACACAATTTCCGGGAACGGGGTGAGTTTCAACTGACATCTTGTTTAGACGATTTGCGGAAAGCGGACGGTTTTTCTGGGTATGTGGTGAAGGGACGGCGTTTTGACATCGGCCTTCCGGAGGAGTATCGTCAGACGGTAATTGATTTTAGGACGGCGTAGTGGACTGTCAATTTACCGTCCCGAGGTATTATTTGCAATCTCTATCAAGAATCATCGGGTTTCCTCGATTATAATAGTCTCATTTGGTGCTATATTCTCAATCGTCTTGCCCAATTCTGTTCCTTTGCTGTCTAACCATTTCACTTCTAATGACTTCACGATTCTATTCTTTCCTAACCCAAATAGTAGTATGCGGGAGCTGCAAGATGCGTAGCTGCCACCACAAGACACCTCTCTGAATTGCGTTAGATTCTCAGTTTTGACCGTTATTTTCGCACCGATTGCATCCCGGTTGTTGCTTGCACCTATCAGTTTTATTTTTAGCCAAGTGTTGTGTGTATTCGAGTCATTCCGCAATAGAAAGGGTCTGTTATTGGAAGTTGTTACCAATATGTCAGAATCACCGTCGTTGTCATAGTCACCTATCGCAGTGCCGCGTGCGACGATCGGGTTTTTGAAATGTTCCCCTGCCGTATCGGAACTATCCGTGAATCTCCCCTTTCCTGTGTTATAAAAGAACTGACTTTTCTGTCTATAAGATAGCGTGGGCGTAATTTTGGATACATTATCCCATACATGTCCGTTGGCAACGAACAGATCTAAATGTCCATCATTGTCAGCATCAAGGAATTGTGTGCCGAAACCGAGCCTATTAAAGCTGGGTTCTGCAATGCCTGTTTGATATGTTGTCATTGTGAAATTGCCATCACCCTCGTTCCTGAAGAGACTGTTAACCTCTAATGAAAAGTTCGTGATGAGAAAATCTGTTCTTCCATCGTTGTCATAGTCTCCATCAGCGATCCCCATACTTCCGGTTTCACGTCCCTCAGAATTGAATGCGATACCTGCAGCGATAGCCACGTCAGTAAACGAACCGTCTCTATTGTTTCTATAGAGAAAGTCAGCGACAGCATCGTTAGCGACTAAGATATCTGGGTATCCATCATCATTATAGTCTGTAAAAATCACGCCTAATCCTTTACCACTGTTCCTAAGGCCAGCCGTGGTAGTTACATCAGTGAACGTGCCATCACCATTGTTACGATAGAGTGTATCTGATATCCCCGGATACTCGTGTGGTCCACAATATATGTGGATACCTTCAAGAGAACATGGATGTGCAGTCTCTATCTTATAGTCAAGGTAGTTTGTGACATACAGATCAAGAAATCCATCCAGATTATAGTCTCCGAAAGATGCGCTCACACTCCAATTAGGGTCCGCGACACCTGCAGTCTGTGTTATGTCAGTAAAAGTTCCGTCACCATTGTTGCGATAGAACTGGTTTTTACCATAGTTCGTGAGATATAGGTCAGGGTCGCCATCGTTATCGTAGTCAGCAGAGATACACCCCATCCCATAACCAATATTCTTATCCAATCCAGCTTCTACAGTTACATCTGTGAATGTCCCATCTCCGTTATTGCGATAGAGCGCGTTCATTTCGTCCGGTTCCTGTCTCGGCAGGTCTATGTTTTCACAAGAACGACCACTGTTGACGAGATAGATGTCAAGAAGATCATCACTGTTATAGTCAAAAAATAGACATCCTGCTCCCATAGTTTCCGGAAGATATCTGTGTTTAGATACACCATTTATGTGTCGAAAGGTAATTCCAGATTCTTCTGTCTGGTCAGTAAAATGAACAGTGGGTATTTGTGCTATGGTAGGTAGTAGTAGAATGTTAGATAGTAGCCAAAAAAAGGATAATATCTCAATTTTTATCGGTATTTTTGGCACTGTTCTAAGGCTGCCAGACAGTTTGATGATACTCAAGGTGTGTTTGAACCTATGTTTTTAATGTACTTTGTGACGTTATCCATCTGCTGCCGTGCATGTGGAACGATGGTGTTGTTAGGAAATGTAGTTAACAGTGTTGTATACGTTTCAAGTGCATTCGTCCAATCCTGTTTCTGTTGATATATTTCTGCGATGTTCGTCAATGCATGCGGTGCTAAAGAACTTTCCAGCGTAACGACTTGACGAAACGAATGTATGGCATCACCAAAAGACTTCTGTGATCTGTGTATGCGTCCAAGAAGCATCCACATGTCATCAACAATCAGTGATTTGTTATGTAGTGAGATTGTGTCTTCACATTGGACAATTGCAGTTTTGGCATCACCACTTAAGTAATGTTGAAGTGCATTAACATAATCACTTATAGGTATACCAAGATAATCCGTGTTCGCTTGGATGAGTACTATCCGTTCAAGTGCATCGTTAGTGAGTTTATCTGATTGTGTTCTTAATACTGCTTTTCTGTATTCTTTAAGAGCTTGATCAAATTCTGTAGCAAAGAGGTATGAATCTCCGATTAACTTTCTGGCTGAAGAACTAAAAGGACTTATACTATCTGCAATAGGTGTCAGTACCTGTCTTGCAAGTGTATACCTACCTAACAATAAATGGATTTCACCGAGGGTCAATTGTACCTGCATGTATTGGCTGTGATCTAATCTTTTCGTCAGCAAGGGTTGCAGTGTTATTTGTGCTTCCTTTGGATTGTGGAGACCGTACAATTGGATTTTTGCACGCATCAATTTGCTTTCTATTGATGCTGCACTGTTTTTATCAAGCTCTTTCAAGGTAGCTGCTGCTTGGTCCCATTGCTCAAGATTCTGGTATATCTTCGCCAGGGAATACCGTGTATTTGTCAAGATGTTTATGTTTTTTGATAGTCCCAGCAGCGTTGTGAAGAACGTTATTGCTTGAGGGTCTCGGTCTCTCTCTAAGATTCTTGCTAGTCTTTGCAATGCTGACTCAATCGTTGTTGGAAAGAAACGGTGAACAAGTTTGTAAGTTTTGAGCGTATCATCAAATTGTCTGTCATAGAAATAGAGTTCTCCCAATATGATTGCTGTATTCAGATTATTGGGTGAAGTCTTTAGCGCATTTCTATATTCTGCGATCAGTTTTTCTCTCAGCGGTTTCTGCTGCTCCCCTTGATAGATTTCGAGCATCGCTTCCCATATCGATTCTCTTTGACTGGCACTCGAACCGATTTGCCGTAATCCTTCAAGGTAAGTCCTCGCAGCTTTATCAATGTTTCCTTGTATTTTGTATGCGAAGGCGAGTTGTGTATAGAGATATCCGTAGGTTGGGTATGCTTGAATTGCCTTGAGAAATGCTTCTATCGCTTCATCATACATTTTATGTGACAAGTATAAAGTGCCGAGTTGCTGATATCTATCGAAACCATCTGTTACCATTTTTTCCCATTCTACGATCGCTTTCTCCTTGTCTCCGATTTCAATATAGAGTGAGCCGAGTTTTTCACGGATTGTCGCACTATTAGGATTCTTTTCAAGGACATTCTTGTATAGTTCCAAGGCTTTCTGATATTTACCCTGTTGTTGATAAAGTGTTGCTAATCCCTCTAAGAGTGATGTATCTGATGGATTTAGTTTAATACGTTCATTTATGAGTTTTTCTGCTTCAGCGAACTTTTCATTTGCAGTGTATAATCGTACTAAACTGTTTATTGCAGTTGCGCTATATATTGAGTCTGGGTAGTTTTTCAAGAATAGTTTGTAGCTTTCAATTGCCGCATCAAACTGTCCATCCATATATTCAAAGTAGGCATTAAGGTAAGCAGCAACAGCAGCAACAGCAGTATCAGGATGTTGTTTGACTAAGTGTTTGCTCAAGACAATAGCCTCTTTAATCTGGTAACGTTGCCTATAAAGACTTGTGAGTTGATGAACAGCCTGGGTTGCGTATGTACCGTTAGGGGCTTCATTGATAAGCTCAGTAAGGGTTTTTTTTGCTTCTGTATCTTTACTAAGTCTTACATAACTCTGTCCTAACATGAGACGTATAGAGCCTTTCTGGCTAACAGTGAGATCGCCTTTAAGAAGTGTCTGATATGCCTCTATTGCTTCTGCATAACGTTTTTCATAGTAGTGGTCATTTGCCTTCTGAACTGCCCTTATTGTCTCTAATCTCGACTGTGCGTTATCATTCTTAGGTTGCCCATTCTTATGTTGAATCTGCGCGAAACCGGTATTCGCTATACAGATTAAAATCAATAACAGGCACATTTTAAATTGAACTTGTAGGAAGGTATTCCGATATATGTTGTCGTAATTTAACTGTTTCTTAATCATCTTACACATTTTTGAGGGTTATCCTTTTAGGGCAATAGACACTGACAATGCCATACCGTATAGCATTGATTTTTCATCAATATCAAATTGTGGATGATGACACATGTTTACGATACCTTTCTGCTCATTTCCTGCCCCGACCATAACAAAACATGCCGGTGTCTGCTGCGAATAACATGCAAAGTCCTCACCCCCGAGTATGGGGGAAATTGGGAAGATGGTATTCTCTTCACCCACTAATGTTCTTGCGGACGAGAGAACACGCTCAACACACGGGTCATGGTTAAATGTAACTGGACATCCTTCTTGGTAATCAAAACGGTAACTGGCATCGTTGGCAGTCGTTATTCCTTTCAGGAGATTCTCTAACTGTGTTATTATTCTTTTCTGGACTGTCAGATTTAAAGTTCGAACCGTTCCCCCTAATGTGATTGATGGGGGAATAACATTCTTAGCATCTCCCGCGTGGAACTCTGTAATACTTACGACTGCTGAATCCAAAGGGTTGACGTTTCTTGAAACAATAGATTGTGCAGCATTGACGAACTGCGCACCTAATAGCACAGGATCAACTGTCAGATGTGGGAATGCAGCGTGTCCACCTTTACCTGTGATAGTTATTTCAAAGGTATCTGATTGTGCAAGCATAGGTCCCTTGCATGTAGCATAATGACCGACAGGATATAGAGGGAAAACATGAAACCCGTATATCTCGTCCACATCGTTTAAAACGCTATCGTTGATCATAGCTTGTGCGCCGCCGGGATATGACTCCTCACACGGTTGAAAAATCAGACGGATATGCGTTTTGAGGCTGCTTCTAAGTTCAGTCAATACCCTTGCCGTTCCGATTAACATGGCTGTATGTGCGTCATGTCCACATAGATGTGCTTTCCCATCAAACTTAGACTTGAACGGCACTTCTGTCTGTTCCTGAATAGGCAATGCGTCCATATCTGCGCGTAGTGCTATCCGTTTCGTTGCGCCAGGAACATCAAGATTTCCGACAACGCCGGTTCTACCAATACCGGTGTTAACCGGAATGTCGAGTCTGTTTAGTGCATCTGCAACAATTCCTGCAGTGCGTTCTACCTCAAACCCTATTTCAGGATGTTGATGAATATCACGTCGAATTGAGACGATGTCATCGTAATGGCGTTGGCAGTGATCAAAAATCTTTTTTTTCATTGATATTTAATGGCTCTCCTTAGAATACTCTTGTGTCCTCTATCATTTTCCAGTTTATAAATGACCGTGTAGGTTCCAGGTATGGTTTGAAAAGAAGCCTGATCGAGTTTTGGATTTAATCTAATAATCGTTGACGTATCATTTGGTATCTCTGTCTCCTGTGTAAAGGGACCGTAGCACCTTTCACCTAATGGATTCAGTACCTTCCAAGTGAGTGTTAACTGCTTAGGACGTGGTGGATTGTTAATATGCACATTTATCATATCGGACACATGCGTATTACCATCAATGCTAAGTGTCCCTAATTTTGACAGCATTTTCTCGGTCTGTGTTATCGGGGGAACATATTCAAGGTAACCCTTCCCTGGTATAGCACGCCAAGTCCCCTCTGTTGCAAGAGCAATTTGCTTGATTGGGAGATAGTCGAGTCCAATCACATCAACCCTGATAGCATTCTTTTGTAGGCTCGCAATTACCTCATCCAGGCTATAGCGGGATTTCCCATCGTAATCTGCATCATGAAACGCAGCATCACTGGCATAAATGAAATGTCGCTGTGCATTCTTACGGAATTTGAACGTATTCACAGCATCCATCAGTGCATCTAATCCCGCTTCTGACAGGTCCCCCCCATGGTCTACATCTATTTTAAACATCCAGTTATTGAATTTGCCGAAGTCATCAGTAAATCCGAAGGTTTTAGTTCTGTCTGTAAATGTCACCAGTCCATAGTTAACATCAATTCTGTTTCTTTCAAAAGCGTCAAAAATCAGATCGAAATAGGCACGTATGCCGCGTATATTGTCAACCATACTTGCAGTTTCATCAATTAATAGTATGAGATCAACCTTTTCTGAAGTGTTTGCTTTGATGAGTTCATCAGCGATAGCTTTCATCATCTTGATGTATGACCCTGTAGTTTTAGTGCCGCCTGAGCTACTACTTCCACCCCAATTATTACCTATGCTGGTTGCACGTAATGCATCACCCCGCCTGCTTTTATACTGTACATTTGGGGCATTCACGGATGGTGAAATACCGCTTAATGTGTTCTTTATATCAAATTCTACTTTTTTAGTATCTTCTTGAATATCCTCATTTCCTGTTCCTGTTGAACGTGATAACGACAACGTTTCTCTATTGACACTTTCGGGTGTTGTGCGAATCTTTTGTAGATCGGAAACATGTATAGGTGATCTGCGTGCGTAATTGTGCTTAGAAACGCCATCAGGTTTCGGTTTGCCAGTATTCGTCTTATGTATATCCCTTACAGTATGCGTTTCGCCCTTACTGTTACTATCACTGGCACTAACATTCCATTCCGATTGCAGGTTTATCGTTGGTTTTGGGATATGTGGTATTTCAACCTTTACTTCAACAGTGGGTTCAGTCTTAGTCTTAATCGGTTCATCAAGTGGTTTAGGTGGTCTAATTAAGTTAGTTCGAGGTAAGTTAAAAAGTTCCACTTCTAAAGAACCGTCATCAGGCAGTGGGGTTTCAACAATAGGATTCAACCACCATAGACATAATAGAATAATCATGTGTATGCTGCACGAGTAGACAAGATATTTAAAGGGAGATTTATTTAATTTTATCATGTGTCTGTCAAAGAGGAAATAATCTATAATCAGGCATCTACCACACCTCTTTTCCTACAGGTTTACCCCAATCTAATTCCATAGGTTTATAGTCTTTAGGCATTTTTGATACTAATTCCCTTAATTTAATCCGCTTGATTGCTTTAGCAGCAGATTCAACAATTATTCTACCATTCTGAATGGTAACTTGTACTTCCTCATCTGCTTTGATCTGTGCTGAATCCAACAGATTCTTTGAGACACAGATTCCATCTTTCCCTTCAAGGTTCTGAATTTTGATGTTCACATTTTCTCCAATTTAATAATATAGTAGTTTATAATTACAGATGAAATTCTACGACATCTCCATCATAGATGACATCATTTCGGCTAACAGGTTGTCCATCGTGCCAATTAGGACCCCATATCCGAGCAAGTTTGAAATCCTCAAAATCTTTGTGTAATCCCATCGCAGCATCAAGCACAGTTGATCCGTTGGGCAGTACAATTGGATCATCTCGTTCTAACTTCTTACCCGGTGCTTTTGGATAGACTCGGACGATATTTAGTGTGTCGTATATGCCTTTAAACAGCGCATCTATACCATCACCTGTTTCCGCTGATACTGGATAGATTTTGAACTTTTCCTCATAAAACTCTTGTAAGATTTCTAATCTGTCCCTTGCACCTTCAGCATCCAACTGATTTGCTGCAACCAAAAATGGTATGGTCGGTTCATCTGCATCTCCGTTCTGTTCATTCAATGTCGTCAGCACGAGTTCCAACTCGTCTAATAGACTATCACTTGCTAAACTGATAATAGTTAGACAGAGATCGCAATTTCTAAGGAGTGTCAATACCGTAGAAGCAATAAAATCCTGCATAATTGAAGGGGTGTCAATAAGTTGGAACTGTATATTCTCATATTGTAACATACCGACGACTGGTACTGTGGTGGTGTAGGGTGTTGGAGATACTTCCGATTTTGCCTTTGTATATTTTGCAAGAATCTGTGATTTACCACTATTGGGTGGACCGAACATGACGATCTGTCCGGCCCCCTGTTTTGGTATATGTTCGCTATAGCCTTTTCTACCGCCACCCTTTCCTAATTTACCTGAAGCACCTTTCTTCAAAACAGCAATACGTTTTCGTAAATCGGAGACGACCTTTTCAGTCCCTTTGTGCTTTGGAACAATACTTAGCATTTCTTCTAATAGACCGAGTCGTTCCTCATCTGACTTTGCCGATTCATGCTGATGCTTTAGTTTATAGTAGGTCGGTGGTAGATTAGCAGGCATGTTGCTTAAATATAAATATTACATGGCAAATCTTTGTTTGCAATGTTTCAAAATTATTGATAGAATCAAGATGTAATGGTATTGCGGACAAAAGTTCTCCATTTTCAAGAAAACATTCTTTAATATAACGCTAGTTTGATAATAAAAGATGTCAGTCCTATAAGCAGTATTTTGTCCCAAGAACCGCCTTGTAGCACAAACTTTCTAGTTTGTGTGCTATGAAACAAACTGAAAGTTTGTCCTACAATGTGTTTTATCAAACTCACGTTAACATGAACATAATAACAATTTTTCCTTCAAATGTCAAGACAATTAAGTCAATCAAATCCACCTCATAAAAACGTGATAACCTTGATGGTTATACTGTCCTCGTTCTATTTTCTGTTTACTGCTTCGGCAGATCGAGGTGAGGAGCTAATATCCAAAGTGCAGAAAGATGCCTTAGTTTCACATGTTACTTCCTTGCAGGAGAATGTCGCTTTCAATCTTGCTAAAGAAGCGTACAACACCCGAAGTGCACACCATCGGGACGCAACAGACTCTGCTGTAAATTATATCAAGAGGATACTAAGTAGATCGAAACGTTTACTTATGGCTGAACAGAATGTAGGGGGTATACGTAATGTAATCGCTATGCTGCCAAAAAAACAGACATCTATCAGTGATCGAGTGTTTATCATCTGTGCACATTACGACACCCGCGCTGTCCGTGAACCGGATTGGAATCCGTTATCATCCAAAGCACCAGGAGCAAATAAGAACGGCACAGGTATTGCTGCCTTACTGGAAATTGCTAACATCTTAAGCCAGTATGAATACGACCACGATCTGATTTTTATCGCTCTTGGGGGCGAGGAACTTGATTTTCAAGGCAGCTATAATTTCATTCAGGATTCTATCCATTCTGGTGATACAAGTCGTAATACATTAACCGACACACATTTTGCGATTTCAGGAAGAATAACAGCTGTTATCAATTTAGATATGATTGGATTCAACTGGAAAAGCGAACTGGTAGAGGTGATTACAAATAGAAATTCCGCCTGGATTAGTCGGGCATTGACAATATCCAACTCATGGTATGAAATCGGACTAAAAATTAGAAGGACACAAGATGAATTTATTGATATTTCGTCACACAAATCTTTTTGGGATGTAGGTTATCCAGCCGTTACATTGATTGAAAGTTCAACACCGTGGCGTGATTCACAGAATTACGATGCAAATCCTTATTATCACACCTTTAGAGATACTGTTGACAAAGTTAACTTTAGTTTAGTCAGCAAAGTGACGCAATTAGTTTTAGTAACGCTTGACAACTTACTGACCAATATGTTTCATGCAGACCGTGCGTTACCACAGATTACGGTTGAATTACCTGCTCTCGTCAAGCAGAATCCGCTTCAAGTCACCGGCACTTACAAGGCTGACTATCCGATAGAGATCGTATTTCACCCGAGTAAGGTCGTTGCAAAGTTAGATAAAGAGAAACAGACATACACTGCTACTGTCCCGTTGTCTCCTGGGGCAAATAACCTGATTGTCATTGCACTCTTTCCCTTAGGCGCAAACTCTGTCAGGCGATCCGTTGTACTGGATGAAGCTTTCGTCTGGAAGGATGTAAATATCTATCCGAATCCTGTTAGGATCAGCAATCAGACCGAATTTCGGGTTGAAGGTAATCTGGAGATAACGGATATGAGCGTTAATGTATTTGATGTGAAGGGTAGTTTGATAAAAAGGATAGATGGCGTATCTGATAGAATTGACAGTCGTATATGGCGAACATGGTGGAATCAGCAGACTGCGTATGGATTAGCAGTTTCTGCTGGGATATATGTCTGTCAGATTACTGTAGAAGTAAAAGGTGAAACGTATACTATTTTGAGGAAATTGGCTGTTATGAGGTGAACGGGTAATTTACGTTTTAAGTATCAACCCTGAATCAGACAATTTACCGTCCTTCCAGTGCCGGTAGGTTAGGTCAGGAAACCGCACCTTATACGTCAATTTAGTGACGTTCCCAGGCCGGTAGGTGCGATTTCCCAATCAATGCAGATGACCAAACGTGTATTCTACCTTATGCGTCAATTTAACGATTGCCAAAACCATGACCGTAGCACATTCATCCTTGATTGTGCTTCTTTGTACAACCGATTCATCCTTGATTGTGCTTCTCTGTACTCATTCATCTTAATTATGACCGTAGCACATTCATCCTTGATTGTGCTTCTTTCTGCAACCACTATAGACGTCACTTTAAGAAGATAAACATAATCTAATAGTATCCTCAGTCCCGTAGGGACGATATGTTTATAGATCATGGTTGAACACCCGTTTTTTTAGGCCCGCCAAATGCCAAACGCGCATTTGGCGTTGATTTGGTAGGGACTGAAGGCACTATCTCAACAGATTTATCCCTTAAATTGATGCTTATGGCTGTAATCAATTACACCCAAGTTCACTTATGTGAAAGGCGTCTATTTAACTTTAAGACGACCCCAAGTTGTTGCAAGTTTGCCAGCAGGTTCTACAGGTAGTAGTGTTCCGATACCATTATCCATCAGATCATTTATATCATCTTCGGATAATGCAACACTAAGAATAGCAACATCATAAAGCATGCCATTTAATGTTTCAGAAGTGTTGTTTGTCCAACCGCCAATATGAACATCCGCATTTCCACGAGGAGGAGGTCCCCCAACGTTTACAGCACTAATTTGTGAACCATTTTCGTAAATTGTGATGGTGTTCGTTCCGTCATAAGTAGCTGTCATATACACCCACTGATTTTTCTTCACACTTCCTTGGTTCCATGCACCTTTCCAACCGTTCAATCTAAAATATGCTTCCCAACCACTACCACCGCTATTTGTACGAAACGCATAGTTAGCTGTTCCAGCAGTATCATCTCTCTTACCAATTATATGTCCATAACTATTCTCAGCAGCATTCACATTAACCCAAGCGGTAATTGTCCAGGCTTTGTCAGCATATAAACTGTCGGAATCTGGAACGATCACTCGGTCATCTACACCATTCAAACTCAATGCGGGTCCAGAGGGACCATCAACCCATTTTCCACCCGTTAACTCACCATGATTCTTATTTCCAGAACTATCGTTAATGGTTATGCCACTACCTTCATCAAGAAGCCAAATGCCTATAGCAGTCCCACGCTCAATCTCCGCTTCAATTTGGAACGTGAATACAAGAGAGAAAACCAATAAAAAAACACCCAAAGTCGCAAAGCAATCGAATCTTTTTCTCATTTTTCCTCCAATACAATTGTGTCGCTTTATCGCAAATAACAATCCATGAATCAATGTCCAACACAGTGCAGACATTTTACTCTATAATAGTAACATAATTTTTGGTTCACGTCAATATATATATATCAAGTATAGCAGGACTATTTAGTTTAACGCTCCACTAATCCTAAAATCTAAATATTGTCTTAACCAGGAATTACAGATTTCCAGGATAAGAGACTGGTACCAACAAGACAATAGAAAAAGTTGGCATTGCAGTTTATCTTGATGATACAGATTCTTATCTTGAAAATCCTGGTCAATCTTGTAAATCTTGGTCAATCCTGGTTCAGACAATGAATTACTTCAGTATCAACATCTTGCGTGTGGCAGAAAAATCGCCTGCGGTGAGTGTGTAGAAATAAACGCCACTTGCTACAGCTTCACCTTGTGCGTTTTTGCCATCCCAATACGCAGCACGGCTACGATCATGATACTTGCCGACAGCTTGATGTCCTAATGTTAGCGTTCTGACTAACTTCCCATCTGCAGCATAGATTGTCATACTTACGTCTGCTGGATTCGCTAACTGATAGGGTATCCACGTCTCTGGGTTGAACGGATTCGGATAGTTTGCCAGCAGTGCAGTCTTTTGCGGTGTGCTTACTGCCAGTAGCTGCTTGAGATTAGCAATCCCTTCACGGAAAACAGCAGAACCGTCGTCTGCTACTTGTGCAAGTGCTATCCAAGCCTGAACCGTACCAGCGTCTATATTTTCAGGTATCCGAGCATCAGCAGGTGCAGAAACCCCCGTGGATTCCCCAAAGTGGCCGGCAACGACGACGAGATCTAAAATATTCACACTCCCATCATCATTGACATCTACACGCGGGTTAGCACGAAAATCGCTTAGTCCGAAGAAGCGTGATACCAGCACTAGATCCAGGATATTCACGTGACCATCTTCATTGACATCCCAGGCAGGTGCCTCCACTAAGGTAACATCTTTGGTCTCCTCCGGATACTCGTAGGGACCAATATCAACAGTGCCACCGACAGGTCTTGCATCGCCATTGTAGTCATCTGCAGGTGTGAATTCGTTTGTGCCAGCGTCAATCACAAGCCCGGGATTTTGTAGCCGGTAGTCTCGATCTTCGCCTGGTTCTATAAGCAGGACTTTTGCGACAATGTTATCACTGGCATTCGTGGCAAAGAGTTCCCAAATCTCTAATTCAATTCCGTATGCATTCCCTGCTTGATTCACAAAGGTATTTAGAATGTTGCTGTGAAAAAGATTGTGCGTAATGGGTAGATCGTGGTTGCCTTTTATGAAGATAGCGGTATGCCCACCGGAAAAGATATTATTGTGAAAACGACACCCTGGTGATTTCACCCAGACAGTGCCACCCGCAGGCACAACAGCACTTGTATCTGACGTGTCTGTGACAAGTTTATCAGATGCTGTCAAAAATAGATTGTTGATGAAATGTGTGTTGTGACGCGTAATAACCGCATCACCAACTGCATCTACATCAAGGTTGCTTGGATCCCAACTACCTTTTTGAGTTCCTCTATTGTTGACGAAAATATTGTTGCTAACCTTTACCTCATTCGTGGAGTTATTCTGTATTACAAATCCACCGGCTCCTGCCGCAGAATTTCCAACAAAGAGATTATGCGTAATATTACCAGATAAACTTTCAATTAAAAATCCGCCACCGGTTTGCCAAGTAGCAGACAAATCTGTATTACTAATGAATTTATTGTAGGCTATATTCCCAATGACACTACCTCTAATATAGAACCCACCCTTACTATTGGTAAAGGTATTGTGGTTGATATTGCCGGTAAATTTGCCATTAGACAGGTACATCCCATATTCCCGGTGATCAAAAAAAGTATTGTGGCTAACATTGCCAATGAAATCCCCTGTCTCGATCCCAGTTCGTGTATTAGAACAGACATTGTTGGTAAAGTCGCCCCTAAATTGACGGGTCTGGATCCCGTAACCAGCCCCCGTAAAAGTATTGTTGCTAACCTTACCTATTAATGTACCATTAACAGCCACACCTTTAATGTAAACATGACCTTCGTCAGATTCAATATTCTGAAAAGTGTTGCCAAAAATATCTCCGGATGAATCACCATCAATATGGAGCGCACCTTCCTGAATACGCCAATCTTCTACACCCATTTCGACGTTTCCACTGAATATGTTGTGTGTCGCAGAGACGTTCGTATTCGACCAGACACCGTTGCGCCTATTGTCGCTGATAGTGTTGTTTGCAAGCACAAGTGGAACATTCGTGCCAACACCATTGGGATGGTTGTTATGGATAATACAAGATAAAATCTGGTTAGGGGTTGTAATCTCGTTTGTGTGATCCCACAAGTCAATACCGCCATGGTGTTCGGTGCGGTTCATGTTACGAATTGTCAAGTTTTGAATGGTAACACCACCTACATTAAACCCATTGAGAATAGGTACAGTTGAAGAGTCAAGATGCTGTGCGTCAATGATACACTCTGCTGCATTGGTCGTACCTGAGAAAATCATATTATTACGCAGTTTGATTCGGAAAAACTTCGCGTTCCAGTTGCGGTTTCAACGGATCCGCTACGTAGGTACCCGGACGAATAAGCACTTGCCACGGATCCGGTAGTTTATTTCTTTCGCTGATCAAAAGCGCGAAGGTAATCGTTTTATACGGTTTATCTGCAGACCCTCTGCCTGTGGGTGCATTTACACCGTTGACAGCGTCCACATAGATCTGGGAGTAGTTTGGCACAGGACTTACAGGTGGTGTTGTAGGCTTTTCTGGCGGCACCACCGTAGTTGACGCATCCTCATCAAGGAGATAATTGCTGATTATCTCAGCCGCAACTTCTCCATTCGGGAGACTTTTAGACTCTGCAGGCTGGTTGCTGGAGTGCAAAATTGCAAGTCTCCCCAGATTCCCATCCCGAACAATGACAGGGTCTGCGTAAGTTGCCTGAGCATTACCTGTATCGCTGGCAAAGACCTTTTCAGCAAACCATCTCCCTCGGAGTTGATTTAATGAAATCGGTCTGTAAGATCCAAAATTGACTAAACTCGGTGTGAATGCAGTTCCATCGGATGTGACGATCATTGGCAAAGGATCATCATAACCTTGCCCGTGAATGAAAGAGGTTATATTAGGATTGTCCATAAGATTTCGCAATCCAGGCTCACCGATAGTGACTGCATTGCGGTTGCCTGTACCAACGTCAGTAAAATACCCGATGTATTCTGCATGATTCAGAATAGTATTTCCATCCGTTGTTTCAATCCAATTTTCTGCAATGGATCCATCGCCTTCAGCGTAGACAGATGCAGGGAGTATACCGTAAAGGACGAGGACATTAACATTGCCATCATTGGTAGTCTGTAGCATCCAATCCCGAACGAACGCTCCATTTTTTGTTATCTCTACAGAGATACCTTCAGATTCCAGAAGATTCCTTGTCGTTTCTGCAGCCATTTCTGCATCTGGCACGTCTATACCTGCACTAAGATTTGTATAAATCACAACATCTATCGGGTGCGTGATGTCTACAGTTGGCGTTGTGGGCATCTCTGCCGGCGGAACCACTGTATAGCTTGTCCCATTCTCAAATCCGAAAAATCCGGACCAAGCTCCCCAGCTCTCATAAACAGCAACTAACAGGATATTCGGACCTTGTTTCAAGGTAACAGGAAAAGATTCTTGGTAACCGGAAGTTCCACCCTCAATAGGATTACTATGCACCAAAGCACCGTTAATCCAGACCTTGACCGAATCATCACTCCCAACATACATCGTTGTTCCTTGTTCGGATGGCGAATCTAAAGTTATGACACCGTAAGCAACATGATGATCGACATCACCGGTCCCAAGACCAATGGCGTTGACCAGATCATTCATGTTATTCCAACCTGTCGGTGCGATTTTACCGGGGGTCCACCTTTTGCCCCCAACAATGTCACCAGTATTCGCTCCTTCGGTGGCAATAGCAGTCTCTGTCACTGCCCCATGGCTCGCGTCTGCTAAAAAATCTATCCCGCTGCTAACAGCTTCTCCGCCACTCCTGTCACCTATGGGCACAATCATCCATAACCAGGGTCCCTCTATTTTCGGTCCCGCTTGTGCTTGCTGTGCAAGTTCTGTAGCATCAGTTGTTGCACGGAAATAGTCAACAGTAACGGTTAAAAAACCGTCCTCCGTTTCGTCCTGACAGATACCACTGAAGATACCTACTTCCACCGTGCCTTCAAGGGCAACAGTTGTCTCTCCTGTAAAAACCCACTCACCCTGCGCATCCGGTTTATACCACGCTTTGTAGTTATCACCATCCCGATCAAGACGTAGTGCTATCGGAATATTTCCTCCAGCTGGATTGTAGCCGAAGGCATGCTGGAGATGTCGTTCACGATGCTGAAATTCGAGTTTTGCTGTGTTCGGTAGATTACCGAAAGCCCCCTCAGCACCTTGCCCCCACATTTTCAACGTCACCCATTCGTTCTGTGTCGGTGATTTTATGATTAAGCCGGCAACTGCACATACATCCTTATGGTCAAAGATCAGGGACGTTTCGACAGAAAACTTTTCCTGATCTGTAACTTGGTAAAACCTTCTGGTGTAATCTACATCCCAAAGATTCTGATAGAATGCACCTTCAACAACAAGGTTGCCGTCGCTTAGCATGTAAGAACCTTCATTTCCCTCCTGAACATGCCAAAATGTATTCTGAACTACCCAAAACGATTGAAGGTTCTGACCACTGCCATCAAATTCATCGCTTTGTAACCCTTGTGCGCTGCTTTTATAGGGTGCTGCAACTACAAGTAGCATAGCTGCAACCAATAAGATAATTAGTTTACGTGATATCATTAAAGTCTGCATAAAAAATAAACTCCTTTACGGTTATGAATAACGTTAGTTTGATAAGATAATTAGATCTGTTCCAACTATAGGTATCATAACATATACAGTAATACTAAGTCAAATTCTTAATATAGTTATACTAAGTCAAATCCTTAATTATGATGACAATTTTCCTATTTTGCAATAATCTGGAAAGGTCTTGAAAAAAAGTAATCATTGAAAAAGAATCAGTTAGTTGCGTGCTCTCCAGTAATCGGATAAGGTCTGAGGAAGCCGTTATTTCGGTCTATAATGTCTACGCTGAAGCGGAAGGCTACATCCACTGCCACCAGTAATGTTAAAAGGGATACCAAATTTTGTTGATACTCTCAAGTTTTTTTGATAAAATATACCAATACGTCGCCACTACATCCACATGCTAAAACAGCGGAGCTTGTGGCAAAAGAGTGATAATTCAGAGGAGATATGAAATCTTACAAGAACTATTGAAGTTTTGAGGTGTTTTTAATGGTGTCAATGGGCAGGAAGATAAATCAGAACAAACAACTTACGTAGGTTGGGTAGAGGCACGAAACCCAACATCTTGACTTACGTAGGTTGGGTAGAGGCACGAAACCCAACATCTTGACCTATTATAGACCAATACATGTCGGGTTTCGTTCCTCAACCCAACCTACAACGAACATTGCATTTAATTATCAAACTCACGTTAAATTAACAAAAGAATCCGTAAATACTATGAAAGTTCAAGCAGCAGTCATGGTCCAACCAGGACAAATTGAAATACAAGAATTCGACAAACCAACTCCCGAAGACGATGCACTATTATTAAGAGTTGACAAGGTCGGCATCTGTGGTAGCGATAAGCACATGTATCTTGGACACACCGCACTGAAATTCCCAGTCATTCCCGGTCATGAAGTCGTCGGTACAGCAACTGATATTGGAAAGTATGCAAATCAAGTGATGAGCGTGATGGGAGGTCCAATCAAATCTGGTGACCGAGTTACGGTAGTTCCCGGTTCCAAAAACTGCGGTAGATGTTATTACTGTTTACACGTCCCCGGACGTCCAACACTGTGCTCAGGACGAACAATCTATGGGTTCAGCAATAGTGAGACCCCTCCCTATCTAACAGGGGAATTCTCAGAATACACCTACATTCATGGTAACTCATGGGTCTACAAAATACCGGATGAAATACCAGAAGAGATTACAGTGCTTATTGAACCTGTAGCTGTAGCGACCCGCGCAGTTGAACGCGCATGTTCACCTGGATTACCACAAGTAGGGGACGGTTATAGCATTGGCAGCAGGGTCGCAGTCCTTGGATGCGGACCCATCGGACTCCTTGTAATTGCAGTATTACGCGATAGCGGGGCTGGTACAATCATCGCAACTGACCTTGTAGATAGCCGTTTGGAAATGGCAACACAGATGGGGGCAGATGTTGTCATAAATGTAGGTAATACCTCACTAAAAGAACGCACTGAACAGATACAGGCTCTTACAAACGGCGTAGGCGTAGATATTGCCATTGAGTGTGCTGGTATTCCATCCGTCTTCTCCGAAGCATTAGATGTTGTGAGACGAGGCGGAAAGGTCATTGAAGTAGGACATTATACAGATTCAGGCATAACCGAGGTAAGACCACATCAGATATGCAATAAAGACCTTGATGTATGCGGTGTATGGGCTTACCCACAGATCCAGTTCCAAACCGCTTTAGATTTCCTGCAGCGAACACAGATACCCTTACACAAACTCATAACACATCACCTGCCATTGAATGAATTAGAAGCAGGTATCGATATGCTGGGAGATGAAGGGGTCTACAAAGTTGTAATTGAACCCGATTTATAATCAGGAATGATCAATCGAACCGATAAAGCCGAAACAACACAAAGGTGAAAAAATGAAAAAACTGAAGCATATCTACATTTTGCTATGTCTACAGATACTCTTATGTATCTGCGGATTTGACAGCATGATAAACTTGGCTGAGGGTGCCAGACCCGAACTCGCAATTGATACTACCGAACCCAGAATCTATAAAATGATCAAGAAAACAAAAGAATACATCATCAATCAACAGAATGAAGATGGTGGTTGGTCGTTATTACCAGGTGGAGAAAGTGATGTTGAAATTACTGCTCTCGCTATCTGGGCATTAATTGAAGCAGACTGGGGAACTGGTTCAAGAATCATTCGTAGAGGTGTCAGATACCTAAGAAATAGTCAGCGGGAAGATGGCAGTTGGAATGACAATACCGCTCATACAATTTTTGCACTCATCGCTCTAACAAAGGCTAATACCGATCCAGAGGCAAGATTTGATGGCCTCTCTTGGATAAAAAAGGCACAGAATCGCAGTGGAAGTTGGGGACGTAAAGGTAACAGCACTGGACAGGTGCTATATACCTCAGCAACGCTTGTAGGATTGAAATACCTCGGTTTCAATCACAGAAGCTTCGACTCACTCCTTCCAGGTATGGAATGGCTGGAAAACTTTGAACAAAGAAACAGGGAAGGATACTGGAATCTGCCAGGAGGAACACAATCAGATATATACATAACCGCATGGGCTCTACAAGGTCTATTACCAGTCTATGATGTGGATACACAGATCGCTTGGTTAAAGCAGTTTCAGAAAACAGACGGTGGTTTTCCAAGATTTCCAGGAAAAGAGAGCGACCCTGAAGTGACTGCCACTGTCATTATGGCTCTTGCAGCAAATCAAGACCCGTTAAATACAAGACGTGTTGCAATCAATTATCTTACGAAAGTTCAAGCAGCGGATGGCAGTTTTATCAGTAAAATACCCATAGAAATCAACTCACCTCAGGCAAACCTACAAACGACATGCATGGTCCTGATTGCAGTCCATTCAAAAACTGATGGAAAACCGTAAGTGCTTTGTCAAGTGCTATATTGTAGGTCGGGTAGAGCGAAGCGAAACCTATAGATGTAAAGTTAAGGAAATTTCAATGGCAGAAACCCTCTTCAGTCCCGTAGGGACGATATGTGTAGTAGTTTATCCAGATATAAACATATCGTCCCTACGGGACTGAAGAGAGGTGGGGTACACATTTTTCTATAAACATATCGTCCCTACGGGACTTGAAGACACACCAATAATAAATCCATTTCCTTAAATCAACGCATAAGGTGGTTGCAGAAAGAAGCACAATCAAGGATGAATGTGCTACAGCACTATCAATATGTATGTTGTTCAGAGAATGGCAATGAATGATGAATGTTGTAGAAAGATACACAATTTAACAGAATGTGCTACATTAGGTGGTAACTTGGGCTATAAGGGCAGACAACCCCTAAAACTCAACCAATAGTTGAGGAACAATGGCTGCACTTCGTGTAGACTTTTCAACATTATTGACTTGATAGACAACTCGTACCAAAGCACCTTCACTAAAATGCCACGTCAGAGCTCCACCAAGGGTAGTCCAAGTCAGTTCTTCAGGTTCTCTGTCTATTGAAAACGTGCTAAATAGATCTCTATCCGGATTCCAAACATCATACTTTAACCGAATATCTAAACTCTCATTCAGTGGTAATTCTACATGAAAATAAAATCCCTCTACAGATGCATGCCTATCTTCTGATGGATTTGGAACACTAAGATATGTCAGGAGTTCTGTATCTCTTCCTGTAACCCACTCCGTTGCCAGATCAAACTTCCACACCTTGAAACTTGTCGCAAGACCCAAACGACGTTTATAGACCAAAGTTGATGGATTAACATCTCCATTGATTGCATTGAATGGGTAACTGTTCCCGTCAAAATATGAAGTTCCAAACCAGAATCGCTTCCCAAATATAGGCAAAGTACCATTCAGGTGCACAAACACGGGAGGACTATTGTTTCTAATCGGTCTCAGAACCCCACCGCCACTTCCATGAGGACCAATCCGTATGCCAGAAGTCACCGTACCATCAGTTACAGTGCGAAGTGAATCCGGTCCATCCGCAAGTGATAACACATAAGAAATAGGACCAACGAAACCGTTCAATTGAAGACCCCGATCAGAAATAAAACCGATATTCTTTCGCACCAGATTATACAGGGGATTAGCAGCAGCATCCGATCTTGTATCTATGCCAAACCCATGCCGAAACCTACCCAGTTTCAAGGATGTACCTTTAGGTAATACTGGCAAGCCTGTCAGAATAGCATAAACAAATCCGTGGTCATCCGCTACCTGTGTGCCTAAAGGCGAGGTCGTCAGTAGTTGTTCACCCAATATACTCACATGGTCACCTACGCTAGTTGTTACCACCAGTTCTGCAACATGGATCAAAGTTGTTCCACTATCCCAATTGTCTCTATCCGGTATCAGGTCTTGTCCGCGTGTAATACGCCGAATATCCAAAGCACCACCGAAGATGAGATTACTAAATGCCCCGCCAAGGAATTCAGAATCACTTGAATCCTCCGATGCATCAACATCATCAAAACTAAACACATCATCATCTTCAAGTATAAGTTCTTCCTCCGATTCTGATTGTTCAATGGATGTGTCTACATTTTCAGGTGTACTTGCAGCATCACCAGGGTAAGAACGAGCGATAAGTTCTGCTATATTGGTAAATCCATCTTTATCTGAATCGGTCTTCTCAATACGTGTGAACGTAGACAGGTTCATACCGTTGTGTAAGAATGCTCTGCCGTAGGGATTCTGTGCATCTCCACCTTTCTTTGAGAAATGACAGACATTACAGCCACTTCTCCATTTATATTTCGCCTTGAACATTTTATAGAATGCAGGAAGCGCATAGACCGATTGGTCTGCAATAATGGAACTGAAAAGAATCATTATACATAAGAGAATCACTTTTCGCATGGTAAAGTCCTTCTATCAAAGTAGTTTTAGATTGTATTTGATAATCATCTAAAATGTTTTGCGTGCCTAATGTGCATCAAGATCAATTTAATAGTAGTAGGCACTCTCCGAGTGCCGTCTCTTATGCTGGTCTAATATGCCTCAAGATCAATCCCATCCTCAGTAAAACGAGTGTGTACCTGATTCACGAACGTCACAATTTCATCCCACTTTTTACGCGTTTCATCTGTAATACCATTCTTGTCAAGTGCATTCGCAAATTCTGTAACCGTCTTGCTGAATTTCTCCTGCACCTCAACATATTCTTCAGTTTTATCAGCGTTTTTTGGTGGATCAAAATCGGGTATCATCTTAGCATATAGCGCAAGTCTTTTCGCTGCGGCAACCGCATCATCCTTACCTTCATCCTCATCAAAATAGTCGACGATGACATAGTAGTCATCAACCATCAGTGTCATGAGTTCTCTAAGGTCTTCGACTTCTGGTAGCTCCTCAGGTGTTTCCTCAGGTTCTGGTTTCGTATCTTCATCCGATTTTGGTTTCCGTTTAAGGAAGAGGGCGTAACTCATGACCAGCGTTTTTCTCGGCATCAAGGCAACAGCTTTTGAAGCTGCTTCTTGTCCCTTAACAGCTGTGATGTCCTTACCGACCTCGAACTTATCTTCTATACCTTTATCAATAAACTGCTTGAGAAACTTGTCAGAAGCAATTGCATCCGCTTCCTTGTGCTCATATACCTGAACTTTGACCACCTTCCCTTTCATGTTTAAACCCACACCACCGTCCATAATCCCACTCGGTCCTTGCACATCAACAAACAGCACCAGACCAAGCGGCTTCTTTTCCTTACTAATCGCAATATAAAAGATCGGTTTCAGGTCTTCTTTACGTAGTTTCGAACCCAATTCCTTCTCAATTGAAGTAATCTTATCGTTGGTTAAGACCACGTTACGTTGAATAAACTTCTTTGCTTCTGGGAAGATACCGTCAAGTTTCTTACTCGGAAACTCAGTTTCATGCGCTTCGCTGAGCAATGGTGTAAACATCATCATTGATACTATTAAAATTAACATACCTATACGAGTCTGAGTGTAGTATTTGGATAACATCTTTTCTCTCCTAATGTTTGAATTGTCTGCTGCCGAAGCAGCAGACATAGAGGGTTACTCTTCAACGTTGACCATAAAAGTAGGGAACAGAACCTGATCCCCATGCTTCACCTGTCCGAATATCTGGTATATGCCAGCTTTCTTGAAAGTCGTCATCAGCATCACCGTAGGACCAAATTTATCAGGCGTGATTCCCTTATGTTGGTGCCCAGTTGTTGGAGTCTTCTCAGGTATTTTTTCCTTAGTCTGTGAAGAATCCATTTTCTTTTTATCATGCTTTGCATCCATCGGAACTGTACCATGTGTATGTAGTATACCATCTAAACGGTTACTTACGATAGCAAAATGCATCGGGGCATCTAAAAATGGGACGAGATCGGTCACAGGTTTCCCCGCATGTGTAAAATGATACGTGATATGTACCATCTCACCAACCTTGATCTTTTCAGGTGCTTCCATTTTCACAGTGTATTTAGATGCATCTTTCTTTTCATTGATGGAGACTGCCTTGGTGTAACGATCGCCTCCCTGTTCCGTATAACCGACTACACGCTTTTCTCTACGCATGTCATGCGTAAGTTCTGACATCTTCTTGTCACCAGCGACATCTACATAGATGTGTTTTGTGTATTCGGCATCTTCAGTCATCACATCAAGTGCCAGGATATACCGACCCGAATATGGGAAAGTAAATTGCACCGTATACACACCCTCAAGTTCTGCTATCATATCGCGGTCTTCAAAATCTTCTGGATGTACATGTCCAATTGTCTGTAAGTTTTCACTTACTATAAGAACGTGCAGAATTCGGTCATGGTGTACCATCAGATCCGTAAAGGGTTCACCTGCAGCATCTGTCAGGTGCAACATAAGATTCACAGGTTCTCCCGCTGAAATCTTATCGGGTTCCGTGTGAAGTTTTACATTTAAGACATCAACATTTTCTGTAGTATGTGCTTTGTGTTCTTTATGTTCTTTATGACTATCAGCATAAAGGACGTTACCAGATATCAGTGCAACTAAAAACAGCGTTAGAGCAAGTGAATAAAAGCCTCTTGTGGTAAATCGAAATTTCATTTTAAACCTCCATGAATTTATCCTAAAATAACGGATAATTATAATAATACACGTTTCGTATATAAAAAACAGTAGTAATATTAAACAGTTATGGCAAAAAGTCTATAGCAAACAAAATGCTTAAGAAAGTGTAAATGGAGGACCGCGGCGGGATATTACGTTGTGAAATGATGGGTGGGTAAGCGTCGTGAAAGGATGTTGGGAAAGGAATTGCTCCTTTTTGTTAGGAAAAATCACAGTAAATTGTACTACTGAAGCGTACTGATGTACTTCTGTTTTACCAATATTGTTAACAAAATGAGAATCATTGGCAATAGTAAACGTTAGGTCATTAGAACCGCAACATTTACCGTGAGCTAATGGTATTTCAGTCTCATCTGTTTCTGTTTTGTGACAACAAGACGAAGTGTCATCTATATTTCCTATCTCTGCAAATCCATCTGAAAGATTACAGAACTTCTCTGCTGTAGAAGCACACAGAATCGGACATATAGAATGAAGGCAAACCGATAACAGAAGTAAAATAGAAAACTGCCAATGCTGTTTAGACATTTCATACTACCCCAAAGTACATTTTAAAAGAGACAAACAGATATTGCACTTATACTTTCTAAACTATTATACACCAAAAAAACAGAAAGTTGCAAATAAATTTGCTTAATCAAAAAGCAGTGTTCTGATAAAATAGTTAATAGACAGATAATTCCATCTAAATCATCCAACAGAATAGTACACAATCAGGAGAAACAATGCGAAACGAAAAACGACCAAATATATTATGGTATTGCACTGACCAGCAACGTTTTGACACCATAGAAGCATTAGGTAATCCACATATCCGCACACCAAATCTCAATAGACTTCTCCAAGAATCCGTAACGTTTTTAGATGCCTATTGTCAATCCCCTATCTGTACACCTTCACGCGCAAGTTTTATGACAGGTATGTATCCATCTGCACTCAGCGTTACCGGTAACGGCAATCCTGTCTTCCCAAAGCATTACGAAGATCGGTTGATAACTAATGTACTTGCGAAAAACGGATACGACTGTGGTTTAATCGGAAAACTGCATCTTGCAAGTGCATTCGATGGTCAAGAAAACCGTGTGGATGATGGATATCGCTATTTCCAATACAGTCATGACCACGGAAAACCGACTGCTTATGGACATGACTACGCTGATTGGCTACGCACACAAGGTGTTGAACTTAAGGAACTCCTGAATCAGAGGGTAGTCGTTCAACAACCGAAGAAAAAGACTGGACGTTTTCCTGAACCAACACCAGAATGTGATAATATTCCACCAGAATATCATCAGACACGATGGTGCACAGATAGAGCAATCGAATTCATCCAAAAAAATCGTCAGAAAGATCAACCCTGGATGCTCAACATCAACCCATTTGACCCGCACCCCGGTTTTGATGCACCATGGGAATACTATCAAAGATTTGACCCAGAGACATTGCCAGGATGCAACTTTCAGGAAAGTGATATAGCATTTCAACAGAAACTAACAGATGCAGGAATTGATTTTCAGTCACAAGCAAGACACCCTTCTGAGTTTGACCACAAACAAGTTCAAGCATCTTACTACGCAATGATTGAGCAGATTGACCATGAATTTGGACGCATATTGGATTTCCTTGACGAACAGAATCTACGCAATAATACGCTTATCATCTTCACCTCCGATCACGGTGAATCACTTGGAGACCACGGACTACTTTACAAGGGATGTAGGTTCTATGAAGGTTTGACTAAGGTCCCACTTATGATTTCTGAACCAAACCGGTTCTATCGCGGAATATATCGGAAAGCACTGGTAGAATTGGTGGATATTGTGCCTACAATTTATCACATGTTAGATATGGAGATCCCATACTATGTTCAAGGAAAGTCACTTATTCAACTCTTGAGCACTAAGTCGTACGACGTGGATCATCGGGAAGGTGCCCGATGTGAATACTTGGGAGCATTGGCGACTGATGACCAGACACACGCAACAATGTATCGTGATCAACTATGGAAACTTGTCGTATATCATCAGAAAGGGATATGTGAATTGTATAACCTCTTTGATGATCCATGGGAACACAACGACCTTTCTGAACACAAGGATTATCAAGACAAAAAGTGGGAATTGATGCAAAAGAGCTTTGATGCTACCGTCTATGCCCATCCTCAGATGGTACCGCGTGTCGCATCACATTAAAAGTAGTAGGCATTCTCCGAGTGCCGTCTCTTAAAAGTAGTAGGCACTCTCTGAGTGCCGTCTCTTAAAGGTAAAAATTAAATGACGGTGAGAGCATTCTTTATCGGTATAGCACTCGTAATTCTGCAGACTGCCATAACACCGTATAATGACTACTACCTTCAAGGGACAGATATTGCTGGCAACCACTTTCCATTAGGTTCGGTCTTTACACTCATTTTTCTGACGTTACTCCTAAACCCAATTCTGAAAAGATTGCTCCCTAAAACAGTGCTAACCGCGTCCGAGCTCATCGTCATCTGGGTGATGATGTCAGTCAGTGCAGCAATTCCTTCAAAAGGCATGATAGGCTTTCTGCTACCCTATTTAGCAGCACCTGTCTATTTCGCAACATCCGAGAATGAATGGTCAGAAACGCTACACTCCCATTTTCCCGAATGGTTGATCGTTTGGGACAAACACGCTGTTACCAACTTCTATGAGGGTGAATCTGTTGTCCCATGGTTGCTCTGGGTAAAACCGCTCATCGTATGGTCAGTCTTTATCATCTTACTCTACTGTGTAACTATCTGTGTATCCATCATCATCCGCAAACAGTGGGTAGAACGTGAGCGATTCATCTTTCCACTTGTTACAGTACCTGTTGAAATGGTGCAGCACAACTCAGGTAATAGAAACCTAACCGGTATCTTTAAGAATCGTTACATCTGGATAGGGTTTGGTATTGCAGCCGCATTTCATCTACTCAACGGACTTCATGAATATATCCCATCCCTGCCATCTATACCGAATCGGTATGATCTATACAAACCCTTCACAGAACGTCCTTGGATTGTCATGGGGTGGTGGCCCCAATTCCGATTCTTTCTCTATTTTTCAGTTATCGGTATCACCTACTTTCTTGCGATGGAGGTATCCTTTAGTTGTTGGTTTTTCTTTCTATTTTTCAAGTTACAATACATAATCATCAATGCATTCGGGATACCGATAAGTCCGTGGATTAGTGCGCGGGGACAGACAATGGCAGCGTACGTTGTGATGGTTCTTGCATTTCTCATTAACAGTCGTGCACATATCAAGGACATCCTAACAAAGACATTCCTGCACACTACGAAAACACAAAACATCAACGATTCAAATGAAGTCATCCCTTATAGATGGGCAGTTTTCGGAGCTCTGTTGAGTTTTGTATTGCTTTCCGCGCTATGCGTCTATGCAGGTATGTCGTTATGGGTCGCCTGTAGCATTCTCATCCTGTTTCTAATCGTATCTACAGCACTTTCATGGATGGTCGTCAATGGTGGCATGTTATTGATCCAAGCACCCATGTATCCCATTGAATACTTTGAGATTCTGGCAGGTTCAAGAATAATAAATGCAAATAGTTTAGCACTTTTAGGATTTCAGCGGGTCATGATGCGAGACTGGGGTGGCATACTCATGCCGAGTGTCCTACACGGCTTCAAAGCTGCCGACCCTGTCGGATTAAAGCGGAAATCCATTCTATATGCAATGGTTCTTTCCATAATAATTGCCATCGGAGTGTCCTACGCAGCATCACTCCCACTGATATATGAAATCGGGGGTTTGAACCTTCAACGCGGTCCTTTCATCGGTGCTCCCAGATACCTCAATCATATCGTTTCACTGATACAGTATCCAAAAGATCCGAAATTAGGCGAAGCATACAGTATGTTCATAGGTGCAGGTATCACATCTTTTCTACTGGTCATGCAGCGTCAATTTATGTGGTGGCAACTGCATCCTATCGGATATGTGATGGGAGCAGTTTATTCATCCTATTTCCTATGGTCTTGTATGTTTATCGGTTGGTTTTTGAAGTTCTTGATTCTCAAATCTGGTGGGATCGGCTATTACCGTCGCCTACGTCCTCTGTTCTTAGGTCTGATTGTTGGTGAGTTTGGTATCGTAGGTGCTTGGATGGTGCTCGGCATCTTTACCGGAGTCAATTATCAAAATGCATTACCTGGATAACATTAGGGGACTAAAACGCAACAAACCATTAGCGTCAATTTAGTGATTTTTCCAGGCCGGTAGGTTCGGTTTCCTAACCGAACCGGCTTTATAGCGTAATTCCTCTTAAATTGACGACTATAGGGACTAAAACGCTACACACTCAATAAAAACGAATTATTGCATGTTTTTCTCCAAATGTGTTATACTAAGAAACACGGAAAATAAAATCACAACTTTGTCGTATTTGAATGTAACATTTATACACTATTTTAAACGTCGTCAGAAAAAAAGGAAATATATGCCGATTGTATCTCACAAAATTCTAAGAGCATTTGTCTACGATATCTATAAAGAAGCAGGGGGCACCGATGAGGACGCACAAATTGTCAGCGACCATATCGTTGATTCCAATTTAGCAGGACACGATTCACACGGAGTCATAAACGCACCTAACTATATCGGCGGAATGGCTGGAGGACCCTCAGCTGAAAAAATGGAAGTCGTCAGAGAAAGCGGCGCCGCAACAGTCATTAACGTCAACGGCGCATTGGGTATGGTTGCAGCACGCAAAGCCATGGAAATGGCAGTCGAAAAAGCAAAAACTTGTACAATCGGCGCAGTCGGACTCCATCGATGCGGACACGCGGGCAGGATGGGTGAATATCCACCTATCGCAGCACACGCGGGAATGATCGGAATCGTACTCCTAAATGGAGGCGGAAGATTCATGCATCCACACGGCGGAACATCACGCAGACTTCCACCTAACCCAATCGCAATATCCGTTCCCCGGGCAAATGGTGAACCGCTATTATTAGATATGACCCTCAGCGTAGTGGCAGGTGGAAAATTACTTGTAAAATCTGCACGCGGGGAACCGATACCAGAAGGATGGATGATAGATTCTGACGGGAACGCGATAACAAACCCTAATGACTTTCGCGAACGAGCAAATGACACAGCCGTTATGCCACTCGGAGGGTTCCAATTTGGACATAAAGGTTTCGGTCTGGCGGTCATGATTGATGCCATTGCTGGCGGACTTTCATGGGCAGGATGTAGCCAACAAAGTCCTACACGGGGAGCAAGCGGTATTGTCATGTTTGCAATTAATATATCAGATTTTATTGATTTAGTTGATTATGAACAGGAAATAGAATATCTCGTAGAGTGGGTAAAATCGTCCGCACGGATGCCAGGAATTGACGAATTATACGTTCCCGGGGATTTTGAACAACGAAACCGTGAAAAACGAATTAAGGAAGGTATTCCAATTGAACAACCAACTTGGGATAGACTCATAGAAGCAGCCAATCGCTATAAAGTTGATATACCGACAGAAATTAAGCCTGATGGATAATCCAAGTAAATTTGTAGGTCGCGATTCGGAGATCGCTCCTACCAATATTTAGTTCTGTAGGAGGCCAATTATATATAACTGGGCGATTTCCGACTATTGATGATACACAATATTAGAATAGACTATCCACTAGGTATTGAAGGAGGCAACATGAGATACATAACAATCTTATCCTTGTTATTTGTTAACGTCTTAGGGTGTGCTGCATTGAATCAACCAACATTTCAAATCGAACCTTCACAACTCTCCAGTGAAACAAATCCTCAACTCGTTGATGGAAATTTAGATACAGTCAGTACCTTTGCTGTTAGCGGACGGATAGAGAAGAAATACCGCTCATTCTATGGAAAAGGACGGAACAGAAATCAAGCAGAACGAAGATATACAACACAAGTCGATGGTACTCTCAGAACACATGCAGTGATTAAGTTGAATGAACCTACATACATCTCTTATATAGAGGTATATCCTGAATCACGCATTCCTAAATTAGCATTGACGACAACATTGGAAGACCCACCCCGTTTTGATTCTTCATTTGATGTAGTACGCGACAAACAGCATATCAACGTTGAAGGCAAACGACCTGTCAGAATTAAAATCAATCGAGAGATTCTTTACCTACGCTTAACTGCCGACGGTATTGAGGATAGACAGAATTCTATACGTGACAAAAAAGATGAAAACAAGCTAATTCAAATTCCACTAAAAGGCGCAGAAATTCGTGAAGTGAGGTTCTTTTCTCGGTAGAAATTGAAGGGAACTACATATTATCCTTGACCCTCTGAGAATATTCTTGAATTGAATTTTATGAAATTGTATAATAGCAGCAAAGTTTATTTAGTTTTCCGTTTGAGCATTTTAAATCATATATTACCTGTGTCTCCACTTAAAGTTCTACAAAACCGTATTGTGTCAATACAATACTTTCTTGGAGGATTAAAAACCGATTGCAAAAGCAAGCAATAATGGGTGTCCCTATACAGAACAATGCTGAAGTTCAAGCACTCTTCGGTGAAAGCGATGCTTTCTTAAGAATCATTGAAGAGGATTTTGATGTGCGTGTGGTGCTGAAAAGCGACAGTATCGCTGTTCTTGGTGATAACCCGAAAGAAGTCAACAGAGTGGTAACGGTGTTGGAATCGCTGCTTCACCGGATCAGAAAAGGGGAACGAATTCAAGCTACTGATGTCAACTACGTTATTCGTGCATCAGGAACTGACGAAAAGAACATAATCAAGGATGGTCATGTAGAGTCTATACCCGTATTCTCAAAACGGGGTGTCATACGACCGAAAACCGCTGGACAGAAACGGTATGTTGATGCAATCAAAAACAACGACCTTGTATTTGGAATTGGTCCTGCTGGTACAGGAAAAACATACTTGGCAATGGCAATGGCTGTCTCGGCTCTCAAAAACGGACAAGTCAGTCGTATCATATTAACAAGACCCGCAGTTGAAGCTGGTGAACGACTCGGATTCCTTCCAGGGGATATCGCAGCTAAAGTAGACCCATACCTCAGACCTCTATACGATGCATTATACGATATGATGCCACCGGATACGCTTGACAGCTATATCGAACGCAATATCATTGAAGTTGCACCAATAGCATTCATGCGGGGTAGAACGCTCAATAACTCTTTTGTTGTACTAGATGAAGCACAAAATGCTACTATTGAACAGATGAAGATGTTCCTAACACGACTCGGATTCGACTCAAAAGCTGTGGTTACAGGAGATATCACACAGACCGACCTACCAACGCATAAAGTCTCCGGACTCGCAGATGCACAAGATATACTGAGTGGAATTAAGGGAATACACTTCATTTACTTCTCAAAGGTTGATGTTGTTCGACATGAACTGGTGCAACGTATCGTTGAAGCATACGAGAAATCAAAACCACCGCCAAATGTCAGACAAATATTAGCCGAATCAGAAGAAAAACCTGAAGGGTAATCCGTTTGATTGATATTAGCAATTATACTACACATTCTGAGATTGATATAGGTATCATCCGTCGCGCGGCATTTCTGACTTTATCAGCACATGAATCAGGAACCTATGAACTCAGTATACTGCTCACAAACGATGATCACATAGCCGAATTAAATCGGGAATATCGTAATATAGGTTCGCCAACAGACGTATTAGCATTTCCTATGTTACATAATGATGACAACAGTCTCATCGATTCAAAGATGCTTGGTGACGTTGTTATATCTTTGGAAACAGCTGAAAGACAAGCGAATATTGACAAGCATCCACTTGAAGATGAAATTGCATTTCTAACTGTTCACGGGATACTGCATCTGCTTGGATATGACCATCATACACCAGAAGAGGCACGTAAGATGTTCAGCAAACAGACTGCTATACTGCAAAAAATGCAAGTTAATATAAAGAGAACCGATAATTTTGTCTAAGCAACTTAGGACTTACATATTTTCTCTTAAGTCTCTGTTTCACTTTTCATACAATTAACGTGAGTTTGATAAATGTAGCGCAAACTTTCAGTTTGCGAAAATGTGTCACAAACTGAAAGTTTGTGCTACAAGGCACGCCTCTCGGATACGAAATGGTGTGAGTGAACGCAACCGAAATGATTAATCAAACTTACTTTACAATTAGGATTTTAATGGAGGTGTGATTTCCCATTTGGATGACCTACACATAGCTATTAGATTAGTAATTTTAGGTATTCTGTTGATTTTAAATGCACTTTTCTCTGCAGCCGAAGCGTTGCTTGCAAGATTAACGCGTTCAGATATTATCGATTTTGCAGAGGAAGGTGGAAAAAGATACGAGGTGCTGACATCTCTGTTACATCACCCACGGCAATATTCCCTGACCATCATTACTGTCAAAACGCTCCTAATGGTGGCGATCTTGATCTTCTTCATGAAATTCTGGTTCTGGGAAAGCCACATCTGGTTGGGAGCTACCCTCGCAGTATTACTTCTTGTCGTCTTCACTGAATTGTTCCCTAAAAACTACATCCAGAACAGTCCCAGCGGAACGATTATTCCTGCATTACGTGTCCTAAGAATCGTTTACTGGGGGGGAATCTTTATCTTCTATCCTATAAGATTCGTGGTAAATCTCATCGTACGTATCAGTGGTCGCAAAATTACATCTGTACAGGATAGTATCGTCTCACCAGAAGTATTAGAAACACTTGATATCGTAGCGGAAAGTCAGGATATCTTGGAACCCGACAACCTGGAGATGATTTCACGTATCTTGGACTTACCTGATAAAGTTGCCAGAGAAATAATGGTTCCAAGAACAGATATGGTATGTCTTGAAGTAAACACAACTGAAGATGAAGTCCTACAGACAACAATCGCATGTAGACATACACGCATTCCGATCTACGAAGAAACTATTGACAATATAATCGGTATTTTACATGTAAAGGATATGTTGAATTGCTGGGCAGAAAAGAAACCTATCAACCTGACAGAACTAATTGTTGATCACACACCTTTATTTACACCAGAAAGCAAGAATATCTCTGAATTGTTCAGAGAACTACGAGCACATAAACAACACATAGTCGTTGTCATTGATGAATACGGGGGAACCGCAGGAATTGTTACCCTTGAGAACATTATTGAGGAAATCGTAGGCGAAATTCAAGACGAAGATGAAGCGGATGAACAGGATACATTCGTACAGATCAATTCGGATACATACTCAGTTGATGCCAGACTTAATCTGGCAGAATTAAACGAAAAAATCGGAACAGCACTTGAAGCCGAAAATATAGATACTATCGGCGGCTTCTTAGTTAACAATATGGGACGAGTGCCTAAAAAAGACGACGTTTTGACGCATCAAGGGATAACATTCACTATTCTGGAAGCAGACGAACGCAGAATCACCAGAATTAAAATTCAGATGCAATAACCAATACTGAAGTCGCAGATTCGGATGAAAAAAAAATTGAGTACCAACACTTATGACACCCACACTACTATACTTGCAAATGACAGGATAGCAGAAGATCACTATCTTTTACGTTGTAAGTGTCCAGAGATTGCACAGCATACGTTACCCGGACAATTTGTTCATGTCTTAATCTCAAGTGGTACAGGAATGCTCCTCCGAAGACCCTTTACTGTATACACAGTGGAAAATGACGAAATAACTATGCTATATCAGATTATTGGTCAGGGAACGCAACACCTCTCGGAAATGCCAAAGGGAGCAGCAATACAGGTCCTTGGACCATTGGGAAACACATTTCATATTGAGGACACGGTCGATCCCGCAATTATCGTTGGGGGAGGGGCAGGTATCGCTTCTTTGATGTTGTTGGTAACTGCACTAAAGGAACGGAGTATTCCGACAATCGCTTTAGTCGGTTCACAAAACAGAAGGAGACTCTTAAGTGTAGATGATCTCAGAGCAATCAGCGTTCCTGTACATATCGCTACCGATGATGGCAGTGTTGGTCATCACGGTTTCGTTACAGACATACTGACAAATATGTTAAGTAAACATGACCTACACCACCCTATTATCTACGCTTGTGGACCACACGGAATGCTGGCAGCTGTATCAAAAATTTCAACAGAGCATGAAGTGCCAACACAAGTTGCTATGGAAAATCGAATGGGATGCGCCATGGGTGTATGTCTCGGTTGTGTCTGTCCAGTGCGGATTAATGAAAACCTAATTGACTATCAACGCGTTTGTACAGAGGGTCCAGTCTTTAATGCCGAAGAAATCGCATGGGAAATATCGTAGGTAAATATATAGCACTATGAAACCATCATTTTACGCAAACATCGCAGAGCTGAGTTTACAAGGTGAATTGCTTACAGATGCTGACTGTAATAAGATTCTATCAGCATCTGAAGTAGAATTACTACCGCTATTAAATGCAGCTTATGAAATTCGCAAAAAATACTTTCAGAATAGAGTCCAATTACACGTCTTGAACAATGCACAGAACGGTCTATGTCCAGAAGATTGTCACTATTGTGTGCAAGCAAAAACTGCGACAAAAGAAATTGATACTTACGCCTTAAAACCTGAGTCAGAGATTCTTTCTGAAGCGGAACACGCACATAAATCTGGCGCATACCGTTACTGCATAGTCATGAGCGGAAGGGGTCCTTCTCCGAAGAGAGTAGAACAACTTGCGGGAGTAATAAAGTCTGTAAAAGCGAAATACCCTTTAGAGGTATGTCTCTCCGTTGGATTGATTGACGAAACTGCAGCAAAAACATTAAAGGAAGCAGGTTTGGACAGATTAAACCATAATCTCAACACATCGGAATCCTTCTATCCCAAAATATGCACCACACATACCTATCAGGATAGAATGGATACCTTACAAGCAGTGCAAACGGTTGGTCTTGCCAGTTGTTCCGGTGTGATTGTCGGTATGGGTGAGGAAGATGTTGATCTGATTAGAGTCGCAAAGGAACTTAGAAGATTGGAAGTCGCATCAATCCCTGTCAATTTTTATTTACCAATAGAAGGTAATCAAATTAAAACACCCGCAGTATTAACCCCCGAATATTGTCTACGTGTACTATGTTTATACCGATTTCTTAACCCAGAAGCAGAAATCCGTGTTGCCGCAGGTAGAGAACATCATCTACGTGGCATGGAGGTAATGTCTCTTTATCCAGCAAATTCTATGTTTGTTGAGGGATACTTAAATGCGAAAGGTAAAGAAACGACACGGACATTGCAGATGATACAGGACGCTGGATTTACTGTTCAAACAAACGGGGAAGTATCAGAACAACTCCATACTGAAAAGGATGGAGTGCTTCTAAAAGAGTTAGAACTACTCCGCCCGCGAATGGATTCCAGTACATAACTTAATAGCAGTCGCAACTTTCCTCCTTAAGATCCAAAGTCAGTTGAAGATATTGAGGTGGTGCCGCAACGAATCCGCGATTAGTTTTAATTTTTTCAGAATCTATTTGCCTCATGTCATCTGGAATTACAAAGGACGACTTTAACACTTCCCAATCTTTGTTAGCAATTGTAACAATTTCGCCAAGATAAAAACTTACCCAAATATCTTCGATTTTAGAATTTGCGGTTTCTTGTGCTAATTTATTCCTGGTGATTTCTACATATTCAGCGTCAATATCTATACCGATTACGTTTCTTCCCAATCTTGCAGCAGCAACGGCAGTTGTACCAGTTCCCATAAACGGGTCTAAGACGACATCTCCCTCGTCCGTACTCATCAAGAGAATACGTTCTAAAAGATGTACTGGTAGTTGGCATGGGTGTGGGTCCCTATGTTTATTATGACGAATGCGGTGAATATCTGACCAGATATCAGAGACAAGTGGTCCAAAAGGGTGTAGTATCTTCTTTTTACCACCGTAGTCTTTTAACAAGTATCCACATTTTCGGCATCGCTTATGGGGATAACGAATTTCATAGAACTTGTTTTCACGCTGATTCTTTGCATAGAACAGAATGCCGTAATGTGAAGGTTGTAAGGTTTTACCCATAGGGGCAGTTGGCGCGTCCCAGGCAATCCAGTGTCGAAAATCTGCAACTTCGTTTAGAAACTCAGTATAATAAGTTAACCATTTTGGAATATTATGCAGGAAGATAGAGCCACTCGGTTTTGTAATTCTCACCATTTCAAGGATCCACTGTTTGCACCAACTCAGATAATCGTCTGTATCCTTTTCGTCCTTGTAAGAGCTATAGTTCTTTTTTAAGTTGAAAGGTGGATCAGCAAATGTAACATCAATACTATCTGAAGGAATTTGCTGCATAACTTCTATACAGTCACTATGAATGATTTTGTTGAGAAATTTATCCATAAAACACCTCAATTAATTCAGATATCGGATTAACACTTTATCATTTTAAAACGGCAATTAGCGACTCTTGAAAACGTAAAAGTTCTGATTCTTCTAAAGTGAAGACATCTTCAAATGCTTCAGTCATTCTTCGTAAATCCTCTTTACGCACATACCAACTTATACCATCAACAAATCCCCAAAAATGTGCGTTGGGATAGTGATCAGCAAGAAGGTTTCTAATAGCAATCTCTGTTTTCGCTTTATCCCCTTGTGCAGAAGATGTTGTTTTAGAATATGAAGACTCAATAATTACCTGTGGTTCTTTTCTATTGGGAATGATAAAATCCATTGTCCGTTTTTCGTTTGGTGTTAGTTCTTTTAACTTTTCTAAGTCTACATCTTGATCAAAGTTGATTTCCATTTCGTCTAATAGATTTCCAATGATGACTTCTGCATTATTCTGTTTCATTCCTGAATAAGAACCCTTCTCTTTATATCTTACCAGCGTATCAATCATCGTCTCAAATCCAAAAGTTAGTTTAGAAACACCCATTTTTTTTAACTCAAAAAGGGGAAGTGTTTTAGCAAGAATAGGAATTGTAGAACCTTCATAGAACAAATTTATGACCCCTCTCCGAAAATCAGCACAAGTTTGAATCTTCTTGAGAATCGTAGCATCTTGCCACTCTGTTATCCCCGTTTCGTCTAACTCAGCTTCACCTATCCACATGTCTCTACAAGAAACTCGGGACAGTTCTTCATCGTCTACGACCCTGATAAATGTAATCAATCGCTTGAACTGTTCTTTAGAAATTCCAGTCAAAGCTAAGAGAACTTTCAGTCCGTTTTCTTTTTCTGCAATGAAAGTATCAAGCAAATCTTTTGTGAGTCCTTCGTTTTGCACTTGGTTCTTAAGGACCAGCATGGTTTCCTTTAGAGCAGTAATGTGTGCTTCATTGTTTTCCTCGAAAGTATTATTTTTGTACCAGAAAGTGTTATGCTTTATAACGGTATTAACTTTCTCATCGGTAGTTCTTCTCATTATTTTTGCCCTTATTTTAAGCACCAAAAATATAAAGTATTTGCTGCACACAGTAGTCTATGAACTTATACTTGGTAAACTACGAAACTATTACACAATCAACTCCATCCCACCCATATAAGGTTGCAACACAGCTGGCACCCGAACTGTCCCATCAGGATTCTGGTATGTCTCAAGAAGGGCAATAACAACGCGCGGTAAAGCTGTGCCAGAAGCATTAAGCGTGTGGATAAAAGCCGGTTTTGCTCCAGGCTCAGGACGGTATCGGATATTCGCACGACGTGCCTGAAAATCCTCAAAGTTACTACAAGATGAAACTTCTAAAAACTTCTCACCCGCTGGTGCCCACACCTCAATATCGTAACACTTCGCCGCTGCAAATGAGAGCTCCACCGTACAATGCTGTACTACGCGATATGGTAAACCGAGTGCCTGCAATACAGTTTCTGCATTCGTTAAAAGCGTTTCATGTTCTTCATAAGATGTTTCAGGTGTGGTGAACTTCACCATCTCAACTTTGTCAAACTGATGAATCCGTTGTAGACCACGTGTATCCTTGCCATAAGCACCAGCCTCTCGGCGAAAACAAGGGGTGTAAGCAGTATAATAAATAGGTAAATCCTCTGCAGATAATATCTCACCTGCAAATAGGTTCGTTACTGGCACTTCAGCAGTTGGGATAAGAAATAGATCGCTATCAGGATTCTCTTCATCTCTATCACAACGATACATGTCCGCTTCTAATTTCGGGATCTGACCTGTACCTGTCATCGTAGGACGATTGACAAGGAATGGTGGTGAAATCTCGGTATAACCGTGCTGTAAAGTATGCAAATCAAGCATAAACTGAATTAATGCACGCTCCAAGCGGGCTCCCAACCCCTTATAAACGACAAAATTACTACCAGCAACTTTTGCCCCACGTTGAAAATCAACAATATCTAATGTTTCAGCAATTTCCCAATGCGGTTTTAGCGCAAAGTCAAAACTCGGTTTTTCACCCCATGTCTTGATTTCAATATTATCTTCTTCACCAGCCCCAACAGGAGTAGTTGCTTCAGGCATGTTTGGAATTGTCAATAGGATTGAATCTAATGATGCTCGTAGTTCATTTGCCTGTGCATTACGTTCCTTAATCTCCTGTGAGAGTTTACGCATTTCCGCGATCGTCTCAGATGCGTCCTGCTTTTCACGTTTCCGTATAGCAATCTGTTGTGAAACTTGATTCTGATGCGCCTGCAAAGTCTGTGTGTAGGTTAAATTCTCGCGCAGTTCTGAATCCAAACCCATTAACCTATCAAGTTCAGCATCCGTCTGGCGATGCTTTAACATCTCTCTAACTGTCTCTATGTTTTCCCGGATGTATTTAAGGTCAAGCACTACAATTATGCTCCTTTATAATTGATTGATATTTTCAAGATATATATAGTAAATTATGTAAATAAGTTTACATATATTCTGTAGGAGCGATCTCCGAATCGCGACGCAACCCCTAATAGTCGGGAATCGGAGTTCCCTCCTACAACTCAGATGTAAAGTTAATTGTAGAATCCACTATAAATAAGTGATCTTTGAAATGATTCATGTAACGAAAAAACCACAGCATTGTAAAACACAACCTGTGGCTAATTCATTAGAGTGTAAACGGACCCGACGGGACTTGAACCCGCGACCTCCTGCGTGACAGGCAGGCGCGCTAAACCAACTGCGCCACGAGTCCGTAAGATTATGCATGCAAGTAGGCGGGACAGGACTTGAACCTGTGACCTACAGCTTGTAAGGCTGTCGCTCTAGCCACCTGAGCTACCCGCCCAAAATGAGACTTTAACAATCTCATCTCAAGGACAATATTAAGTATAACACATACATTGACGTTTGTCAAGAAAAATGATGAAATTGATTTTCAGTAACGGTTGCTAAGAATTCATCGTTTTATGTTATGCAAATTATACAAAATAAACAAACATTGAACAGAACCAATTAACGCATTCTATGTGATTAGTCTAAGCAACTAATCCGTAAGAACATGACGATGGAGTAATATATTCATGAAACTTTGTCCTATATGGATACCAGCACTTCTGATGGCTATCTTCTGCATAGGATGTGCCGGAAAGCTGAGTTATGAAGAGGCAGAAGAACGACATCAAACTTATACCAGTGGAGAAAAAAACGCAACCCTTGATGAATGGCACGAACTTATTCAGGCGTTAGAGAACTTCCTACATACTGACGAAAATAGCAACTCAGCAGATGAAATACAGTTCGCTATCGCATCAAGTTGGGTCTGGTGCATAAAAGCAGGAGATACACAAGCACCTAAACATGCAATCGCAGCTTTCAGAAAATTGATTTACACCTATCCAGAATCAGATTTTCGTCCGCAAGCACATTATTGGCTTGCACAATGTTATACACATATCGGAGATTCTGCCCGGGCCGCACATCACTACCAAACCGTTACCGAAAAATATCCCGACACAGATTCAGCAGCGATGGCACAATTAGAATTAGCAAGAACATACAAGCAACATGGCTATGAAAAAAGGGCAGAAACAGTCTATCTCGATATTGTCAAATCTGAATATAAAAAAGACATAATTTCAGCTGCAAGCGAAGAACTTAAGCAGATACAGAAAAAACAGAATCCAGAAGCAGAAATCAAGAACACTCCCCCTCAAGAACCGGTTAAAACACCAGGAAAGAAAGTGCCGAAACCACCTACACCTGAACCAGAGTCCTTAGTACCCGGATCACTGACACGGGAATTCGGATTGACCGCAAAAACAATTGTAATTGATGCTGGACATGGCGGAAAAGATCCAGGGGGTATCGGGATAGGAAACATATATGAAAAACCTATTGCACTTGCCATCTCAAAGAAAGTTGCAGCGATTTTAACTGCTAAAGGCTACACAGTACTACTAACACGAAATACTGACACATTCATACCGCTAAAAGAACGGACCGCTTTTGCTACAAAAAACAAAGCGGACCTGTTCTTAAGTATTCATGCAAATTCCAGTCACAACGCAAGCGCAAATGGAATAGAAACGTACTATTTAAATATAACAAGTACTGATAGGGACGCTGAACGCATCGCAGCAAGAGAAAATGTCCACTCAGGATATACTATTCAAGAATTGGAAACCTTACTAAAAGGAATAATAGTAGAAAGTAAGAGCAAAGATAGTCGGAGATTAGCGGCACATGTTCAGCGGGAATTAGTTGGAGCTACAGGTGCTGTAGATCGCGGCGTAAAACACGCACGATTTGTTGTTCTCATAGGCACCAAGGTACCAGCAATCCTTATTGAAACAGGTTTTATATCAAATCCAAATGAAGCAACAAAACTCACATCAGAGACATATCAAATGAAAGTTGCCTCAGCTATCGTCAAAGGTGTAGAGAAATTCTTAGGTGCTGCAGAACACATTAGTCAAAGAAACAATAAAATATCTAATCCAAAATTGGCTGCAACGCAACATTAACTTTGGCTCATCTAAACTGGGAACAGACCAATAATTGCCATGAGGATACACTGATGATATTTAGATTATCGCATCATAAACAGGACTGGCATCATACTGTAATATGTCATGCTGGCATCTGGCATGTTTTCGTTTACACCTTAGTCTTTCTCATTAGTCTAATGGCTAAAGAAAACCTTGTGGCAGCGCAGCAGACAGATATCGCTATCTTACTGCCATCAACCGCATCAGGTCTTCCAGAAGGTGATGTAAATTATGCTCGTACTGTCAGTAAACGATACGGACAAATGCTAAGAAGCATCGGATTTACTGCAGACGAAATACAGGAATCTTCTGTTGCTAATAACCCCCGCTTTAAAATCAATGCTACTCATCCCTATCGTCTGATAATCCTACCTCTTAATTCAAAAATCTCGGTTACTACAGTTCCCCTACTAAACAATTTTGTCGCTCGCGGTGGAAAGTTATTTGTGACATATAACCTTGCAGATGAAGTCGCAACCCTCTTGGGATTAAAAACAATAAAATGGTTAAAAGCAGAGACACCTGGGCAGTTTTCCTCTATTCGATTCGATGCTCCTGAAATATTAGGCCCTGAAATATTAGGATTACCAACCAACGTAAAACAATCATCGTGGAATATTACTGCAGTTGAATCCACAACATCTAACACCAAGATAATAGGTCACTGGTATAATTCAGACGGTGAATCGACGGGATATCCTGCATTTCTTGTAGGAGAAAATGGTATCTTCTTTAGCCATGTCTTTCTTTCAGATGATATTCAGACAAAGACCCAGCTCCTTGCTGCACTTCTCGGCCATCTTATTCCAGAATTTCAGCATGCTATCGCAAAAAGAGAAATAGATTTGATGACCAATATAGGACACATAAAGAACCTTGATGACCTGACCAAATTCATCTCTTTTGCTGAAACATCAGAGGCAACAAAAGATCTACAATCAGGAAAAACACTGTCCATTCAAGCACAAACCGAATATACTAAGAAAAATTATCATACTGCAAGGACTGCTGCACGGGATAGTAGAGATGCACTATCAAAAGCATATTTTCTTTCACATCTGAGTGACGAAGATGAAGGACGCGCACTATGGAATCACTCAGGACTCGGAGCATATCCAGGTGATTGGGAACGATCAGCAAAAGAATTAGCTGATGCTGGTATCAACATTATCCTTCCGAATATGGCTTGGGGAGGTCTCGCACATTATGATAGTCGGGTATTACCTAAGAGCAAGAAATACACAGAGTACGGAGACCAAATTTCACAATGTGTCACTGCTTCACATAACAATGGGATAGAAGTCCATGTTTGGAAAATTACATGGAATTTAGAAGGCTCACCAAAAGAATTTGTAGAGAAAATGCAAAAAGAAGGTAGAACTCAGGTCTCAGCAGATGGAAACCCTATCAACTGGCTTTGTCCATCAAACCCAAAAAACGTGAAATTAGAACTGGATGCTATATTTGAAATCGTACAGAACTACAAAGTAGATGGAATTCATCTTGACTATATCCGCTACCCTGGAAGTCATGCATGTTTTTGCACTGAATGTCGCAAGAGATTCACTCTTGCAACAAAACTGAAGATACAAAAATGGCCAGCTGATGTATTGCACGGCTCAGGAAAACACAGTAGTGCTTATACTGACTGGCGTGTTGAACAGATCACCCGTCTGGTCAGATTAATCCACAAACGCGTTCGGGAAATTAGACCGGAAGTCAAAATATCCGCAGCCGTCTTCGGGGGATATCCCTCATGTGTCACCTCAATTGGACAGGACTGGATAGCCTGGGCAAAAGAAGGATATATCGACTTTGTTTGTCCTATGAACTACACGGAAGACGACACGTTTTTTACGGATCTATTGGAAAATCAATTGGATTTATTACCAAAAGGTGTGGCCATCTATCCTGGAATTGGCGCAAACGCATCAAATTCCCTCCTAACACCTGATGCTGTGATAGGACAAATACATCATGCACGGTTCCTGGGTGCTTCGGGTTGGGCAATCTTTAACTATTCTTCCAATATCTCAAAGACAATCCTACCTGCAATACAGATGGGTGTCGGTAGACTTAAGGCAACCCCTCCACATTGAAGTTTAGCGAATCTTATGTAAATGGCAACTAAGATTATAGCATAACTTAACCTAAAGAAATGACAAGATTTATTTGTTATTTTAGACAAAACTATGTACAATTTTCATTGGTATTATCACAAATTCAATGGAAAAAAGTGGAGGTTATGATGAAAAAATTAGTAGTAACAGAAGAGATTTGGAAAGAAGGTAATATGTACACTGCCTATTGCCCAGAATTAGACGTTGTAAGTTGTGGAAGGAATATTGACGAAGCGAGAAAAAACCTTGTTGAAGTTATTGAAATTCAGTTAGAAGAAACAGCAAAACTCGGTACACTTCACTCCTTTTTAAAAGATGCTATGGTCTAAAGAAGTTTCAATCTATTCTCATAGCATCTCTTATAATAGTCTATCTCTTTTAGCTCAGATGCAGCATCTTCATCAATGATAATATAGGTATTCGGATGCATCTGTAATACCGAAGCGGGAACTGATGCTGTTATAGGTCCTTCAACTGCATTTGCAATTGCTATCGATTTTGATTCTCCGCTAGCTAACAGAATACACTGTTGTGCCTCCATAATCGTGCCAACTCCCATCGTAATCGCCATTTCTGGTACAGCACTCTTATCGGAATTAAAGTGTATTGCGTTCGCCTTCAGTGTGCTTTCTGAGAGTGTTACAGGTCGCGTTCGGGATGACAGAGATGAACCTCTTTCATTAAAGCCAATATGACCATTTGTTCCGATACCAAGAATCTGTATATCAATCCCACCTGAATCCTTGATCTTCTTCTCATACGTTTCACAATACGATTCAAAGTCACCCATAGAGTTCAGGGGTATATGTTGATTCTCTTGCGGTATGTTGACATGATCAAAAAAGTGTTTAGCCATGAAAGTATGATAACTCTGTGGATGATGACAAGGTATTCCGATATATTCGTCCAAATTGAAAGTGGTTACTTGAGAAAAATCAAGTTCACTATTCTTATATTTTTGAACGAGTATTTTGTAAAGTGCAATCGGTGTACTACCTGTTGCTAAACCCAATACGAGATTAGGTTTCTTTTTCAAAGCATCACTAATGCTCTCTGCAGCAATCGTCGCGATATGATGATTTGAAGGTTGTATTATTATTTCCATCTGCTACTCTTTTAAACTTTACCAGCAATAATGCTGTCCATATCCTGACTGATTTTATGCACTGTTCCTTCTGGATCATCAGCATTCACAGGTAATTCTGCAGTCATATAGTCATCATAACCGACATCTTTCAATGCTGTCATAACTGCATTCCAGTCAATAGTGCATTCATCAATCAGATATGTAAATCTATGTTCCCCGGAGTTAAAACCCTTTACATGAACCTTAGATATTCGTGACCCAAGAGATCTAATCCAATGTTGTGGAAACCCGTAAGCAACTATATTACCGACATCAAAATATGCTGTCACAGCATCGCTCTCAAATTCATCAATATATCGTGCAAATTCCATTGGGCTCAGTAAGAACTTATTCCAAACGTTTTCAATTGCGATTGTCAGTCCTTTTGCTTTTGCGGTTGGTATTAACCTACGGATCTCTGTCTGTGAACGTTGATATGCGTCCTCATAAGTCGTCCGATTGTTCACAACTGCACATACAAGTAGAACAGTATCTGCCCCAATTGCTTCAGCAGTAGACAAAGAATCCAGCATTGCCTGATGTGATACTTCGCGGACAGCCGGATCCGCATCTGAAAGCGGATGAGACCAATGTTTTCCATTCATCACACTGCAAAGTTCTATACCGATTTCATCTGCTAAATCTTTTATATTCTTACGTTCTTCTGCCGATTGTAACGGACCGATTTCCACACCATGAAAACCAGCTTTTTTTGCTATGTTGAAACGTGCCTTAGTTGAATCGCCTGGTAGGGACCCAATACAAATACCTTTTTTCATCTGACTCCTTTTAAAAATGGACTAAGTAAAACTCTGTTTATACGATATGCCGATAACACCTTCAAATATTACATTCAATTCCGTAGTAATTCAGACAATATTTTACATAAACCGTGTAATAATGTCAATCAAAACGTATGATAGGGTGTGTAAAGTTATAGTCACCATAGCCGTCAATTTAGTGATGTTCCCAGGCTGATAGGTGCTATATCCTTATCAATACAGAATACCAAACGCGTATTCTGTCGGGTTCTACAAGAATCTGAAAATTACCCGATTAAATTTTTAATCTTCATTCCCAAGCCCGAAAATTACCGGTTTACCTGTCCGTATATTTCCCAATTTAAGTCTTAATCTTCATTAGGGTTAACCTCTATGTACACTTTACGTGAGTTTGATAAAGCAAGATATTGGATCTGTTATAGGGGTGATGTTCCCTTGTCCGTTGGAATTAAGAAACCCAACCCTACAAAAATGTGCTTTTATCTTTAGCAATTAGCTATATATCGAACTCAGTTATATTTGGCTTTAAAAAAAATGAAGTGAAATCAGAAAAAAGTGTTAACATATTATTCAAATGTTGTATAATATAGAGTAGGTGTTATCAATATACTATTAGAGTGTATGACACCGGGGAGCGTTTACCCCTTCTGGGGGCGCGCCGACAGTGCCGTTAACACTATCAGCGCGTAGCACTGCCATAGATAGAGTATGACAGAGCTGGTTTTCATTTTACCACAGATATCTGTTTATTGGTATTGAAATTTGGAAGTCAGCATGTCCAAAGGGACACAAGGGCGCAAACTAAGAGTTTACGCTACAAACACAGATATAATTAAAGGAGGTTATAGATGCGTGTTCTACTTGTGAGTTGCTGCCTTATCCTACTGCTTCTTTCACAAGCACATATCTACGCCAAAATACTTTTTGTGTCAGAGGATCCTTTGACAAATAGAAGTTTTTTGTATGTCATGGATGATGATGGCAGTAATGACACACTCCTCTCTCACCAAGATCTTTCACTTTTTCCCCGTTGGTCTCCAGATGGTGAACAGATCGTGTTTGATAGACGAACTGAGAAAAATTCAAGCGAATCCAACATCTTCATCATGAATTCAGATGGGAGATATGTTAGACAACTGACATTCTCTAAATATAATGATCACCCCTCGTTTTCACCCGATGGAAAATCTATTGTTTTCAATTATGATGAAATCACTCCAGATGGGAATGACTTCGTGTCTTATATCCGCTTGATGGGTCTTGAAAGCAGGATCGTCAAAAAGATCGCCAATGTCGACGCTAATAATCCTACTTTTTCCCCAGATGGTAGACACATTGTGTTTTCGGGAGTTCCTAACTTCGGGAAGAAGGGTGCAAATATCTGGATGATGAGTGCTAATGGAGGGAATTTACGCGAACTTTTACCCCCATTATTACAAGGCTTGCCACACATTCACCGGTGGGACCCAAAAATATCTCCAGATGGTAAGCAGCTACTTTATTCTGAGAGCGCAGTTACGTTTACACAGGTAGGTAACGTAATTCACATGGTTCCTAAAGGCTATCGCTACTTTATTTCCAATCTCATAACGGGTCAGTCTCAAGAACTTAAGATACCGAAAGACTATAAGGGAGCGGGGATTGATGGGATGGATGGGAATAAAGCTGTTGTGTTCAGTGCATTTCAGACCAAGCTGGATGATTGGCAACCGGAAAAAGAAAAATATGCGCTCTATAAGTACGATATTTGGACAAGAAAGATTACACTTCTGAAAGAGGATATGATAAATAGCTTGATGTTTCCAGATTGGATCAGTGATGATGTTTTACCTGTATCCCCCGTTGACAAGCAGTCTATACACTGGGGAAAACTCAAAGAACTTCTAAGGTATGCGTATTAGCTGAATAGACTAACACGTATACCTATCTATCCATTCACATCACAGGCAGGTATAGTGCTTATACCTGCCTTTTTTCGCGTAGAATGAATTCTACCATTGTGGATGCGAAGTTCTGTTTTGAAAATGTTGTACCTGTTCTTAAGCCTATCACACTTGAAGCAAAGAATTGAAGTTTATGGTGCATAAAATTAGAGTCACTAAAAGAGTCAATTTTGGGATTTCATAAGCTCTTAATAGTAGTAGGCACTCTCCGAGTGCCGTCTTATCTTAATAGTAGTAGGCATTCTCCGAGTGCTGTCTTATCTTAATTAGTAGTAGGCATTCTCCGAGTGCCGTCTCTTATGAAGAAAAGTGAAAAATACTTACACACCCTAAGATACCTATAATCTATATCTTGAATTTTTGGAGACTTTCAGGTATAATTAAAATGCTTTCTATAGAATCGGTCTTATAGGCTGCATAGAGTATAACACAACATAAACCAGATACTTTTTTCCGTAACCTTAAACAATGAGAGAATCTAAAATACATCCGATTAATGTCGTAGCTCTATGTGGGAGTTTAAGGCAAGGTAGTACAACACATGCAGCATTGATAATTGCACTGAAGGGTGCCGAAGAGGCAGGTGCATCTGTTGAACTGTTGGACCTAAGTAATTACGAACTTATTTTCTATGGCGCAGTTGATGAAAAATCTGATTACCCTCCTGATGTTATTAAACTTAAACAGAAAGTAACAGAAGCACACGGTGTCCTGTTAGGTTCTCCTGAGTATCACGGTAGTTTTAGTGGTGTAATCAAAAACGCATTAGACCTAATGGGTTCCGAAGAATTTCAGAATAAGGTTGTAGGTCTTATCGGAGTGTCTGGCGGTAGAATGGGGGCTGGAAATGCACTCTCAATGTTGAGAATAGTCTGTTCTTCCTTGCGTGCTTGGGTCGTACCTAATGATGTTTCAATCGCAAGAGCATCTGAAGCATTTGATGAAAATGGACACCTAAACGATCCTGAATTGGAAATGCGTATCAGAAAAATTGGCAGACAAGTTGCAGAGTATGCAACGGTAATGAATTCAGATAAAAAGGCAAATCAATAAAATATGACAAAATTGCATAATTGGAATGCGTGGATCGGGACAGATGAATCTGGTAAAGGGGATTACTTTGGACCACTTGTCGTGGCGGGAGTATATATCAATAACGACTGTATAGATACGTTTGAGGAAATAGGTATATCTGATGGGAAGAAGATTACTAATTCTCGTGTAAAGAAACTTGCTAACTGGATGTGGGAACACTATCAAGAAAACATCGTAATAACAAAAAAAATGCCTGAAACCTATAATACTGATTACGAATATTTAAAATCGCAAGGTAAGAATCTGAATTTTCTACTCACATGTATGCATGTTGACGTAATAAAGAAACTCTCAAAATCAAAAGGTGCAAAACACGCACTCGTGGATAAGTTCAGTTATCATGATATAGTTACTTCTCAATTAGTATCAGATAACATAGAAGTTAAACTTGAGACAAAAGCTGAAAGAGATATTGCCGTTGCGGCTGCATCAATAATTGCAAGAGATATTTTTCTAACAGAAATGGAAGCATTGTCAAAAGAATTCAATTTTGAATTGCCAAGAGGTGCAACCCCAAATGTCAAGGATGCAGCAAGAGACTTTATCAGAAAACATGGAGAATCTGAGCTTGGGAACGTAGCAAAACTACACTTTAAAACTACAAAAGAGGTCCTCTATTAATAGTAGTAGGCACACGCCGTGTGCCGTCTCTTTAATAGTAGCAGGCACACGCCGTGTGCCGTCTCTTTAATAGTACATAAGCCTGGACAGAACATTATGCACAAAACAGAAAAAATGTTTGTTATTCATTATGCCGAAGTCGGACTAAAGGGTAAAAACAGAGTCTATTTTGAGAAGAGACTATCAAGAAACATCAAACTGTCTCTACGAGGAACAGGATATCTTGAGGTAAAAAGATTACACGACAGAATACTTGTGCGTCTGCAATCCCAAACAGATGTGGAGGAAATAGAAAAAAGACTAAGAAAAGTTGTCGGTATTGCACATTTTGAGCTTGTCTTATGCACGAAGAAAAACATGACTGCAATCAAAGACGCTGCCTTTACATTAACTGAAGGTGCTACATTTAATTCACTTAAAGTTGAAACAAAACGTTCCGACAAGTCTTTCCCTTTAACTTCTCCTGAAATTAGCAGAGATGTTGGCGGATACTTAATTGAAAAAACCGGTACACGCGCAGATATGCACAAACCAGAACGAACATTTTGGATCGATATTTCCCATCAGCAGGCATATCTCTATACAAACAAAATCAAGGGTGTAGGCGGCCTCCCGGTTAGTGTCAGTGGTAAAGTACTCGTTATGTTATCTGGAGGAATTGACTCACCTGTTGCAGCATGGCAAATGATCAAGAGAGGAGCTAAAGCTGTATATATTCACTTCTACAGCTATCCCTATACAGATAAAGCATCGTTGGAAAAAGTTATTGAGTTGACACGAATATTGGCAGAGTCGAACTATCAAAGTACAATATACCTCATACCCTTTTCAGAACTTCAACAGGTTATTGTGACAAAAACACCGTCCCCTTATCGTGTATTGATCTATAGAAGAATGATGGCACGTATTGCTGAACAGGTTGCAGCGACTGAAGAAGCAGAAGCAGTTGTTACAGGTGAGAGTTTGGCGCAAGTCGCATCACAGACGCTCTCAAATCTTAGATCAATTGAAGCCGTAGTGGATATTCCCATCTTACGTCCACTAATTGGTTTTGATAAAATTGATATAATTGAGATAGCTGAGCAGATAGGAACTTATGATGTATCAATCTTACCCCATCAAGATTGTTGTTCCCTTTTTATTCCGAAACACCCCGCTACACATGCAACCGTGGGTGAATTGGACAACGTAGAAAAAGATTTAGATATTGAAGCACTCGTAGAAAAAGCGATGATTGGAATTGAAAAGAGGATTATAGATTTCGCATAATTCCACAAATTAAGGTAAAAACCTTGGACCGAATACTACTTATCCGTCTCAGTTCACTTGGTGATATCGTCCTAACGACACCTGCAATCCGCGCAGTCCGTTCACACTATCCTAATGCATACATTGCAATGTTGGTAGCACAACAGTCTGCTGATGTACTCCTTGAGAATCCTCACCTTAATGAGATTATTCAGTTCAATAGGTTAGCAAAAGATAAAGATACAGGTGAGATGATCCGAATTCTACGCATTTTACGACAAAGACAATTCACCTTAACATTAGATTTTCAAAGAAAGTTTCGAACTGAACTGCTAATGTATATGAGTGGTGCCTCTGAACGTGTCGGGAAAGGGAGACTGTGTACAATACGTGTACCTGATGTGGAAGAGAAACACGCGACAGAACGTTATTTCGATGTATTACATGCTGCCGGTATTCCTGCAGAAAACAGACAATTAGAGATACATCTATCTGATGCTGAGAAAAATAACGCAAGTGTTGCTTTTGAAAATGCAGGAATCAAAAAAAAACAATTGATGGTAGGATTATTCCCAGGTGCCGGATGGAAGTTACGCGAATGGATGCCAGAACGGTTCGCATCAATTGGTGACAAATTGGTACAAAATTACAACGCACAAGTAATTGTGTTCGGGGGACCGAATGAAATAGAACTTGTTGCCAATGTGTGTGATCTCATGCAAGAACAGGTATATCAATTTGCTGGTACACTTGGAATAAGAGAATTAGCAGCATACATTGAGAAGTGCAACCTATTCCTGACAAATGACACGGGACCAATGCATATTGCATCTGCTGTTGGCACACCCACAGTCGCACTATTTGGTCCTGGGAATCATATTAGATTCCAACCACTCGGTGAAATGCATACGACCATCCGCCATGATGTACCTTGTAATCCGTGTAAGCAGTTTACAGACAAATGTAAAGACAATATCTGTATGAAAAAGATCACCGTTGATGAAGTGTGGACAACGATCTGCCGGATCCTTGGATAAGAAAAAATGGCACATACATAATTATAACTTTTTTAACCACATGCTGCTTCAAAAACACGTAAGTGATTCTCACCAATTACCTTCTTGATATCGGCTTCAGAATAACCATGATCAAATAAACCTTCGGTAATTTTCGGATATTCTGTTGCATCCTTCAAAAGTTCACCGCCGCCATCAAAGTCTGAACCTATACCAACATGGTCAATCCCTGCAACATCAATAGCATACTCAATATGGTTTAGGAGTTGTTCAAATGGTGGCGGTTTCCTCCAACCATCCTCGGTGAGGAAACCCGTTACAAAAGTAATACCTACAACGCCACCATTTGCAGCTAACGCTTTCAATTGTTCATTGGAGAGATTCCGTGGATGGTTGCATAACGTCTTACAATTGCTATGAGAGGCGATAACAGGGGCATCTGTTACATCAAGCACATCCCAAAACCCCCGCTCACTAATGTGTGATACGTCAACTAACATGCCAAGTCTGTTCATTTCAGACACTAGTTGAACACCGAATTTTGTCAGTCCACCCCCTGTTTCTCCTTCATCATTACCTGTTGATACCCAAGTATTTGGATTATGTGTTAACCCGATTGAGCGAACACCCAACTGATAGAGTGAACGCAGTATATTAAGACTTCTTTCTACACCTTCACTATTTTCGATGGCAAGTACAGCACCAATTTTTCCTTCTGCTCTTGCGGCATGAATATCGGATGCATTAAGAACAATATGCATATCGGATGAATTGGCATCTACTTCAGTATCAAACCACCCAAATGCATCTAATGCGTATGAAAGATGATTTTTCCAGGCACGGGTAACATCTACTGCGAAAAAAGCGACATCAATACCTCCTTCGCGCATTTTCGGTATGTTCAGTTGAATTCCTATTTCATCTTTTGCAGTAGGTATACGACCCCGTAGATAGAGAATAGTGCCATCGTGCTGATTAGGATTCTTTACCTGTTCATCGGCAAGACTTAAATTACCACGCCGAATGTGCGCGACAATCGCATCGTTATGGGAGTCAATCACAAGTGATTCAGAATGTAAACCAGTAAGTGGTGTGGATTGTGACATGCAGTTAGTCCTTTTTTTGGTTAGATATTAGTAATATCTGCTACTTTTTTCTCACGATTCATCGTCTTCAATGAATTGACATTTTGAAACAGTTATAATTAATTTCCGTTAAATAGATACAGCACCTTAGTAGATGGAGAAATTGACGATGAACTACGTTGCAAGAACTGACATCGGCATTCTCAGAAAAAGAAATGAAGATGCGTATTTCTTTGATAATGATAACCTCATTTTTGCAGTTGCAGACGGTATGAGTGGACATGCTCACGGCGATATAGCAAGTCGTGTCGCTTTGCAAGTATTTGAAGAATGGGTCGCCGAAACACCATTACCAGCAAGTGATTTGGGACCCATCAATAGACTCAATATTTTGGAAAAACTTGCTATAGAAGCGAACCAACGGGTCTTCAAAATGGGGCAAGATTCTCAACAATACAAAAGAATGGGTACTACATTAACCGCAGGATTTGTCACGCCAAGCTACTTAGCTTATGTACATGTTGGGGACAGCAGATTGTATGTACTCCATAATAATATACTGACACAGATCACAACAGACGATTCATTAGTACAAAACTTAATAGAGAAAGGTGAAATTACACCTGAGGAAGGTCGCGTACATCCGAAAAGAAACATTATTACCCAAGCTGTTGGATTATCTGAAAACATCATTCTTACAACAGATGTCTGCCCATTGACAAGAGGGGACATTATACTTGCCTGTACCGATGGATTACATGATCTGATCATAGATGATACTGAAATGCAAACTATTTTAATTAAAGCAGGTTGCCTCAAAGTAGCAAGCGAACAACTCATCAAGAAAGCACTCTCTTATGGGGGAACTGATAACATCACCGTCATCCTTGCAAGTGTAGACTAAAGAAAAAATTCTCCTTTGTCAATCAGAATCTGTTGGTGCTAAGTAGCATTCCCACCATCTGAAGTAACAAGACCTAAGACCAATTCGTTCTCATCATATTCCTCTTGTTGATCTATAATCTTCACCCCTTCAGTTTCGGGCAAGTCAATTTGTGGTGCTTCTGACCATAGACGTTCTAAGTTGTAAAAAGCCCGTTTCTCATCTAAGAAGATGTGAATAACGAAATCTACATAATCCAAGAGAATCCAATCCGATCTTTTGGCACCTTCTTTTTCCCAAGGGCGTTGATCCCAATTCTCCTCAAGTTCTTCTAAAACCGCATCAGATATGCCTTCAACTTGAATATCTGATATACCACTAAAAATAGCAAAGAAATCTGTAAAACAGTCTAATTCACGAAGGTCGAGTATTACAGGATTCTGGGCGCGATGGTTCACTGCCGCAGTCGCTGCAGCTTTTACGATTTCTAAAGTGTTATTTGTCCTCATGCGATAAGACTCCAATACACAAGATTAAATATTAAAATCTAACTTAAATCTCACATCATTTTACTAAGGAATCGTTGTATGTATGTATCGTATTTGGATGTATAATCCATCCTTTCTTGAGTAGAAACCCAATCTTATAACATGCTACATCGTGGACCGCTTGATCCAAGTTGTTGACAGCTACCTCTCTAACTCGTTCCGCTTCGCTATATTCCCGAGTCGGTTCGGAAAAATCCGAAACATAAATCAATTTCGCGATTAATCCCATAGACGCGTTCCCAGTTGTATGACACCGGATTGCCTCAAGAACTTCCAAATCTGTAACTTCAAACAGATCAATCGCATATTTAACCCCAACTATAGCATGCAACAAAGCAGGCATTTTCTCCTCAATAGGATCAAGTTGTATGTTGTAGCGGGATACATTCTGATACAATTCATCATCACACATCCATTTGACAACATCATGCAAAAGCGCAGCTAAGTGCGTTTTCCATACATCAGCATTGTGACATATAGCCAATCTGACAGCTGTCTCCTGTACAGAATAGATGTGTTCGTAACGTTCTCTATCAAATCTATCTGTAAGATACGTCTGAATTTGTAACGATTTTGGATGATTCCTTAGTTTTGTAATTATAGGCAACGATAATTCGGAACCATTGTCTCCTATTAAACTATTGTTTTCTGTCATCTGATATATCTTTTTCTAACCTAACTTTTTCCTGAGAGACCACAACATGTTAACTAATTTCTGAATCAGGATCCGCATCCAGATTTTGTGCGACGCGCAGTATCTGTAGGATACTTTCATCACTAGACTCCGATGTTGCTTCTGGTTCAATCTGTGATGTTTCATAGTCTTGAGGCATTGGGCTACTTATACGGTACTCTTCATTTAACCACTTTCCTAAATCTAATGACTTACATCTCTTGCTACAAAAAGGAAAGTTAGGGGGTAATGGTTCATCTTTGTTGTACACAAATTCGTAATTTGTTCCACATTGGCTACACTTCAGATTCATTTCTCACCTACTAATTCTGATATTATTCAGTTTCACGATAGAGTTTATGTTCGTCAATATAAACGGCAACAGGTTCAGGAACGAGATACCGTATAGAAACATTGTCTTGGATACGTTGACGGATCTCGGTCGCTGAAATATCTACACCTGTAACCCGAAAGTCTACCACTCGGTCACGTATCTCGGTTGGGACAGTATTTAAATCGTAATTTGGACGTGTTGTAGCAATCAAAGTGCATTGCTCAAGGACAGCGTCAAAATCCTTCCAAATCTTATATTCAATCAACGAATCAGCTCCAATAATCCATGCAAGTTCCGTGTTCTCACCATATTCCGCACGCAAGGTCTTGATTGTCTGAATTGTATATGAGGGACCAGCACGGTCTAATTCAATACGTGACGCCTCAAAAAACGGATTATTCTCAATCGCCAACTTTACCATCTCGTATCTATGTTTCACAGCAGCAATATCAGGTTGTATCTTATGGGGTGGTCGGGCGGCTGGAACAAACAGTATTTTTTCGAAACCTAAACCCTCTCTCACTTGCTCTGCACTTATTAGATGTGCATAATGAATTGGATTAAAGGTGCCTCCCATCACTGCTAATTTCATTTGGATACAAGATGATTCTTCCTACAGAGAATTCGAAATATGTAATCTTCCTTCAAAATGATGTGTCTTAAATTTGACACATAAGAACACACATACTAAAATCAGGTTAAGTAACCTATATGTTAATCATACTAAAATTCTTAATATATTACAACAAAATAATCATATCTTGCCACTCAAAATCCCATGATGTAGTTTCAAATTTTGAACTATCTGAACTAAAGAATCCTTGTATAAAAAGGGTTTATATGTATAATGTACTCTAAATACTGAGATAATTGTACAATATTTCTTAATCACATTTCTACAATAAGTTATTTGTGAATCTGAACCCAAATATTTGCCCCATATATTGGCACGAATTTTGCTAAATATAATAACGTAGAGGCAGTTTTATGTCAGTAACGCATATCCCAGTTTTACCGGAAGAAGTTCTTACATACCTTAATCCAAAATCAGGAGGACTCTACGTTGATGCAACTATCGGTCTAGGAGGACACAGTTTATCCATTTTGCAGAAGTCAACACCAGCAGGAAAACTAATCGGAATTGACCAAGATGATTTGGCACTTTCGAAGTGTGAGAAACAATTGAAAGTCTTCAAAAACAGGTTCAAACTGATTCATGGGAATTTTTCAGATCTACAGGAACTGTTAGAATTACAAGGCGTTAGCAAAGTTGATGGTGTCCTATTTGACCTCGGTGTTTCTACATTTCAACTTGACACACCGGAACGGGGATTTAGTTTTCAACATAATGGACCGTTGGATATGAGGATGGATCAGCAAATGCCTATACCAGCTTCAGACATCGTTAACGAAAGCACCGCTAAATCCCTCCTGAAAATATTTAGTGAATACGGGGAAGAACGTTATGCCAAATTGATCGCTCAACGCATCGTTGAATCCCGTTCAGCAGAACCGATTACAACGACACAACAACTCACAAAAATCGTGGAATCTGCTATACCCCGAAAGTCTAAAAACAGAAAAAGTGATTTTCAACAAAGGAGAATCCATCCTGCAACACGAGTTTTCCAAGCATTACGCATAGCAGTAAATGATGAACTAAAGAATCTAAAACGGGGGATAGATGCAGCTGTATCAGTATTAAAAAAAGATGGATGTCTTTGTATGATTAGCTTTCATTCTCTTGAAGACAGAATTGTCAAGCAAAAATTTCAGTTTTATGCAAAAACCTGCATCTGTTCACCGAAGGCACCGATATGTGTCTGTAACCATCAACAGAAACTAAAAGTAATCACAAGACGCCCTATATTGACAAGTGCCAACGAAATTGATATAAATCCTCGCTCCCGAAGTGCAAAAATGCGAGTGGCAGTGAGAGTTTAAAATAAATTTAATAAATTTAACATTGTATCTATTCAACCTCTTCTATCGTATAAATTATAATAAACATGCAAACATCAAAATCATTCTCAGCACAATTCTCAGAAACTAAACCTTGGAAACCTGACAGGACAATGTTAGTGGTATATCTGATTTTTGGTTTATCTCTGTGTGTTTTTGGCGCGAGTATATGGTTCTCATCTTATCCCAAAAATGTATATATACAGCGAAAACCCCAGTTTGAAGACAAACAGGAGAGAATACAAAACGAAATACAAGCTTTATTGTTAGAAGAAAGTAACTTGACTGAAGTAGCAAGAATACGTAAAATAAGTAAAGAATTAGGATTTGTTGAATCAGCTGATAACTGGATTGAGCTTAAAGATAGGTAGTTTATGAAAAAAAATAACTTTCTCTCAATTCGACGACTCGTCTTTACATTAGTCGTTATGCAATTAGGTTTTCTTGTATTGATTGGGAAACTATTTACAATTCAGATTCCTAATGCAGACGATACCTTTGCCATGCGGAAAGACTGGCGTTCCAATGAAAACCGTGTCGTTAAACGAGGTAAGATTTTGGATACGCACGGATCTGTCTTAAGCATCAGTCTAGACACAATTGCAGTCTTTGCTGACCCAAAAACCTTCAATAGGAAGTCAAACGCTCATACAGTTGCGGCAGAATTAGCACCAATATTGGATACACCAAGACAAGAGTTATTAAAACACTTAAAGAAAAAACGAAATGGAGAATATGTAGAATTCGTCTGGCTAAAGAAAGATATTAAATATGAAAAATTAGATGAAATTAAGGAAATTACCAGAAAACATAGAGGAATAAGGGTAGAAATTGAACCGAAAAGAGTCTACCCAAATGATACGCTGGCATCTCAAGTCATAGGATATTTAAATGATCTGAATGAGGGTGAAGGTATTGAATATCAATATGACAACTACCTTCAGAGAGTGCATAGACCCATACAAGACAGAAACCGACAGCTAACCTCTATGTCTCTGAGTACACAGAAACTTGGGAACAATGGGTGTAATGTTGTTCTTACGCTCGATCAAGTTATTCAGGATATAGCAGAAAAAGAGATAGCACAAGGATGTAAAGACTGGAATGCTCCGAAAGGTACTGCTATTGTCCTAGCTGTAGATACTTCTGAGATTCTGGCGATGGCAAGTTATCCCACTTATGATGTTAACGACCAGACAAACGCAGACGAAGAAGCAAAACGTAACCTGGGTATCTGGTATCTGTTTGAACCTGGTTCCATCTTTAAAATTATCGCAACCTCTGCTGTACTGAATGAAGGGATTATGACTCCTGAATCTACTGTATTTTGCGAAAACGGTAGATATCGTCTCGCAAACCGCAGAGTGATTAAAGATGTATCATCAAAAGGATGGTTATCACTTACCAGTGTAATCCAAAAATCAAGTAACATCGGTATGATTAAGATTGTACAACAGTTAGGCCCCAGTTTATTACAGACGTATGTAGATGATTTTGGCTTCGGTGAAAAAACAGGTGTTGATCTTCCATACGAAAAAAGTGGAAGCCTCTATGCTTTACGACATTGGGATGTAAATTCACTCGGTTCTGTTCCCTTTGGTCAAGGAATCTCAGTGACGCCGCTTCAAATGGTAAATGCCTTAGCAGCTATTGCGAATGGTGGTACACTACATAAACCCTACATAACGAAAGAGATACGCGATGCACACGGAAACCTCGTCAAAAAGAATGGTCCTATCGTACTCAGAAGAGTTCTGCAACCCTTCACTGCCAGACAGATGACTGAGATACTTATTGGAGTCGTTGAGCAAGGAAGCGGCACAAGAGCAAAAATAGAAGGTATTAAAGTCGCTGGTAAGACAGGTACTGCACAGAAAGCTGAAAAAGGTAAAGGGTATGCTGCAGGTAAAGAGGTGATGTCCTTTATGGGGTTCCTGCCTGCCGATGATCCAAAAATTGCTATCATCGTTACATTGGATGAACCCAAAGGAGCAAGATTTAGTGGAACAATCGCTGGTCCGGTGTTCAAACGTATAGCTGAACAAACACTAAAACATACAAAACAGACCGGCTTTTTTGATAATAGACAAAAACGTCAAACAGTATCGCAAAAAAATATTGTTGATGCAAAAACAAACCGGACATCAAAAGATACAACATACTCTACGAAAGCAAATTTAGAAACAAAAGACCGATCAAATGATCAAACCCGTTCACTAATAAAGGAAACTGATACTAATTCTGAAAATGTAATCGTAAAGACTGGAGTTAGTCTATGAAACTCCAGAAACTTCTGGATGGTATCAATATAACCCATATCACAGGAGACAAAAATCCAACTATTCAAGGTGTTGTCAGTGACCACCGAAAAGTTAAACCAGGATATGCATTCGTGTGTTATCAAGGTTTGAATGTTGATGGACACAACTACATTGCAGGCGCTATTCAAAACGGTGCAACAGCAATTATCTCAGAAAAGTTTATCCCTGATTTATCTGAAAATATCTCTGTTGTTGTTACATCAAATGGAAGAATAGCACAAGCAGTCTGTGCAGCAAATTGGCATGGAAATCCAGCGAAAAGGTTGAACTTGATAGGTATCACGGGAACAAATGGAAAAACTTCAACTGCACATTTAACTTACGGTATTCTAAAAGAACAAAGATTAAAAACCGCTGTTTTAGGTACTATTGGACATTCTTTTGATCTGCAGAATACCGTTAACGGCAATGTTAAAAGTGTAGAGATACCAGCAATACTGACAACACCTGACCCTTATGAATTACAGGCAATTTTTAAAGAGTTGGTTGACTCTGGCATTGAAAATGTTATCATGGAGACATCTTCTCAAGGACTGGCACAACATAGATTATATGGGTTGACTTTTGACACTGCCGTCTTTACAAACCTAACACAGGACCACATGGACTACCATGAGAATATGGAGAATTACTTCTCTGCAAAATTAATGCTTTTTAAGCAGCTAAGTCCTCAAGGTTTGGCTATATTGAACTTAGATTCTCCTGTTACGCCAAAGATTGCAGAATACTTGCCTGATAACAAGGTCCTCACCTATGGACTAACAGATGAAGCAGATCTGGTTGCAAAAAATGTAGAAATTACTTTGAAACATCTATCCTTCACTGCATACAATAAGGGTGCCTTCAATAAAGAACAACACCAAGAATTGAGGAAAATTAGAGCTACTATACAGTTATTGGGAACATATAATACATATAACGCACTCGCCGCAATTGGAGTGGGATTAAAATATAACTGTAGTATTGAAGCTATACAGAATGGACTTTTTTCTACAGTGGTTCCTGGACGTTTTGAGAATGTAAGCTCAAATAGCACCCATAGCAAAAATTTCGCAGTGATTGTTGACTATGCACACACACCAGATGGGTTAGAAAATGTTCTAACGGCTGCACGAGATATTTCAGAAGGTCGACTTATCTCCGTATTCGGGTGCGGTGGCGACCGAGATAAAAGCAAACGACCCAAAATGGGTAAAATCTCTACTCAGATCGCTGATTTCAGTGTCATCACTTCAGATAATCCGCGCACTGAGGACCCAAATGTGATTATATCTGATATTGTCTCCGGTTTACCAAAAGATACAGATTATGTCTGTGTTCCAGATCGAAGATCTGCCATTCAACAGGCAATTATGGATGCTAATTCTGGTGATGTTGTCGTTATTGCAGGAAAAGGACATGAGGATTATCAAGAAATAAACGGAAAGAGACATCCATTCGATGATAGAGTAATTGCATCAAAAGTCTTGCAACAATTAGCAATTGATTCACATGAATAAGTTAGAAATCATAATTGAACAATATCATCGAAACTGTTTCTTAGCAACGCTATCCTTGTTATATTCATCTAAGATATTTTTTTCAATTTGAAATGTTTGTTGAAATAGACAATTTAAAAGTCGCATATCAGGTTAACGGTACAGGTGAGTCTGTTATACTGCTGCATGGATGGGGTGGAGAAGCAAATAGTTTTAAACCTGTCATTGATTGGATGTCAAGATACTATAAAGTATTCGCTCTTGATCTCCCCGGATTCGGTTTAAGTGAGAAACCCTCCGTAGCTTGGGATGCATCAGATTATGCAACATTTCTATCCGGTTTTTTTGAAAAACTGAAAATAAAAAAAGCACATTTAATTGGGCATTCATACGGCGGTAGGATTTCAATAGTAATGGCTGCACGTCAACCTCATTTAGTAGATAAACTAATATTGGTTGACAGCGCAGGTATAATACCACCAAGAGAGTTAATGTACTACATCCGCATCGGTATTGCAAAATGTGGTAGACTGATTCGGCGTTTTGGTTCTGTTGGCAACAAGTTTGCTGACGCATTATCCAAGCAGATCGGCTCAAAGGATTACCAAGAAGCAGGACCCATGCGAGCAACGTTAGTGAAGTCTGTGAATCAGGATCTGCGTCCACTATTACCAAAAATTCAAGCTGCTACATTATTAATTTGGGGTGAGAATGATAACGACACACCTATTTCTTCAGGTGAAATCATGTCAAAAGAAATAACGAATTCTGAATTAGTCGTCCTTAAGGATGCTGGACATTTCTCATATCTCGACCAGTTTCCACAGTTCTGTAAAATTGTAGGTAATTTCTTAGCATGAACAGTTGGCGTTCATGACAAGTCTTGTCAGAGAAAGTATCAGATTGAACATCAGAAACTGTTATCTGCCGTTTGTGTCGGTTCATTTCTTTTTATATGCAATGAAGTAGTTCGCTGATCAGTTTTTGAAGCACTACATTCATTGCTGTTTTGTTAGTATGGACAATCTAAAATGCTTGATGATATTCTTTTTTATCTATTAATTCTCATATCCTATATCAGAGTTGTGTTGAGAACAACAGAGGGTTTGCATATTCTGCAACTTGATGGGTATAAACCAATCCGTTATATGAGATGGGTTGTATTACACCCAAGAAGGTGTTTTGAAATCTATGAAATATTAGTAGTTGTCATAACATTGTCAGTTATATCAGTTTTTGCTGTCAATCAACCAAGATGGCTATTTGCAACGCTTTGTGTCTGCTGGACTGCTTTGCAAATCTATAAGATGCTATGGCGTAAAAAGGAAGAAGCAAAAAAGCCACTTGTGTATACTGCGCGAGCAAAAAGACTGTTCGGCATAACATTAGCATTACAAGCAATCTTTGCTGTTCTAATCGTCTTAACTTTTTCTAATTTCCACTGGCGATTAGGTGCTTTCCTTTTTTGTGAACTTACAGTTCCTGTTCTCAGCATCTGTAGCAACCTGATTCTACCTTTAGAACTAACAATTAATAATGCATACTTACAGGACGCAAAAAAACGTATTAGAACTTTAAAACCAAAGATTATCGGCATTACAGGCAGCTATGGAAAAACCAGTACAAAATACATTCTAAACCAGATACTATCAAAAAAACACAACGCCCTGATGACACCCAACAGCTATAATACACCGATGGGAATATGTAAGGTCATCAGAGGAGAACTAACATCAGAACACGAGTTTTTTATTGTTGAGATGGGAGCATACAAACGAGGCGACATTAAAACGTTGTGTCGACTTGCACCACCTGAAATTGGCATTCTTACCGCAGTGGGCCCCCAACACTTAGAACGATTTAAGAGTATAGAAAATACTGCCATAGCAAAGTATGAGTTAATAGAAGCATTACCTTCAGATGGTCTTGCCGTGATAAATAACGATAATGAGATATGCGCAGCGTTAGCTGACAAGACAGAAAGTGTCACTGTGAAGCGATACAGTGTAAAGTCAAAGGATATTGATGATGACACAATTGACATAAGAGCTTCTGATATTAAACATAGTCAAAAAGGATTGTCATTTACCGTATCTGCCACTGATATTGGCACGATAGAAATTACGACACGGCTGCTCGGACAACACAATGTATCAAATATACTGGCTGCTATTGCTGTCTCTTTACACTGTGGGATGTCTTTAGATGATATCCAAGCAGCAATAAGAGACTTAGAGCCTGTGCCACATCGGTTAGAGTTAAAACCGTCAGACACAGGTGTCATCATAATTGATGACAGTTTCAATTCCAATCCCGAAGGGGCAAAAGCTGCGCTTGAAGTGTTGACAGATTTTGTTAATGACAATGGTGGGAAAAAAGTACTGGTTACACCAGGAATGGTCGAACTGGGTGAGAGAGAATATGTTGAAAATAAAAAGTTGGGATCGCATGCTGCAAAGGTATGTGATCTTGTTATCCTTGTTGGTGATGAAACAACAGAACCGATATTGAATGGTCTTAGGCATGAGAACTATCCTGAACAACAAATCCATAAGGTGAAAAACCTTGCCGAAGTCCAACTTCAGTTAACTAAAAACTTAAAAGCTGGTGATGTTGTTCTTTTTGAGAATGATCTACCGGACAATTATAACTAAACGAATATGCAAACTTGAAACAGAAGGATTATATAACATGAACGTTGCACTCATCTTCGGGGGACGATCACCTGAGCATGAAGTCTCCATCGTAACAGCACATCAAGTAAACGCTGCTTTAACAGAAACATATAATGTCATACCAATATATATCACGAAAGATGGTGTGTGGTTAACTGGGGAGAAACTAAACAAACTAAACACGTTCACAGATGGAAACTTACCTAACGTTTCGGATTACGATACAGTGAGTGTGGAATTTAGCACAAACACAAAATTTAATGTCTTACCACAACGGAGTAGCCTCTTTAGCAGAAAAAAACAACTTGAAATTGATGTTGTTTTTCCAGCTATCCACGGCGTTCACGGAGAAGATGGTACACTTCAAGGTTTGCTTGAAATGATTGATATACCCTATGTGGGAGCGAACGTAGTCGGTTCAGGTATCGGTATGGATAAGACTATGATGAAAGCTGTCCTGAGCGCAAATGAACTCCCAATACTTCCTTATGTACCATTTACAAAAAGTGAATGGGAAAAATCAAGTGATGACATCCTTAATGTAATTGAAGATAAAATAACATATCCGGTATTTGTTAAACCAGCGATCAGCGGCTCAAGTATAGGTGTTAGTCTTGCAAATGATCAGACAGAACTACAGGATGCAATTGAACTAGCATGTAGGTATTGTAGACGTATACTCGTAGAACAGGGGTTAGTAGGTGGATATGAGATAAATTGCGCAGTGATGGGAACACATACACCTATACCATCTGTCTGTGAACAGCCGATATCAAGCACAAATTTCCTAAGTTTTGATGATAAGTATATACACCAAGACGGAGAAACAGAATCTGATGCAGATATAGCTTCAGGTATGGCTGGGGCAGAACGAAAAATACCTGCACCAATTTCAGATGCAATGACGTTACATATTCAGAACCTGGCAACCTTGACGTTTCAAGTGTTGGACTGTTCTGGAGTCGCAAGAGTCGATTTCTTGGTGAGTCATGATGATCAGGTGTATGTAAATGAAATAAACACTATCCCAGGGTCTTTCAGTTTTTATTTATGGGAGCCAATGGGTGTTTCATTTCCTGAATTAGTATCAGGATTAGTTGAACTTGCATTGGAAACACACAAAGAAAAAAATAGGCTAATTTATTCCCATTCAACGAACCTATTGAACCAAGCAGGAGCAAGGTTTACAAAAATGGAGAAAGGTTCAGAAATAGATGAATCTGCCTAATCACTCTTTCAAAATGATAGTCATAAATTTCAGACAGAATAGACAGTTGGATATGACTGTTTCTGTTGAATCACAGATAGTTTTCAACGGAATTATGTAGATCTGATAGGTAAAAAGACAACAGATAATGTTTTATCATCTCTTTTTTGAAAACCTTGTTGACATTTTTGAACCATTTAGTGTATTTAGTGCGATAACTTTCCGTGCTGTGTATGCAACAGCAACTGCGTTTGCAATATCCCTGGTGTTAGGCCCCTTCATGATAAGAAAACTAAAACAATTGCATATCGGTGAACATATTCAGGAGGAAGTAGAAAAAGCACAACAACATAATGAAAATCTAAGCAAAGCTGGTACACCTACGATGGGGGGCATATTGATCATTGTGGCGATACTTGTATCCATCCTTTTCTGGGCAAGACTGGATCAACCTTTCATCTACCTCATGATCTTTACTACTGTCTGGTTTGGCGGGATAGGGTTTTTCGATGATTTTCGCAAAATCAGCAAAAAACAATCGCTCGGCCTCCGGGGTTGGCAGAAGATACTATTACAAACGATCGGTGCATTGGCAATTGCTGTTTTTCTGTATTTATGGGGACCCACTGAAGGAAATGACGAAGCAACTCGCACGGCACTAAATCTACCGTTTCTAAAGACTTTTCATCCCAGTTTAGGATTGTTATACATTCCATTTGCAGCTTTCATTATAGTTGGCACATCCAATGCTGTAAATCTGACAGATGGAATGGATGGTTTAGCCATCGGTTGTACGCTATTTGTTGCAGGAACGATTGCTGCATTAGGTTATCTTGTAAGTCATATAGAAATTGCTAAGTATCTGAGCTTATTCCATCTTCCTGTCGGGGGTGAAGTTACTACCATCTTCTGTGCAACCTTAGCTGGAGCAGGACTCGGTTTTCTATGGTACAATGGCCACCCCGCTCAATTGTTTATGGGAGATACAGGATCACTCCCACTCGGTGCTACACTGGGCACATCTGCACTGTTGATCAAGCATGAATTTCTTCTCATCATTGTCGGGGGAATTTTCGTAGCAGAAGCCTTGTCTGTTATCATACAGGTATTTTCCTATAGAACAACTGGGAAACGTGTAATTAAAATGTCACCATTGCACTATCATTTTCTCTTATCAGGTTGGAAGGAATCTAAAGTCGTCATCCGATTCTGGATTGTTGCTCTAATACTGATGTTGATCGCATTAAGTACATTGAGATTAGGATAAGTTCGAAATCCTGCACGCATCTGACAGGTGTCATCATCTAACATCTTACTTCAGTTGAGGTAATGTTTGAAGCATTTTGAATTAAACAACTTTGTAGGTAAAGACATCACCGTTTTTGGAGCAAATCGAAGCGGTATCGCAATTTCAAGATTATTCCATGAACTTGGGGCAAAAGTCCTTCTCACAGATACACGCGATTCAAAAGTATTGTCAAATGGTATTTCACAATTAGAGGGTATGTCATTACAATTCTGTCTCGGAGGTCACCACAAATCTTGTATACATAAGGCAGAATTGATAGTCGTATCCCCAGGAGTACCGTTGGATATACCAATATTAGGAGAAGCACAAAGAAAGAACATTCCAATAGTAGGTGAATTGGAGGTTTCAGCGGGATTGTGTCAAGCACCCATCGTAGCAATTACTGGCACAAAAGGAAAGTCAACAACAACTCTTTTAACGGCTGCAGTATTAGATGCAAGTAAAATCTATAGAAACGTCCTCGCTGTAGGGAATATCGGAATACCATTAGCAAGTAACGTCTCAACATTAAAGCAATCAGATATCGCAGTTGTTGAAGCAAGCAGTTTCCAATTAGAGAGTACACACTATTTTCATCCAAAAATTAGTGTAGTGCTGAACATTGAACGTGACCATCTTGATAGACACGGAACGATGGATTCATACATCAAAGCGAAACGCAAAATATGTCAGAACCAGACAGATTCAGATTGGATAGTCCTTAATGCCGCCGATAGCACAGTAATGACATTCGCACATAAAACTGCAGCAAGGAAAGCACTCTTTCTTGATAAACATGAAGACCTAAATAAACTGATGAGAAAATTCAACACTGATGTAATAGCAGGACTGAAAACAAAAAAGAAAGACAATTATGTCTTTGTCAGGAATGGAAACCAAGAGCACAAAATATGTAATACAAATGAATTACCATTGGCTGGATCACATAATGTTAGGAATGTGCTTGCAGCTGTAGTTGTTGGTTCAATACTGGGTGTTTCACCTGAAAGAATACGACAGGGTTTATTCAGCCTTGATCGCAAACATGAAGCTCTGGCACACGCTTTCGAAAAGGTCTCTACTATCAACGGTGTAGATTACATAAACGATTCCAAAGCAACAAACGTCTTAGCAACATACGCAGCACTTGAATCTATAGATAGTACAGCAAGCAAGAAGCAAGCGGAGAAGAGAGTCATTCTGATCATTGGAGGTTACGATAAAGGTAATGACTATAACGCTCTCATTGAACCTATAAAGAAGAAGGTTAAAATGTTAGTTTTACTCGGCGAACATACACAAAATCTACAACAAGTAGTTGCTGGATGCATAGAAATGTCTCATGCGTCAACTATGGATGAAGCTGTAGACTGTGCTTATACACACGCTACCCCTGGTGATATCGTTTTGTTATCACCTGCAAACGCAAGTTTTGATATGTATCAAAACTATAAAGAACGTGGCGAAGCATTCGTCTGTAAAGTAAATTCACTCAAAGCAAGAAAGAACAACAGCACTAACGATTCGCCCGAATTCTACGATTAAACAGAATCAGGTAACTCATGCAGAATCAAAACACTCTAAATTACGCAAATCCTAACATAATTAAAACAGAGAGAGAACGACCTGTCAGCACCAATTCAGGAAGAGTTGATACGGGCCTACTCGTAGTAACTCTTTTTTTAGTTGGCATTGGTATCATAATGGTCTATAGTGCTGGACACGTACTATCTGCAAAACATTATGGGAACAACTATCGGTATATCCAAATTCAAGCAATTGCCTGCTTAATTGGATTAATTGGTATGGGTTTTGCTTCATACATCCCATACAAACTATATGAGAAACATAGTACAAAACTGTTGTTTCTGGCATTTGGTTTGTTATTACTCGTTTTCACACCTATAGGTGCGAGCGTGAGTCATGCAGATGGGAGTAAATTCACAAGATGGATTGCTGTTGGTCCGATAGGATTTCAACCTGTGGAGTTTGCCAAAATTGCATTGATTATACATACTGCACACTTCTTAGCACACAAACCTGAACGTATAAAAAAATTTTTCAACGGTGTTATGCCTAATGTCCTTATCATCGGTTTCATGTTTGGTTTGGTTGTGATGCAACCTGATTTTGGATCAGCAGCATTATTAGCTGCTACTGCAGGATGCCTACTTTTTATAGGTGGAATTAGGATTTTTCACACCTTACTTCTGATTGGCGGCAGCGCAGCACTTTTCACCGGATACATTATCAGTGCTGACTATAGAATGAAACGTATTACAGATTACTGGGAAACATTGCAATCACCGGATGCAGTCAGTTATCAGTTGGGGTATTCACTTGACGCACTCAATTTGGGTGGTCTTATAGGAGAAGGCCTTGATAACAGTACATTAAAAATCAATAAATTACCATATCCACACACAGACTTTATCTTTTCTATCGTCGGTGAAGAATTCGGCTTCATAGGTGCTACTGTGCTCATAATTCTTTTTATGATTTTTGTCTGGCGCGGTATGTCCATTGCCAGAAGAACTGAAAACCGATTTGGATCTCTATTTGCTACCGGCCTGACAATTATTATCGGTTTACAAGCGTTTATCAACATCGGGGTTGTTACAGGATTATTACCAACTAAAGGAATCACACTTCCATTTATCAGCTACGGCGGTTCATCACTTGTAATAAGCCTTGTGAGTGTCGGTATTTTATTAAACATCTCGCGGGGTACGTTGCGTTCATCACCTAAAACACTTAAACCGTAAACTCAGCATATAAAAAAGTGGAAAATAAAAAAAACCATCAACCTCAAGATGAAACAACTTCAGAAAAAAACAGGGAGAAAAAGAATAGGATACGGATCGTTCTCGCTGGCGGTGGAACTGGCGGTCACATATATCCTGCTATCGGTATAGCACAGGCACTCCACAGGATTGATACACATATAGATATCGTCTTTATTGGCGGGGGAAATCGCATAGAAGCATCAGTCGTGCCACAGCAAGGATTTCGCTTTTTACCTATATCTGTTGAAGGATTTCCTCGAAGGGTGACTTGGAAATGGTTTCCCGTTATCTTTAGAGTTTTTCAGGGACTACTGAAATCATTTAAGTATCTAAAGGAGTTACAACCAGATGTCGTAATTGGTACGGGAGGGTATGTATCAGGACCGGTTCTCTATGCTGCATCACTTCTCGGCATTCCAATTGCCATACAGGAACAGAATGCAACACCCGGTCTGACAAATCGCATCCTTGCACGTCGTGCTAAAGCTGCATTTCTTGCACTACCACAGGAAACAAAGGGATTCCCAAATCACATTGTGCAGGTGACAGGAAACCCGATAAGACCAAACATAACCAAATTTCCGCGTAGGCAAGAAACTTATGAAAAGTATGGACTTTCTGAAACAAAAAAGACAGTTTTTGTCCTGGGAGGTAGTCAAGGGGCGCAGGCTGTTAATAAAGTTATGATTGATGCCTGCCCTCTAATCGCTCAGTTAATCAGATGTGATAATTCTCAGGAAAACACAAACGGGCCCCAATATAAGTCAGACGGAGGTTCTATCAGCATTCAGATCGTTCACCAAACAGGGAAAAAAGATATTGATAAAGTAAGAGAAGCATATCAAAAACATGCAATCCCTTGTCTTGTTCAATCCTTTTTTGATCCTATAGAGGAAATCTATAGTATCGCAGACTTAATGATCTGTCGTGCGGGGGGTATGACAGTATCCGAAGTAACCGCATGTGGCATACCTGCGATTTTCATACCATTACCCGCAGCAGTAGGAAATGACCAAGTTCAGAATGCTAAGACAGTAGCAGATGTTCGTGCAGCTGTTGTCATTAGACAGGAAAACATAACACCAGAAAAACTCGTGAAACAACTATTTCGTATTTTATCTGATGACACACTATATAAAGAAATGAAGATTAGCAGCAGCAACTTAGGCAAACCCTTCGCGAGTGATACAATTGCCGAGTCAATCCTTCAGTTAGCAGCTGATGATATAACATGAATTGCATTAACTTTTATTTACAAGTTGTCCCAAACTATATGTGTAACTTTATTATATAAAAGAAGATGTTTTGAAAGTCATTAACATCAATCTATGAGTTCTTCAGTCCCGTAGGGACGATATGTTTATAGAAAAACGATTATTGCATTCTTTAGTCCCGTAGGGACGATATATTTATAGTCCAAGTAAGTTTTAATGGAGTATTGCAGTGTTTGGCAAAACACAGAACATACATCTTATAGGAATAGGTGGAGCTGGGTTAAGTGGTATCGCAGAGGTATTGATCGGACTTGATTTTAATGTTTCAGGCTCAGACATTAAGAAATCGGCAGCAACTGAACACCTAAAGTCATGTGGTGCCAAAATATGGTACGGTCATGCATCATCTCAAGTCAATGGTGCGGATGTCGTCGTCATGTCACCCGCAATCCCATCTGATAATGCTGAATTACAAGCAGCTATGCAAGCGAATATCCCGATTATTCGGGGAGCAGAAATGCTCAATGAAATTACAAGGATGCGGAGAAGTATTGCAGTTAGTGGAACACACGGCAAAACGACTACTACCGCATTGACTGCTGCGGTCTTATCATCTTTGGACCCTACTGTCGTCGTTGGAGGCAAATTAGTTAATGGAAGTAATGCCAGAAGCGGACATGGCGATGTGATGGTAATCGAAGCTGATGAGGCTTATGGATCATTTGATATGATATATCCTACTATTGCTGTAGTTACCTCTGTTGATGCTGATCATCTGGATTATTACGACGACATTGAAAAAATTGGCGATGCATTTCTATCCTTCATTAACAGAGTGCCTTTCTACGGATCTTCTGTGTTATGCCTGGATCAGAAAAACATTAGAAAACTCATTCCGAAAGTAGAAAAGAAATACGTAACATACGGTTTAGAAACCCAGGCCGATCTCATGGCAGATGAAATCCAGATAAAAGGTGCTTCATCACGATTTACTGTACGCAAACTGGGTGAAAAATTAGGATATGTCAATCTGAAATTGCCCGGTAGGCATAACATATCTAATTCTCTTGCAGCAATATCAGTTGGACTTGAACTGGAGATTCCATTTGAGAAAATCCAGCATGAACTTGGATCATTTGAAGGTGTTCACAGGCGATTTGAGGTATTAGGAAAAGTGGATAACATTGTAGTTGTTGATGACTATGCACATAATCCTGCCAAACTGATGGCGGCACTGCAAGGGGCAAGAGAAGGATACAAGCGAAGGATTGTTGCCGTTTTCCAACCCCATCGCTATGCAAGAGTTCGAGACCTGGCACATGAATTCTGCCATTCATTTGATCATGCCGACATACTGATCGTTACATCAATCTATGGTGCCGGGGAAGAACCAATTGAGAATGTTACAGGCGAAAGATTAGCAAAAGCGATAGCAGACCATGGACATACAAATGTCATATATGAAGCTGATATGGATTTGGTCCTACGGAAATTAATGAAAATTACCAAACCAAATGATTTAGTGATTACACTTGGAGCTGGGGATATCTATAATGTTGGTCATGATTTTATAAAAATGCGAAAGTCTAATACGAGCAAACAAGATGTTTAAGTCAAGAAAAAACCATCAAAAAAAAGATGGGCCTTCTCATCGAATCTTCAACCCTCGTAAAATTCGCACGCCAAGATATCGGGCACGAAGAACTATAATTCTCGGTATTGTTGTCGTAACCGCGCTTTTTATCGGTAAGATCATTCTCAGTTTTTTTAATTTTGAGCGAGTTTCATTTGCACTTTCCGGGAATATGCATTATACTGAAGGACAGATATATGATGTATTAGGTGAGAATTTAGATAATATAGTCACTGATTCAGAGGCTGAGACTGCAAGATACCTAAAGGATAATCTGAGCTACATAAAGGAAGTCCACGTTACAAAGAATTTAGTTAAACGGCAACTTACAATTCAAGTAACAGAACGTAAAGTATTGGCATACTTAAATTTACTACTGGTTGATGATCCAAAGACAGATTATTCACCGAAAAGCAACAAAAAGCAGAAGAAAAAAGAACACTTCTACTTGATTGACCAAGAGGGTTATGTATTAGAATCCATAAAACCGGAACATTATGACAAATTGACAAAAATAACTGATGAAGGTGAACACATACCTGAAATCGGTAAACAGGTTAAATCCACAACGACACAACTCGGTATTCAAGTCCTAAAGCATGTTAGATTACGCAAACCGGAAATTGCTAAAGACCTAATGTGTATTGATGCACGGGATGCAAAAAAAATCCTGATTCAGTTAAGAAATCTGCCAATTCAGGTGTGGATCGCCGCAGACATGGTAGAAGTTGGATTCCATAATTTAAGCTTATTTATCAATCAACATGCATTGTCTACGCTACAGAATCAGGGACTATTACCCGTAGAAAATCAAAAAAGACACAAGGATGCTGATCCGAGACAGAGACCCTCACTATCAAAATACACATACTTAGATGCACGGTATAAAGACATATTATATTTAGGAGGAGCCAACAAATAGATGGCAAAAGGAACGATTATCACTGGGTTGGACATCGGTTCAAGTAAAATCTCGGTTGTGATCTGTCACACCTTACCAGGATTAGATGGACAGATGGAAATCATCGGTGTAGGTGAGGATGAATCAAAAGGACTGCGTAGAGGAGTTGTGGTGGATATTAATCTAACATCTGAAGCAATTCGGGAGGCAATTTCAGAGGCTGAACTTATGGCTGGTGTTAACGTTGAGTCTGTCTGTCTCGGAATCTCAGGTGACCATATTCATGGACAATCATCACCCGGTGTTATCACAGTTAAAAACACCGCTCAAATCACACGAGAGGATGTAGAAAGAGCGGTACAGTCTGCACGCACAATCGCAGCAATACCAGACGGTCAAGATATAATACATGTGATCGAACAGAACTTTGTAATCGATATGAATAATCGGATAAAAGAACCCATAAATATGTCCGGATCCCGATTAGAGGCAAACGCATATATCATCACAAGTAGTACAAGTGCAATACAGAGTCTGTTGAACAGTGTTGAACAAGCCGACATAACAAGTGTGGATACATTAGTTGTTACACCAGTCGCATCAGCAAAAGCAGTGCTACAGAGAGATGAACGGGAAGTTGGTATTGCACTCGCTGATATCGGTGACCAAACAACCGAGATCATAGTCTATAAAGAGGATGCAATAGAACACGTTGTAGTCTTTCCAGTTGGCGGACAACATGTTACAAATGACATCGCACAATACTTAAAAGTAACACTTCCCATGGCAGAAGAATTAAAACTAAACAGAGGATGTGCTTGGACAGAATGGGTGCGTGATGACGAAACACATCCGATACCCATTACTACCGGTGCCGCGCCACCTAAATTTATCAACCGATACGATTTAGCACAAATTATAGAATATCGTATGGTACAGATATTGGAAGAAATTCAGTGTGAATTGGGTAATGTGCAACTACCGGGCGGCCTCGTTCTGACAGGTGGAACAGCCTTAATGGAAGGTTTGGCAGAACTCGCTGAACAGGTGTTACAACTCCGTGTGCAGATCGGATACCCAAAACCCCTTAAAGGGTTAACGGACCGCGTAAACTATCCAATGTACTCATCAAGTATCGGTTTAGCATTGTATGGTGAAGCATTGAGGAGAGAACAGAAACAGGCACAAGCGATGAGCCGGGGATCGGGAGCATTTGGAGGGGTCTTTCGGAAAATAAAGGAATGGTTCGGATATTGATTCCTGCCGATTAAGTCCAAATATTATCTGAATCAGCTGTGACAACATGGACAATGTAATAAAAATATATCCTATTCCAGTTACGACATCTTTTATTACTATTGATTAAATAACGATTAATCTGTATAATTACATAAAATAAAGTGAAAAGACTTTAGAGCTATGAGTAAGACACTTCTGTAGTATACAATAGTACGTTTAACTCAAGTCATGATATATTTAAAAACGTAGTAAATATGCATCAGTAAAGGGTAGGCAGTTTACAAGTAATTATCTAAATATACTGAATTTAGTGCCTCCTAATGAGGTGCTTATAAATAAGGAGGATTTAGGTTACCGTTGGTGTCGCTACTTCCCTATAGAGTATTATCCATATAATCCCTGCAGTAATGACTGTTAGTATGTGTTTTCCAAAGGTGACTAAAACTACTATGCTTGAATTCGAACAAGAACAATTTGAAAATACGAGCGCAAAAATAAAGGTAATCGGGGTTGGTGGCGCCGGGGGAAATGCTGTCAGGCGAATGATAGATGCAGCACTCATGGGAATTGAGTTTTATGCTGTCAACACTGACTCACAGGCACTGAAATCTTGTCATGGCGCGACACCAGTCCAAATCGGGATGAACACCACGAAAGGTTTAGGGGCTGGCGCGAACCCAGAAATTGGCAGAAAAGCTGCCGATGAAGATAGAGAATGTCTGCAAGATATCGTTGATTCTGCAAACATGGTTTTTGTAGCAGCTGGAATGGGTGGAGGAACAGGCACTGGGGCAGCACCTATTATAGCAAGTCTCGCAAAAGAAACTGGTGCCTTAACAATCGCCGTTGTTACAAGACCCTTCAATTTTGAAGGCAGACAGCGCGCTGAAAAGGCTGAAATCGGATTGCAGGAACTTAGAAACAGTGCTGATTCTGTCATAGTTGTTCCTAATCAACGACTTATAGATGAATTTGATAGAAAACTTCCAATACATGAAGCCTTCAAAGAGGGTGATAGAATACTCTTGCACGGTGTACAAAGTATCTCCGATATTATTCGTGAAACAGGTGAAATTAACGTAGACTTTGCAGATGTCGAAACTGTCATGCGGGATGCCGGCACCGCCTTAATGGGTATGGGAAAAGCTTCGGGGGACAACCGAGCACAACTTGCCGCACTTCAAGCTATCTCATCTCCCTTACTCGAAGAAACCAGTATCGCAGGTGCTGTCGGTATGATTGTAAACATAACTTCACCATCAAACTTCACAATGCACGAATTGGATGAAACTATGCAAGTTATTCAGGAAGCATCGCCGGATGCACAACCTATATTCGGATTAGTGAATAAAGATGAATTGGAAATGAATGATGAAGTGCTTGTCACGGTCATTGCTACAGGTTTTGATGCACCCGCAGATTCTGGTATTCTGCAAAATAGAGGAGGGGGGTATAATCCACAAAGTCAACAAGGTGGTCCAATTTTACAGGGAAGCCGAATAAGAAGCACAGAACAGAATACGGCTCAACGATCACAGCGACCCGCTTGGGATAGACAACCACAAGAAAGAACAAGAGAAGAAAGGTCTACTTCACAAGCACCCAATACACCGAATCGCAGAACAAACGCTTCAAAACAGGCTAATCAGAAAGAAACTGACAACAACCAAGAGGAATCAAGTGACCAAGAGGAGGAAAGTCGTGAAAAACAGTGGGATATTCCGGCTTTCCTAAGGGTTCAACAAAGAAGGGACAAAAACCGTAAATAAAGCAATCTTTTATATCTATAGGCATATCATAGAGGAATTACATTGAACTTACGCTCTCACGTACAACAACTCCTAAATAGTGAAGAACATGCTGGAGTCTGCACGAGTGCATCATCACAATCACAATACCGAAAGTCAAACAAATTCGCATTGGTATATCCAAGTACGTATCAACTGGGTATGTCAAGTTTAGGAATTCAGGTCATCCATGCTACGTTAAACAAGCGAAATGACACATCTTGTGAACGCGTCTTCATTCCAGAACCAAAGTATGTAGCGGAACTCATAAAAAAGAAAACTCCCCTTTTCTCAATGGAAACCCAAAGTCCTCTTAATGCGTTTGATATGATTGGGTTCTCAATCTCATTTGAATCTGATTATATAAATGTCCCGCGGGCTTTAACGTTAGGAAACATCCCGCCAATTGCTGAGGACCGCACCGAATGGGACCCCTTTGTCATTGCAGGTGGAATTAACATCTCGTACAATCCTGAACCGCTTGCAGATTTCATTGATATTTTCGTCGTTGGTGAAGCTGAGCATACAATCCATCAACTGATGGATGATTTCCAAGAATGGAGGTTGTCAAAATCCTCAAAACAGGAATTTCTACGCGAAATAGGTGCAAAAATCGGTTTTTATGTCCCAAGTTTCTATGACGTAACGTACCAAGAAGAGGGAAAAGTCAAACAGGTCCTACCCAAACAGGGTATACCAGCAAACATCACCGCATCTGCTGTCCCTCAACTTGACAGTGTGCCAACATGCACACATATTCATACACCGAATACAGAATTCTCGAACGCTCATCTGATTGAGATCGTCAGAGGTTGTGGCAGGCAATGCCGATTCTGCGTAGCAGACTATGCCCGACGCTGGCCCAGACACCGTTCAGTTGAAAATACACTCGCCTTAGCAGAAAAGGCAAGAGGAATTACGGATAGAATCGGTTTAGTTGGGGCATCAATTTCTGATCATCCTCAGATCAATCAGATCGCATCAGGTTTAGTTGATAGAGGATTTCGTATCTCTTGCGCTTCCTTACGGGCTGAAACTGTTGAAGCACCCCTGCTTGATGCACTTGCGGACAGTGAGCAAGGAACAATAACCATTGCCCCTGAAGTTGCAACAGAAAACCTGCAGAAAGTTGTCAACAAAGCAATACCCCGTGAAAGACTATATTATGTATTTGAAGAAGCACTAAAACGGAATATATTGAATCTCCGGCTATACTTTCTTATTGGAGTCCCTTATGAAACACCCTCAGATGTGACTGCCATTGCAGAAATGGCAAAGGAGATGCGCACAATCTTACTGCCACATGCGAAAAGAACAGGGAAAATTGGCCGTATCAGTTTTACAATTTCACCCATGGTACCAAAACCTCATACCCCGTTCCAATGGGTGGCAATGGAACCCCCCAAAACCATCGCAAAGAAACTTGACTATCTAAAACGCGAAATAAACAGCCTCGGCAGTATAAAAGTATCCTCTGCAAGCGCGCGGATGGCACATCAGGAAGCTGTGATGGCACGAGGTGACCGAAGACTCGGAAAAGTAATATTAGATTTATCACGAGGGGCAGCTTGGAACAACGCATTTCGTTCACACGGTTTATCCCCAGACTTCTATGCACTACGACAACGCGAATTCAATGAAATTAATCCTTGGGACCACCTTGACCTTAATGTTAAACCACAATTCCTTCAACTTGAATTTAACAAACACGAGAAAGGGTTTATGACAAGCGCATGTGACACCGCTGTCTGTAAGAAATGTGGAGCTTGTTAACACACCCCTCTTAACTACAGTTCACGCTCTAATGAGATCATATAGACACAACTGACTGATGACTAAACCATTTATGGAGGATAAGATTGTGCTCAAGATACTAAAAATAGCAACTGCATTGGTAACAGTAATCACGTTTTTCACTGTTCTATCACCCCTACATGCAGATTTGGAAGACAAATCGCTTGTACTATACCTGTCATTTGATGAAGGTTCAGGAAATACGACAAAAGATCAGTCATCCTACGGACATGATGCTGAACTGACAGCAAATCCTACATGGGTTGATGGACAATTCGGAAGTAAAGCACTTGAATTTGATGGGACAAAAGGACAGTATGCAATGGTACCGATAAATGACACACTTCAGCTACGGGAACAGTTTTCTGTAGCATTTTGGGTCAAACGTGGGAATGCCCAAATACGCGATTGGAATTACATGGTTTCTGCCGGACCCCTTAAATGGGCAGTTATCTTTAATCAAAATAATAAGACCTATATGTTTACTGAAGCACCAGGTTGGGGACAGAGAGGCGTATCAGATGAAGACCAACCTGAAGATTGGGTACACCTATCTGTAGTACACGATACAGACAAAGATGTCAGCTTCTACTATGATGGAAAAAAAGTCGGCGGAGGTTCAAAACCACCACCAGTTAATGAAATTACCGGTTCAATCATGGTCGGCGCAAGACACCCCGGACAAGAATTCTTCACCGGTGTCATTGATGAGGTATATCTGTTCAACCGGGCAATATCAACCGATGAAATAAACATCATTAGAGCTGGTGATTTCGCTCCTGTACAACCTGCCGAGAAATTAACTACCACATGGGGTGTCATTAAGACTAACCGAAAGCATTGAACGCCACATTAGTTTATCTGATCTTGATGACAACCAATAGTTCATCAGGAGGAATCTAACTGATATGCTAAAATATCTCTCGGTTTTCTGCATTAGTTTTACTATAGGATACTTTGTTCATGCAGCGAATACCTATGAATATTATTTACGTGGTAACACGCTCTTAACAGAAGGAAAGTATCAAAAAGCTATCAAAGCATTTGATGCTTTCATTCTTTCTCAGAAGGCAGATGTCAACCCCGAACGGCTCTCAGAAGCACACTACCTAAAGGCAACCGCTTATCATGCAATAGAGGCATATCCAGAAGCAGTTTCTGAATATAATAAAGCAATTACCTATAACGATAGGTCCACTCAGATATATAATGCGCTCGGTATTACGTATTCAGAACAGAAGCAGTATTTATCGGCACTTGATGTTTTTAAGAAAGCATCTCAACTTGATCAGAATGCAGCTGAACCATACTATAATATAGGATTAGTATATCTGAAACAAGGCGAATTTTCAAAGGCAGTTGCAGCATTTAAAACTGCTGTTTCTACTAATGAGAACCTGACAGATGCCTACAACGGACTTGCTGAAGCATATCTAAAACTTGGACTTCTTAAGGATGCTGAAAAAGCTTATGCTAACGTTTACCGGATGCAACCTAACAACATATCAGGTATATTGGGATTAGGCAAGGTATATACGCAAAAAGGTTTATATGATCAAGCAATAAGGCATATTGAACGAGTTATTACACTACATCCTGATAACACAGAAGCACATTTCCAACTTGCCCAGATACTGATCAGACTCGGACATAAGGAAAAAGCTGCACAGACAATGAAGTATTTCAAAATACTTCGGCAGACAGACCCACTGCTTGAAAAAGCACAGAAGTGGGTCAAAGTTCATCCAGATGATGTAAAAGGTTACAACAATATCGGAATAGTCTACTTGACACGTCTACGCTTTGACAAGGCGATTGAATACTATCAACACGCAATTGCCATTTCACCGCCAACGCATACAATGACCTTGGCATCAACACATTACAACCTGGGTCTTGCGTTTCATAGACAGAAAAACCTGATACTGGCAAAAGATGCCTACAAGAAAGCCATATCATTGAATCAATCTCTTGCAATTGCACATAACAATTTAGCAGTCTGCTATACGGATTTACAGCGAAATCTTGATAAAGCACTAACACATGCCAGAACAGCAACTAACTTAGAACCGGATAATGCTAATTATTGGGATACACTCGCTACTATCTATGCAAAGCTTGGATTAAATGATAAGGAGAAACAAGCTCGTAAGAAACAGACGGCAATGTTAGAAAAAGCAATGAAATGAGATATATCTATCTGATACTTTTAACATCAGTTCTCTGCTATACTAACGCATTCCCTCAAGTAAAATTTGTAGATGTAACAGCTGAAGCAGGTATAGTTTTTCAGCATGTTGATGGTAGAAGCGGGGAAAAGTTCCTTTTAGAGACACTCGGCTCAGGTGCACTCTTTCTCGACTACAACCTTGATGGATTCATTGACCTGTATATAGTCAATGCTACCACAATTCCACTACCAACACAGAAAAAGGATCTGAAAAGAAATCACACCAATTTACCTAAGAACCTTCTATATCATAACAACGGTAACGGAACGTTTTCTGATGTGACAGGAAAAGCTGGCGTGGGAGATACTGGATACGGTGTCGGGTGTGCATCTGCTGATATAGATAATGATGGATATCCAGAAATATTTGTAACAAACTATGGAACAAACCGACTCTTCTACAACAATGGTGATGGCACATTCACTGATATAACCGAAACAGCAAATGTCGGAGATAAACGATGGGGAACGGGTTGTGCATTCCTGGATTATGATTTAGATGGGGATGTTGATTTATACGTCGTAAACTATATGGAATTTTCAACAGATGGAAATAAAGGGTGGATGTCTCGTGGAGCACGCATTTATTGCAGTCCTGTAGACCAAATGGATGGTACACGCTTTAAAAGCGAAGCGGACATCCTATACCGGAACAACGGCGACAATACTTTCACGGATGTAACCGAAACAGCAGGTATATCTCATCGTGGACTCGGTCTCGCTGTTGCTGTGGGAGACTATGATAACGATGGAGACCCAGATCTACACGTTGCTCATGATATGGAACCTGATATTCTCTATCAGAATAATGGTGATGGAACATTTTCAAACATCACTGATATTACCGGAACAGGTTACGACGACAAAGGCATACCTGGCAGTGGTATGGGAAGCGCATTCGGAGACTATAACAATGATGGTTACCTTGACCTACTCGTAAGTAATGCACCTTCTCAACCGGTGTTACTCTACCAGAATGAAGCTGCAATGTTTTTTAATGATGTTTCCTATTCATCAGGAATAGGCGCGGTAACACTAACAGATTTCAAATGGGCTGTCGATTTTTTTGATTACAACAATGACGGTTTACAAGACATCTATATATCTAATGGACATCTACAGGATAACATTGAGGAGTTTACGGATGCTACATATCCACAGAAAGACCTAATCTTGCAGAACAGTAAGTTAGATAACAAATATCTATACACAGATGTTTCGGCGGATGTAGGGTTATCAGACATTACAGAGCATGTCGGCAGGGGTGCAACCTTCGGTGATTACGACAACGATGGAGATATTGACATTTTTCTAAACCATTCCAATCAACCTGCTAAGTTACTCCGGAACGATGGTGGTAATAACAACAATTGGATTACAATACATACTGTCGGAACAAAGAGTAATACTTCCGGTATCGGCACGAGAGTAAAGTTGGAAACAGGCACACTCTCACTGCAGAAAGAAGTACATAGTGGCTCAAGTTATCTCTCACAGAACGACCTAAGATTGCATTTTGGACTCGGTAAAAACAGTGAAGTGAAAAAACTGGAACTGCACTGGCAAAGTGGACATATAGATACATTCTTCAATATAAAATCAAATCAGACCGTAATCATAAAGGAAAAACACGGAATATCAATACCAAAACCTAAAAAGGAATAAGGATATTCAAATGGCAATAACCGATGCACATCCCGATCTAAATCGCACCCTGCAGTACTTTCCTGTAGAGAACGAAAATCCTGCGACACTCTCTAAAGCACAGATTCAACGCTTTAATGAAAACGGATTCTTATCACCTTTAGATGCCTTATCTGACGATGAGATCGCACAACATCGTGAGTATTTCAACCGGCTTATGGAAAAGGTCTTAGCAGAAGGTGGAAACAGTTATTCAATAAACGGTTGGCATACCCGTAGTTCAGGTATACATGACCTAACAACTGACACAAGGATTCTGGACTATGTTCAGGATCTACTCGGTGAGAACCTTATCTGTTGGGGCACCCACTACTTTTGTAAATTACCCGGTGAAGACAAACAGGTCAGTTGGCATCAAGATGCGTCGTATTGGCCCCTTTCACCGAGTAAAACAGTTACTGTCTGGCTTGCCATCGATGACGCTTCTGTAGAAAATGGCGCAATGACAGTAATACCTAAATCACATCTTCATGGACAGATCGCTTTTGAACGAAGCTCTACCGAAGAAAAAAATGTACTGAGTCAAACAGTTATTGAACCTGAACAGTATGGAGATACACCAGTACCTTTTGAGATGAAAGCAGGGCAGCTTTCCCTCCATTCCGATCTACTCTTACACGGTTCAGAACCGAATACTTCAGACAGACGACGTTGTGGTTTAACCATGCGTTTCGTGCCACCCGAAGTGAAAGCTGCAAACAACTGGAATCAACGTGCAATTATAGCGAGAGGAAGTGACCCGAGTGGGCATTGGGTGCATAACCCTCGTCCCAAAGGTCAGTAACCCCATGCTAAAGCATCGGGGTCCTGTGCGAAGCGGATGCCAACCGTTCACTCCACAAGTTAAACTATTGACTACCGTAATATATCAGATTTTCTGGGCGTGGCAGCCTGTAACATGGTTTTGAAACGGTTGTTGTCTGTGGTGGATTTCAACTAAAGGATACTCCCCAAGTCCAAACCCACTGTGAAAGTCTGATCGG
>JAJEJA010000030.1 GCA_022828145.1 Candidatus Poribacteria bacterium | reverse complement strand
CCGTTAAAATTTTTATTCACCCTTTTTCAATTTGTTTTCCATTGGTTCCCCCCCCCCCCCCCCCAGTTCGATCTAAGAATAATACTATTTCACACAGCAATATCGGTGGATATTGCTGTTCTGTTTTTACGCCCACACGCGCTTTGTCTTGTCCAAAGTGTTGCGTCGTGGGTTATTTTGTTTCAGTGTGGATATCTGACAACGGTTGGTTTCTTTTTTCGCAAGCAGGCTATAGAAGTCGTGCATAACAAATAAAGGTAATTTTTAAAACAGATTATGCGTTTGATAACTTTATTTCCAATTAATTTTATAGTCCAATTCATAATTATGTACACAGTACCGGTAGGTTCGGTTTCCTAACCGTACCGGCGTTTATGCAAATTCATAGATACGGTCAGGAGACTGCATCTACCGGTGAGTGTTCCCATATTTTTGGATTTCACTATAACTATATAGGAGGAGCATTGTCATGTCAGGTTTTAAAGTAAAAATATTATTATGCTTCATTTTCTTAGCTATCTTTGGATTACACGGCACTAGTTGGGGGTTGGCTGTTGGGCTCGAAGCCGACACAGATAGTCCAGCGATAACATACACGACACGCACGATTGATACGAACGATATAACCTTTCAACTGCGTGCGACCAGAGACTTCACACATACTATAGGCCTTACGTATACGATTTCGGGGGCAAGTGCGACAATTAGCCCGACGACAGAATCCTGGCTTGCAGGGTCAGACACACCCGGGTTATTGACGGTAACGGTGCCGCGGACAGCACTCACAGATGTTGGTACGTATGAAATTACTGCTACAGCAACCGTTACCTCACCCCCCAATGTTACGGTTACACCAGGCTCCATTACGCTGACTGTTATCGTTGAGGACACCAATATGTTAGAGGTCCGAGGTAAAACACTCTATAATCTTTATAGGACCAACACACAGGCGATCCTTACGACTGACACAGACGATGTAACTTATAATTTATATGTGAAAAACCCAGGTAAGGCTGAAGATACGATTATCTTGTCAAAAACAGGGGATACAACGGAGGATAAGATCGATGTATCTGGTCAGGCAACGTTCAGTGAAGACGAGGTAACACTTGCAGGGGGCGCGACAACAGACGTAACCTTGACGATCCCCCGACACGCGATAGAGCTTCCCGGCACGTACGTAATCTACGTTACAGCGACCTCCCGACACGGCATCACACAATCGATTCAAGTTACGACGACCACTACAGTTACCAAAGATCCAAGTGCTGCGATCACGCTTCTGGTGGATGATGCTAATGGTCCAACGAGGACGACTTTAGTGGGTGATACTGGAGATATAACATTTGATTTAGAGGCAGAAGAGTACTTTTCAGCAGCGTTAAATCTGGAACCGGTCTGTTTCCCAAATCCGTTTCCGCCCCCGCCGTTGTTTTGTAGTACTCCTACGGCACCCGACTGGAATATAGCATTAGCTGTCTCAGGCGATATTAGTGCAGCGACGTTATCTACCAGTTCTTTTACACTCAGCGCAGGAGGGACACAAGATGTCACTTTGACAGTCCCGCGCACAGCACTCACAAACCCGGGTCGTTATGTCATCACTGTCACAGCAACACCGACAACAACGGATCCTGACACTTCTGTTACGACATCTGCCACTGTTATAGTCATTGTTAAAGGTGCTTCAGACCGTCCGACAGCAACGCCTGCATATTATGAGTACTTGCCGGAAACGGCGGTTCGCATCTATTCTAACGAGGATGACGCATTAAAACTGGCATCACCTTTGTTAGAACAATTGGTAGACATTCATTCTGATCCAAACGGGTATGCGCTGTTTAAAATTGATTTCGGAGAAAGTGTCAGCAGCAGTAAAACCGATCCGACTGCCCAAAGTTTTTCGCTCTCAGAACTAACAATAGTAGAGGCAAGAGATGTTATTGATGGGCGGCTCATCACTTTACACGGTATCACATTAGAGAGCGTTCAACGGGTTGCGGGCAGCAGTAGTGCATATCGCGTGTTGCTGTCGATGCCGAGAGCCATTTTGGGAAGACTGCCGATAACGCTAAGTATGGGTGTGGGGGAAGACACTGTATATGCAACCGATGGCGGCGTTGGAAACGTTGAATCATACTTTTTCCTGAATATCGTAGATACGTTTGCTTCGGAAATCTCGGCATTGCGGTACGGTTTGACACTCAAAGAGGTCGGGAGCAAGTCGCAGATTATTGCCCCAGATTCCACTGATGATGTAACGTACACTTTACGTGTGACAAACAGCGGTACCGTGGCAGACACCATAAATCTTGAGATGTTAGGTGATGTTACGGGTATCGTTTTGAGCCAAACCTCCATGGAACTTGGTTCGGATGTCGCTCAGGATGTGCCGGTGACGATTCCACGCAGGGCACTCACCGAGCAACGCACCTATAGACTCACTGTCAAAGCAAGCTCTGAAGGGGATCCCACACAGATCGCTGAACTTACATTTCAAACTGTTGTTACGGATGAGGATCCTGAGAATGTTGTTATAGAAGAAACAACACAATCTGTTATTATCACCGAGTTTATGTTTGAGACTACAGGTGGCGCAGACGAACTGCCGCTATGGATTGAACTGTATAACAACAGCACCGCAGCAGTCAACCTGCGTGGCTGGCAACTTCAGTGGGAACAGATGAAACCCACGCCAGTGGAATTAACAATAACGCTTAAAGAGGACTTCACTATACCGAGTCAGCAGTGTCGACTTATAGTGTCCACTTTCGATAGACATTCCGGCGGGAGCAAACTCTCGAATGAAGACGTGTATTCACTGATTAGTTTGCATGCGGAAGAACTCTTACAAGCTGAAGTTGATACCACAAGTTTGATAAACCATGATGGGTTCTCGCTGAAACTCCAGAATACGCAAGGGACACTCGTGGACCACATTGGAACACTTAACATCTTGGGCGAAGTATGGAAACTTCCAACCTGTTTGATTGACAATGTGCGTGCTTCTCTGATACGCCGTTTTGATAAAGGGATACCGCGCACCGGCACAAAACGTAACGGGTGGATAGCTGCTAATGTTGTCAAACGGCTTCCTGTCGGTCTTTACTATGGGCATAAGACCGATTTAGGTACGCCCGGATATCGGCGTGGTAAACCGTTACCGGTCGAACTTTCCGAGTTCTCACCGCGGCTTGTTGAAGGTGAAATCGTTATCAACTGGACAACGGAATCTGAACTCAATAATGCCGGCTTCAACATTTACCGTAGCACCTCAAGAACACGGAACTTCCGCCGCATCAATACAAAGCTCATAAAAGGAGCAGGTACAACCGGGCAAAAAAGCACCTATCAATTCATTGATACAACCGTAAAACCGAATGTTTCCTACTATTATCGTATTGAAGAAGTAGACTTTGCGGGCAAACGGGCAATCCTGGCAACACAAAAAGTTAAAGGTTTCTTTTCACCTAACAATAAAGTTATAACAAGATGGGCTTCTATCAAAAGTCCAGAGTAAATTGTATTCGCGTAATTCATTACCTACCGTAGTGTCAAGATAACTATTGGTTTACTATAATGTCTAAGGAGAAGAAAATGAAAAAAGTTGTCTTAAGTCTTTTACTCATCGTAGCGTTTGCTTTTGTTGCAACGCCTGTAAAAGCAATTGTAGAAATAACAGTTGATGGTGTGCATACAACTGACGATCCAATAACGACAGCTGACGATTCATCAACGGTTATAACATTAACGTACAATGTCACACCTGACCCGCAACCGACAGTAGATGATTTAGTTGTGCTGACCCCATCCACGGACGTTACGTTTAGTGAGGGAGATGATAATAATCCCAAGACATACCAAATAACGTGGACAAACGTGACTGATTCAACCTCTATAGACTTTACTTTAACAGGGTATCAAAACTTCGTTGTGAGTAATCTTATAGATTCAACAACACTTGAATTTTCGGGACAGAAACTGACGCACGCTACCAATTACCTTGCGGGGTTAGGATATGCGATTATTGCTGGAAATGACGATGCTCTTGGAACTGGTGTTTATCCAACACTGCCAGCACTACGTGCACCCGATACGATTATCAAAGTGGAATGGAGTACTGTGTCGGATGAAGCATTGATGCCGGATCTCTACGCGCTTTTCGCAGATGGCGGCACTCTTAACTTACGCGTGAACGTCCCCGGCACAACGAATAGATTGGGGAGCCAACTGGAAGATGACAGTTATGATGATAACACAAATCGCAACCAACGCCAAGTTGTTATCAATGAAATGATGTGGGCACACGATGAAAACTTCCTTGGCACAACTGACAACCTGTTTAGAGAGCAGTGGATTGAACTTTACAATAGAACCACTACACCGACAGCGTTTTCTGATATTAGACTCATTACGTCAAAACAGGATCCCGGACCCCCTGCTGAAACCGATAGATTGAGCAATATCCCTTCTTATACGATTACGTGGGATATTATCGGTAGAGGACAGCACGGTAGTAGTGGTAACCCGCGACGCGAGTTCAAAACAATGCAACGTGTTAACTATGATGATGGCTGGCATGCGAATCATTGGAGTACAGCGACCAGTCAGTATCTACGGAATTTTTTCGGCACACCCGGTAGAGAAAATAGTACAACCCGCGTGCGCGCACCACGAACAGCACCGAGCAGAGATACGCCAGCCAAAAACAGAATCATTATCAACGAAATCGGTAACCTCGCTGATGACACATTAGATTGGATTGAACTGCGTAATGTGACAGGTTCTGATCAATCTCTTCAAGACTGGGCTTTGACGATCACGACCGGTGTCGGCAATGAAACTGAAATCATTCGTTTTCCCAACGAATCCATCCCAGCGCGCGGCTATTTGTTATTGGTCAATCAAGATCCCCTACGAACACCGCTTGCTGCTGGGCAAGATATCACTTTAGATGCTGATGGTCAAGTACTTGGTGCCGCCCCTCATCAATACCTTACTGTGGATAACAACAAACTTGCAATTCCGGGTAATGATAGATGGTTGCTGATCCTACGCAATGATAAACCGTGGGATGTTGGCGAAGGAAGAAATGTATACGAAACAGGTTTCCAAGTTCAAGATGTTGCTGGGCCCGGGGCACTTCATGCAGATTTCACTGTGTTAGATCTCGATTCACCTGCCCCGACATACGAAAAGAAAGACGATGGTCAACCGCAGGGCGATATCTGGCAAACAAAGGTTTACCCGCTCAACGGAAATACGCAAGCTGATGCTGATTTCCTTCAAGGTGATCGCTTGAACACTGACGGTACAGTGTGGATCCGTGACGCAAATATACAGGGATTCCTCAAAGACGCTTGGTCGAAAGCTATATTTACAGGAATCGGTTATGACCGTAGGGTCCGAAAAAACGATCAAAACAGCGGAACGCCAGGGTACGACAACAATATCGCTAAAGGCAAACTACCGCAACTTGATGGCGGTAGACTGATTGTCAGTGAGTTGATGCTTTCTACCGGTACCAGAAGTTCAGCGCAATGGATTGAACTCTACAATACCTCTAAAACACGAGGGATTGACCTCGCGGCTGATACCAGCGATCCAAAAACAGGATGGCAAATCATAATAGAGAACCATGACTCCGGTTCATGGAAAGAATCTAAGCGTAACCTGAACATTACGATAAACTTAAAAGACCTGTTTAGCTACATTCCACCCAATCAGACGGTGCTCATTGTTTCTACGGAAGATCGAAATTCAGAAAGGAATTATTTCCCGCCGACACGGGTCTCCGGTATCTATGAGAAGAAAGCAAATGCATTTAGTATGGCAAACAGGAAAGACCTCATCCTAAATGCGGAAGGCGGTTTCTACATCAGTATCGTTGATGGTGATGGATCTGTATCCGATGAGGTCGGTAATCTTGATGGGCAAGCAGCTAATCTACGTCAAGGTATTGGATTGGATGACCCGTTCAGTTGGAACTGGTCGACAGCCTTGACAGAAGACGGTCACCGCACGTCTTTGATTCGTCTGAGAGATTCAGACGGTCGCCCTCGCCCCGCTGTGCCGGATCGTTCGATTGAAGGTGATTTGACAGGTGCTGTGCTACCGATGGGGATAAAAAGAGAACGTCCTGCTGGATATGCGTGGGTACACGCTGTTGATACCGCATTCAGGAGAGTCCCAAGAAATATATGGTATGGAGACGACTCTGACATCGGCACACCTGGATATATCAAAGGCACACCGCTCCCTGTCACCTTATCCTTCTTCCGACCAACTTTAGAAGATGGTAAGGTCGTTATCCGTTGGACAACTGAGTCTGAATTGGATAATGCAGGATTTAATATCCTTCGCAGTGATACTCGGAATGGTGAGTTCGAACAGGTCAACGGGCAGTTGATACGAGGTGCTGGCACAACCGGTGAACGCCAAACCTATAAATGGGTAGATACGACTGCGAAACAGGGTGTCATTTACTATTACCAAATTGAAGATGTATCTTTTGCGGGTGAGCGTCAAGTGCTTGCCACTACACGTCTGAAAGGTTTACTTTCTCCGCAAAACAAACTGGCAACGACGTGGAGCGAATTGAAAAGTTCACGATGAGGTTAATTCAGGGAAAATCTAACTAACCTAACACAACAGTGGACGGCGGACTTCGGTTCGGTGTCCGCTGTTTTCTTTTTCCAGCCAAAATCCTTATGGTTATACAGGTTGTCTTCTCTTTAGTCCCTACAGGACTAAAGAGAAGACAACCCGTACAACCACATGCATCCTTGATTGGGGGTATTGGTAGCACAATCAAGAATTTGCGCGGATAACGCGGATTAGGGAGACTTGGTATGTGTTGCGGTTTCTATCTGATTCTATAGACATAGCACTCCGCTGGAGTGCAGTCCGTTGACAATCCTTTTTCTATAGACATATTGCTCCGCTGGAGCAAGGGTTCAGCGATCCTTTTTCTTAAGGGACAAAAACTTTACACACCCACACACCACTGTTTCTAAAAAACTTTACACACCCGTGTAATAGGTTATAATCGGTAACACTCAATTCTTGCTATAAATCTGCATATATGGTGATAGCTGACTACGCCGATGGTTCTATCGTCACGGGTCTCATAGTCTATTCAGCTGGAACAAAGGATAGCCAAAATCGTGATGGGGAATGGGTAACCTTAAAGTTATGGGGACGTGGCGCTGCCCAAGGGAACAACGCCGTTCTACAATATCAACGGAGGCAAAACGATGCTGCTGCATTAGGATATGTCGGTGTACAACCAGGATACAATCCAGCGCAAGGTGTTCTCCCTATAGAAATGCGTCTTAAACGGGAAGGTAATGTGTATGAATCTTGGTTCAAACCCAATGCTGAAGGCGATTGGATCCCTGTCGGAAAAGTAACCAATGAACTTCAAGAACCTCTTGAAGTCGGCATTTATGCAGGTGTCGCAGATGGTGGTCCTCCAGGACGATTGACGGTCAGTTTTGACTACTTCCGTGAAGCTTCCGCTCCAACACCGGTCGACCCGCAAGATAGGTTAACTGTAACTTGGGGAGAATTAAAAGACCGGTAATTACATATCTGTATTCTACGGTAGTTGATGAAATTCTCAAATTCCATCAACTACTCTATATTTCGTTCTACAACAACCTGTGAAGGATAAATCTGGAATGCGGCATATAGGTCTACTTTTCGTGCTGTGGTCGGTGTAACGTGGTTTGATGCACAAGCTTTTGCCGAATGGATCGGTGGAAGTCTACCGACAGAAGCACAATGGGAACGCGCCGCACGAGGAACGCATGCTCGTATGTACCCGTGGGGTAATGCACCGCCTAAAGCACGACGGCACGCAAATTTTGCTCGCAGATATAATAAAACCACACCTGTAGGACAGTTTTCAGAAGGTTTCTCTCCCAACGGAATTGCCGACCTTGCAGGCAACGTCTGGGAATGGTGTCTTGATGAATATGACCCCGCTCTCTACAGTCAAGATAGCAACAAGACAACACGTAATCCGCTAAACCTACGCTTTCGAGATATTCTACGCGCAAGAGTCATTCGGGGTGGTGCTTGGGACGTTGGCAGTGCCTTCCTACGTTCAAGCTTACGATTCAAGTATTATCCTCTGGATTCAACACACACAATTGGATTTCGTGTTGTGCGTCCGAGCCCAGAAATCAAAAAATAACGAGTTCAAAATACAGTATATCTCCTAATTCCGGCGCGCCCTATAGATAACACTAATCAAGTACCCTCCGATAGGTGTTCCGACGAGACACCCCCCCAATGCCCAATTAAACTGAAGTTTTTTCGTTTTCACCTTATACGCATCATAGTAAAAAGCGACATATTGTGGTGATTTTCCAAGAACGCGTCCAGTCGGCATAAAGGGTTGGTAACGCTGCGAAAAAACAGGACCCACAAAAGACAAAAAACAGCCGGTTGAAAACCATAAAGTTGGATTGAGATGATATTTTGCGTCTTTTTCAGCATCCTTGACCGCTTGTTCAGCAACGTCCTCCAGGCGATCAGGGGAAACTACCGGCTCCTCTACCTCAACGATCTCATATCGTTTAGTTTCAATAACATCGTATCTTTTCGTCTTTCCATTATTCTCAAATGTGATCCGCTCCTGTTCCTCACAAAACACTAATAGATTTGATCCAATGATAAATACAAATATAGAAATTGCGAAAATATAATAATGCTCTTTTCTTTTCACTATCTTCCCCCATTTGCTGTGATCCTAATTAACCCTAATTTGTAGATACATCACACCCTTATTTCAACTTCTGGTAAACATGTCCTGTAGCGGTAGCTGTCCAATATAGGACTAACAATTCACCATCCCATGTATAATTACTCACTACGGGTTCGGTGCTCCCATCTGATAGCCAATAGATTATACCTTTACGCGCATCAAACGGTTCAATCAACCTATAGGATCCGTAGAAAAAAGATCCATCCTCTTGATAATCTCTGGAAAATGTTGATGTTGTTAATCGCATTGCCCCGAAGGCTTCCGTTGTCTCACCATCAGCCTGAGCGCGGACGAGTTCATAGGTACCACTAAGTGCTTTTGCGACTCTGAATGACTTTGAATAGACGACAATTGAAGCAGACTTTACGACAGTATCCTCACCCTTATCTCTGATAGTTACGTGAACCGTAACTATCTCATCAGGTGCGATTTCTGAATCAGTCAGTTCGGGAGCTGTCCACTGTACTTGCGCGCCTTCACCTATAATCAGTGTGCCAGCAGATACTTCCCATATATAGGTTAAATCGTCATTCTCAGGATCGGTCACACCAATCTTAAGTTCAACTGTTTCGCCATACCGCACTTCGGCTGGTATAGTGAATGTATTGATTTCAGGTGGATCGTTTGTCCATTGCTCATACTCATCGCAACTACTGAATATAAACAACTGACAAGCTAACAGAATAAATACAGCGAAACGTGTAGTGAAAATCAAATATTTTATAGTATTCATGACGTGTCTCCATTTCAATGACTTTTGGTTAGCTGCGTGTTTGTAAACGTTCCACTTGTTCTCGGAGTTGTGCGACTTCAGTTTCAAGCTGCTCAACGCGTGTTTCAGCTGTCTCAGCGCGTGCTTCGGCTGATTCGGTAGGGGTCTGCAGCCACGCACCCGCAACAGGATCATAAATTCCTAAACCTTCATCGTCCACATGGAAATCTAAACTTAGAACATCAGAATGTAGACCCTCATCTTCATCTTCATCTTCGGAAATCGGAACATACCCACCATCAACTAATGTAAAACCCATCAGTGGTTTTGGTAAGTATATGCCTAACGCATCATATAAGAAGTAATCTTGGATGCCTAAAGAAGCATAAAGATCCTTTTTAGGTCCTAAATCGTCAGTATAAGTGGTTTTGCTACTGAATTCCATCGCAAAATCAGGAGTTTTACCTTCAACCCAAACAAGATATGTGTTCCGGCGTTTTTTACCTAATCCGAAAGAGACTAATACGTCCGGTGCAACCGATTGACGCGGGTCTCCTTTCACGTAATACATCAGTATATCTCCAGAGACGTAGACATCTGGCTGCTGTTTGAAATGTGCCTTAAGTGTTTCTATGGTGCCGAAGAGGATATCTCTGTGAAGGTCGCTTACCGCCATGGGTTTACCATCCGTGTCTGGGTAATATATATGTGTGTCTGCTGGAACAGAAGATATTTTCCGCTCATCTGTAGAGTCTGTCATCTGTTTTTCTCCTTTTAGTCAAATACGTGAGAATATTGTTGATACTTGAACCGTGGAGACATTTTTTGTTAATTATATCTGAGAAATGATAAGAATAGCAAGCACTTTTATGTTCTGATGTTCTGCTTTTTGAATGAATCACGACATGCGCGAAAGACGTCTGTATATACGCATTGCGTCATTCTCTGTCATAATAAAATACGTTGGTAATTACGATCTCACAACGTTGACTCTCGCTGCCACCCATGTTAGAATATGTAACTTATGAAGATTGTTGAACAAAAAGAAGCTTGGATTCACACACACTATATCGTTGATAGTTATTTCATCACTGAACAAGAACGGAGAGAGGTTACTATCAACGTTGAACCACAGTTGATTGCTTTAGGAATTCAATACGGGTTGGATTACAATATTGCACCTTCAAAACATCGTGCTATCATAGTCTTAGAATGTATCCCTTTTGATAGCGTTAAAACATTAATAAGAGAGTTTATAGATGAGGTGATAAAGGACTTTCCAGTTCGCCACCCAGAACAAAGGAATGTGGTTACCAATATCACTTATGCGGATGCAATTCTAAAGGTTGAACACTCTAATACCCAAGACCAGGTCCCGTAAGGATCTGTGTACCAACAGTACCGTTGGTAATATTAAAAATAGAAGGATATTCATCGCGCCAACCGTCATTTGCACTCGGACAGAATTGACGTGCATTCCCTTCAATAGCGGTGACACCCCGAATGTGTGATGCCAATCCTGCTGATTGTAAAAATGAAGCACCAGGACATGTCAAGTCTTGGACCGCGAGGAACATGCCGAATTCTTGGGCAGCCGCACCCATCAGTAATGCTTGGGATTGACCTTTGCATGCCTTAATTGCAACACCAGAATACCCCTGATCACGGGCAAGCAGAAATGTATTATAATCGGTCAGAGATTCATCAATTACAACAGGTTTAATCTCGGCGGCTTTGTGCATCTTATTTTCTGGATGTGCTTCTAAATCACGATCAGTCGGTTGTTCAATATAAGCGAGTCGATCGAAGGCTTGTCTACCCTCCTCCTGGATACGATTCAGAAATTCCAGTAAATATTCTACATTCTCACATGTTTCATTAAAATCCGCAGAATAGTACCATGTCTTTACACCACGGGCTGCTTGTGTTTCAGCAGTAATTCTGTCAATAGCCAGAACTCGCGACACATCCCACTCCAAGTCGTTCCCGTTCAGTTTTATTTTTAGATGTGTCAACCCATCAGCATCAATCCATTCTGACAACGTTTCTGGCAACCCATCGTTAAGACGAGAAGTTATATCGGTTTCCGTGAGCGGATCCAAAGCACCGATTAGGTGATAAAGTGGCATATCCGGTTTCGGATGTCGGGTTGTATATTGATCAAGGTACTTCCCTGAAAAACTACTATCCAGAAAATGTCCGAGGTCAGTAGTGACATAATCCTCGTCCAAACCGTTGTAGCTTTTGATACCGTTTGCCTTACCAAATCCATCATGTAATGCGGCATCAATGGGACTTGTCGTTACGGCGGTACACAGTTTCGGTATCGGTGTAGATAGTACCATTCTTTCGGATAGACCTTCAGCAAGTTGTAAGAATTCAGACTCAAGCACATCTGATAGTTCCAGAGGATGTGCACACAAATTACAATTACGCGTAGATTTAACTGCTAAGTCCGCAAGTTCCTTCATAGCAGCGAGGCTTTGATCAAATGGAACGTATTTTGGCGGAAATGCCCATACATTTCCGAGTGGCATGGAACCGTATCCTGTGGCTTTTTTACCGCCTAATGTTTGAACATTTATCTGCACGTTAAAGAGTATACAGTGATCTGTCGGTACACCGCCGAATTTTAGTGGTGTTCTGTATCGGTGTTCCTCAAAATCGTACTGTACATCAATGATACGAATATCTGTCGGTTTTGGCATGTTATTTTGTTTTCCAGATAAAAAGTGAAAGATCATAGGTCAGGTAAAGTGTAAAGCAGCAAACTCAATGTGTGATGCATTACTTTACACTTTTTTACCTAACCTACAATCTATTGTCTTAAGTTAAGAGCCGATTCCTATGTGATCATTTATCTCTTTCTGATAGCCTTCCAATTCGCAGCTTTCAATCTCTGCTATAGTTACGGGCCGGCCAAAGTAGCCGGATTCGTAGGCTGCCATACAGATAGCTTGAGATCTCAAACCTTCCACGGCATCTACCTCTGGTTTTCCACCCGTTCTGATTGCATCTGCGAAGTATTTCAACTCTATTGCTACGGTATTACCGATACCTGAAGGAAAGAAATACTCCTTCTCATCATCACTTAGGCTATCGGTGAATTCTTTCTGTAGGTCATCGTTTGAAATTGGTTCACCCCCGCGTGGTACTAAGCCTCTGCCCCACTCAAGTGCCCCTTCACTACCGTATATAACCTTGGTGCCGAAACCGTGAGCGGGTGCGGAACCGACCCATGTCCACTGTGCCGTAACACCTTGTTCAAACTTAATCGTAGCGATCAATGCGTCTTCTACATCAACGTCATATCCACCTTCACGGGCGCCAGGGTTATCATATCGGTAGGGTTCATACGCTTTATTAATAGCATAAACTTCCTCAGCTTCCAAACCGAGTATATAACGCATCAGGTCGGTAAAATGCACACCGCCATCTAATGCCCAACCACCGCCAGCATCCATTTTGAAGTTGCGCCATCCCCATTTCCCCATTGCCTCGCCGACTTCTATCCAGAAAAACATGCGGGGTTCACCGATGCGACCTTGTGCAATCGCCCAACTGCGTGTCCGTTCCATACGACTCAGGCGATAATTTTCTGCAACAGAAATGATTCTATTGTTCTTTTCAGCTGCTTCCATCATCAGTTTGCAAGCGCGCATAGTGATCCCGAAAGGTTTTTCGATGATGACATGTTTACCTGCCTCAAGTGCTGGCACTGCAAGAACATGGTGTGCACTATGCAATGCACAGATGTCTACACAATCTAAATCAGGGTGCTTATCAAGCATTTCGTCAATCTCGGTGTAAACTGCAGGTTTTGTTCCACCTTGGAACTCGTGTGCCTGATTTGCCCTTGCCTCGGCTCTGCCTTTGTCTATATCACATGCAGCGATAATATCAAAATCTCTAACCTCTTTTGACCACAGTTCTTTGTAACCGTTCATGTGGGCACCGGACATACCACCGCATCCGACCAGTCCCATTTTTATTCTGTCTGCCATGAATGCCTCCTTAGGCAATTGTAATACATTTGAAGAAGGTATGCATTTTCAAGTCTCTCTAATTACGTCTCTAAACACCAATATATAACTAATCCAATGTTAGATTAATATTGTGAGATAATCTAAATGTGAATTATATAGAATTTTTGTTTGGATGTCAACTTATTATAATATAACCCAAGTTGCTACCTATCAAGACTTAGGTCTGGAACCATCCTCTTTTGGGCAATATTGTAGCGTCCGCATCCAGTTTATGCCCTCTTATGCACAATCTAACAGAATGTGCTACATTAGGTGGCAACTTGGGTTATTTAATATAATTGGGGTGTGTAAAGTTTTTGCACAGAAGCACAAACTTTTGTTCTCTTTAGTTCCTAATGAAGACGGTATTTATAAACATATCGTTCCTACGGGACTAAAGAGAGTTCCTAACTCTCAGATAATCCCAAAATTGACACCTATTAGTGACAAAACTCTACACACGCTGTCAATTATATTGACACAAATACTATTTTCAATTACACTATAACTACTGAAAATTAACATGGGTCTATACATGGTAACCGAAGTTACCAACAACCAGTACGCAAGGAGATTACAATGTCAAATATACTCGTACTATCAGGTGAAAACCATCGTTTCAATGCAAGTGCAAGTGTTATCCACAGTTTTCTTGATGAGGATGCTGAAATAAACGCAACTCTAACGGATGACAAAGACATATTAGTTTCGAATGATCTCAATTCTTACGATGCATGTGTCTTCGGTACCGGTTTCACACGCTCCGAACGACAAGAAGATGGCACTTCCAAACGGGTACCGGATTTAACACCATCACAAGAAGACGGTCTGTTCCAATTCGTTGAGAATGGTAAAGGATTGGTGGGTATACACGGGACAGCGTGGTGGATTGGAGGAAGAGCAGTTGATCTCATCGGTGGACATTCAAACTGGCACCCTCCCGGTTCTACCTTCACTGTGCGTATTGAAGATACAGAACACCCAACAACACAAGGTGTCTCTGATTTCGATGTTGAAGATGAAATCTACATCTCAGCCTATGACCCACATATACACATCTTGGCATCAGCGGAATGGTTCGGAAGAGCACATCCTATGGCTTGGGTTAAAACTTACGGTTCAGGACGCGTCTTTTATACTACGTTGGGACATGGACCGGGGACTTTTGAACGATCTGGGATGCAGAAATTCCTTACACAAGGTGTGATATGGGCAGCGAATTCCTAACAAAAACGTCATGTCAGATATGCACACATTAAAAATAAAATCCATAGAAACCGAGACCGTTCATGTAAACCACCGTGGCAACTGGATTTTCGTTAGCATACTTGCAGAAGATGGAACAACCGGTATCGGTGAAGCATCACACGGTAGAGATGATGCACGCATAACGGAGATTATTGAATACTTAAAACCATCACTCATCGGATTAAACGTGTTTGACTTAGAATCATACCGACACCGTTTCTTCCGGGACAGTGAAGGACACACCTATCATACTGCTATTAGTGGTATTGAACATGCATTGTGGGATATTGCTGGTAAGTCTATAGGTGTTCCGATTTATCAATTGCTGGGAGGGAAGTGTCGTAATCGGATTCGGCTATATGCGAACATAAATCGTGTTACGGTAGATCGTAGTCCTCAAGGTTTCGCTATTAATGCTGAGAAGGCGGTGTCAGCCGGTTTTAGCGCGATAAAGTGTGCACCCTTTGATGGTGTCTCGGCATCAGATATTTCAAAAGGATCCCTTAATGCTGCTATCTATCTCGGTGTTGACAGGATTCGTGCAGTCCGATCCGTAATTGGTCCTGATGTTGACCTCATGGTTGATTGTCATAGCCGGTTTAATGTTGGACTTATCATTCAGACAGCTAAAGCGTTAGATGACCTGAATCTTTTCTGGGTTGAAGACCCTGTACCGTTGACTGACCTTGATGCAGTTGCACATGTGAGTCGGTCAACATCTATGCCGATTGCAACTGGTGAACGGCTTCGGACACTGACAGATTTTGAAAGATTACTAAAGCACGGACGTGTTGACTACATATTGCCAGATGTCAAACATGTCGGTGGGGTGTTGGGTTTGAAGAAGATCGCAACGCTGGCAGAAACGACGAATGTTAAAGTAACACCACATAATCCAAGTGGTCCTGTTGCTACGGCTGCTAGTGTCCAATGTATGGCGAGTATACAGAACTTCGGCATCCTTGAATACGCATGGGGTGAAGTCGATTGGCGCAGTCAATTGGTTGACCCACCTGAGAAAATTAACAACGGTTTCATTGAACTTACTACAAGAACCGGTTTGGGAATAGCACGGAGTTCTTTGTAGATAATCTATTGAGGAACAAGACTTATGAGATACATGGCTATTTTTTCAATACTATTCACGACGTTTATCTATGGCTGTTTAGGGAGTCAAAAATCTGCAACACAAACTACTGAACCAGAAACAGCGACTGTTGAAACAGATGCGTCTCAGGGAATCGCATCCCTTGAACTTTCAACAATCAAAGAATCGTATTCGGCAGAAGAAGCAATCCCGCTTGAACTGACTGTACAAAATGGAAAGTTCGATCTGCTTGTACCAATTTCCACTGTAACGTCGCTCAGAGCATTCAAACAGTTGACTGTTACAGATAGCAACGGTGAGGTGATAAAGGCAAAAAAAATTATGCCGTTAGGAAATACGCTCAAGACACTCTATAAGGAGGGAAAATCTGTCAGGTGTATTAAGGGATTAGACATGAAAGCTGAGACATCTCAGAAGGCTTCTTTAGACAATTTGCAGACATATTATCAACTCGGAGCGGGTGAGTACACAGTAAAGTTGACGTTGGAATTAGAGGTATACAAAGAGTTCATGCAAGATCAACATCCCCAAATTATTGAGTTAGAACGTGAAATAATGAGAATTCAGAATAATACGAATCCACAGTTTACTCCCGAAGTAAAAAAGACTGCAATTGAATATACGCAAGGACAAATTGATATTATAAAGGAGAAATATAAGGACGAACTGCAAGATATCTATCTACCACTCAAATCACGTAGAGGCAAAGCGACTCTTGAATCCAATGTCATATCTCTAACCATAGACTAAATAATTTAAAGAAGTCTGTCCTTTGGATGCCAAAGTTGTCCATCTACAACACCCAATTCTTCCAAAATTGGTATAAGCAGCGAAATCTCATCCAACTGTTTTACGTTATGTGCATCGCTCCCGATAAGCAACTTCACATCCCGTTCTAAACAGAGTTGATAGAACGCGATGAGGTGGCGTTGATTGTATCGGACCATTTTTGGACTGATTTCTATTCCGATGCCGCGTTGGGATGCCAGATCAAGTTGATATATCAATCGTTTCTGTTCAATGTTGTGCATCATCTCCTGACCAAAGGCAGCCAGTTCCTCTGGGGAAAACTGAAAAACATCTGGAGCCAGCAGAAATGGATGGACGACTGCATCTGTAATTGGACATGCAATTGCTGCCTCAAACATATATATTTCGTGCAGTGCTACTCGGCGCGGATCACGGAAATTTCTGGGTTGTGCAACGCCTCGGAGATGGTAATGATTAGGAGCCATCAAGACGTAATCAAAATAGGATGCCAGTCGAATTGAGATTGAAGTAGCTTGATACTCCAGCATCTGTGCCTCCACACCAAAGTGCACCTCAATTGATGGGTCAACCTCTTTTATGGTCTGTTGCGCGGCTTGTATCCTTTCCACTTTTGACTGATAACTATAATCATGGTCAGTGATACCGATGATTTTCATATCATTTTGTTGCTGAATCTGAATTATTTTTTCTATGCTCAAGTCGTTGTTAGCACATCCAGAAAGTTGTGTATGGATATGATAATCACACTTAATCATTTCAAACTCCTTTAACCTATCAGGACTTACGTACTCCCCGGTAGGTTCGGTTAGGAAACCGCACCTACCGAGTTTGGGAAGATTATATTACCCGTTTAACAACTTAATCTTCATCTAATGAAATTATTGCAGACTTTTAGATGTATTGCAACAAAAATCGGTCTTTAATGGAATATGTATATATTCTGTATTCTACCATAGATAACGGAAATACGTGAGTAACACTTTTTTTCCTTGCAAATTCGTTCCTACTTAAGATATACTTTATAGACTTTACGTGAGGAAAAACAGACGCATACTGCCAAAAACTATTGTAAGAAACGTTGTTTACGAGATAGGTGAGGATAAGATGCATTTAAATTTTGGGAATGTACTGATTTTTTTGATTGTCGGTTGTCTATTCGTCGTTCTCAACCTTACTGTCTCACGTCTCCTACATACAAAGTTGTTCTCTGGTGAAAAATATATTCCCTATGAATGTGGGGAAGACCCGATAGGCGATACCAGGATAAAGTTCAACTCACGTTTTTACGTTATCGCTCTGATTTTCCTCATTTTTGATGTAGAGGTCGTATTCCTGCTCCCGTGGGCGGTTGTTTTTCGTGAATTTGGTCTTTTTGCTTTTGTAGAAATGCTCGTATTTATATCTATTTTGTTAGTAGGACTTGCTTATGTATGGGCAAAAGGTGATCTGGAATGGATACGTTCTACACAGTTAGAAGTACAGTCCTTCCAAAGGGAGGAAAATGATGATAATTGATGACAAATTAGACAAGAACTTAATCGTTACATCCGTTGATGCCGTAGCAAACTGGGCACGATCTTCTGCACTGTGGCCAATGACATTCGGACTTGCTTGCTGTGCTATTGAGTTTATGGCTGCCGCCGCTTCTAACTATGACTTAGATAGGTTTGGAGCAGGTGTGCCGCGTGCAACGCCGCGCCAGTCTGATCTGATGGTTATCTCTGGGACAGTCACGCTCAAAATGGCAACACGCATTAGGCGTCTCTACGAACAGATGCCTGAGCCGAAATATGTCATCTCAATGGGTAGCTGCGCAACGAGCGGCGGTCCCTATTGGCAGCACGGATACCACGTCCTAAAGGGTGTTGACAGAATCATACCGGTTGACGTTTATGTGCCGGGCTGTCCTCCCCGACCAGAAGCTTTAATTGAAGGTCTTTTGAAGCTGCAAGAGAAAATAAAAACCCAAACCGTCGCAAAGCGGACACATGTTCCCTTCTTAAAACGGCTATTTACAAAGACAGAATGGTACGAACACGAGAAAAATGAAAAAGCAAATGCAGAAACAGAAACACCTGCAACCGATGAAGACGTGCTGATTGCTGAAGGTGCGAACGTTGAGGCTACAGAACAAACAGTCCGGAGTGAAACTACGTGACACCAGAAGAAATTTACAAGAACCTATCCGATAAGTTTGGGGACTCAATACTCGGTCTTGACACAGAATTGGCTGGAGACGCAAGCATCAATATTACACCGTCTGCGATTGCTGAAGTCTGTCAATATCTTTCAGAAAATGGATCCCTTGCTTTTGATTCTCTGATGTGTCTCAGTGGCCTTGATTTGGGTGTGAAGGAGGAGGAATTCTCCGTTGTTTATCATTTATATGCGATGCAACATCGCCATAGTGTTGTGTTGAAAACATCCGTACCGAAAACAGACCCACACCTTCCAACCGTCGCACACATCTGGAAAACTGCGGACTGGCACGAACGCGAAGCTTATGACCTATATGGCATCGTCTTTGAAGGACATGCTGATCTTCGCCGCATTTTACTCCCAGATGATTGGGAAGGATACCCACTACGAAAGGATTACAAGGAACCCGACTTTTACCGTGGGATGCGTGTGCCGTATTAACTAATAACACCAATATATATTCTAAATAATACATATCTCAAATCACACTATGGAAACAACACAACAGACAGAATCAAAGATGATAGAGCTTAAGCCGTTCACAGACGAGATGGTTGTGAACATGGGGCCCCAGCACCCAAGCACGCACGGCGTGTTACGTCTTGAGTTGAGATTGGATGGAGAAGTTGTACGGGAGGCAATTCCACATATCGGGTACCTACACCGTTGTTTTGAGAAACATTCAGAGAATCTCTCTTATCCGCAAATTATACCGTTTACCGATCGAATGGATTATGTAGCAGCGATGAATCAGAATTGGGGATTCTGTCTTGCTGTTGAAAAACTCATGGCAGCAGATGAGAAAAAGGATTTTGCTGTTCCTGAACGTGCGGAGTATCTGCGTGTGCTTATCTGTGAATTGAATCGCATTGCCAGTCATCTGTTATCTTTCGGCACGTATGGGATGGACCTTGGGGCATTTACACCGTTTCTCTACGCATTTCGAGATCGCGAAAGACTACTCCTGCTTTTTGAGAAGGTATGTGGTGCACGTCTGACCTATAACTATATCCGTATTGGTGGTGTCTCAGAGATCATTCCAATGGAACCTGGTTCAATTGATGAACAAGATTTTTTAGACGAAATAGAAGGATTTCTGGATTATTTTGAACCAAAAATTGACGAATATAACGATCTACTGACATCAAACAGCATTTTCTCTGAACGGACTATGGGAGTCGCTGTTATGTCAGCAGAGATGGCACTGAGTTACGGTGCTACCGGTCCAAATTTACGCGGTTCTGGTGTTGACTGGGATTTAAGACGAGACGAACCCTATTCTATCTATGATCGGTTTGATTATGAAGTGCCTGTAGCAAAAGATATTCCTGAGTTAGGTGCTGTTGTTGGAGATTGCTGGAGTCGCTACAAAGTACGCATGGATGAAATGAGACAATCCGTGTGCATCGTCAGGCAGATCTTAGCAGAAGGTCTACCCGATGGGCCTGTCATGGCTGATATGAAAGCGGTACGTCCCCCCAAAGGCGAAATCTATTTTCGGAGTGAAGCACCACGGGGAGAACTGGGATTTTACATTGTCAGTGATGGGACACCGAAGCCGGTACGTGTCAAAGGGCGTTCTCCGTGTTTCAGTGCATTGAGTGCCTTACAAGAATTGAGCAGAGGTTTAATGGTGGCAGATATTATCGCAATTATCGGTAGTATTGATATTGTGATGGGAGAGGTAGACCGATAACTAATCCAGTTATAGGAGATCTACCATATAAGGATGTTAAATGTCAGATTTTTTGTCTGAAAGTTTTTTTCACAATTTTAATATACAAGAAAATATACAAGAAGAAACCGGAAATTTGGTGTCATATATTAAGGGAAATGTCATCAACCCGATTTTTCCGGATTTTCCTATGGAGTTAGGAACTGTCCTCGCGATGTTAGTTTGTGCTGGTATTTTTGTTGCTGTTGTACCGTTACTCCCATTGGTTTTAGTTTTGGCAGAACGGAAAGTCGCTGCACGTTTTCAAAACCGGACAGGTCCTATGCGTGTCGGTCCTTGGGGGACGTTACAAACGTTAGCAGACGGCATAAAGCTGATCTTCAAAGAAGACTTTATTCCACAGCAAGGGGATAAACTGCTCTTCCGACTTGCCCCCTATATCATGTTTGCTTGTTCTTTTGCAGTCTTTGCTGCAATCCCGTTTGGTCAAAACATCTTGGTGAGCGATTTTAATATCGGTATCTTTTATATCATGGCGATCTCCTCCGTGATAGTGATGGGTGTGATTATGGCGGGTTGGTCCTCAAATAGTAAGTGGTCGCTTTTGGGGTCTTTACGTTCTGCGGCACAGATTGTAAGTTACGAAATTCCACTCGGTTTATCTATATTAACAGTGATCATGTTGGTTGAAAGTTTGGGAATGCGTGAGATTGTGGAAAATCAATCTGGTGGTATCTTCACCTGGCTAATCTTTCGTACACCTTTTACCTTTATTGCATTCTTCGTCTTTTTTATTTCTGCTATTGCTGAAGTGAACCGAACACCATTTGATCTGCCGGAAGCGGAATCTGAAATCGTCGCGGGATTCCATACCGAATATAGCGGTATGCGTTTTGCGCTGTTCTTCATCGCTGAATATGCGAATATGTTTGCAGTCAGTGCCATTGGTGTGACGCTTTTTCTCGGAGGATACGAGGGTATATTGCCAGGTTACGATTTTCTCGGCGGATTACCCGGATTCGTTCTCAAGACTTTAGGACTCGTTTTTGTTATGATGTGGTTGAGATGGACACTGCCACGACTACGCGTCGATCAACTGATGAATCTCTGCTGGAAATATTTTATACCGATCTCATTCTTTAACATATTAGGTACTGGGATTTGGGGATTGATTTTTAAAGATGATGATGTATGGAGTATGGGAATCAGTTGTGCGATTATTTATGTCTGTCTCATCGGAGTATACGCAGTTGCAGGGAGAAACCTTGCACGAAGACCTGAACCGCAAACCAGTTCTGCATGAAAGGAACATTGAATCATGGACAAATACATACGTAACATATACAAAGGTGTTTATACCGTCCTCGTTGGGATGCGTATCACAATTCGGCAGTTCTTTGAACCGAATGTGACGCACCAATACCCTTACGAACACGATTTTGAGAAGAAACAGAACGTCCGAGAAATACCAAAAGGGTATCGTGGTCAACTCTACAACAGGATAGAGGATTGCATCGGATGCAAGAAGTGTGAGTTGATTTGTCCTGTGGACTGTATTACGATTATAGGCGACAAACTTCCGAAAGGTGAACAACTCTGGGATAGCATGAACGTGGTGCATCTCAAGGATGGACGCGAAGTCATCGGTATTATTGAAGGTGACGACAAAAAGATTATGTCAGAGGACGCAATGACAATCACAAATATCACAACCCGATTAGGTCCACAAGAAGTCATTGATCGTCTGGAAGCATCGGGAGATGAAAACCGAACCGAAACCCTTTCTACAGAGGAAGTATCGCGCGTCGTTACACGAAACCCCGTTGTGTTCTATCTTGACCAGTTTGATATTGATATGTCCCTCTGTATGTATTGTGGTCTCTGTACAGAGGTTTGTCCGACACAATGTCTTGTTATGAAGGATTCACTTGAAGGTATCGAGTATTCAAGCTTTGATCGGACAGATTTAATCTTCAATTTTGACAAGCAGGAGATGTACAAAAAAGACGATGCAGAAAACACAGAGGTTGTTGAAGCATAAAGGGAGCGAGGATAACTTTACATGGAAGAATTATCGCTAAAAACATTTGTTTTCTATGGATTTGCGCTGATAACAATTGCTTCCGCTTTTGCTGTGGTCAGTGTTCGAAATATCGTACATGCAGCGTTTGCGTTAATGGTTACGCTTTTCGGTGTTGCTGGTCTTTATGTATTTCTACAAGCAGACTTCCTCGCCGCAACACAAGTAATTGTATATGTCGGTGGTATACTGGTGCTTATCCTTTTCGGTGTTATGATGACGAGTGGACGATTAGAGATGCGTATCCACATACAGCGCGGTCAGCTCCTGTTAGGTGGCGGTATTTCGCTGGCACTGCTGATGTTGCTCCTGACGGTCATTGCCAATACACCCAAATGGGAAAACCTAACGGATGATGGAACACAACTGCAACCAACAACGGAACGTATCGGTAAGTTAATTCTGGATGGGAAGTTCTTGCTGCCTTTTGAAGTGGCATCTGTGTTATTGTTAGTTGCATTAATCGGAGCTGCGCTCATTTCTCGAAAGGAAATTAGGGACTAATTCTATTGTATCTGTAGGATAACACATTATGACGTTACAACACTATCTGGTCATCAGTGCAATTCTATTCTCACTCGGTATATTTGCAGTGCTAACCCGCAAAAACGCCATCAGCATTTTGATGGGGATTGAACTTATTCTTAATTCTTGTAATCTGAATTTCGTAGCATTTTCTCGCTTTGTTTCAATACCAGACAACCCAAATAACATTGATGGACAGATAATCGCCATCTTCGGTATTGTGCTTGCTGCAGCCGAAGCAGCCGTGTTTCTTGCAATTATTCTCGCAATCTACCGTGAATTCGGTAGCATACGTCCAGATGAAGTGGATACCTTGAAAGGTTAATAACATAATAGTATGGTCGTTCCCTTAATTAGCATCATCTTACTTGCACCGCTTGTTGCCTTTGCGATCTTCGCGCTATCAGGTATAGCAAAACGGACTTTTCCTCGTCAAGACCTGCTGTCAACGGCGGCAATGCTTATCGCACTTATCTGCTCTTTCATTCTATTGCGGGATGTCGTCCCCGAACCAGAACCGTTAGCAGTTGATTGGATATCTATCGGTGAAATCACCATCTCAATGGGGTTCTACCTTGACAGCGTAACTGTGATAATGCTAATCGTTGTCACACTGGTCAGTAGTCTTGTGCATATCTTCTCAATAGGTTATATGCATGGGGACCCGCGTTATCCAAGGTTCTTCGCCTATCTATCGCTCTTTTCTTTTTCAATGCTATTCTTGGTGGTATCAGATAACCTGCTCGGTATCTATATCGGTTGGGAACTCGTCGGTCTCTGTTCCTATCTTCTCATCGGTTTCTGGTTTGAAAAGAATTCCGCTGCGAATGCGTGTAAGAAAGCATTCCTAACAACTCGCGTCGGTGACATAGGCATGTTCATCGGCATGATGATGTTATTCACAAAATTCAAAACATTTTCACTATTTGATGGTGCACAAGATGGCATCTTTACGCGTGCAGCAGCAGAATTAGCCACTGGAGACATAGTCTGGCTTTCAATAGCAGGTATTCTCATCTTCTGTGGTGCGATTGGAAAATCTGCCCAAGTACCGTTGCATACGTGGCTACCAGACGCGATGGAAGGTCCAACACCTGTCAGTGCGTTAATCCACGCAGCGACTATGGTTGCTGCAGGCGTATATCTCACTGCTCGGATGTTCCCAATCTTGACATTTCCTTCATCTTTGGTTATCGCTTATGTTGGCGGGATTACCGCAATCGTCGCCGCTACTATTGCTATCGTCCGTTTTGACATTAAGCGCGTGTTGGCATACTCTACGGTCAGTCAACTCGGTTATATGATGTTAGCAATTGGTGCAGGAAGTTATGTTGCAGGACTATTCCATCTTACAACGCATGCCTTTTTCAAAGCGTTGCTGTTCCTCGGTTCTGGCAGTGTTATCCATGCCTTCCACGCAATGCATTCACACAGTCAACATACCCATGGGCATGATGAAGCACATGCGGATGACGAAGCACATGAACACGACGACCTCAGTTTAGTACACGAAAATTTAGTTCACGAACACGGTTCCGAAATCCCACCGGATCAAGATATGCGGAATATGGGTGGACTCAGACAGAAAATGCCGATCACCTTTATTACAATGCTCATCGCAACCTTGTCAATTTCTGGCGTACCGTTCATCTTTTCAGGCTTCTGGAGTAAGGATAAAATATTAGCGGGTGTACTTGGACGCGCAATGGAATGGAACTCTATACATCACTACATTCTGTTTGGACTGGCACTCTGCGCAGCGTTTATCACTGCCTTTTACATGTTTAGACTCATCTTTATGACATTCTTCGGTGAACCCCGCAACAAAGAGATGCACAACATGGCACACGAATCACCGTGGGTGATGGCAGCACCGTTAATTATATTGGCTGTCTTGAGTTTTCCCGTTGTTAATACAATCTGGTTTAACAAAGATTATGTAATACCGCCTAAACAACCCCATCTTCATGCCCCGCAACATGCTTCCGTTTCCCCTGATACTAAAACAGGTGATGCAAAGTTTGGTTTCTCATTCTTCGGTGTTTCCGAGGCACAAGCAGCTGATGAAGTGGGTGGAAAAAACGGTGAAAAAGCAGATGCTGCATATTACATTTACAAACGAGCACATAATATCGCTATGGCGTTATCCATCTTTGTTGCGGGTTTAGGTATACTGCTGTCTTGGTTGTTCTACCATAGACGAAGGTTCTCGGCAGAATCTGTCGCAACGACTTTCCGTCCTGTCTACAACCTATTCTGGCATAAGTACTATTTTGATGAATTCTACGACGGCGTATTAGTTGCACTCACGGTTTGGAAATCTCGACTCTTTGCACGTTTTGATCTATCTGTCATTGATGGTATCGTCAACGGTGTAGGTTTCGCAACACGTAGGGTCTTCGCCGCAATTATCGGCTATTTTGATAGACGTGTGGTGGATGGAATCGTCAACCGAGTTGCTGAGGTTACCTGGGCAGCTGGTGGCAGAATACGTAGAATACAAACAGGAGCAATTCAAACCTATCTCTTTGTCGTTATCGGTGGGATAGTGTTAATAATTTTGATTTTCAGGGCATTGTAGTTGCCTTCAATATATGAAATACAGGCATAAAAATACAGACCCGATGGGATAAGGAGGATTCCCACTAAATGTTATTATCCCTAATGATTTTTGTCCCGTTGATTGGGATGATCGTTGTTTTACTTCTCCCGAGAGAATCGGAAGAAATGATAAAACGCGTTGCGCTCGTTTTTACACTTGTACCGCTGATTATTGCAGTGTACCTATTTATTGACTATGACCGTACAATCGCCGGTAAACAGTTCAGACACGGTCCTGTTCCTTGGATTGAGGCATTCAATATCCAGTATTTTGTCGGTATTGACGGTTTAAGCGTAACGCTAATGCTCCTTACTGCCCTTTTAGGTCCAATTTGTGTGCTTGCCTCTTGGCGAAACATAGATAAGGGTATAAAAGCGTATATGGCGTTGTTCCTGTTGCTTGAAACAGGGATGTTAGGCTTTTTTGCTGCGTTGGACCTCTTCCTATTCTTTGTCTTTTTTGAGTTGACACTGCTACCGATGTATTTCCTTATCGGTGTGTGGGGTGGACCGCGTAGAGAATATGCAGCAATCAAGTTCTTTCTCTATACCTTATTCGGTAGTGTGCTGATGCTGGTTGCATTGATTGCAGTCTATCTCAAGAGTGGAGACCCAGGGGCACGTACATTTGAAATTCCCGAACTCATAAGATTGGCAAGTGACCCAGGACACGCCCTCGCTGATTCAACATTCCAGATGTGGGTATTTATCGGTTTCTTTATCGGGTTTGCTGTCAAAGTACCGATCTTTCCATTTCATACATGGCTACCCGACGCACACGTTGAAGCACCAACAGCGATTAGTGTTATCCTTGCAGGAGTCCTCCTAAAAATGGGAACTTACGGGTTAGTCCGTATTAATATGGATATGTTCCCTGAAGGCATGGCAGTCTTCGCTAATGGAGATGGTATAGTAGGTAATAGTTTGGCTATTCTCGGATTTGTAAATATCGTTTACGGATCATTCTGTGCATTGGCACAGACAGATTTCAAGAAGTTGGTCGCATATTCCAGTATTGGACACATGGGATTTGTTATCTTGGGGCTTGCCGCAGGTAATGAATTGGGTATTACTGGCGCAATATTACAGATGTTTAATCACGGTGTCATCAGTGCTATGCTATTCCTGCTTGTCGGTGTACTCTATGACCGTGCACACCACCGTGAAATCAATGGCTTCGGTGGATTAGGAAGTAGAATGCCTGTTTATACCGGTATTACTACGCTCGCTTTCATGGCATCCTTGGGATTACCCGGATTAAGCGGATTCATAGGCGAAGCATTTTCTCTGATCGGTGCTTTTGAAAGTTTCCCGATGTTGACTATTCTATCTACGATAGGGATTGTTGTCGGTGCAGCATATTTCCTATGGACACTTCAAAGGGTTTTCTTAGGAACACTCAATCCAAAATATGAAGAACTACCAGAAATCAACGGACGCGAGATATTGACTTTGGTACCACTCGGAATATTAGTCATTGTCCTCGGTATTTGGCCCCATTTTGCAATTGAAATGTTCAGCGAATCAGTCGTAAACTTGACCACGAAGATGTCGGGTATACTGCAGGCAGGTCTATAGGAGAAATGTGTGGATAGTTTAAAGAACATTGAAAGCCTTCTCTATTTCATACCGGAGATACTTCTCGTCGTCTTCGCTGCTGCTGTTATTATCTTTGATCTCATCGTAAAAGACCGTGAAAGTGATAAAGTCGCATATCTGGCACTTGTCGGACTCGGATGCTCCTTATTGGCTATCCTCATCACAAATTCTATAATCGGTACTGATGAACCGAGAAACCTTTTCTTTGGGATGATTCGGTTGGATGAATTCGCGATTTTTTTCAAGATTCTCCTGATATTAGCGACCTCCGCAACTATTCTTTTCTCGCTCCGTTCTGAAGAACTTGATGTGAAACTAAAGGGTGAGTATTTTGCATTGCTGTTAGCTGTTACCTTCGGGATGTTCCTGATGGCATCGTCAACCAATCTGCTGATGATATTCATCTCTTTAGAAACGGTAAGTCTTACCTCCTATATCCTTGCAGGATTCTTAACGCATAGTCCGCGTTCGAGTGAAGCAGCATTCAAATACATTACTTATGGTGCTGTAGCATCAGGAACAATGCTTTTTGGACTCTCCTTGATTTTCGGTATGACAGGAACAGGGGATCTCGCAGAAATTGGTGAGCGACTACCCGAAGTCCTCGCTTCAGGTGAAGTAACTGCCCTCGGTCTTCTCATCGCGATAACATTTATACTCGCAGGTATCGGATACAAAATTGCTTCTGTTCCCTTTCACATGTGGTCCCCCGATGTTTATGAAGGCGCACCTATCCCTATAACAGCATTCCTATCTGTTGCTTCAAAAGCCGCTGGATTCGCACTTTTCCTCAGATTCTTTTATTCAGGGTTTAAGGCACCGGGAATTCTGGATTCAGTTGATTGGGGCTTATTATTGGCAGTCGTCTCGGCACTCACAATGACTGTCGGGAACCTTGCTGCGCTTCCGCAACGTAATGTAAAACGTCTGTTAGCGTATTCGAGCATAGCACACGGGGGATATCTATTGATGGGGGGTGTGCTACTGACTTCTGATGGACTCAGTGCAATTCTTTTCTACCTTATAGTTTATCTCTTTATGAACTTAGGCGCATTTTACGTTGTAATCCTTGTCGCAAACGATTCAGGTAGTGAAATGATTGAGGGATTTCGTGGTCTCTCGTCTCGGTCCCCGTTAATCGCCAGTGCGATGATGATTTTCCTTATTTCGCTAACTGGCATTCCACCCTTTGCTGGTTTTTTCGGTAAATTCTTTCTGTTCAAGGCAGTCATTGACATTGACAGCGGTTTCTATTGGTTAGCGTTTATCGGATTGCTAAACAGTGTCATCTCTCTCTATTACTACGCTCGTATTATCAAAGCAATGTATTTTGAATCTGCTGACGAGACAGAGAGTTTCTACTCTACAAAGAGTGCATTAGTGCTTCTGACTGTATTTGTTATACCCACGATTTTCATCGGTTTTCTAAATATCTTCTATTCCCTATCAGGAAACATCGCTTTACAATAGTACATCCAGGCTGGTAGGAGCGATATCCTTATCAATGCAGAATACCACACGCGTATTCTGCCTTACGCGTCAATTCAGTCATTTCCCAAGCACAGGGATGTAGCACATTCATCCTTGATTGTGCTTCTTTCTACAACTTTTAAATACAAAGATAAAACTTGATGTTCTTGACAAGATGTTATACTATTTCTAAGTTAGCTGCAAGTTGTGCGCTAAATGAAATATAATGTTCTACGAGATATAAAAAAATAGGAAGGGATAGATTAGATGTTACTTGATTTTTTTACCCAGTTGGGGAACTATTTAAAGGCGATTATTGAATCTCCATTTAGAGGAATTCTGCTCAGTGCGATTACGATCATTACCTTAGTGATCCTCAAGGCGATTACTGGACATTTCGTCAAAAAATATGTGTATAAACATGCCCAAATTGAAACAAATGCACAAAACTTCATGGCAGTCTGGGGGTATGTCTGGACAGCTATTATAGCGATTTTTGGAATAATAAGTTTAAGTGGTTCGCTTAAAACACTCGGTATTTCCGCTGGTTTCCTGGGAATGGTCTTAGGTTGGTCGTTACAAGCACCCGTAACCGGTATCGCAGCTTGGTTAATGCTCATTCTTAAAAGACCTTTCAAAATTGGAGATAGGGTCATTATTGCTGGGATTACTGGAGATGTTATGGATATTACGTTAACACATGTCATCCTTAATCAGGTCGGTGGAACAGTGTCAAGTGAAGAACGGTCGGGAAGGGGAATACTTATCCCAAACGCAATTCTATTTGGTCAAACTATTACAAATTTCACGCTTGAGGAAGAATACATACTGGTAGAAGTTCCTGTCCGTATCACTTTCGAATCTAACTGGCAGGAAGCTGAACGAATTCTGGTAAATGCAGCAAAAGAGGTGACTGCTGAGGTGATCGCGGATATTAACGAAGAACCGTTTATAAGAGCTGAATTGTTTGATGCCGGGGTCATGATGAGACTTCGATACAAATGCCGACCCGTTGATAGAGCAAGCAGCCTAAGTGATATTGTCAAGATAGTCTTTCATGAGTTCTCTATCAATGATAATGTTGAATTCTGTTATGCACACACAGAAATCATATATTCATGGAAAGACCAAGCGATGTTGAAGCCTGAATAAATCAGAATAGGTGGAATATATCAATGTTAAATAACCTTTTGAATACGATACTGAATTTTAAATATATCTCTGTGGTATGGGTCGTTGGAATAACAATTTGTACTATCATTATCTACACATATATTTCATTGCAAATGCGTAAGTATGTTGACAAACGTGCCTATAAACCTGAAAATTCAGACAGATTCTTTTTTATTTGGCGATATTCCTTCATGTTTACCATGGCAGCTGTTATCATTTTTCTGTTTTCAGACACATTCGGGTTACTCGGTTTGTCGATCGGTTTCATCATGACAGTTCTGAGTTGGGGGATGCGCAACCCCATTACGAATCTGGCAGCATGGTTGCTAATTATATTAAAAAGACCGTACCGAATTGGCGATAGAGTGATACTCGGACAATTAATCGGAGATGTAAAAAAAATAACAGTGATGCATACCATACTTGATCAGGTTGGTGGCACAGTGAGTAGTGAAGAAAGGTCAGGTAGAAGTGTATTGGTTGCAAACCTGCATCTTTTCAGTTGGACTGTTGTAAACTACACACGGGATGAAAAATACATACTTGATGAGGTGATTATACGGTTAACATATCAATCAAATATAACGAAAGCTGAACAGATTATGTGTAGAGAGGCAGCTGAGGTGACATCTGCTATTTGTGAAGAGATAGGTGAAAAACCTTATGTTCGCTTCGAATTCATACCGTCTGGTGTGGTTGGTAAGTTAAGGTATCATGTTGTTGCTGTTGAACGTCCATTAATAACCACAATAATTGTTGATCGGCTTTTTCATCTCTTTTCAAAAGAGAATGATATTCATTTTGCTTATGTTAAAGAAGTTGTTGATATGTCATCCTACGGAAAACAAAGTCCTCCGCCACAGATGTTTCAACTATAGTAGATTTTAGAATTATTTAGACACTCTACATCGGCGAGGTTAGGAAGAAATCAAGAAATCAACGGTATGAATGCCATTTAGTCATTCCCCGGGTATGAATGCCATTTAGGCATTCCCCGCCTCGCCTACCGGTGGCGAAAATGTCAACTTATTTTTATAATTTACCATAAAGGAGATTCACACTGAGGAGAAATGGTTATGCTACAAAACAAACCACATACCTATATGTGCTGTTAAAATACCGATCAGAGCACCAGCAAGAACATCTGTAGGATAGTGTACACCAAGATACACGCGTGCTAAACCAACTATTGATGCCCAGCAAAATACACCAATCTGTATACTTGGACTATGAAAAAAACTTGTGAGGAGAGTCATCATGAGAAATGCAGATGTCGTATGTCCGGATGGAAAACTAAATTCATCGGGGGGTCTGACACGAAACTCAATATCATCAATTTTTTCAAAAGGTCTATCCCGTTTCATCGCTTGCTTCAAAAAGTGATAGAGCAGTCTTTCAATCGGAAATGCTATAAAGGCTGCATACACAAACGGTTTGCTGATTGATGTATCACAGTAGATATATATGTATAGTGTAATCAATGGATATAAATAACCATTGGCACTCCAAGAGGTAATACGAAAAAAGCGGCTGAGAAATCTTCTGTCACCCCAGCCAAAGATACGGTGGAATAACAGTGTGTCCCATCGAGTTACGTTATTTGTCAGTTGTTTTAGCATTGGTAAATAATTTTATATATATAAAAAACGTTGCAATTAAAAATGCGATAATAGTAAATAAAAATGCCATATTAGTATACAACAAAAACAGGTATATTTCAAGTAAATTCCAAGTGAGACTTGAAATACAAAACACTTGACACAAAAACATGTCCGATGTAAGATACATTAGGAGGTAAAAAAGATGATCGATCGACGTTCGTTCTTAAAATCATTGGCAGGATTAACTGCTGGTATCATGATATCGTCATCACATGTAGAAGGTCAGGAAGTAAAGGCTACTAACGACCGTCTTGGGACATTATTACCGTTAAGAAAGTTTGGGAGGACAGGAGAAAATGTAACAATGCTGGGTGTCGGCGGGTGGCATATCGGTGAAATGGCAGAGACTGAAGCGCAGAAAACTATTGAAGCCGCATTGGCAGGAGGCGTCCGTTTCTTTGACTCCGCAGAATCATACCAAGCGGGTGGTAGTGAAAAACGTTTAGGGAAGCTCCTTGTGCCAAAATATCGGGATGATGTTTTCATAATGAGTAAGTCAACTGCTCGCGATGCAGACAATGCCAGAAAGCATCTGGAAGGTTCACTCAAACGTCTCAATACGGATCATCTCGATCTGTGGCAGGTACACGCCATCCGTAACCCAGAAGATGTTGATGCAAGGATTGACAATGGTGTCTTTGATGTCATGACAGAAGCAAAGGAGTCTGGCAAAGCCCGTTTTATCGGATTCACGGGTCATACCAGTCCATCCGCACATAAACGGGTATTAGAAAAATCAGACATCTTTGATGCTTGTCAATTGCCAGTTAACATTGCGGACATCAGCTATGAGAGTTTCATTGAAGGTGTTATACCAACGCTTGTTGAAAAGAACATCGGTGTAATAGGCATGAAGTCCTTGGCAAATGGTGGATTTTTCGGAGGAACCAGACATGGAAAACACGGTACGAATCCGAGAGTAGTACCGAATCGTGCAAGCATTCAAGAAGCAATCCGTTTTGTGTGGTCATTTCCTGTCAGTACACTTGTTACAGGACCTGATGACGCTGCACAGATGCAAGAGAAAATAGATATCGCAAAGAAGTTTATAGGTATGGATGAACAAGAAAAGAGAAAGCTTATCGACAAAGTCGCTGACATGGCGGGAACAACTGTCGAGTTCTATAAAGCATAATAGTATGATGATTGATATTCGGACAGGAAACTGAGGGTTGCCTGTCCGAATATCTCAGTTCTCTCACCTATTTTTTCTGCAATACTTTACTCACCGAAATGACTTGCTACTAAGGTCAGATCCAAGATATTTACGGTTCCGTCCCCATTAACATCAGCTTCAGGTGGTGCGTTGTCATTACCGATATGAGACGCCACAAAGGTTAAGTCTAAAATATTGACATTCCCATCTCTGTTTACGTCCCACGGTCCTATTGCGGGTTCAGTGATTTCGGCGTTTTCAATAATCACTGGTAACTGAACACCTGCAGCCTTTGAAATTATCACGTCAGTCAACAGAAGTTCTGATGCTTTGGCAGAAAGAACTTCAAATGTGATGGTGACAAGCGTGCCATCTGCTGTGGGTGCTGGCGTATCTACAGATATCTGTGCAAATCTGACCATATCTGTCACTTCAGGAGTTGGTACGGATAGAAGTTCACCTTGTAAGTAAGTACCATGTTCTAAGGATACAAAGCGGAGTGCTGTTGAATCAAAACTTAGAACACCTTCATATCCCTGTACGTCCTGTCCATCAACAATATCAACAGTAATAGTGAGTTGTTCCCCTCGCCTTGGAGACTCTACAGATGCCGGTGAAATCTTGACTGTAACAGGAAGAACTAAATTAAAATTAAGAATAATTGCAAGTTCATCAATTGCTTCACGGTCTTGAAGCAGGAGTTGAACTTCTGCATTGCCAATAAATGTCATTACATCCATATCTTCCTTCAGGAGTGTTATGAATCGTTCATCAATATTAGGTATGATTGTTTTCAATGTATCAGGATTCGTTACCACCGATTTGAGTAGTTCAGGCGTAATTTGATCTTGAATACCCTGTTTTCTCAACGTAGCAAGGATGGATGGAAGAAGTTCCCTTATATCCTCTCTTTCAAACACCGCAGCATGTGTTTCAGCAACTCGTTCAGCGAGTGAAAGTTCAGCAAGTCTCAGTAACTCTGTAAGCTCATCAATGGCATCAATGTCCTGCAGTAAAGACTGAACATCAGGGTCTCTCAGGAACGTTTTTATCTCTTCATCTTCCTCTAGCAAAGTAATAAACTCATCATCTATATCAGGGGCAAAAGTTTTGAGTAGGTTTGGATTATCTACGACGAGATTTATTGTTTCAGGTATTAAAAGTGCTTGATTCTCAGGTCTTTTGATCTCCACCAAGACTACAGGTAATAGTGCTTTAATGTCTTCTCGTTGAAGAAAAGTTTGATATTTTTCAAAAACCTTTTCTGCCAGTGAAGGGGTCTGTTCCTGGCTCTCTGAAGGGGTCTGTTCCTGGTTATCTGCAGGGGTCTGCTCCTGGCTCTCTGAATTGAACGTCAGAAATGAATATGAAAGAAACGTAGATAGAAAGATGACTGTTAACAGGAGTTTAGGTAGAGAGATAATTTTCTTGGTTTGATGATGTGAATACATAACAATTTCTCCTAAATCAGGGATTAAGTAAGTTTAAATGTTAAAGATGTAGGTTGCACAATGGTGATGGGCGGGGAGCCCCCGCCCCTACGGGTTCGGAGCCTGCAGGAAATTCGGAAAATTGAGAATCTTAAGCGAGTATTTCTCCTGCAGATGGATTCTGTTTGAAGCCGCCTGCTATTATGTTGTTGTAAGGTTCATTTGGGTCTCTGCCAACAGGACGCATTTCTGGTGTATGATAACCGAATCGCACTGCTTTTCGCCATTCTTCAGTTCTATTGACTTCAGACCAATGTATGAGACAATAGCTGAAAAAGATAACATCTCCAGCTTTTGCTGGAACTGGTATTGAGTCGATGAAGTCTGGATGGAATTTATCAGTTGGCAAGTGTGGTGCGGTTCCTTCACCGGTGATATGTTCTCTTGGTCCCTCTTTATGACTACCGGGCACGACTCTAAGTGCCCCGCTTTCATAAGGTGCGTCATCAAGATGTACAAGACAATCTACGAAATCAAGTCCATCGTGTGGGTAAAAAGGATAGTCCTGATGCATCGGAAACGGTGTACCTTTTTCAGGTGGTTTTGCGTGTAGGACCGTATGGTGCCACTGGACTCTATCGCCAATAAGCGATTGAACAGCCCCTGTTAAGCGTTCATGGAAAATCACCCGTCCCCATGCAGCAGAATAGAAGTGTGGATTATGCATGAAGACTGCCTTAGTGGTTTGCTGATCTTCCTCATTTAGGTATTTTGTTCGCCACGGGCCGGGCCACCCGATTGTTTCCTGTCCCCAATTGTTTATGATCTTCACCATATCTGATGCCAGTTCTTCCGTTTCCTCTGTCGTGAAAAGTTGATCAACTTTGAGATATCCGTTCTCATTATAAAAGTCTACCTGATCTTGCGTGAGCATATTAAACTCCTTAATATAGAATGAAGTTAGATTTGTGACTCTTTAAAAATATTACGTTAAAATCTGATGTTTTGTCAAGATATTTAATTCAATTTTTGATGAGTTTTTTATAATTTCACTATAAGCAAAATGTGTATAGATGCTATTATTGCCTTGCATGATTATCCAGCTGCACATCAGGAAAACGGATGCGGAGATTTGTAATCGGTGTCAGGTCCTGAATTGGGTTATCCTTAATGCTTAAAGTTCTGATATGTGGATAGTTTTCAACAACACTGAAATCCCTTATCTGGTTTTCATGTAGTTCAAGATGCGTCATCTCTTTTAAGTCTGCAAGCGGTGTTATGTCTTGGATCTGATTCTGACCAAGTCTAAGCAGCCTTAATCTCTTTAAATCAGCAAGAGGAGATACATCTTTGATTTTATTGTTCGTAAGCATCAAATAGTGTAAATCCGTCAAATTTGCCAGTGGCTCTATATTGCTAATCTGGTTGTTGACGAGTCTTAAGATGGTCAGATTTCTTAATTCAACTAAGGGAGCAATATCCTGGATTTCGTTTTCGTTAAGCGACAGTTCTGTCAGGTGCTTCAGTTTAGAGAGGACATTCACTGATTGTCTAAGGTCACGGATTCTGTTTCCACCGATGCTTAAATCTGTCAATCTTATCAATCCGACAAGTGGTGTTATGTCACTAATATCATTGTCCTCAAGACCCAAATTTTTAAGATGTAATAGTCCTGATAATGGTTTAACGTCTGAGATATTATTCCCGTAAAGCCATAGTATATCAAGTTGTTTTAAGTCTGCCAATGGTGAGATATCCCGAATTTGACAATTTCTGAGATATAGATGACTGAGATGCACCATTTCTGCTAACGGCGAAATATCACTTACTTGTGTATTTCTAATTGATAACCAAATTAACTTTTTTGATTCTTTTAATGAACTAATATCATCTATTTCTTTACCAGAAATTGATAGCTGCTCTAAATGTATCTTATCCTTTAGAGGTGTCAAGTCCTTTATGTTGTTTTCTTGACTGTTATAGTTAAATTGGGACCTTAGTTTTAATGTCCTTAGTTTAGTCAATTCACTTAGCGGTGAAATATCAGTGATTCTATTACCACCAAGTTCTAAGTACTTCAGCTCTGTCAGATTGGATAAGGGTGAAATATCTTCAATATCATTATCCTCAATTGTTAAGTACACCAGACTTGTCATTTTTTCTAAACCCGTTAAGTCTTTTATGTCTTGATCCAAAAGGTTGAGACCATATATCTTAGATAGTTTTTCTGTCAAAATGGGTTCATCTGAATTTATACCAATCTCCTCGCGAACAGCTGCTGCAAGGTTAGGATCAGGTATTAATGGAGAATGGACTGCCTTTGCTGTCTTAACATCCTCTTTATTGTTTACTTTTTCTGTTGCTTGCGTTGTTCCCGTGGGACGGGCAGAACGACGGAAGCTATATTTATCTACAGCAGTCCTATCTATGATAAGATTATCTTTATGTCTTAAATCCTTTAGTTGCTGTAATCCACCAATTGGTCTAATGTCTTTGATGTGGTTATTTTCAATGTGTAAGGTCTTAAGGTTTGTCAATCCAGAAAGTGGGGTAATATTGTGGATCTCATTATTTTTTAGGTATAGTTCAGTTAAAAACTTTAGATTGGTTAATGACGTTACGTCACTAATCTGATTATTATGCAGATCTAACCTATTGAGTTGGGATAACTCGCTGAGAGGGGTAATATCGCGAATTCTATTCATTCCGAGATTGATATAGTTCAATTGCTTTAAATCAGCAAGTGGCGTAATATCTGTAATCAGGTTACTGTATAAGTTTAAATGTTTCAGTTCTCTTAATGCGTTGATGGGACTGATGTCAGTGATTTGACTGTAAGCCAAATCAAGTTTAGTTAGTTTTGTTAACTTAGTCAATGGAGAAATATCTGCGATGAAACTCTCGTTACATACAAGAGTGCTCAAATTTGTTGCCATCTCTAAACCTGTTAAGTTGCTAATGGTCTGATCATATACATGTAAGTAGTCTAATCCCTTGAGATCTTTCGCTGTGATTGGATCGAGTGGACTAAGTCGTAGTCTTTCCCTAACAACAGCAGCTAAGTTCGGGTCTGGAAACTCCACTGGTTCGGGTGGTGAACAACCGATCAGTAGTATGAAAAGGATTGATAGAGGAATAAGGGTTTTCATTTCTATAGTGGAATTTACAATTAATGAAACGTTCCTCAACGGGTGAGGATACGTTCCTCAACGGGCGAGGATACCTCGTCCCTACTGAACTTGTGGCACGTGTAAGTTTATTGAATTGTCTGGTGATATTTCAATCAAAATATTCGTCTTCATTGAAGTTTGTCCAAGATTTGAACACGGGAAATGGAGCAGGTAAACTCTTATTCTCGTCATTTATCTTGAATTGTATTTTGTCTTTATCGTATAGATTTCGTATAGAGATGGAGACCCCTTTGGTTTCAATACAATCATCACATTCTGAAGGTATGTTTTGGTGTGAATGGGGTGCTATAAAATACAGTCTATATTCTGATCCACCTTTTTCAATTCTATAGTCTTTAGCAAATATTTCCCATTCTTTCAATGCGTATCCAGCTTCAGCATATTGTGCCCACATGCTTATGATATTGCCTTCTGTATCATCATAAAAATCAATAATGACTGCCTTCCGTTTAGCAGCATCTTTCTCAGGATCAAATTGACGAAAAGACCGATCCCTTAATTCAGATTTTACATCTGTTTCCTCAACACTGTCAACAGGTTCTAAGGGATTACTACATGCAGAAAGAAAAAGCAAAGACAGTAGGATGAGAAAATGAACTGAAAAAATTACACATTTATAGGGTATTATAACTTGATGGTATTTCGGAGTTAGGTTCACTGTTTTCATTTTGTACCCCCTTCCTTAGTTACGTAACATAATTAGAAAAAGTTTAACATTTAAAGAGGCGATATGTCAAGGCATGATTATACCAATCCATAATTAGTACTTGATTGAGAATAAAATGTTTGTTAGAATGCCTACACAACTATCCTAACTGTGAACGAGATATGCAAGAAATAGTCGTAGCGGCAAGGCAATTACGAAGTAGAAGAAATATGACAAAGAAATTAGCTATAGATATATTGTGGGAGTGGTATTATGACAGAAACTGATGAACGTGTTGATGGTGGCACACTGCCAGATTGGGAGACGGCGGAATTACCTGATCCGCCCAAATATAAATTTGGCAAGGCTTTTAGAGGTATTTTAGGTCCCGGTATTATCGCACTGGGTGCATCAATTGGGAGTGGGGAATGGTTGTTAGGTCCAGCAATCACTGCACAATATGGCGGGACTCTTCTATGGATCGCAACAATAGCAATTGTACTTCAATCTATCCTTAACACAGAGGCGATACGGTACACTATCTATTCTGGTGAACCGATGCTCAGTGGATATATGCGATGTAAACCTGGACCCCGATTCTGGGCAATCTTCTATACTGGCGGTGACTTTTTTACCATTTGGCCTGCCTGGGCAATGACTGCAGCAACTGCACTCGGTGCCGCATGGTTAGGAAAAATGCCAACAGATACAGACCAAAATACTGTGAGAATCTTTGCCTTCTTGATTTTCTTTGCCTGTCTGGCAATTGTTATGTTTGGCGGAAAGATATACAATGCTCTTGAAAAAGTACAGCTGTTCATGGTTGTCTGGATAATCGGTTATCTGGTTGTTATTGACCTTTTCTTTGTTCCCCCCGAAGTATGGTGGACAGTCATTAAGGGGTTTTTCAGTTTTGGCGCATTGCCAGATGAGGTAAAGACAGGCAACTTTGATTGGCTACTCCTCGGTGCATTTGCTGCTTATGCGGGTAGTGGAGGATTAGGCAATATTACAATATCAAACTACGTCAGAGATAAAGGTTGGGGCATGAGTAGTTTAGTCGGTGCGATTCCTTCAATCATCGGTGGACAGAAAGTAACATTATCGCACTTTGGAAAGGTATTTAGAATTACGCCGGATAGTATTCAACGTTTTAAAGAATGGTGGAAATATGTCCGATTTGAACAATACTATATCTGGCTTATTGGGTGTTTTATCGGTTTAGCACTCCCCGCAATGTTAACATTAGCCTTTGTAGAAACAGGAACAGAAATGGATCAGTGGTCAGCAGCTGCATTTCAAGCAGAGGGGCTTGCAGACAAATCAGGATACCCCATCATGTGGCATCTGACACTGTTATGTGGTTTCTGGGTGCTTTTTTCAACACAACTCGGTCAAGTAGACAGCGTTCCACGGCGATTTACGGATATTATATGGACAGGATTTAGAAGCGCACGCAAAATGGAAGAGCAGAACGCAAAATGGATCTATTATCCGATCCTGTTAGTATATGTGCTATGGGGTGTGATTGCCATGTACTTAGGACGCCCCTTCTTGATGATACTTGTCTCTGCCACGATAGGTGGATATCAACTCGTGATTACTGCATTACATACGCTTTATGTCAACCGAAAATTCTTGCCGAAAGAGATTCAACCACCGATATGGAAACAGCTCGGTTTGCTCTTGTGTGCAGGATTCTACGCAATTTTCGGCACCATCACAGTTATTCAAAGACTGATTGTGCCATTCATCCTACCGATATTTTAATTGAGGGGTGTGCATAAATGATTTAATGTTGCATTATGCTCTTATCTGAGACGACCGCCTGTGTTAAACTCTCTATCGTGGCATTTTTGGCTCTAATATCAATTCGCAGCCCATGCTTACTGGCAGTCGCTTCTGTTGTTGGACCGATGACTGCTACACGGACATGTGACAATAAATCCTTAGGATTTTGTTCGGGGAACATTTCAAGGAAGTTCCTCACAGTAGAAGAGCTCGTAAAAGTAACGACGTCTATTGATCCTTCTAACAGATCTTTAAGGATTACATCCTTGCATTCACTTTCAACTTTAAGGGTATCATAAATCGCCACGTCATGGACATTTGCACCTCTTTTTCGCAAACCTTTAGGTAAATCAGCAGTAGCGATTTTCGCTCTTGGTAGCAGTATATTCTTGCCTTCTACATTTTTCAATTCTTTAGCAATAACGTTTCCGCTTGAATGCGTTGGAACGAAGTCAGGATTTATACCGATACCATTAAGTGCTTCAATCGTCTTTGGACCTACAGCACAGACTTGGCACGTCAGAAATGATCTTGTGTCTAAGCCAATACTATTTAGTAAACTATAATATATCTCAACCGCATTGACACTTGTAAAGATCACCCAACTGTACGTGTCAGGGGTTGGTATATCTTCAACCTTTAATGCAATAGGTTGGATCTCTATTGTTGGAAACTGTATAACTTCAGCGCCTTCTGCCTCTAAGCGTTCAGCAAATTCACTTGCTTGTGCGCGGGCACGGGTGATAAGTATCCGTTTACCAAAGAGCGGTTTCGTATCAAACCATCTCAGGTGTTCTCGTAAGTTGTTCACTTGTCCCACAATGATTATCGCTGGACTGCTCATTTGAACTGCTTCCACTTTTTCAACTATGCTCTCAAGTGTGCCTTGCGCCACAGTCTGTTGTGGGGTCGTTCCGACTCTGACTAAACTCACAGGTGTGTGTCTATCTCTACCGCTTGAAATCAAACGATCCACAATTTCTGACAGATGTGCGACTCCCATATAAACAATCAGTGTATCAACTGCAGTCGCGAGTTGTGACCAATTGATATTGGAGTCAGCATGCATCGCCGCTGAATGTCCCGTGACAAATGCGACTGATGATGCGAAATCACGATGTGTAACAGGGATCCCAGCATAAGCAGATGCAGCAATCCCAGAGGTGACACCGGGCACAATTTCAAATGGTATTCCTTCTTGCACAAGAACCGTTGCTTCCTCCCCTCCGCGACCGAATATGAACGGATCCCCTCCTTTAAGACGTACAACGACTTTACCAGTTTTTGCATGTTCTATAAGCAACCGGTTCAGTTCATCCTGACGCGTTGAACGTATTCTCGGGTCTGGTGCTTTGATTTTCAGTGTGTGTTCAGGACAATATTCAAGCAGAGAGTCATTCAGAAGCAGATCATATATGACGACATCAGCTTTCTGTAGACACGCCATCCCTTTTACGGTTATCAGTTTTTTATCACCAGGTCCTGCACCGACTATGTAGACGATTCCATTTTTCTCTGTGCTCATACAGGATACCTTTGCTCAAATTACGTATGCATCAATTCGTGTGCACCGTTTTTTCGTAGTTTCTCAGCAACGAGTCTTCCTAATTCTTGGGGGTTATCAATATCTTCTGTCGCTTGTTCTACTATACGTTTTTTACCAAGTGGATGACATACCGTTCCGATGAGAGAGAGTTTTTCGTTGTGCTGTTTTGCATAAGCACCAATCGGCAGTTGACACCCACCACCGAGGGACTCCAGCAGAGTTCTCTCAGCAGTAATTTCAGTCGTAGTCATGCTATCGTTTAATGGAGAGAGCAGCTGCTGTGTACGACTATCTTCCACGCGAGTTTCAATAGCCAAAGCCCCTTGTCCAACTGCTGGCACGAACTTATCAGGCGCAAAATACTCTGTTATTAAATCTTCCTTCTGTAGACGTTTCAGTCCAGCAGCAGCAAGGATAATTCCATCAAGCTCCGTTTCTTGAAGTTTTCTTAGACGTGTATCAACATTTCCTCTAACATCAACCACATGTAAGTCTGGTCGGATGTATAGGAGTTGTGCTTTTCTACGCGGACTTGTCGTTCCAATTTTTGCCTCGTTGGTAAGCTCATGCAATGGAAGACGTGTAGATGAAATCAATACATCACGCGGATCTTCACGGGTTGGGATCGCAGCAATACATAATCCATCCGGTAATTCTGTTGGCAGGTCTTTAAGACTATGGACGGCAAGGTCAATATTTTCATTCAGCAATGCAATTTCAATCTCTTTGGTAAAAACACCCTTCCCAAGTCCAACTAAGGTTCTATTCTGGATTGTGTCACCAGTTGTTTTAATGATTTTAAGTTCTATTTGGACATCGGGATGGTAGTGGAAGAACTGCTGTTTTACATAAGAAGCTTGCCAAAGTGCAAGTTGACTGCCGCGTGTTCCGACCGTAACGGTATGCTTCATTCTTATTCCTTATTGTCAACTTGATCTAATGCGAACAGTTCTTGTATCGCCTGTACATATTTTCCGTGGTCAGCATTGCCATCATTAACAGCTTGACGGAGGTTATCAATGGGTTGATGCAATATTTTTTTGACAATAGCTTGTGTCATGGACTTTATAGCAGTTTCTTCTGCATCAGATAAGGAGTTCTGTTTGAGGTATGTCTGAAGTTCCGTTTCAGCGATCTGTTGGAACTGCTGATGCAGTGATTTTATAGTAGGACTAACCTCAAGAACTTGTAATTGGTCGTGGAACCTTTTTGCCTCTTCAATGACGATCTGTTCTGCTCGGACAGCTTCCTGTTCTCGTTCTTTTAGGTTTGAAGCAACAACTGCCTCTAAATCATCTATGTTATAGAGGAATGCATGATTTATTTTGCTGACATCGGGTTCAATATCTCTTGGTACAGAAATATCAATCAGAAACATATACCGATGTTTTCGCTTTCGCATAATTTCTGCTAACGGTTGGCGTTCTATTAGGTAGTGTGGTGCATCGGTAGAGCTAATGACTATATCCGCATCAATGAGAAAACCGAGATCATTCTCGAAGGATACAGGAGTTCCTTTGAATTTTTCGGCTATTTTGACAGCGCGTTCATAAGTACGATTTGCAACAATGACCTTAGAAACACCATTTGAGACGAGGTGTTTCGCTGTCAGTTCACTCATCTCACCTGCCCCAATGATGGCGACAGTTTTATCCTCTAATGTACTGAATATTTTCTTTGCCAATTCAACTGCTGCATAACTGATTGATACGGCTCCAGCAGCAATAGTCGTTTCTGATCGGATACGTTTACCAACACTGAATGCCTTATTAAATAATCTATTCAGGATAGTACCAGCCCCTCCAGCAGTACGTGAAAGATCATAAGCCTCTTTAACCTGTCCAAGTATTTGGGACTCTCCGACTACCATTGAGTCAAGGCTTGACGTCACTCTGAATAGGTGCAAAATAGTGTCAAGGTTATGATGTCTATAACTCCACTTTTTTATGCTATCTGAACCGATTCTGTGGTATTGGGCAAGAAAGTCAAGCAGACTTTTGACAGGTGATTCCGTTATCTGTTGAGGGTTCGCTACGGCGTATACCTCAACCCGGTTGCAGGTGGAGAGGATCACTGCTTCTTGAAGTCTGTAAGAATCACGAAGGTGATGGAGGGATTCAATAAGCTGTTCATCGGAAAAAGCCAACTTTTCCCTAAATTCAACAGGTGCAACATGGTGGCTTGTACCAATAGATACAATCTGATTCATAGTTCTCATCCAATGAAATCTAGTGCTTTCTACGGATCACTAATAAAATATTATATCATGATTTAGGGTTTAAGTCAAATATAGGAATTGGGTGATTGGGTGTCCTAATAATAAAATAGGTTGACAAACATCGCTTTGCTTAGGTAAAATTATAGAAAAGTCTATTTTCCTTTGGAGGGACAAAATGACAGAAGAAAATTTAATGGAAGAAACTACTGAAGAAACAGAATCAGATACTCCTGAAAGTGGTGTGATCTTGAACTTCAAGCAAGTTCAATCCATAGATATTCCACAGGCGTTTAATCGTATCAATACAGAAAATGGTTGGACTATCAACATACTCGGTTCGGGACGAGTGATAGTAAACTTCATTACCAGTATGAGAAAATTAGAAACACCTTTGATGGCGGGTGATATTATTGAACGTGATGATGACAATATTGTTATTATCAGGAATCAACCCGTAGAGGCTTATAAAACCCAGAGAGGTACTACATCTTTAGCACGAACACGTGAAGAATTGCTATCTGCAGAGAGTCAGATTGGTCGTCAAGCGGTTCCAGATTAGAATAAGACTTTAGTAAGGAGCAATTTTGGGGACAGATGGATAATGTAAGTCATTCCTGATGTGTCTTATTTGTTATTTTAGGCGAGGAGGTATCATACCATTTTAGAACGTATCCACAGACTCATCTCTAGTTTGAAGGGTGGTACTATGGTACCAACATCTGTAATATTGAGTCCCAAGAGTTACACTGTTGTTGAGGTAGAATATCTTGAATCTCTGCAGGATGAGAGTGAAAAGATATCAACACTTGAGCAACAACTTGGTTTGCCTGTTTCTGTCCGATCAGATGATACAGACATTGTTGTTGTGAAGGAATTGGTGCCGAATCCTTGTCCGATTTGCCATCATCCGTTAAAGTTTCTTAGAGAATTAATTGAGCGATTTGAGAATGAGGAGTCAAATCTGATTAGATGTCCGCTGGGTCACCGTTATTCAGGTATTCTGAAAGTATATCATCTAAATATATTCCAACGTTCAGAAAGTGCAGAGACGGAGCAAAAAATCACCGAATGTCCAAAATGTCATCGTCATAATATACAATATCTTGGTCCTACAGAGATGTTCTGTTTAGATTGCGATTGGGATAGTGGTATGGTTGCGCGTTATCGTGTATAACGAAAAGGGAGCGTGTTTTAGAACGACACGCTCCCTTTCCTTATACAACTAAGCTACCTTAGATTAGTGCATATAATCGTCATGATCACCCATGTCTGAGAAATCTGGTGGTTCTTCAATCTCCGTTATGAGGGTTTCAGTTGTCAGTAGTAATCCTGCAATACTGCTTGCGTTCTGTAGTGCGGATCTTACAACTTTTGTTGGGTCAATCACCCCGTAATCAATCATATCGCCGTATTCTTCAGTTGCTGCGTTGAATCCGTAGTTTCCTTCACCATTTTCGACCTGTGATAGCACGACGGCCCCTTCCAATCCTGCGTTCTCTGCGATTGCTTTGATGGGTGCTCTTAACGCTTCTCGGACGATATTACGACCTGTTTCTTGGTCACCTTCTAATTCAAGTGTGTTGATATCGTTGATTGCCCGTAGTAATGATATGCCGCCGCCTGGTACAATGCCTTCATCAACGGCTGCGCGTGTTGCTGCGAGTGCGTCTTCACACCGTGCTTTTTTCTCTTTCATTTCTACTTCCGTTGCAGCGCCGACATTTACGACAGCCACGCCTCCAGCAAGTTTGGCAAGCCGTTCTTCAAGTTTTTCCCTGTCATAGTCGGATGTGGTATCTTCTATCTGTCTACGAATTTGCCCGATTCTGCCTTCAACGTTTTCTTTTGCCCCAGTTCCACCAACGATGGTCGTGTTATCTTGATCAATATGTACCCGTTGCGTTGTACCTAACATCCCAACGACGATGTTTTCTAAACGGATTCCGGTGTCTTCTGATATGACCTGTCCTCCTGTCAATACCGCTATATCTTCCAGCATTTCTTTACGTCTGTCTCCGAATCCGGGGGCTTTGACAGCGGCGACCTGTAGCGTGCCCCGTAATTTGTTGACGACAAGTGTTGATAATGCCTCTCCTTCAACATCTTCGGCAATTATCAAGAGGGGTCTGCCCAGTTGCATGACTTTGTCCAAAATTGGAATGAGATCGTGTACATTGCTAATTTTATCGGTATTAATCAGTATATAGGGATTCTCCAGTTCAACGACCTGTGTTTCCATATCTGTGACGAAGTGTGGTGATAGGAATCCTCTGTCAAACTGCATACCTTCCACAATGTTAACAGTTGTTTCTGATGTTTTCCCTTCTTCGACGGTGATAGCACCATCATTTCCTACTTTCCCGATAGCGTCAGCGATAAGTTCTCCGATATTGCTATCATTTGCTGGATCATTTGCAGCGATAGAGGCTACTTGTGCGATTTCCTCATGTGTATTCACATCTCGGCTTTGGGATATAACTGCGTCAACCGCAGCTGCTACGGCTTTGTCGATACCGATTTTTAGCTGCATGGGGTCAGCCCCTGCAGTCACGTTTTTCAAACCTTCGTGAAGAATTTCTTGTCCTAACAGGGTTGCTGTGGTCGTTCCATCTCCTGCGACATCGTTTGTTTTTGTTGCGATGGATTCCAACAATTGCGCGCCCATATTTTCATAAGGATCTTGTAGTTCTATTTCCTTTGCGACGGTCACACCGTCACATGTTACGAGAGGCGCACCAAAAGATTTCTGTATAACTACATTGCGCCCCCGGGGACCGAGTGTTACTTTTACGGCGTTTGCCAGTTTATCTGCACCACGTTTTAAAGCCACCCTTGCTTCCTCGTCAAAGATGAGTTGTTTTGCTGGCATATAAACCCTCCTAATATAGTATTAAAATAGTCTGTGTCTATGTAAACGACATGAAATAATTATAACATGTAAGATGTGTAAAGTCAATTAATTTAGATAATGATGTTGGGGAAATAACCTAACAGTAGATTGTTTTTGATAGGTTATGGAAGCGATAAAAATAGGTCTCTATTCGCAGCCGGTTCGGTTAGGAAACCGAACCTACCGGACTGAGATTTATAGCTTGAAAAAGAACCGATTGATGTAGGCCCGGTTTCGCCTTACTCTACCCGACCTACAATGTAAGAGTTGACAGTCTAATAGATCAATACAGTTGTTTCAAACTACCCCATGTAAGCGACAACTTTTCTATTGGATGCACATCAAGTGATGCTTCGCCTAATGTAATCGCTGTGATGATCGGAACTGCCCCGGTTTCTAAAGAGATTGCATCTATGGTAGCGATTTCCTTGTTCGGATGTGGATTGACCCATTTTGTGGTGATTAACCCTGCATGGTTGCAAGCGGGTTTCTCTTTTGCCTTCCACCCCCACACAGAGTTTTCATCGGGAAGTGGATTCTCTTCGTGGCACCAGTCATCTGAGTTGAAACCTGAAATCATCTCAAGTTCTTCTGAAGTACCACCACGATAATTCATAACGAATTTATAGCTGGTCACCCCATTTGCTTCCCATCCTGTTGCATGAAAGAAATAGATAGCCTTTGCAGTGCCACCGACTATAATATCGTTAACAGCCTTTGGCCATTTCTCTTGGTTAGTGCCGAAGAGTACAATCCCACCGTCTATAATTTTGAACTTTACCTTTTTGTCAGGCCCCTCAAATTCACCAATTTCACCTATTGGAAGAAGGGAGTAGGTATTGTCTCCTGGATTAAGAGTCCACCATTCGTGCCCCACTAATTTCGTATTAGAATAGGGTTCAATGTCAACATGGATAAATTCCTCTAATGCCTGTGTTTGCCCAACATAAAATAACGAAACCAAACACAATACGGCAATTGATAGACATAACATAACTGTTTTCATAACGTTCTTCTCCGTTGTTAGATTATATTTGGGTGCAGTATAACACAATTCACTTTTTTGTCAAATTGCAATGATTAATTTGCATCTTTCGTAAATACTGATGGTTCAACATACAGTGTCTTTTCGTGTGTGTAATGCACATAACCTGCAGCGTTGCCTTTGCGTTTTACGACATAACGCGCCCACGTATAATCTACCGGTACAAGACTGGAATGGTGTGCCTTGCTGTAGTACGCCGCGAGTTGTGCAGCTTGTAATAGGGTAGGCATTGGTATGTCTTGACGGTGTTCTGGATTGCGGATGAGGACATGTGAACCGTGAATCTGCTTTGCATGTAACCACATATCTCGGGGTTTGGCAATCTGTCTCAAAAGCAGGTCATTTGCCTGACTATTGCGTCCGACATATATCTGAAAACCGTTGGTAGAGGTATACTTTCGATAGGGTCCTTCACTTATCTGCTGTTGCGATTTTCTCTTTTGCTGGGTTATGATTAAACCGTTCTCTATGAAATCCTTACGGATTCGTTGAAGTTCCTCAAGTGTGGCTGCGGTTTCTATCCTGTTTTGATATGTATAGAGGATTTCTTTCTCTGCTTCAAGTTCAGCGAGTCGTTGTTGAATTTGAGAATATCCCCGTTTTGCTTTTGTGTATTTCTTGAAATAAGTCTGTGCATTTTCTGATGGGTTGCGTTCTGGGTTCAGCGCAATCGTCAAGGTTTCAAGTTCTTCACTATAGTAGTTTTGCAGTTTAGCTTCCTTTTGTCCACGTTTTATGTTGTGCAAATTCGCCAGAATGAGTTCACCTTGTATCCGGTAATCATCAGCTCTCTCAGCGTTTTCTAAGTCTTTCTGAAGTGCTTTTGTCTTTCGTTTCAATTGATTTTTCTGTGCTTGCAGCACCTGCTTAAGCGAACGTAGTTCAGAGTCCTTTTTCTCTTTTTCTGTAATTCCTTCGTAATATGCTGATAACGTTTCACTCATTGTTGAAAATGTTTCTATGGACGATGCGGGATACTGTTGCAGTGGCATCGGTGATGCGGCAATCGTTTCATCTCTGTCTATGATCAGTTGCGGTGATACATTTTCTGGATTAAAGTATCCGATGACTTGTTGATAAGCGTCATACAATCCTGTCTTTTCACTACGGGCTATTATCTCTTTTGCCAGTGTAGGACTGAGCCCATCTATTTTGTTAAACAGTGATTTCCAAGTTATATCTGTTGAATGAAATAGATCAGAAAATGAAGACTCATTGATTTCAAACGGATCTAACTTTTCTTGTTGCGGCGGCAAAGTGTAAGTTTCACCGGGTAATACCTCTCTATATCGACTTTTAGTCTCATCTATATGCTTGAGGCACTCCAGTATTCTGTCGTCGGTATCATCCATCAAAATGATATTGCTGTGTTTACCCATAATCTCTGCAATAATTGATTTTTTGTTGGTTTGTAGATGATCATCTGACTTTGGTTGGACAGATATTTTTAAGATACGGTCCCATCCGAGTTGTGAGATTCCCGTGATGATGCCTTGTTTGAGATGTGTAGAGAGGAAATCTGCGAAATAGGATTGTTTCTGTCCGGGGGACGGTTTCTGGATCAGATGCGCACGGGCATGCACTGAATGCGCAGAAATAACCATCCACTGTGTTTTCGCTTTCTGACTTATTTTGATGGAAAAGGTTGTGGGATTGGTCTGTTCAATATGACGAATAGTTCCGCCGATTAATGATTGAGACATTTCATGCACAACGATGCGGAGGGTTAGACTATCAAAAGACATAGTTTTTAATGATAAGGCTTTAGATGTTTGATTGCCTCAATAACCTGTTGTTTTATTTCAGATGGAACACGGGGATTGAATGGACCGCCTGTACCCGCTTCAATATCCTCAAAACCGCTCTGTATCATTGCCTCAACCACAGCAGAATAGTTGTATACTCTTTCATTTCTAAAACGTATCTCTTCCAGTGCTTCGATTTCTGCTTCAATCCGCTCAGAAGTTTCGTAATCTCCTTGACGTTGTGCATTATTTATTTCGTCTGAGGCACGTGCATAAGCAACAGCGATACCAGAGGTATGTCCTTCTGTTCCGAGCCGTGCTGCTTGTGTGCATCTGTCTCCTATACCCCACATCACTATGCCGTTATCACCGATACCATCAATAAGGGGCAGGACATCATCCGTATCGGTACCGATCTTCACACCGATAAAATGTTCTGAATAATTCAATAACCGTATTACCGCCTTTAAGTCTCTTTTTTGTCTGAGATAGTAAATGAACCGAGCATTGCAGTTGCTTCCGTAGTGTTCTGCGAATTTTATATAGAATTCATACATACCTTCAGGATTAGATATACCTGTTAGTGGCATTATCAGATATGCATCTGGCGGTCTGCTGAGTTTAGATTGTGCTTCAATCAGTTGTCCTGCTTGTTTTATTGGGTTCGGAACAATACCAGAAATTAGGACACCATCGTTTCCGATCAGTAGTCCTGTTCTTTCAATAAGGCTTAACTGTTCCTTTTCTGCGATATGGTGTATTAGACTTGTACCTGCAATTGCGATGACGCGTTTCCTATCATTATCAAGGTAGTTGTTGTGCATCAAGTAGTCTATATTTTTTGCATGTCCAGCAAAATCAATTTTGTCCCCGTTAAAGGGGATTATTGGAATTGCAGTAACAGAATTTAGGCTGTCTAATAGCTGCGGTAGATCTGTTGACATTTGTTCTCCTCTGTGTTCACGCTGATGGTGGATGCTATGTGTATCTTAGTATTATAGTATCATATTACAATTTAGCTGCATAGTCAAGTCTAATTCATTCTCTGGGTGTGTAAGTATTTTGTTAGCTTTTTTCATAAGAGACGGCACACGGAGAGTGCCTACTACTATTAAGAGTGTATGAATTCCCAAAATTGACGCTTATAGTGCCAATAACTTTACGCACCCAATCCCTTAATCCTTGCTTTTCACTTTTCTCAAAATACTTTATAGCATTTTCAAGACTTTCACGGCTGAAATACATAGCATGTTCTGAAATAAAGTCTATGACTATCTGCTTATCAACTTTTGAGATTTCTCTCAATATCCATCCTACTGCTGTTTTGGCAAATCGGTCTTCTCTCTTTATCAACACTGTGCTTGATTGGCGTATAAGTTCATAATAGGTATTGTCTTTTGTCAGATTGGTAAATGCTACAACTGAACATCTCGCCTGCCACACATTTTCTGCTGTATTCCATTTTGAAATTGCTTTAGCACATTTCATGCCGTTTGCTTTTATCATGTGTCTTAACACCCTTGTACATAACCAATCACAGACACTCCAATCGTAAATATATCCGTTGCTGAAGATTTCCTCAAATCTTAGAAGCAGTTCCTGGTAGTCAAACTTTTTGTATAGATAGTGTTGAAAGAGTAGAATACCTGCAAGTTTATCCTCGGCATATTCCTCTGCGAAAAATGAAAGTGCTAATTCCAACTGTTGATTCTGTGGAAGTGTGTCAACGCTTTCGTCTTTATACCAAGATTTTAACGTTGTTGTGATTTGAGGAGTGGTAACGCCTCTATATTTTGTGTTGTGTTTGATGTAATTTTCGAACCAGAGTTTTCTCTTCTCATCTGCATATTGGTTGATACGTGATTTTAGATTTTCAGATAATCTTTCTATGTCATTCATAAGGTTTCCTTTTTGTTTTTTCTGCAAGGATACACTAATGTTGTGAAATAATCAAGTTATTAGGGTTTACTGGAACGCAAAAAAGTTGACATCAGATAACATCCCTGTCATGATATAAGAGAATTTGCTGATTACTAATTGAGGATGTCCAATGTTACGCTTACTGCGTTCACTTCAAGCCGATGTTTTGGGTATTGGTAGGAACGTGTTTCATCAATTCAGCATGCACAAATGCGCGCATCAAGCTGCTTCACTTGCGTTTACGACTGTGCTTAGTCTGGTGCCGTTATCAGCTGTTACGCTCTTCCTGCTAAAGACTTTTGGCGTCGTTGAAAACGAGAAGTCTCCTCTGATAGACACACTAAACAATTTCCTCCCACAATATAGGGCGGACGAGATTGTAACGGGTATCACCGAATTTACAAACAGAAATCTTGCTGGACTCGGTATCGGCGGTTTTTTGTTGTTCCTGTTTATCTCAATTATTCTGTTTATGTCCATTGAGACACATTTCAATCATATCTGGGGTAGTCGTAGCAGATTACCTCTGGTACGAGCGTTTCAGAAGTATTTGGTTTTTTGTATGCTGTTGTTGATTGGGCCCATTATAATTTGGTTTGTGTTCTCTACTGTAGCAAGTGGTTTAGTTGCGCACCTTTTCCCGTGGGTCTCCGTATTCTGTCTGTTTTTTCTTATGTATATTGCATTGCCGAACACGACAGTGAACTGGAAAGCTGCACTCTCTGCGGCAGTTTTGGCTGGTTCGCTGTTTCAGGTTGCTCGTATCGTATTTGCAAATTACTTTGAATTGGTCTGGCAAAACTATACCGCAATTTATGGTACTTTGGCAATGATAATTATCTTGGCGATATGGATTTACGCTACTTGGTTAGTTATTCTACTCGGTGTTGAAATAACAAACGCTATTCAGAGATACGTTGATCCCGGTCATCCACTTGGAACGCAGATCAATGATAGTCCGAATTATATCATCAATGCAGCGGGAATTATTACGCTATATCTACTTTTAGCAAAACATTTCAATGAAGGAAAGGGAGCATCTTCCACCGCTGATATCGCTGCAACTGCCAAAGTATCTGAATCTTTAGTTCAAGATGTGTTTGAACGATTTAAGAATGCGAAACTCATCTATGAAGTAGAAGATGAGACTAAGCGTTATATCCCTGCTCGTCCGTTAGACACGATTACATTGGATATGTTGGTGGCATCTGTTGATAGGGATTTAGAAAATCATCTTTCGGATGCAGTGGTGGGTTCACCTGAGTTGCGTAAGATGTATCAAGAACTTCAGGAAGCCGAAACTGAGAGACTAAGGGATGTTACGGTGCGTTCAGTTTTGGAGGGTTAAGCGTTAATGCCAAACGATATAGGTTGGCATTTTTAGCGCTAAACCGATAAGACTCCAGACACAACCGAGTGTATAATCTCCTAAGATTAATCCTAAGAAGAATGGAACTGCTTGTCTATACAACTTAACGCCTCCGATTTTTAAAACAGTGGCTTTTGCTAACCAACTAAGGAAGATTGGAAACCATAGCCTTCCCATTCCTGTTCCGCTGACTAATACATAACCGCCAGGATGTAGGGGCCACCACAAGAACCGGATCTTCATTATCATAAGGAAAATGGTGAACATAAAACTGCTGCCGATAACAGACATTTCTGGTACACCTGCCTCTCGTGGACTGACTAACCATGTATTTAATCGGTTGAAAGTTTCCCAACCCATATACACGATCCATCCTCGTGCTTTGCTGCCAGCTCCCATATCGTATAGTACATGCAGATATGCCCAGAAAGTTATCAGAATTCCAAATACGATGGCTAATATCATACCGATGAGCAGTTGTCGATAGCCGATGCGGCTGCGTTCTGCTAAACGAAACGCTTCTAATTCGCTTGGGGTAGGATGGGCACGGAAGCATCGGACGAATGGATACAGAAATGTCAGGCCTGTTAAATTACCTAAACCTAATCGGCGGGTCCCTAATCCTAACACCATAGTCCTACCCGGATCAACAAGGATGAGTTGATGTAATGGTGGACCGATCTCTGCTCGTATGCGTGTTATACCGAGTATCATTGGGAAGTAGAGTAAGAAGAAAAGTCCAATCGCCCAAAATGTCATCCCCATCTGAAAACAGAAGATGAACAGGAATACCATACCCGCGGAGAACAATCCAGCTGCTGATCGGTAACGCATCGGTTCCCCTGAATCGTCTGGTGGTGACACACCCTTTCGTTGGGATATGCCGAATACCTTTCTTATGATGCGTCCATAGTATCGTCTTCCCATCCAGAGTGGTATACAGCCGAATGCTAACCAAGCACCTGTCTGCTGTTCAAGGTTATAGATATTTCGCGAGCCGAACATATCTGTTACTACTAACTGAACACGGGTGAGAATCCAGAAGAACCAGCAAGAAAACGAGAGATCCAATGGTGTGAAAAACATCAAACCGATGCTAAAGGGATAGAAAGAGATGTTTATCGGTCCCATAGCACTCCACGGTTTAGTAGCAAATTGTCCGAGTCTCTTATTTCTGATCGGTAGTGAGGGAATTTCAGGAAACAGAAAACTCAGACCGTTGAGTAATTCAACACTTCCTGCTATTGCAAACCCAATCCACATCCATGGTGAACTAAAGAATCGTTTCGGATTGTTTGTCAATGCTAATGGAAGTTGAACGATGGGATAGTTCAGACGTTCGTTTTCTGTCCACTGCTTACGGAGAAATACTGTTACTGCCAATAACGATAACCATAAGGCTATGACGAAACTTGACCATGCAAGTACGGGTTGTATCCATGCGGTTAATGTAGATGAACTGTAGAGTGTAGAATCCCCGTTGTAGAAACCTTCTAATATGCGTGGACTTTTGACAGCAATCCAATTGGGGATGTTGTTCCCAAAGAGAGAAATCCATTCATTTTCAGGTGTAGCGAAGTGGAAGGTGTGTGCCAAGACAGGAATAAGATATCCCATCATTGTATGACCACTGATAGTTGTTACCATGACGATCATCACATAGATGGTCTGTAAGTCCGCTTGGGACATAGCAAGTTTAGGGATAAAACGTTGGAAGAGTAGATTTAGCAGAACAAATACAAGGAGTGTAAAAACTGCATTGAAGAAGAGCGAAGCAATTGTCAATTGCGTAGAATGCCATACCTCTGTCCCCATTAGACACCAGTAACTATTAAATGCTACCAGTACTAATCCGATGAGAAGTATATGTGGTTTTACACTTTGTCGTCTACCATTAGGCATTTGTACTCCTGCTAATATATTGCAATGCCTCCTTTAGTATCTTCTCGTTGTTAAATTGCTGGACTATTTCTTGGGAGTCAGTGCCTTTAGGTAATGTTTGAATGGCTTGAGATAATATCGGTAAAGCGCGGACGACGTTATCTACGATAGTAATACTTGCCTGTTTTGCGGTTCTTGACATAGGATTTAAGTCGACAGTTACGACATCTTTCCCCATCTTCCGTAGTGCTTCACAACGATCACCATCTTCAAGGGGGACGAACACAACATCTGCTTTAAAGATACCTTCTGGGTTTACATACTTGCGATTGGAGTCTATGAAGCTGAGCTGCGTATCTTTGGGTGGCATTAGGACTTTTTGCGCACCATGTTTCTGCAGATGTTTTTTTATTTTCTGTTCGCGTCCGGTTTCTGTGTGAAATATGTTTACCTCTAAAGGAGCATTCAGTATCTGCCCGAGCTCAATGATCTCTTTAGAGACTAACGCTGCAACATTTCCATTGACAGAGATAACAGGATGTTGTGCTAAACTGAGCATGGCTGCAGCAGCACGGATCGCTTTATGTGCAAAAGGTTGCGTCGCTTCATTTATGAGATAATCGTAAGCTTCGCCACGTCCATGTGCTATCAGTCCGTGGATAGATGTAATTCCCTGTTCTACGCCGCTAACAATTCTGTCTCTTAATGTCAGCGAAAGGTAACGTGGATGTGATTTTGGAACATCGCTCATTTTTTTACCCAGATGTGTATATAGTTTGTAGTAGCATAATTCGGTGTGCGTACTACTTTATGAACGGCACACGGCGTGTGTCTACTACTATTAAGAGACGGCACACGGCGTGTGCCTACTACTATTCTTTGCGTAAATCAAAAACGGTTTTGACAGATGAAGTTAATCCGGTGTTTAGTGCGGTCTGTATTGCACGTCTATAGTGCTGAAGTGTAAAGGGTTCACCGATCAAAGGGAGCAGGCTCTCTCCATGCTCTTGTAAGAAACGGAGACCGAGTTGAAATGTATGTATCATCTCATTTTGGTATGCTTCTAAGCCGTAAGTATATGCTCCTTTTACACGCAACTGTTTATACCAAATAGATGTCCAGTCTACATTCTTTGGTATACCCGGCATTCCCAGTAGAATTACCTCTCCTCCTGCTTGTGTAAAACGTAGTGCATCGTCAATTGACGTGCTTGAACCTACGCAATCAAAAGTTACATCAACACCCCCTAACAACACTTGCTGACCCAATTCTGGTTGAAACGGTTCTGCATCTGTTAATTCACAGAACGCCTCATATCGTCCTCTGCCTGCAGGTAGGACGACATCAGCACCTAAAGTCTCCGATAGTTTCTGTTGATGTGGGTGTTTTGCGAAGACAATGATTCTGTTTTCATATCCGATCATTCTCAGTGCTGCAATGGTGAGTAATCCGATCGTTCCACCCCCAATCACGCAGATATCCTTTTTACCGTGAACTTCCGCTTGAAATACACCGTGGAGGGAACAAGCAAAGGGTTCAAGTAGGACTGCTAATTCATCTGAGATTTCATCTGGGACGGCATGGATTTGCGTTTGATGTGCCAGGACATATTCACTCCAACCTCCACCCGTATCTCGACAATACCCGGTTTGAACACCGGCTGAAATACTGCCACGTGTGATGTTTACACAATTTGAGAAGCGGTTATTCTGACACTGGTAGCAGGGAGGGTCTATCTCGCGCACCCTACATGAGAGTGCGGGTTCGATCACCACACGCTCCCCTATTGACACCTCTTCTACCGCATCCCCTACTGCAACAATATCTCCGACGATTTCGTGTCCGAGGACAAAAGGTGTAGATGTGAAAGGTGAGAAATACGGACTCCCCTTCGCTGTTATTGTTGACAGGTCAGACCCACAGATTCCGCTGAGCCGTGTCTTTATTTTCACCCATTGCTGTGTGGGAAGTTGCGGTTCTTTCATCTCAACCAAGCGCACACTTGAAAGTGGGGATGTATAGAGGTTACCCCATTTTTTTCCAAGGTAGCGCATTGTGAGATAACGTGGGATGCTTTTGGTGTAAAGGATAGCTTTCACTGTAATTGTCTTAAATACTCTCCTCAGATTGGTAGTATTTCATCAGAATCTCTGCGACTTCAGGTCTTGAAATTTCGGGTGGAGGGGTTTCACCTGCAGCGAGTATTTCACGGAGTTTTGTTCCGGAAATACCGAAATAGTCATCCCCATCGTGCGGACAATCCTTCATCATCACGATTTCATTGCATTTTTTGCACCACGTTGTAAAATCTCCGCGAAAAATCCCAATTTCCAGAGCATCATCAGGAATTGTATCAAATATCTCTTGTGCATCAAAGGCATCGTAGTAATCTCCTGCACCGGCGTGGTCCCGTCCGACAATGAAATGTGATGCGCCGCAATTCTGTCTAAACACTGCGTGTAAGAGTGCCTCACGCGGACCGGCATACAGCATATCAAACCCGTAACCCGTGATAGATACTGTGTTTTTTGGAAAGTAGTGTTTAACCATTGCCCGTATAGATGCATCACGGACAGCAGCAGGGATATCACCCGGCTTTAGTTTACCAAGTAGCATGTGAATAAGGATGCCATCTGCGTTAACTTCTTCTTGTGCTATCTTGCAGAGTGCTTCATGAGCACGGTGCATTGGGTTTCGCGTCTGAAATGCCACAACATTTTTCCAACCACGCGACACAATATCATCACGGATTTCTGATGCTGTTCTAAACGTGTCGGGGAAATCCTCAGGAAAGTATGAGTAATTTAAAACTTGTATCTGTCCAGAGATAATGTTGTCCCCGGCATCTGCATAAGCAGGGACACCAGGGTGTTCTGGGTCAGTAGTGCCGAACGTTTTTTCAATAATATGTTGTTTCTGCTCTGAAGTAAGTGTCTCAATTGCCGATACCTTCATTACTGCAAGCACTGGATTACCATCAACATTTGGATCACGTAGCGCGATGCTATCTGCGTTTTTCACAGCACCTGTTATCTGATCCGAGGGAACCATGTTAAGTATAGGAACAGGCCAAAAAAGTCCGTTGCGTAGTTTCATATCAGAAGCAACACTTATTGCTTCTGCGACATTCATATAGCCTGTAAGTGGCGTAAAGTATCCAGCAGCGAGCATAACGGCTGATGCAGCCGCCCCTGAAGTGAGTAAAACTGATGGAAGCTGTTCCGCTTCCTTATACAATTCGGAGCGTTGTGCATCATCCGCTACATAAAGCGGTGTTAAGGTTTCGGCTCCATGCGGTTTAATCATTTAATTCTCCTTATAGTCCAATATTTACGACTGATGTTAGTTTTTGTTGTTTTCAAAGTTATTGGTTTGAATTATAAACATATCGTCCTTACCAAATCAACGCCAAATGCGCGTTTGGCATTTGTCGGGACTGAAGAGGGTGTTTACAACTTTTTCTACTCTTCATCTGTAGCGATCTGTTCAACAATACATCCATTCCATACCCAGTGTGAATGTTTGGTGCCAGTTTTTATCCGTTTCTTTGATGTATAGATTACTAAGATGAGATATCCATTATCTACATCAACAGTATCAACTTCTTCAACCCTTTCGTTGTGCATTGGTACAGTTAGTTTTTTAATAATGTGTTTACCATTTGCTAACATATTGACTTCGTGTGTTGCCCCTTCTGGGGTCTGAAATATGTTTGTTATGCGATATTTGCCATTGGGTAAATCCAGTCTAAACGCTGCATCCTCTGTGCCAAAGATTCCATCCCTTACAAGTGGTGGTTGATTTTCAGGACCCAGAAATGTTTGTCTCGGTGTGATTCTCCAATTACTCTTGTTCAACGGATCTCTCGGATTCCATTCAGTATCCCATCCGTATTTACCGTCAACATACATTGTTTTTGGCGCAACGATATGGAAGTTCTCCTCTACAGGATGGCTATCAGCCTGTATATCAAATCGGATTATTGGACTACCTTCCTCTGTTTCGTCCCATATAGTGTCTACTGATTCTTTAGTAGTTTTTCTTTGAAATAGTTTCAAATTTTTCGTTTCATGGATGATGTCATAATTGGGTATAAGGTCGGCAAAAGGTTCAGTTTCAGGATAGAACCAAGCGATCACATAATCCGCACGAATATAATCAAATCCTACACTGTCCTTATTGTTTCGGTTGACTGGAAAGTAGTAGTAATTCGCTTCATAGTTTGCCATGTGTACTACGTCATCAGCGTAAACACCGTAGAAAGCAGTAGAATGCACAAAAGGTGTGACGTCATTTATCTCATTTCTCATTACCATTTTATTCTTAGTCTTATCATAATGACCGTACAAGTATTTGGATCTATGCCATCCCGCTGAACGATGTGTGAATGTTGAATGCGGTTCAATCATCTTCGCGCCTGACACAAGTTCAGCAATTTCACCTGAAATGCGACCATGGTGAACCGCTGTTTCAGCGCAATGTGCTAATGTGAATATTACAAGTAACGTTGTAATTGTATGACGAAAATACTTGTGCATATCAATAATCAACCACGGTGCTAACATCAGCAGAATATAAATATGAATTCGGTCATTTATCCATCCACCAGGACCATACCCCCACGGTGCTTTGATAAACATATAGGTAAAGACAATTGCTATTGCTAAGAATACATCTGTCTTTTCTATCTTCTGCTTTCGGTAAATCCGATAACCTATTGAAATAAGTATTGTAAATCCTAAAATGAAAAGTAAGAAATGATTGAGCGGAATATTCCAATCCGAAAAATAAACGATTGATTTCACTCCCCAGAAGTAATCACTTATCCACTCCATCCCTCTATGACTACCTTCCTGATGCCGTTTTATGCTCTGTAAATAGTACTCCATCAGCACGAAATAGATCGGTACCATATAGAGTAAGAAGTAGAAGAACGGTTTGATCGTAAGTTTGAATTGGTTAAATACATCGGATAAATGTCTTTTGCGAATGCGCCACGTTTCAACAAGCGTTTCTGACCCCCATATACAAGCTGCTGCAATCGACATCGCTAACACGACTAAACCGTAGGACACGATGTGTGACAGATAGGTGAGTAATAACAGCACATAAAGTATACACAGATGTTTTACCTGTATGTCATCTTTATGTTTCCACCAGAAACCGAAGCTGAAAAAGAAAAATGATATACTAAGCGTAAAGTTATAAAACCCCATGTAAAGCAGATAGTTGTATGCAAAAGGGAATCCGAGCCATGCGAATAGATATCTGCCTTGTTTACCTCTGTGTATGGTATTTAGGAAATAGAAGAAGGAGACTGGGATCAACCCAATGGCAAACGTCAAAAATACCTTCTCCGCTATGACAGGAGGAAATACATAAAGCAGTGCTGCCAGGGAGATGTGAGACAACCAATTTGGGAAGATGGTTATGTTCAACTTCCACGCATCACGCATCTTGAAGTTTTCATGTTGAGTATATTCCTTCAGTACCAATGCGTTATAGACATGACTTGCACCATCTTGAGATGGAAAGTAACCGAATATCCAGATTGGTAGGAGATGCAACATCAACAGGAAAGCGAACAAGTGCTTCCAATTTAACTTTCTCCAATCAAACATCGTATATCACCGAAATGTGTCGTCTATGGTTCTGAGTTCTCTTCAAAATAGAGGCAGTGTTGCGTGAATGGACACTGTTCACACAAGGGTTTTCTTGCATTACAGATTCTTCTGCCAAAATAGATTAGGTTCATGTGGAATGGATAGGATTTACCTTTGGGGATAATCTTTGGGAGTTCAGCATGTGCTTTGTCAGCACTACAGTTCTGTGGGATTAACGCCAGTCGTTTTGAAATCCGCAAGATATGCGTATCAACGGGAAAGACCTCTCTACCACAAGCAAAGGAGAGTGTAACTGAAGCTGTCTTAATACCGATTCCTTTGTGTTGGCAGAGTAATTCTAATGCGTCTTCAGTTTTCAGGTCGTGAACGAACTCTAATGACAATTCGCCGTATTCTGCTTTGAGCCAAGAGAGGAAGTTTTTGATTGTTGTCGCTTTCTGATTACCTAAACCAACTATCTTGATTGATTCTTCTACTGCTTTTACATCTGCCTGCATGACATCTTCCCATGTTGGGAATTGCTCTTTTAGCCGTGCATAGCCTTTATCACGACTTACATCAGTCGTATTTTGAGATAGGATCGTCTCTATAAGACAAGCCAAGACATCTTCAGCACCACTCCATTTTGGTGTGCCGAACATATTCTCAAGCGTATCTGATATAAGTGCTGTTTTCTGTTGTATATCCATTTTTCCGATATCCTCTTTTTTGAATATTATATCAGATTGACAGAAAATAGCAAATCAATTGTGCTTTAATTTAGAACAGGAAGCGGTACATCGGTTGATCAAGTGTGACGGCTAATAGACTCCAGAAAGCCCCTATGACAAATTCACCTAATACGATTCCGAGAAAAAAGGGTATTGCTTTTCTGTGCATGCGGATTCCGCCGTATTTCAGCACAAGCCATTTGAGTAACCATCCCACAAAAATGGAACCGATCATTGGGTTAATTGCCCAGCTTCCTGAAATTGCATATCCTACGGGATGCAGATTCCACCATATAAACCGCATCCGCATTGCTGCCAGAATGAGGGTAATGACAAAACCGAATGATGCAAAACTTATGGCAGGCACATCAGGTGGTGCTGCATAGGTAAGCCATGATTCTAATCTTCCAAAGGATTCCCTTCCAAAACCTGGACCTCCACCCTCTGCGTAATACATAGAAAGAAATACCCAGAATGATCCGAGTGCTCCCAATAAAGATGCTAACATCATGAGCATTGCAAATCTGGGAATGGGTATGTTTGCGCCTTCTGCCAGCTTGAAACCCTCAAGTTGATGCGGCATAGCATGTGAACGATGTGCACGATTAAGAAAGTAGAGATAAGAGAAACCTGTTAGGTTCACAGCACCAATGCGTCGAATTCCCATTAATCTGGGTAACATTTCATCTGGACCGATGAAGTGAAGATCATGTACAGGTGAACCGAGTTCTGCCCGTAACCGGGTTATTGCGATTGCTATTGCAAACCAGATTGCGAAATATAGTATGATTATCCAAAGACTCATTCCCATTTTTAGACAGAAACCTATAATAAAGCCGATACCACAAAGCAGTGAAAACGAAATAAGTCGATATGAAATGGGATCGTCTCTGCTTCTTTCAGAATGAAACATGTTTACAGCAATCTGTTTTAGGTAGCGTCTGCTCATCCAGATTGCGAGGACACATAATCCAAGATATGCACCATGTGACTGTTCTGCTTCATAAGGGAAACGTGGTAATCCGCGCCACCCTGCCATTGTCCCAATTAACCTTTCTGCTCGCCATATTAACCAGAAAGCCCAACAGGAAAATGACAGATCAAGTGGTATGAAGAACGAGAGTCCCACCCCAAAAGGGAATACACCAATTGGGCTCCATCCTATACCACTCCAAGGTCGTTCTGTGAATATTCTGCGTAGGTCATATAATTTTCCACCTAAACTTGGAACGGCAGGAAACAGGAAATTCAACCCATTAATTATGTCAATGGACATACCAATTGCTAATCCTAACCACAACCAAGGTGATTTGAAGAATTTACCTTTCGGCGCAGTCATTTCATACGGGAGTTGAATTATGGGGTAACTCAGTCGTTCTGATTCAACCCACTGCTTACGAAAAATTAGACTCAAGCACAACATGACAAGGTGAACTGCAACGATAAAAAGTGTCCACCAGATAATTCTTGGTATCCATACAAGAAGGTTATGTGTTTCGTAGATACTTGAAAAACCGTAGAAATATCCTTCAAGTGCACGTTTCTGACTAACAACTAACCATGAGGGAATGTGTAGATGAAACAGATTTATCCAGTCGTTTTCTGGTGTTGCAAACCAGTGAGCGTGCCCAATCAGTGGCATCAGAACGAGAAACCTATCTACACCTGCAAGTCCAGCACCGATTGAAATACAGGTGTAGATTACAAGTAATTCTGCGCGGTTTAATTCGAGAATACGACTAAAACGTCGTAATAATAAACCAATTCCCAATAATACTAAAATTGTAACAACCGCGTTGTAAAAGAGGGATACCTGCGTTGGACTGCCACCACCCCGTAGAATTGATGCAGCAACCCACCAACAGTTTAAAGGGATGAGTATACAAATTAGAAGGATAGAGAAGGGTCGGATTTTGAGAGTCTTATCTGAATTGATTTTGACGTGTTGCATAACTACTGGATATTTTACTACAGAATCATGAGTTACATAACTTTCTTTACTTTGTAAAACTGGTAGGAGATATGCTATAATCAAATAGAAACGCAATTGAAATTATAGTCCCAGTATCATTATTTCGTTGATACGCTAAAATATAAGAGCGGGCAGACTGCTGAAACTAATTCAAATGTAGCATCACCAGTACCTATAATATGATGAAAGTATAACGAAGATATCACCTGTTACATCATCAGGGTAAAGGTATTGATAACCAAAGCAATCTGGTTCGGCAAAACGACCTAATAACGCTAATACCCATTCCCAACCTTGATGGGTCAACTCCCACGTCAAATGATTTTTTGTATTTTCTATCAGAACTGCACAAATATCTTCATCACTAACTTTTGCTGATAGTCTGCACCCGTCAACTGGCGAGACAAAAGGCAAAGTGTGTATATCTACGACTGCATTATTGTCTGTAGCCAGAGGGGTTAACGCTTGGGATAACTTTTCAGCTTTCTCTGGTGTAGAATCCGATAGAAGCACCAGAGGGAACTCGTCGCCTTCTGGTATGAATTCAAGTACAAAACACATTAGTACCTCCTCAAATAACTAACTTAATTCCCAATTATTCATTAAATTTCTATGAATGTCAAACTTTTTTCTAAAAATGGGTGTGCAAAGTTTTGGCACTCTATTTGTCTGAACCAGGATTATAGGATTTCCAGGATAAGAGGTTTTTGGTGCTATCAGATGGATAGGATGGAATGCATCCTTGTCTGAACCGGGATTTATAGGATTATAGGATTTTCAGGTTCAGGATAAGAGGCATCTTCTCGTATTCTATTCTTCTGAAAAGTCAACATTTTACGGGTCATCTAATCGGGGAATCTTATCCTGGAAATCTGAAAATCCTGAAAATCCTGGTTCAGACAAGTAACCAGAACTTTACATACCCTTTATTTTCTTTGACTTCACAACTATCAATTGATATACTAATCAAATGAAATTAATGGAACTCTCAAGAAAAAAACTAATCTTTCTAATTCTTGCGATATTAGTACTTGCCATCGTCCTGTTTAGCGTTATCTATCATCAGACATCCTTGTGGAAACCTGAACAGAGTCTAATAACCTTACTTCCCGATTCACCGATATGTTATCTGACGTTCAAAGACTTGAAAGGTGTCATAAAGACATTTAATAGGAGCGAATTTGGTAAACAGGCTGCAAAAATGCCGATTCTAAGCCACATCAAGAAACAACTCTGGTGGAGAGAATTAGTCTATCAAAAGCAATTTTGGGAATACGAAATGGGGGCAAGACTCGATTTAACGGCATTCGACGGACATTTCGGCAAAGAGGCAATTTTAGCACTCTACGAACGTGAAGGTGAACTCGCATTTCTACTCATTACAGAGGTAGGCGGGAAAGAAAAACTGGCAATAGAAGCAATTACAGCAACAGAAGCAATTGATCCACGATACGAACGCATTCAGACCGAATATGAGGGATTTACGATCAACACGATTACGGGATTTCCTCTCGACTTCAGTTATACTTTCATCGGTAAGATCGGTATGTTAAGTCTGAATCCACTGCTATTGGCTGAAGTGATTGACATCTATGGTAGCAAGAAAAGTCATTTCCTCGTCAATCACCCCAAGAAAGAAGCAATTCAGGAGAGTTATGAAAACGATACAAACACAGGTTATATTGATATTGCCCAATTGGCAACAATGTTAAAATCTCTCGAATTGCAGATGGGTGAGATTAT